>JACREY010000002.1 GCA_016218085.1 Ignavibacteriota bacterium
TAGAGTTCCTGATGAAAGATATTTAATTGTAAGGAAATCCCCGTTTGAAAGTCCCGTTAAATATACATTCCCTTGTCCGTCAACAGCCATATCATTGACTCGGTCACTGTAATTTCCCGGGGAATTATATCTTTGCACCCATTCTGTGATAGGCTGGGCTTTCGCGGAAATGGTAAAAAAGGAAAACAATATTAATATTATTAATTTTCTCATTTATTAATTAAAGTAATAATATTAACGTATTCCATTAATTTATGTTGTTTTGTTTGGTGCGTTTCTTATTGCAAAATATTGACATTTTATTTAAATGTCAAGCTACATTCGGTAATTAACGAATTATTCAATTGTAAAAAAAAAAAAAACGGTAAGGGTAAATTATCGCTTATAATATTGTTAATATAGTATATTAACCGGTTTTTTAGAAATGTAATAAAGAATGAATATGCATTTTAAAAATTAAATATTTCAACTGAAAAAAGAGGTATAAATCCGTTAGTAATTTACAGTATATACAGATATAAATAAAAAAAATCCTCCCGGTCAGAGAGGATTTTTTTATTTCATCCCTCAAATGAGGGTTTATTATTTTATTGTGGTTTTTCCTATTTAATCACCATCATTCTCATTGTCTTTTCAAATGTACCGGCTGTGATTTTGTATATATATGCACCGCTCGAAAGTGTAGAAGCATCGAAATCATATGCATAATATCCCGCTTCCATATTTCCGTTTACCAGCGAAGCTACTTCCCTTCCGAGAATATCGAAAACCTTCAGTGTTACAAAACTTGCTTTCGGAATTTCGTAATTGATTTTCGTTACAGGATTGAACGGATTCGGATAATTCTGCTTCATATCAAACTTGGTCGGAAGACCAACTGTCTGATTGCTTGTACCTGTTGAAGTTGTAAGGTATAAAGAAATATTCGGCCTTAATGTCTGTGCCGCTCCGCTTGTCATTGTGCAGCCCGATGAGTTATCAGTATAATATCCCCAGGTTTTTCCTGCATTCGAAGTTGCATAAACGGGTGAATAGCTCGTGTAGCTTGAATTATCATAACAGACTTCTACAAGCAGGTTTCCTGTGCCCGCATACTGAAGCGGTGTCTGCATGTCAATGTACTGTATTCCCGTTCCCGGAACAGTATAAGTTCCGCTGTAGCAGGTTGTCCAGCCCGATGTTACCCATCCCGTAAGAGAGGTTGCTGAGGTTATCTGCATTTTTACCGTGAACCCGCTCATTGCCTGTGATGAATTGCTCACTACATTAAATCCTAATTTAGAAATGTATCCCGTTGCATTCGGATTGTCGGCATTTATTTCGCTTGCAAGATAAAGCATCTGCGTCCTGCCGTCCATCCAGTATGTCGTGAAAGGATAATTTGATGATGATGTTCCGTTTCCGATATTAATGATATTAACGTTTGCTACCTGATATTCGAATGTCGTAGTCGGAGCTGTTGTTCCGGGAGGGTTAACACCGCTTCCGCCCGATGGCAGCGTGGCAACAAGCGAACCCGCCGAATCCTGTGCCGCAATGTAATACTTAACCGTTGTTCCGATTACCTGACCGGGAATTGTAAATTTCACTGTATCGAGATTGGTGTAGGATGGCGTCAGATAATTAAATGAACCGTTGTTGACTTTATAATATAATCTCGGCACGTTGCTTCCCATTCCGAGCCTGTAAGATGATTTAATAACCGCCGTTGCAATCCTGGGCGCAGTGCTTGGTCCCGTCGAAAGCGGAGTGTGATTAATCGTGATTTTATAATCTCCCGCAATCGTTACAAGTGCCGCTATACCCGCCTTTATCATCTTCACAAAATACGGCTTGTTCAAAGACAAATAATTATCGTTTACTGTATGATAATACGGGGTAAAGTCACTATTGTCCTCGATAGCAAGTATTGCCTTGTAACCTTTTTGCTGGAATGGCTGGTGGTCACTTCCGCCGTTTAATGATGTTGTTACCTGCGGTACCAGTGTCGGCTGGTATAAACTTACTATCTGAGCATATTCATTTGCAAGCGGCATCGAGGCAGTGTTTGTATTTACATCGAGCGCTCCGTCGTTGTTTCCGTCGTATGCTATCATATCAAAATTCAGGACTGCTATTATAGAATCGCCTCTGTTATATGCAGAGTCTGCATATGCCGTGCTTCCGTAAAGACCTCTTTCTTCCTCGTCCCACGCCGCAAAAATTATTGTATATGGAAGATTTACGTTCTTAAGAAGTCTCGCCGCCTCGAGTACGCATACCGTACCCGACGCATTATCATCTGCTCCGGGAGCAGTAGTGCCCGAAGGCATATCGTCATAATGCGCGCATATGATTACATACTGGTTGGGATATTTTGTTCCGGTTTTTTTCGCAAGAACATTTATATCCGTTGAAGTGATATTCTGGTACCACGGGGATAAGCCGTAGCTTAAGAACTTTTCGTAAATGTACTGCGATGCTTTGATGTTTCCCGTCTGTGCATAATGCCTTGTCGAAATCGTATAAGGGCTTCCTCCAATCATGCATACCGTATCACCGCAAAGATGCCTTTCAAACTTGTAAACCGAATCAGCGCTTACCTGATTCATAATGGATGCCACGAAAGTATTGTAAGATACCTGGGCAAAAACTGTTGTTGATAAAAATAACAGAAAGAATAATGTAAAGAATTTGATTTGTTTCATAACAATTTATTAGTTTATCTTTAAAAATATACTATTATATTTAAAAGTAAAACATAATTACTTTTCATATTTCAAAATTTGCTGAAAAAATCAATTTTTGGGGAACTTTAAATATCCTTTTTTCGGATTTTCAAAAATCTATTTCTGCTTTATCCGGGAACAAAATCCTCCCCTGTGAGTAGAAAAAATTGTACTTTATCTTTTTATACGTTTTGCAGCATTTTTGAGTTGCAGCTTGATTAACATAAAAAAGTAGATATTTATGTATTTATTAATTGTTTATATTGTTTAGTGGAACTTGATTCTTAAAATTAATTGTTATAAATTATTTATTATCATTATTAACCTAAAAAAACACATTATGAAAAAAACCTTATTAGTTATTTTGTTTGCTTTCATGGCGCTTTTCCTGATGGGAAAAACTGCTTCAGCACAGACATTGTACTTCTGTGAAGGCGTAACCGATGCAGGAAAACCGATTACACCAAGCAGCACATTCAATATCCCCTCCGGCGGCGGATATTTCTATCTCCTCGTTAAGTTACCCTATGAAGTCGGCTGCTACAGTGTTGATTATGTTATCTATAAAGAAAACAGCCGCGGTAAAATGATATACAATACTACTATCACTCAGGATGATATGCAATCAAGCTGGACCTGGTTCTGGAAAAAAGTTACGTTCTACGAAACAGGATATTACAGGGTAGACGTTGTCGACTGCTATTCAAACACCCTCACTTCAAGCTACCTTACCGTAAACTGGCAGTAAAATACAACAGAGATAATTTTAAGCCCGCCTCTGGCGGGCTTTTTTTATTCCAAAAATTTTTAATTGTTTAATAATATTTATTAACTTAATTTAGCCTGTGGGAGAACTCCGGGTTATTTTTCCACTTCCCGGATTTGTTTTAATTAATTTATAATTCGTTTAAGTTTTTTTAACATTGTAATTCTAAATTAGAGTTATTCAGCTTTTATCTTTAGCAATATATTCTTTAATATTTTTTGTTAATTTAAAACACGAGGAACAATGAAAAAAAAGCTTCTCTTTCTTTTTTGTTTTGCCCTGATTGCTTCTTTTGCTTTCTCTCAAACCTATACCGTTAGTGGTACGGTTACAGGTCCCGACGGCAAAGAGTATATCACCGGAGCTACGGTTGCCTTAAGCCCGGGCGGGTACGGAACAATCTCCGGCAAATCAGGTGAGTTTACTGTTAAGGGTGTGAATAAAGGAACCTACACCCTGAAAGTGGATTTCATCGGCTATTCAACTTACTCAAAAGAAATTACCGTAAACGGTGATTTGAAAATCGATGTTTCCTTGCAATCGGGAAACATCACTACCGAAGTAATCGAAATTAACCGCGCTATCGACAGGGAAACCCCTGTTGCATTCACGGACATCGACCAGAAAACTATCGAAAAAAGAATGCAGGGTCAGGATGCTCCGCTTCTTTTGAGAAATGTTCCCGGATTCTATGCCTATTCAACAGACGGTGTTGGAAACGGCGAAGGAAAACTCCTTATCCGCGGATTCAATCAGAACTATGTTCAGGTACTTATCAACGGAATCCCGACTAATGACCCTGAATCAAACTCTGTCTACTGGTCAAACTGGGGCTCGGTTTCTGCAAACGCCCAGTCAATCCAGATTCAGAGAGGCGCCGGCTCCTCACTCTATGGCTCAGGCTCCTTCGGCGGCTCTTTTAACATTATGACCGAAACACCCGGACTCACCCGCTTCCTTGGACTAAAAGGAAATATCGGCGACCCGAAAAATACTATGTATGGTGTTACCCTTTCTTCCGGTCTTCTCGGAAAATTCTCGGGAACTCTTAACATCGAAAGGAAAATTGGAGAAGGCTCCAGAACAAGCGGAAGATACGAAGGATTAAACTATTACCTCTCACTTGCATTCCTTCCATCGGCAAGCCAGACTCTGAAACTCGTGCTTCACGGTGCTCCGCAGTCGCACGGATATTCGTTCAGCAATGATATCGGATATTTCAAGAAGTTCGGATACACTGCAAACTCCGCTCCCTTCATTACAAGGGATATTGCAAACCAGTGGGATGCAAAATATAATGCAAGCCCTGATTTTAACAGCCAGTACAGAAGCATCTCCGACGGCGTGAGGGAACTTGCCGACGATAACTTCGTGAACCTCTCTCACAATATGTTCCATAAGCCTCAGGTTGAACTTCACTGGACATATAACCTGCCCGATAACTCAACTTTCCGAGCTACAGGTTTCTGGTCAGCAGGTAGAGGCGGCGGCTCGAGCATTAACTCCGCAGGTACAGTATGGGGATGGAAAAACGGATTGGGGTTAAACGGAATCAGAATCGATACCCTGACCACTAATAAATACGGACCCGAAGGGTATATCAACAGCTTCGGCGTTTTCGATACAGTCTATTCAAAAACAGGTTATCAGAGAAACAGCTACTCGATTCATAACCAGACCGGTATACTCGCAAGTTATGAAAGAAGTTTGAATAAAAACTTAAGAGTTACCGGCGGTGCTGAATTCAGATACTGGACTGCAGACCATCCTGGATATTTTACAAATATGTTCGGTAAAACAGCTACTACATCTACAAAAATATATCAAAGATATGCCTTGAGAGACACGGCAGGAAAAGTAACCGGTGCAACATTCAGCAGACAGGTTTATCAGGGCGATATAAACGGACCCGACTATGACTGGGGTCCCGATATATTCGGATGGAAATCAGATAACGACCCGACATATAGGTCTCAGTATAGAAATTACCTCGGCGAAACTCCGCAGATGACTATCTTCGCTCAGGGAAATTATGTAATTGACAAATTGAACATTATGGGTTCTCTTCAGTATGTATGGTATAAATACAAACTCACAGAAAATATGCCAAGCGAAAATGCAATCGGCCAGAAACTCACTGTCGCCGAAGCCAGCGCGCTTAACCTCCAGAACGAAGGACCCGTTGGAGATAAATTCTATATGAAAGGTACAGACAGCAGATGGTATCAGTTCGACCTCGTAAGGGCAGACCGCTCACGCGGATTCTTCCAGCCGAAAGTCGGATTGAACTATAATGCAACTCAAAACCTGAATATCTTTGCAAACTTCTCACACGTCGAAAGATTTGTTGACCTCGGTGTCTATTACAACCAGGGCAGAATCAACCTCGATGCCGAAGACGAAAAATCCAATCAGTTCGAACTCGGCCTCGGATGGAATTCCGAACTCTTTACCTCCAAACTGAACGGCTACTATATGCTGTGGGATAATAAATCCGCCAGCGTCCAGGACCAGTCAAAAGCAGGTGAACCAGGTTACGACAGAAACGGTTTCAGAACCGAATTAATTGGTACTTCAAGACATATGGGCGTGGAACTCGAACTCGGATATTCGTTCAATAAAATCCTCCCCTGGAAAGGCTTCGGAATAAAAGGTGCCGTTTCCTTTATGGATAATACCTGGCAGTCTGTACTCGAAAGCGTGCTCAAAGACCCGATTACCGGTAAACTAAGAGCATTTAATGCAGGCGCTCTTAATCAAAACGGAAATGTCGATACACTGTACTTCAGCGAACTCGAAGGCACACCCGTTGCAAGCGGTCCGCAGTTTATGTCAAGTCTCAGCCTGACATATGATAATTACGGTGTGTTCGGCTCCTTCGATGCAAGCTTCTTCGGAAAAGATTATATTCTCGACGGCGGCTCCTATACAGCTGTCAATGGTAACTGGATTGGATTCGACAGCAAAGGAAGAGAATTGTTCCAGAGTGAATTCGATAACCAGCTTCCGACAAGGATTCTGTTCGACCTTAACCTCGGATATAATTTTAATTTCGGAAAACAGCTTCCTCTCAGAGGAACAATCACCGGCCAGATTCTTAACATATTCGATACCGAATATCTAGCTTCGGCAGACAGGTTCGGTGTAATCCCGGGTATGAAAAGAGCATTCAGACTTAATCTGTCCTTAGGTTTTTGATAGTTAATTAACACCTGAAATAAAATACAGTTCCGCCCGAAAGAGCGGAACTGTTTTTTTTAGTATGCAGACTATAGCAAATATAGTTTAATATTAATTCTTTATTTATCGGTTGACAATAAATAACGCATAAATTAAATTATGAGTATAATATCATATTTAATATTGAATTATTTAATGGGGGTAATGTTTGATATTACAAAAAAAATATTCATTTCTAATTTTATTCTTTTTAGCTTTACTTATCTCTCCGATAAGCGCACAAAAATCAATGATACCCAAAGACTTTGGGTTAAAATTAACTCACGGCCGTATCGATAGGTCTGCAATTACCAAAACACAAGCCGACACCATTGTTATCGGTATGTTTAACTTCGAAGATTACCTCGAAGATGTTGCAGTTTTATATAAATCGAAAAACAGTATTGTTATTTACAGAAACGAAGGAAACGGCTCTATGTCAGAGTACAGAAAAATAGATGCAGCGGACAATAAAAAACTCCTGCGTATTGAAAAAGTAAAACCCTCTGATCTGAAAGAAAATCCCAATCAAAGAAACGGCATTAAGCTTTATTACGCAGACGGGACAGAAAAGCTCATCAAAGACAGGGAAATCCTGCTTGGAGAGGAAAAAGCAAACTCTAAATCTCCCGAAAGAGATTTTTTTTGTGATGCAAAAGCATTCCTCTACGGACTAAACTGGGTGGAGCAGTGGAGAAGCGAAAGAAACGGAGGTCCTTCACCCTGGGTTGAAGTCGGAGACTTTGACAGAGACGGCAAGGTCGAAGCCGTATATACATTCTGGCCAATGAGCGGACAGCCTTTCCCTACACATATGGTGGTTTTCGAATGCATTAACCAATATCAGTACAGGATAGAATGGGACACAACTTTTGCAAACGGAGGATATAATATAGATTTTCCTATGATGGATTTTGATAAAGACGGCAATAAAGAGTTTTTTGCCTGGAATAGAAATTTTATAGGTGAACTTAATCTTGGTTTATACGAGTGTACGGGAGACGGAAAATACAAATTTAAAATGGGAACATTTTTAAATCAAAAACTTCCAATGAGTATTGACTATAGTGACTCGGTTAAGATGAGCGGTTACACAGGACCCGGTATGTGGATAGTATTTTCGGATTGGGGTGGCGGTTGGGAATCTACTGAAATTCAAAAATACAGGTTCATTCAAAAATATCCTAACTACTATAGTTTTGAACTATATTTTAAAAATGCGTGGCCCAAAGCAAACTGGTTTTGCTATTCAATCGCAGGATGTGATATAGATAAAGACGGAAAAGAAGAGGTTGTGCTTGGCGATACGCAATGGGATACTGATTACATAACTTATTTCGATTCCACGGGGGTCAGTTCAAATTTAGGTTACGAGCATAAAGAAATCATTCCCAATGCGCCAATATCGGGAGGCTATATCGTAAGCAAAGACCTTGATAACGATGGGTATAAAGAGATTACGGTTTGCGGAATAGGCAATCATTCCGGCTCGATAGGTACGGTTAAGCACACCGGCTCACCCGGGCAAAATCAATTTATTACCGTTTGGTTTGACAGCACCAGTGTTGTGGCTATGCCTAATATGGGTATCGATACAGGTAGCATCGATAATATCTATTCGGTTTTGTTTCCGACAGTAGCTTCTAAACCGGGACCAATTGAATTTCTTTGTCTGTATACTTATTCAAGAAATGGAGTATTCACATTTAACCAAACTACAAATATGAATAAGGATTCTTTAGGGTTTATCGGAGCAAAATTATACGATATGGATAACGACGGTAAACAGAATATAATTACTCCGTTTGGTTGGTATTTATCTTCGGGAAATTATTATCTGGGTCTGATGTCAATGGAGCAGGTCGGAACAATAGGCATACACAATATCAGTTCCGAAGTACCAAAAGACTATAAGCTATACCAGAATTATCCTAACCCGTTTAATTCTTCGACAAATATCAAATATCAGATAACAAATAACAAATTTATTAAATTAAAGATATTTGATATACTTGGAAAAGAAGTTGGAATTTTAGTAAACAAATTTCAGAAAGCGGGTACATATGAAGTAAATTTCAATGCAAATAACTTATCCTCAGGAGTTTATTTTTACTCGTTATTTGCAGATGATAAAAGAATAGATACAAAAAAAATGTTGATGATTAAATGACGAGGCAGTCATTTAATCGAAACCCGCTGTGGCGGGTTGATGATTAAACAATTAGAAAGGGGGAGAAAATGAATATACCACCATAATAAGTTAAAAGTTAAAGGTTATAAAGTTAAAAGTTTAAAGCTATATAAAAGAAATCAATATAGAAATAATTAAAGATAAGTAAATATAGGTTTTTTAATAAAGAGCTTAACACCGTTTTTTCGATTAAATCAGCCGTTGGAAGCATTTTTTTCGAAAATAAAATACATTTTAGTGTAGAGACTACACCTTTTGCATTTTAAGGTGTAAGCTCTTTAGGTTTTAATTTACAACTAAATAACAAAATTAAAAATTTAAATAAAAATCACTATGAAAAAAACGTTAGTTTTAGTAACGCTACTTATTGCGTTTATAATATATAATAACGGAATATCACAGGACTTAACGAATTATTTTAACCCATCAGGAAAGACTTATATTTTAAGTGTTCCTTTGGGTAACTGTGCTTCCGGGACTGCTAACTTTGATTTTTCTGAAATATCGACAAATCGCCTCGATGTATCCACGACTGTGCATTTACAACCTTTTCAAATATCGCTTGGTTACTATCAGGAATTAAGCTACTGGAATCAAAACAATGGAAGCGGAAACTTTGGAAACAGTAATCAGTTTTATTCTACTAACATAGTTTATGATTTAAACGAAACACAAAAAATAGTGGGTCCGGTTTTTATGAAACTAAGAGATAACTCCGATAAAAAAGATGCTGTGCTTGTGAGTAGAACAGGGATTAGGGTTCACCAGAATATTAATAACGCCATATCGAGCACTTTATTTGAAGGAATAAGTGCCAGCGGTAGCAGTTTTGGTAATTCTTATGATGCAGGGTGTTTTGATTTATGGGATACAAGAGAAGATTTAATTGTATCAAATGGAAGTAATTCATTTATTTATAGAAATTTGGGAAATGGAAATTTGGATCCTAATTATTATCCTTTCTCTTTCAGCGGAACCAAAGTAAAATTAAAACAATTAACAGATAAAAATGACAGGCTCGCACAATATTATCCTCTTGACAGGGATGAAATAATAGTTTATTCCGGTTCTACGATCACAGTTTATAGAAATAACAACAGCAACGGATTCGATGCCTCACCATATTACAGCGTAAACGTAGGATACACAATATCTGATATAGATGTTTCCGATGTAAATGGAGACGGGTATAGTGATATTCTGGTATGCGGCGGTTCATATCCGAATTATAAAGCACAGGCATATATGAACGGGCACGGAGGTTTTATTAATCCATTTCCTTCCTGGGACGTTACAAGCAGCAGCTTAGGCAGTCAATGCCTGATTGCAACAGCAGATCTTGATAAAGACGGAGGAAACGAAATAATATTAATGGGATACGAAGGCGTAACAAATGTTTATTTAAGCAAATATCTTTTTAATACTCCTCAAACCCCGACACAAACCTTCACCGCGTCTTACTCCGGGCATTCTATCAAAAATATTAAAGCTGTTGACCTGTACAATACAGGTGGAATATCACTTGTCGCTTCGAGCAGTTATACAGATGTTTATAATAATGGCACATATAATATTTTTGTAATACCTCCGGTAACGGCAGACCCCGCGCCAGCACCACCGCAAATAACAGCCGGATTATATCCGGATGGAAGCGTATACAGACCTAAAATCAATATTTACAAAAAAGGAGACAGAGATTTCAATCATTTCCAGATTTGGAAATATAAAAACGGTTGGAGCGGATATGTAAAAATAGCGGATAATTATACTTCAGATTATTATATAGACTATAGCGAATATATTTACGGTGGAGGGGACGAAGATAATACTTATCATAATTGTTTCTACTATGTAAACTCTGTCGATAATTCAAATTATGCTTCAATTAATTCTAATCAGCTTGGATATTCTGTAGGAATACCATCTTGCATTGGCTGTCAGGAAGATGGAAATGGTGACAATCCGGGTAAAGGAAAAAATACAGCGATATTACCTCAAAATTATTCGGTTACAAATTTCCCAAATCCTTTTAACCCCGTTACAAAAATAGTTTATGCATTACCGAAAGCTGGAAATGTTAATATTACCGTATATAATTCATTAGGGCAGATTGTAAAAGCTCTATTAAACGAATACAAAACTGCGGGCTCTTACCTTGTAGAATTTAATGGAAGTAATTTATCTTCCGGAATGTATTTTTATAAAATCACCTCACAAAATTACAGCGAAGTAAAGAAGATGATGTTGATAAAATAATTTTGTATTTATTTGAATAATATAAAAACAGTTCCGCCCGAAAGAGCGGAACTGTTTTTTTGTTCCTTATTAATTAATTACTATTATCTCCTGGGATGTTTCTTCTTCTTCATCCCGTGCTTTTTCTTCATCATCTTTTTCATCTTGTCCTTCTGCTTGTCGGTCAGGGTGCTCTTGATTCCTTCGCGGAATTCCTTTTGCTTTGATTTGACTTCGCTTTTGGAAATTAAATCCTTATCCTTTAATTCCCTTTTGTATTTTATGTTGTCGGTGTAGAGCTTTTTTACTTTGTCGTATTGCTCCGGCGTTAGGTCCAGATGCTTGTTAAGCTTGTCCGTGATAATCTTTGCCTGCTCTTCGGGCGTGTTTTTGTATTTTCCGGATTCGGTTTTCTCATCCTGGGAATATACAGCCCCGCTCAAAAGAACCATAGCAAATATTAATAATACGGCTGCAAATTTGGTTTTTCTCATGTTTTTATTTTTTACTTAACTTTTAGACAAAACTGATTAGCTTTGGGTTTAATTAAAAATAAAAAAGGCGGAAATATATAATATTTCCGCCCAAAAAAATTTCTGCTGTGAATTTACTTTCCCCTGCTCAACATCAGTTCGAGGTCTTCCTTCAGCGAACTTAAATCTTCCTCGTGCTCCACTTCTTGCGAAAGAATCGTCAGTATAATATTATACGTAACAGGATCGCCCTCCCTTGTAATATCAAGCAGTTCACTGTAAGTTTTAATCGCGCATTGCTCACCCTTGATGTTCTGCTCCAGAACAACCTCCACATAAGGATTTACGGGTGCATCATAAGCGCAGTTGGAAATCTTAGTCCACTCGTCCGGACTTAGCACCGGCGTACCGCCAAGCTGAATTATTCTCGTGCTGATTAATTCGGCGTGGCTCAATTCCTCTGTTGCGTGAAGCGTTAGTTCCGCAATTACGGCATCCTTCATAGGACCTTTTACCACCTTCGCCCCTATCCAGTACTGGTAATACGCAAGCCATTCATCGGCAAGCGCTTTGTTTAATAACGTGAGAAGTTCATCCACGTTCATCTTAACTATTTCACGCCCTTTTTGTCCCATAACTTTTGTGATTTGTTGAATAGAATTTATTAAGAAATTTAATAAAAATTAATACAAAATAAATACCTAATCAATTTGTTTCGAAAAACAAAAAAACGAATAATCGAATTAGCCTCAAGTATTAAAACCGGATTTTTAGTCTCATATTGAGAGTGTTTCCCGTTTTTATATTCGTTTTCCTTTCAAAAATCCTTTATTTTAATGTATTTAGCATATAATAACAGGCATAAGAATTGTAATATATTATACAAAGTAAAAAACAAAAAAATGAAAAAGAATTATTGTGCCATTTTATTAATAACTATTGTATTCACGCTGATAATTAATAAATATTTATATTCCCAGGATGGGAATAAATCTTTATTTCTCGATAATACTAACTGGTTATATTCCGGAGACTATGTTGATTGCGGAATTCCTCAATTTCCGGTTACAGATAAAATTACCGTTTGCGCATGGGTTAAAGAAATTTACAAAAACGGTACCGACCTGCACGAAGGCGGATACAAATGGGCAACTATAGCTACGCTTGATAATCATGCAGCACGTGATAACGGACAGTTTTGGCTGCAACATAACTCTGACGATACACGCTTTGAATGGGCTGTTTACAGTAACTCAAGACAATATATTTTCTCAACAACAAATCCTTCTCTGAATAAATGGTACTTCGTTTGCGCTGTTTACGACGGGAGCAATTCGCCAAGAATGAGATTGTATGTAAATGGTGTTCTTGAATCCACTTCGGATGCCACATCAGGTAATATAAGAAATGTTGACCCGACAAAATATATGCTTAATATCGGCAGAATGCCTTCTTCATACAGATTTCTTTCGGGATATATAGACGATTTAAGAATTTACTGGGGTACAGCTCTCACTACCGACCAGATTAGACAACAAATGTATTCTAAAAGCACAATCGTTAATACAAATCTCGTAAGATATTATACTTTCGACCAAACATCAGGCATTGGAGTAATTGATAGTGCAAATAGCGGAATTATAAACGCTACTTATTATTCTGCAATAGTAGATGTTCACGGTACAGTCGGTTCAAATACAGGCTTTGATAGAAACTTAAAAATAATTCAGGATGGAGAAAAAACCTGGGCTGATAATGTTTGGGTAGGAAAAACACTCGTTACTGTTGCTGGTAGAGGTTTCGGAGTCAATGTCGACAGGACAATTGTTTCAAATTTATTTACAAATCAACTAACACTTGATACATGGGTAAACAGTAATTCAGCATATGATCCTATTTCTGATATTCCCGGCACTAATCCTCCCAATATGACTTACTTTGCCGTTAAAGATGTTAATGCTGTAGAACAATGGTCGAATTCAACAGCACCTTTGTGCAATAACTGGAACTATATCAAAACCCAAACTCCGACTACAGTAGGTCCCGCGGGAGGCAATATCACAGGTACGATAACTACAACTCCAAACGATGCAAATAATATTGCTCTCTACCAATGGGGAACAACTACCGGCGACCCTGTTACAACTGGCGAAACTTTTCCCGGAGTTGTAAATAAACGCTCAAATATTGTGTGGGGAATTCAGAAATGGGGTACTGTTACGACAAACCTGGTTTTTGATTTTTCTGCGATAGGAGGACTCAGCTCAAATGTAAGATTATTAAGACGTACACGAGATGATACGGCGTGGATAGACGTTACCGCTTCAGCTTCATTAAATTTTTCTCAAAGTACTTTTACGCTTAATAATGTTACGGCAAGTTATGAATTTGCACTCGGCGAAGACGAAAACAGCCCAATGCCTGTAGAAATTAAAACTTTTTACTCTAATATTATTGAAAATAATATTGAACTAAACTGGATAACTTCATCAGAAATAAATAACTCCGGTTTTGAAGTCCAAAGAATGATTAATAATCAGCCCTGGCAATTTGTCGGTTTTGTTAAAGCAATGGGCAGTGAACAATGCGGATATTCTTACAAATATTTTGATAATTTTTTGCAACCCGGCATTTATAAATACCGCCTGAAACAAATCGATTTAAATGGTAATTTTAAATATTATTACCTGAACTCTGATGTTGTCTTATCTCAACCAAAACACTTTGAATTAAAACAAAATTACCCTAATCCTTTTAATCCCGAAACTAAAATAGAATACTCTGTTCCTGACAAAGGTATAGTCGATATCATAATCTATGATATAACAGGAAAAGAAATCAGTCATTTGATTAATAAAAAATATAGAGAAGCCGGATATTACTCCGCTAAATTTGAAGGCAATTCCCTTCCCGCAGGTGTTTATTTTTATAAATTTTATTTTAAATCCGGCAGCTCGACTTTCTCTTCAACTAAAAAAATGGTTTTATTAAAGTAAGACTCGTTGAATTAATAATTTAACCGGTGTGTAATGGAATTACTCACCGGTTTTTTGTATATTTAAGAAAATTTTATTTTATGAAAAAGTTATTAATTGTTTGTTCAATGCTGTTTTCGGTAGTACTCTTTTCTCAGGAAAATAAAGACTTTATAGACGGCTATGACTTCACCTGCTTTGGCACCGAGCCGTTCTGGGATGTCAAAATAAGCGAAGGAAGGGATATATCCTTCGATATTATGGGTAATCAAGTTAAATTTACAACGGGAATACCCGAATATCAGGAAACAGGAAAAGATGAATTCTCCTACTCCGCCTCATCAGATAAATATTCCATTAAAGTTGCAATTAAAAAATCAGAATGCGGAGACGGTATGTCGGATAATATCTATCCTTATACCGTAACTGCTGATGTCAAAGAAATAGCAACCGGAAAAATTACCCAATACAATGGCTGCGGCCAGTTTACCTTTGATTACCGCCTCGATGATATCTGGGTGCTGGATAAAATTAAAGACAAACAGTTTTCTAAAACTGACTATCAAACCAGACCTTATATGGAATTGAAAGTCAGGGACAGCAGAATATACGGTAATGCCGGCTGTAATACCTTCCTGGGAAAAATTGAAATCAAAGGACGAAAAATTGTATTTTCTAAAAATTTGAATATGACTAAAATGGCCTGCGACAGGATGGGACTAGAAATCGAATTTATTAATGCAATCGCAGGAAAAACACTTGAATATAAAGTGGATAACGGAAGATTCCACCTGTATGAAAAAAGCTCAAAAATCCTTCAGTTTTATCACACAGACTGATTTTTAATAAAAAAACAACGTTTTTTATTAGGCAGAATGTATTGCTATTTAATTCTGCCTTTTTTATTTTTATTGAAACTTTTTACCCCCTTGGGGGGTATAAAAAATAGAAAATAAAAGGAGCGGTTATGAAAAAATATAAGTACTTGCTGGCAATTCTTGGACTTGCATTCATCTTCGGCGGATGCGACTATATGATAACGCCGAGAAACCATTACGTGAGCGTTTATAATGCCGAATATGACAAGTATATAACTTCAGTCTATTACAAGCCCGCAGGATATTACGATGAATATTGGAGTAAAAATATGATATGTGATTTCATTTACCCGAATGAGACATTCGATATGATTGTCGCGGAAGGTACTTATGACTTTAAAGTATTCGCGGAAGATGATTATTATTCTTATGAAGCGGATATCTATGACGTTTACGTCTATGAAAATGTGGAAATTGACTTCTGCCTCGACTGCGACCGTAAGAAAGAAAATATTAAAATTACCAAAACCCCGAAAAAAACAAACACGGCAAAATAAAATCTATATATAACAAAAAAAAAATGTATAACCCTAAGGGTTATACATTTTTTTGTTTATTTGATTTGTTGCTATTTGATAAGCATCATCTTCTTGACTGACTTGAATTCGCCGGCTTCCATTTTGTAGATATATATGCCGCTTGCAAGATTCGATGCATTAAATTCAACTGCGTGAGTTCCTGCATTCAATATTCCGTTAACAAGTACTTTCACTTCCCTTCCGAGCAAATCATATACTTTTATCTTAACAAACGTGTTCTTTGCTATCGTGAATCCGATTTTTGTTACAGGGTTGAACGGATTCGGGTAATTGTTCAGCAACTTGGTATCACTCGTTGCATCACTCTCAAAAAGAGAGTGCCCCTTTGTAGAGAATGTATAAGGTTCTGCATATGGACCGCTTCCGTTCGTGTTGACGCCGCAAACAGTCCAGGTATATGAGCATTCGTTGTCAAGTATTCCTTCAGGCACCCTGAATTTAAGATCTTCGGTATAAATATCAAGCACAGTTACATTTTCAGGCAGTTTTGCAATAACCAACCTGTACATATTCGCCATTTCAACCGCATCCCAAATCAAATCTGTAACCAGAGGAACGTTTGTGTTATTGTTTGCAGGGGAAATCAGAACAGGTGAATATTCCGGCTCACCTGCCCTGTCTTTATTTCCTTTCAGAATTTTATAGAAAGATCCCGTTAAACTGTGCTCGGTAGTCGTAAATGAATAGTATTCCGACCAGGGACCATATCCGTATTCATTGTGACCGCTGACCCTCCAGTAATATGTCGTGTTAAGCGAGAGATATCCTTCCTGAATTCTGAACTTGTTATCCGTTATAAGCGTGTCCATCAGCACTGCCGGACCGCTTTTTATCAATACATTGAATTCTAACCTGTAACCTGTTACGCCTTCCATATTTGCCCAGATAAGGTCAGGAGTCAAAATAACCGATGTTGTATTGTTTTCAGGCAGTAAAAGCTCCGGTGCTAATTCGGGCTGCCCGCCTTTAATTCCGTTTGAATTTGTTTCGTAACTTAAAATGAAACTGTGCTCCGTGGTTGTAAAAATAAATTCATCTGACCACGGACTCCCGCCGAATTCATTATACGCCATTACTCTCCAGCTGTATAACGTGCTCACCCTTAGTAATGCCTCGGTTAATGTTACTTTTGTGTCATTTATAAACTCATCATATACGACCTCCCAGGACGGCCCGGCAGACTTTGATATTTCAAGCCTGTAATATGTGGCTCCCGATACTTCACCCCATTTAATGTCAGGTGTTAATGATACTTCTGTCGAACCGTGCTGCGGTTCCGATAAAATTGGTGAAAACTGCGGCGGCTCACCAATTATCTTTGCAAAAGATACTGAGCATAAAACCAAATACAGAATCATTGCAAATACTGCGGTTGTGTAAAGTTTTTTGTTTCTCATTTTGATTATAATTAAATTATTAAAATTTTCAATGGTCATACAGTTACCTATTGTCAAACAAAAACAATGCCAAAAAAGAAAATTGAAAATTTATCTAAAACGCAAACATTACGGTTTTTATAGTGTCTCATAATGAGTGGGGTAGTTTCAAAGATGGACTCGGGCGACAAAATGGGGCGACTCATTTTGAGACTTTTTGAGGATTCAGTTTCCCCTTTTTAACTTAATTATTATTAATTTTATTAAAAAGAAATTAAAACAACATTAATATTTTGTAATATCAATATGTTAATTTATGAAAAAATAGCTCTTAATATGGCAATTGAAAATTATGGACTGAAATTTTTACTCGATAATCTGAGTTAAGACAACTCCTATGAAAAGTATAAATGTGATATAGCTTAAAACAATTACCAAAATGGACTTTGATATAGTTTTAAAATTTGATGTTTTAGAATACTGAACAATTGCAAATGTAAGAAAAATCAGGTTTATTACAATCCTGATGTTTCTGATTCGCACATCTAAAAATGACAGGGACATCAAAATAATCCCGAATACAAGCGTTGTTCCTATCCAGTAAAATGCGCAGGCAATGCTCTCCGCATAATTTATTCCAAGCTGCTTTTTGAAAAACAAATAAAAATATAATGCAAAAAAAAGCGGCATAAAGTAATTAAAATAATTTATGTATGAATTTATAATCTGCTGATAGCGCGCAAATTCACTGTGTAATGCGCTTTGAGGCGTAAAAGATAAATTTATAAATGCGAAATACTTCCCGCTTGTCCAGTGAAATAAAATTACGAAAATTGTTTGTAAAAAAATAAAATATGAAAATGGCTTCATGTATGACTTGCGTATTCCTGACACATAATTTTTTGCCGTCGTTCCGGGATATACCAATAGCAGTCTGAACATATTTAATATCGAATTTTCCCAGTGCAATATTCCGTGTGTTACATCCTTGATAATAGTTTTTACCTCAAGGCGCTTTACGCTTATTTCCTGACCGCAGGCTGGACAGAATTTATCGGTTGATTCAACCCCGCAATTCACACAGCTTTTCATATTATTATTTTTATTTAATATTATTGAATTTGTCTGACGATTTTTTCCACTATATAAAACGCTCTGTTCTGTGGGTCAATTTTATTGAACTTCATTTTTACGCTTGCCCCTTCTGCCATCACTCTCACTGTGTTTGTGCCCTGAGAATAAAATCTTCCCGATTTGAAATCAATTGCGAATATCTGCTGAATTTCCCCTCCTATCACACTCCTCGTGTTCCTTTGTGCAAACTCAATTATATCCCCTGTTACGAATTCCTGTGAATAAAATACGGAAGCAATATTCGGCACCGTGAACCTCAGCGCTTTCGGCATCTTGTATAAACTGTTTACAAAATCCCTTGCCTCCCGGTGAAGTCTGATAACCAGATTCAAATCAATCTTCCGCTTGTCAATATCGTGAAAAAAGAAATAATCCCTCCGAGGAAAAACAAAATTTTTCCCCTTCCTGTGTGCAAACAAATCTACATATACAGCTCTAAAACTGTAATCCCTCTTTGTTTCAAAATCTTCCTGCTTTAAAATAAATTCGATTTTATTTGTCATATTTGTTAATATTTTCTATAAAAACTCTTATTTTCCTGTTTTCCATAAATTAAATTACCAAAATTATAAATATGATTTAATAGCTTTATTTCTGAATATTTAAGAAGTAAAATAATAAGTATTGAATAATAAGTTGAATTATTTTTATAAAATCGGTAAATTCAAAGTCCGAAAATAGTTCTTTAGATTATTTATATGATTTCCAATATGGACAGGTAGCTCAGTTGGTAGAGCAACGGCCTGAAAAGCCGTGTGTCGCCGGTTCGATTCCGGCCCTGTCCACTTTTCCTTTTATTGCCGTTCTTCCCTCTTGCCCTTATTCACAATTGACGTTTCCCGTTTCACTTATTCACGATTCACGTTTCACGTCTTTATTACTCATTAAAAATATCCTTCCATCCTCCCTTATTTCCAGCCCCGTCTCCGGAAAATCCTTCTCAGTCAGATTAATTATCGTATTTACAACCGCATTACTCTCATCATAAACAGGAAACCCCCTTCGCACCTGCTTCACAGGAATTATCTCTCCTTCTAAAAATTCACCTTTTTTATTCACATATACTTTTAATATCGGAGCTAACCCCATTTGCCCGTTCAGCCCGAATTTCCCGTAAGTGCAGAAATTCCCGAGACTGTATGCAATTATCCTTCCCTTGTATTTCTCTATCGCGCGCGTTACGTGCGGACCGCTCCCGAAAACCACATCCGCTCCCGCATCTATCACGGCGTGAGAAAACTCCACAACGTTCCCTCTTTTCTCTCCAAGATACATTTCGTCCCGTCCCGTTACTCTTTGTGCAGATAAGCCCTCCGCTCCGCCGTGAAAAAACACAATCACAATATCGCATTTCTTTTTCAAATCCTCCACTATCTCCGCTGCCTTATCTAAATTCAAAATGCTCACCGTGCCAGTATTCGGAGCAAACCCCGCAAAACCGTATTTCACCCCGTCCTTCTCCATCACTGCAGTCGGATACTCAATCGTACCTGCAAATTCAATTTCAAATTTCTCCAGCGTCTCATAAGTGCTCTCTCTTCCTTCTCCGCCCATATCCCCGCTGTGATTATTCGCAAGACTCAGAAAATCAAAACCCGCATCCGCCATGTATCCTGCATATCTCGTCGGAATCCTGAATGAGTGGCAGTTGCCCGATGAATCCCTGCACTTCTTCGGAGTCCCGCCCCTGTCCAACAACGTCCCCTCGAGGTTTCCGCAGGTCACGTCCGCATCCTTGAGGTATTCTCGCACCCCGTCAAAAATATATTTCCCGTCATACGGCGGAAGTGACTCCGCACCCGGATAATTGCTCCCCGGCATAATATCCCCTACTCCGATAATGGAAAACATTTCCCTTTCTTTGGTTAATTCTATATTACCTGATTTAGTTGTATCGGTTGCACTACCTGTTTGCTTTTCAGTCCTGCATCCTGAAATCAAAAGAATTACCAGAAGGAATTTTGAATATTTTAATGTTTTATTCATTAGTAAAAATATATCAAATAACTAAAATAATTAAAACTCAATACAATAATTATTTACAAAATAATTACAATTAATTAACCTCTTTTTATGTTTGGTTTCTTTATTTTTGTATGGGGGTAAATCTTTGTAAAATGTTTTGACTTGTGCAGTCTGCGGCTGCAATAGTTGTTTGTGCTTTAACGAAAAAACTCTTTTATTTTTCAGCATTTCACACACGCATTTCACAGGATTTAACAATCGTTATAACTATTTAAAACTTTTTTAGATTCAAACTTATTATGAAAAAACTTCTAATTCTTTTTTTGTTTCTTTTCTCTTCATTTTATTTAAACACCTCTGCTCAGACTCCCTATCTTATGTCATCGGGAAATTACCTCGAACAGTTTGGTGATATTGCAAGCTGGGGCGCAAACTTTGCTTCGGGTACCGGTGCAAGCTGCTACGGAAAAGTTACAGCAGGAACATATCCGCTGCCTACTCAGACAACCGTGTTTAGCACAAGTACTTCAGGCGGTGTGCAGAAAGGAACCTTAAATATCGTCCTTCTTGCTACCGGCTCTACGGATAATTCAAATGCTGCTGCGTTCGACCTGTATCTTAATTTTTCGGGGAGAAATGCAGGAACTATCTCTCTGGATTGGGCCTGCGTGTTTAATTCAACAGGAAACAGGATTTCAACTTTTACAATACAGACCAACACCGGAGCAGGAGGCACTTTTGTTGACCTTGCTGGCTCATCTGTAAGTGTTACTAATAATGTCGCTTCAAGCGGTTCACTTACAAATATTACTCTGCCCGCAGCTTTCAATAATCTCAGCACTGCGGTTATTAGATTCTATATAAAAAACGGTTCCGGTGGCACTACAGGCTCAAGACCGAAAATCAGCCTGGACAATATAGCTGTGACCGGCACTTCGTCTGCTCTGCCGAATATTGTAGTAAATAGTTCATTGACCTCTTTCACTACCAATACAGGTACACCTTCTGCTTCACAGTCATATACGGTTTCCGGTACTAACTTAACTGATAATATTGTCATTACTCCGCCGGCTCCTTTTGAAATCTCACCGGACAATTACTCCTGGACAGGAAGCACAGGCTCTATTTCGATTACCCCGTCAGGTGGAACGGTTTCTTCTACAACTATCTATGTCAGGTATAACCCTGTTACTTCAGGATTGCATAGCGGAAATATTACCCACATAAGCACCGGCGCTACAACACAAAATGTTACCGTCAGCGGCGGCTCTTACGGTTATTACTATTATGCGGGAAGCGGAGACCTTACTTCACCCGGAAACTGGGGTACCGACCCGTCAGGTTCCGGCTATTCTCCGTCAGATTTTATTTCTGATTTTCAGATTTTTATAGTTACTAATACAAGTCAGGTCACATTATCTTCAGATTGGGAAGTTTCGGGTACAAATTCGAAAATTATTCTCGGCAACTCTACCGACCCAACGGAATTAATCATTTCTTCTGCAAATACTTTAACAGGAACTATTGACCTGGCATCAAGAGGAACTCTTACACTTCAGAATTCAACCATAGCGCATACATACGGCACTGTCAATTCCGGAAGCACTGTAAACTACGCACAGACAGGTACATTCGTTATACCTTTAATGACATACGGAAACCTCACGCTTACAGGAGGAACGAAAACATTCGCAGGTAATACAACTACAATTGCAGGAGATTTAAAAGTAGATAATGTTACGGGATTCTCAGGAAACAGCGCATCACCTTTTTCCACGGTAAACCTTGCGGGAAACTTCACTTTATTAAACGGTACCACCTTTGGTCTCGCGGCCAGCGGATTTACGCTCGTCTGCAACGGAGCTAATGGCCAAACCCTTACAGGGAATAACAACGATTTTTCACTGTTCAGACTCACCGTTACAAATTCTAACGGTGTTGTCCTCTCAAATACAGGAGGAACAAGCAACCTGACAGTCGGTAATGCAAGCGGTGGCGGTTACACGCTGACCTCCGGAAATCTTACACTTAATAATAATACGTTTTCGTTTTATACAAACGGAAAAGGGGTTATCGGCTCAGGTACAGGAACACTTACCTGCAGCCCGAATTCGAATATAAATATCAGCGGAAACGGAACAGTAAATACCGGCTCGCTGAAGTTCACCGCCGGCAGCGAAACATTTAACAATCTTACGGTTAATATTTCCTCGGGAACGTATAATTACGTTTCACTCGGCTCAGCGGCAACCTTGAATGGCACTTTAACCCTTACAGGCGGCGTTCTTTCTCTCGGCTCAAATAATCTTACGCTTGGAAATTCCGCCATCATTTCGGGTACGCTTTCATCTGCAAATATGATTGATGCTACCGGAACAGGACAGCTTATAAAATCATTCAGCGGAACAGGTTCATTTACTTTCCCGGTCGGAAACAACGGTGCATCTGCGGTTTATTCACCGGCTATACTTAATTTTACTTCGGGCTCTTTCAGCTCCGCTAAAGTCGGAGTGAATGTATCCGCTTCAAAACACACATCGAATACCAGCGTTACGGATTATCTTAATAGAAACTGGACTGTCACGCAAACTGGAATCACGGGATTTACCTGCGATGCTTCATTCCTGTATGCTGTGTCCGATGTAGTTGGAACAGAATCGAATATCTATGTCGGAAAATACTCGGGCGTCTTCTGGGAACTCCTCGGACAGACTGACTATACAAACCATAAACTCGATGCCGTCGGCATCTCAAGCTTCTCAACCTTCACCGGAGGCGAACTCAGCGCTATGCCCGTAAATATGACATCGTTCAGTGCATACGTTTCAAAGCAAAATGTAAAACTAAACTGGATTACTGCAACAGAACTTAATAACGCGGGTTTCGAAATCCAGCGCTCAGCTTCGGAAAATGAAAACTGGTCAACTGCAGGTTTTGTAAAAGGAAACGGAACGGTAAATACTCAGACCGCTTACTCGTTCGAAGATAAAAATCTTTCTGCGGGGAAATACAGCTACAGACTGAAACAGATCGATAACAACGGAAATTTCACGTACCATAACCTGAACACACTCGTCGAAGTCGAAACTCCGGAAAAATTTGAACTGGGACAGAACTATCCTAACCCGTTCAACCCTTCGACTAAGATAGATTATTCACTACCGCTAAACGGAAAAGTCACTATGATTATTTATGATATCCTCGGAAAAGAATTGCTCAGGCCTGTCAGCTCTGAACACAAAGCCGGATACTATACCGTGGAAATCTCCTCGGGTATGCTTTCCAGCGGAGTGTATTTCTACAGGCTCATTGCAGATATGAACGGGAAATCGCAAACCCTGACCAAAAAAATGTTGATAATTAAATAACGACAGTTATTTAATTAGAAATCCCGATTAGCAAAATGGTTCGGGAACAAAATATGGAAGAGAAATTACCGGATAACCGGCTCAGCCGGTGTGTGGAGAGGTCCGGTAACATAATAAAAGGAAAACAGCAGTAAAGATCTACTGCTGTTTTTTTTATCTGATAAATCCACTCTTTGCGTTTAATTCTCATTAAAATAACAATTCATCTAATACAATTGAAAATACTTATGCTTTTATTTAATTTGACATAATTTGGAAAATAAAAATAATACAAATAACTCCGATACTGTTGCCCGCCTCACCGCACTCTGGGCGCTGAGCGAAGGCTTCCTCGGCGGATTCCTTCATATGGCAAAAATTCCGCTCACGGGTCTTATGCTCGGAAGCGTAGCCGTCATTTTGATGTCGCTCATTTCTAAGTTTTCCGGAAAAAACGGCTCGATTCTGAAAGCCACACTCATAGTCCTGATTGTTAAAGGCGTTATAAGTCCTTATACTCCGCTTACTGCTTACCTTGCGGTTTCTCTTCAGGGAATTCTTGGCGAACTGCTCTTCCTTAACAGAAAATTTCCATCCGTTTCTTCCGTATTGCTCGGAATTATCGTATCGTTTTTTTCATCCGTTCAGAAAGTCGTTTTTCTTACTATAATATTCGGACAGAACCTGTGGGATTCCATTGACCAGTTTGCCGTTATAGTCTTTAAAGAATTTTTCGGACTCATAAACTCCGGCATCGCAATAAGCAAAGGGCTCATACTTGTTTATTCCTCCGTTCACGTGCTCTTTGGTTTACTCGGCGGCATTTATGCCGCAAGGCTTGCGAAAAGAGCTGATTCGCTCCTTCATTCTTACGGCAGAAATCTCTTCGATGTAAAATCATTCACCGAAGAAAGTATCAAAAAAACAAAAAAATCAAAACATAAACGCTGGTGGTTTAAACCAAGCGGAATATTTTTCTTCGCGGTTACTGTAACTGTTTTTGCCTTCTCGTATTATTATCCCGAACTGTCGGGAGTAAAGCAAAACTCCGTTATAATTATGCTCGTCCGCGGAATCCTGCTAATGCTTATATGGTATAAGTTCGCCTCCCCCCTGCTTATGCTGGGATTTAAAAAAATAATGGAAAAGAAAAAAAACAAGTATACCGGGGAAATCGAAAATGTTGTCGGCTCACTGCCGCTGTTCAAAAGCGTAGTAAAATTCTGCTGGCGCGAAACCTCCGCAAGCAAGGGAATAAAAAGAATACACAGATTTTTCTCTCTCGTGCTTTTTAATTTATTAACTGTCGAACCCGAAAAAAAATGAACAGCATATATATTCTTACAGGAGAAATCAAAAGCGGCAAAACAACCCGCCTGCAAAAATTTATCGATGAAAATTCAAACTGCGATGGAATCATTGCTCCCGAAATCGATGGTTACCGCAACCTTGTGAGAATAAAAAGCGGCGAAACAAAACTCCTCGAATATCTCGGAGGTGTGCCTTATCCCGCGTTGACTCTTAAGTGCAATTATAAATTTCTTGACTCAGTTTTTGAATGGGGTATGAATGAACTTTATAGTGCATATAAACAAAATCCTGGGTGGCTCATAATTGACGAAATCGGTCCACTCGAACTCGAATGCAAGGCACTCGATCCCATGGTCAGCAGAATACTGAATGAAGATTCAAACAACTCAAATATTATTCTTGTCGTAAGAAAAAATATGCTCGAAGAAGTTATTGAGCACTACAATCTTCACAAGAAAGGATATAAATTTATTAATAAATAATTCAGATAAAATGAAATGGATTAAATTAATAGTCAGCCTCGCGCTTCCGCAAATCGCAGGAATCATCGGTTCCCTTTTCACGATAAAAAGCATCCCGGCCTGGTATGCGGCGCTTAACAAGCCTGCGATTAATCCTCCGAACTGGATTTTCGGACCTGTTTGGATTACTCTTTATGTTATGATGGGAATTTCGTTTTATCTCATATGGATAAAAAAAGATGTGCCTGGTTTCGGATTCCTTTTTTCCGTTTTCATTTTTCAGCTTATCCTGAATGCACTCTGGTCAATCATATTCTTCGGGCTTAAATCACCCGGCTTCGCTTTTCTGGAAATAATCTTCCTCTGGCTGGCAATACTGATGTGTATTATTTTCTTCTATAAAGTATCGAAGACGGCTTCCTTGCTTTTATTACCGTACCTCCTCTGGGTTAGCTTTGCTTCGGCGCTGAATTATTTTCTGTGGCAGATGAATTGAGTGAAAAAATTATTCGCCCTGGTTTGCTTTTTTTATTATTCCCGTCCCTATCGCAATATTAATAATACCAATTGCTGTGTAAGGAGTGGTTGCCATTTCCCATTTGAAAATATAATTCAAAGCGCTTGTGAGTATCATTACAAAACCAATTACAAAAATAATGATTCCTGCAGCCTTCTTTTTATTATTAAACATAATAAAAATATTAAAAATAAAAAAAGGGAGCCACGTTAAACGGGGCTCCCTGAAAAAAATAAATTTTAATTTTCCAGAACTTTTCTCACCTGCTCAACTGCCCAGTCAATTTCTTCCTTTGTTATTACAAGCGGGGGAGCAAATCTGATTACGTGTTCGTGCGTTTCCTTGCAAAGAACTCCGAGCTTCATCAGTCCTTCGCAGTATTTTCTTGCGCCGCCTGCTTCCGGCTTTAATTCCACTCCGATAAATAATCCCCTTCCGCGAATTTCCTTTACGTGAGTTGTATTTATCTTGCGAAGCTCTGCCCTGAAATATTCTCCGAATTCAAATGATTTTTCAACAAGCTTTTCTTCAATGAGTACTTTCAAGCTTTCCCTTGCTACTGCGCATCCGAGAGGGTTTCCGCCGAATGTTGAGCCGTGGTCTCCCGGTTTAAAAACACCGAGCACTGCCTTCGATGAAAGCACTGCAGATACCGGATAGCATCCGCCCGATAATGCCTTTCCGATTGTTACCATATCAGGCATAATTCCTTCATACTGGAACGCAAAAAGCTTTCCGCTTCTTCCCAGACCCGACTGAATTTCGTCCGTTATTAAAAGTACATTATTCTTTTTGCATAGCTCGGATACTTTTTTCAGGTAACCGTCAGGAGGAACGATTACACCACCTTCTCCCTGTATCGGCTCTACGATAAATGCAACCGTATTGGGCGTTATTGCCTTTTCAAATGAATCCGCATTTCCGTATTCTACAATCTTGAATCCCGGTGTGAATGGTCCGAATCCGTCTTTGTACTGTGCTTCAGTTGAAAAAGTAACTATGGAAATTGTCCTTCCGCCGAAGTTGTTCGTGCACGCTATTATTTCCGCCTGTCCTTCCTGAACTCCCTTTACTTTGTATCCCCATTTTCTTGCGGCTTTAAGCGCCGTCTCAACTGCTTCAGCCCCCGAATTCATCGGAAGCACCATTTCAAATCCTGTCATTTCGCAAAGCTCCTTGCAGAGCAATGGAAGCTGATTGTTCCTGAATGCGCGGGAAGTCAATGTGACATTGTCTGCCTGGTCTTTCATCGCCTTTATTATTCTCGGATGGCAATGTCCCTGGTTAACCGCTGAATATGCGGCAAGGCAGTCGAGATATTTTTTCCCGTCAACATCCCATACCCAGACACCCTGAGCTTTTTCAATCACTACATCTAGAGGATGATAATTATGGGCGCCGTATTTTTCTTCTATTTCAATATATTCTCTTGTGTTCATAAGGTTAAAATTATTTGATTATGATTTTTTGAAAAGTATTTAAAAATACCAAATTTTAATGTCATAAGCGACGCAAAAGAAAGGTCCTTCTTGCTAAATATCAGGATATAATTACCCTTAAAGCGTTTTGTATACCTCGCGTATCAGTTCTTCGTATTCCCCGGACATTTCTATATGCCTTCTGCCCATTACGATTTTTGCTGTTGACAGCGCTTCTTCAAGCTTGTACCTGACCGGCTCGCTTCCGAGAATATTCCAGGCAAATGAATCTATCTTTTTATCCGGAAATCCTCCGCCCGCCGTGTTTGAAAAAATTCCCGCAACCGTTCCTGTATTTAGCATTGTGTTTATTCCGAATTTTGAGTGGTCGCCCGCTATTGTTCCGAGAAACTGCATTCCGGTATTTATCTGTCCGCCGCCTGTCTTTACCCTTACTCTGGAATAATTATTCTTCAGGTTGCTCGTAACCGTATCCGCTCCGAAATTTACAAACGGACAGGCATAAGAATTTCCTATGAATCCGTCGTGCTGCTTGTTTACGTTTGCGTGAAATATCGAACCCGATATTTCACCCGTAATCTTGCTCCCTGTCCCTATACTGCACGGACCGTAAATTCTTGCCCCCGATTTTATCGTCACATTCTTTCCTATATATACAGGTCCCTTTATAAATGTAAAAGGCTCTATTACTGAATTCTCGTCAATGTTAATCATCCCTACATCCGCATCCAGAACTACATTCGGAAAAATATTCGCTGATTTTGCAATGCGTATTCCTTTTAAGTTAACAACTGAAACCCCTGCATCCGGACTTGCCCTCTTCCTCCCTGCACTTTTAATTTCCAAATCATACTTCAAAACAAATTCAAAATGCCTTATTACATCCCAGGCATAATGAAAACTAATCACATTATACTTTTCAATCAAACCGGCATCGTTTACAAGTGTAAAGTTGTCGAAATCCCTCAGGCTTAATGTATTATCGATATTTCTGTTTTCAATTTTGTGCTTTAAGTAGGTAAGCTTGCTTTTCGGAATTTTTGCGCAGACAATCTTTCCTTCGTTTATCAGAACCGTATCCCATTTCATTTTCTTAACTGCATACGACAGAAACTCCGCATTCAGTAACGCACTTCCGTTTATCAGCAGATAATCTTCCTTCTCAATCGCATTGATTTTTATTCCCGGGTTTTCGGATTCTAATAATGGAAGCAGTAAATTCCTGCAGTGCAGTGACACTTTATATTTTGTTGGGTTGATTTTATTAAATCTCTCCCTGCTTGTGTAAACTCCCGTAAGTATATCATATACAGGGCGGAGAGTGCTTAACGGCGAGAAGTCTCCGTAAAAATTATCTTCGAAAATTAAAATGTTCATTATTTTTTTATTTAATTTTCTAAAAAAATTAATCTTGTAAATCCGCGCTTTTTTGCGTCCCGATGCATTTTATCGGTTTTACAAATCTATAAATAAAAAAGCCAGCCGAAAAATTCAGCTGGCTTTAAAATCTTTATTAATTAAAATAAATTATTCTGCAACTTTTTTTGTTGATCCATATTTCTTTAAGTATTTTTCAACTCTGCCGGCTGTATCTACGATTTTCTGCGTACCGGTGAAAAATGGGTGGCATAACGAACAAATTTCGACCTTTATTTCAGGTACGGTTGAACGTGTTGTAAACAATACACCGCGATTCTCACCGCAGTTGCAAATTACGTTACATTTATAATATTTCGGATGAAAGTTCTGCTTCATATTTACTTTTATCAAATTTCTAATAAGAGACTAAATTAATAAATTAAAACAAAATTTTCAAGGAGAGAATAAATAATAATTGAAACCTGTTTTAATATATACTATTGACAAATTGCTAAATTTACATAGTTTAGGTGCTTCAATTCCAACCTTCTTATTAGTAAATAAAAAAGGCAGGTTACTTTCCTGCCTTTTTAAATATATGTTTATTATGTTATTATTTACTTAACAAGTATCATCTTCCTAATTCCGGTGAATTCACCTGCCGTTAGCTTATAAAAATAGACTCCCGAAGCTAATTTTGTCCCGTCAAAAGTTATCTGATACTCGCCTGAACTAAGATTCTGGTTTACCAGTACCGCAACTTCCTTCCCTACTACATCGTAAACTTTCAGCGTTACTTTATTATTCCCGGTAATTGCAAAGTTTATTTTTGTAACAGGATTGAATGGATTCGGATAATTCTGCGATAATATATACCTGTCTGGTATAATTCCTGATACTGGTGCAATCTCTGTTGTGATATCGGAACCGTTATACCAGATGTTTGAAGGACCGTTTCCTGCGTATACTACACCTGCACCTGCCGTTATTCCGTTAAACATATAGCCCACTACACAAGGAGCAAGTACTCCTGTTGAAAGATTTACTCTTGAAACTATGGTTCTGCTTGAAAATCCGGATGTAATATCAAATGTATTCATGTAAACAACAGTATCAAAACCCGATGATTCGGAACAATAAGCAACCCTGAACGCTCCGGATTGCTGAGGCGTGCTGTGTATATATGAGCGTGTCTCGTTGTTGGACTGCCCACTCAGCATATTGTGCGTAACCCAGGTAAAACCGTTTGCAGCATATGAATATTTAATATTATAATTAGATGATTCATTTGTTGTGTATGTTACTACCATTGCATTGTTTTTCCTGTTTACCGCCAGGCAGGCATTGTATTCGGGAAATGACTCACCCGCAGGATTGAACTGCTTCCAGGACACGTTAGTACCCCACGTACCAAGTGCCGTGTACCTTAATCTCAGGTTTTCGTTTGCAGCGGTAAGATTATTGGTAAGTACTACATATATGCTGTCAAAATTGTAATCAATATCAAGTTCATAATCATTATATGATGAACGGGCCGTATCGTGAAGCCAGGTACTTCCCCAGTTTGGAGTATAAACGCAAGGAACAAAACTCGTTACCCCGGTTGATGCATCACAGTTTTGTGCCGCAATGTACCAGTATGTAGACCCGGCAGACCAGTTATATGCATCCGTACAGATTACAGGTCCTATTATCCCCCTGCCTGATGCAGGTGTCAGAACTTCAACAGGAGAAAATCCCGCTCCTGTTGCCAGCATATCGGCATAATATACTGTGCCCTGGTATAAATTTGATGTCGGAGCAATAGATACAACCATCCCGATTTTAAAACCACCGGTAGAATCCGCTACTGCAAAATCAAAACTGTAGTATTTAAAAAGTGCGCCTGAATATAATCCCTGTATTCTTGCCCAGGAAGCACCCTTGTTTGTCGAACGGTAAAAAAACAATGAATCCTTGTTTGAATTCATAAACGCCACATAAAGATTTCCCATTGTGTCTGTTTCGATTTTTACCTGCCTGTTATATGCATTCGGATTTCCCTGCGATGATGTTCCTACGGAACCGGAAAATATTTTATTTTCACCGTTTGCCCAGTCCGGTAAATTGCCAACTTCGACCGGTTGGGTCATTGTCGGCAGAAAATAATCTCTGTTTTCAGGCAGAGGAGTACCCGTGGATACGTTGCCCCTGTTTGAATACTTTGTTTTTAATTCATTTAAATACCTGTCAAATTCTGCTTTGTTTTCTGATTTTTTCGCATCGGTAAGCTTCTGAACTAAAATTGCAAAATCAGAATTATCGGTTGTCTGTGTATATTCCGGGTATGCTTCCCTGTATATTTCATCAGGCGTCTGAGAAAATACTGTGTTTATCGCAAATAAAAGTAATGCCAGTAAAATTATCTGTTTCAAAAGATCTCCTTTTTTTATTTTATATTTTAATGAAATTTAACTTAATATATTTATTAAATCAAGAAAAAATGTGCTTTCCTAATCCTTTATTTTTCTGTAAACTTTCAATGTATCTATTGTAAATCTGTTTGATATCTCGAAGAAAAAATCGAAAATAACCTTTGAATTATAATTTGCGGAAAAATTTGTATCAACCCTTCCTGTTATGCTGTCAGGAAAGACACAACTTAAAAACTGATGAGGGTAAGGAAGTTTAATGACATCCATTGAGCATCCGTGATATGAGCGGTAAGACAAAAGTATCCTTATTGAATCGCAGCTTCTTAAATCAATAGAGTCAGTAATTATATCATACCAGCACGGAGTAGGCATGCTGCAGTTAAAGGTTCCCCAGGATTTTTCTTCATAAGCAAGTACCCAGCCGGTTAAAGGAGTAGGAGGATTTGTAATAGTTGACTTGACAGGATCTGAATCCTTACTGCAGCTCTGACAAATAAAAAATAACAGCAAAAGTACAAACAGGTATAATTTTTTCATAAGATTATGTTTATTTTACTTTTATCTATTAAACATATTCACAATTTCTGAATTAATCAATGTTTTAATAAATCACGATTTTAGCACCTTAAAAAAGTGCATGGAATTAAATCAAAAAAAAAGATAGTTTTACAATCAGGAGCGAAGAACAGACGTAGGTTCTGTTGAAAATTTTTCTGCCCGGAAAAATTATTGCCTCACCTTATACCGAAAAAGTTATTTTTAAAAATCCGGAAAAGAACAAAATTTTTATTTTCTGTTAACATATGAAAATATTTTTATTTCATATTTATTATGTTTATCGGGCTAATAATAGTTATTTGCTCCGTGTGAATAATTTTGCCCGGTTAATTAAATTAATTTATATTAATCCAATCAAGTCAGTTAAAATTAATCAATAAAGCAAATTTTATGAAAAATCAAAACAGACGGGATTTTCTCAAAACAGCCGCAGGAATCGGTGCCTCAATAGGCATTGCGGGTTCTGTTAAACCTGCAAAAGCTTCCGAGAAAACACTTTCGGATGACCGTTTCGGAATCCTTGTTGATACCGATGTCTGTGTTGGCTGCCGTCATTGCGAATGGGCCTGCCGCGTGGCTCATAATATTCCGACTCCTGACCTGGATACTTACTCGGATAATTCTGTCTTCAAAGAATATAGGCGCACAGATGCATCTTCCTTAACGGTTGTCAACGAGTTTGAAAACGAAAAAAATTCGGCTATGCCTGTTCACGTTAAAACCCAATGTATGCATTGCGAGCACCCTGCTTGTGTTTCTGCTTGCATCGTCGGCGCATTTTCAAAGCTCGAAGATGGAAGCGTCGTTTGGGACGGGGATAAATGTATTGGCTGCCGATACTGCATGGTCGCTTGCCCGTTCCAGATCCCAACCTACGACTATGACAGGTCAATCGATCCGCAAATCAGAAAATGTGATTTATGCTTCGAAAAAAGAAAAACAGAAAAGCTTCCTGCATGTGTAAACATCTGCCCCAATGAAGCCTTGCTTTTCGGCAAGCGCGATGATATTGTCCGAATTGCAAAAAGCAGAATTAAAAGAAAATACGACGTTTATATTGATCATATATATGGCGAAAAGGAAATCGGGGGTACTTCCTGGATGTATATTGCAGGCAAGGATTTTGAAAAACTGAAGCTGCCTAAACTGAACTATTCCCCGGCTCCCGGTATCTCTGAATCCATTCAGCACGGAATCTTTGCATACTTCGTACCGCCTGTAACCCTTTATGCGCTGCTCGGAACGATTATGTGGATTACAAGAAAAAAGAAAGGCGATGATAGCGAAATAAAAGATGAAACAAATCAGGATAAGAAAGGAGGCGCATTATGATGATACCCTGGCCTGTGAAACACCGCTTCTTAACTCCCGGTGTTTTCGTGTTAATCCTTATTGCCTTAAACGGACTTGTGTTCTTGGGAATAAGATTTATCAGCGGAATCGGTGCCGTTACAAATCTGAATGACTATACTCCGTGGGGACTCTGGATAGGCGTTGATGTGGGAGCAGGAGTTGCACTTGCTGCTGGTGGATTTACTTCCGCTGCTCTCGGACACATTATGCACCGTGAACATTATCACGCAATCGTCCGCCCCGCACTCCTGACCGCAATGCTCGGATATACGTTCGTTGCATTCGCGGTTTTTACCGATATCGGTCGCTTTTATTACATATGGCACCCGCTGATAATGTGGAACGGAACGTCTGCTCTGTTCGAAGTAGGTATTTGCGTTATGATTTATATGTCCGTTCTCTACATAGAATTCATGCCGATTGTAACGGAAAGATTTATCGGCAGGGTTGACCTTCCGGATTTTATTTCTTTCCTTAATAAACCTGTCGATAGATTTTTAAGATATATTGACAGCCGCCTTGCATTAACAATGTTTATATTTATAATTGCAGGTGTTGTCCTCTCAACCCTGCATCAGTCTTCACTGGGAACCCTGATGGTAATTGCAGGACAGAAGATGCATCCCCTCTGGCAAACACCCATTCTTCCGCTTTTATTCCTGCTTTCCGCAATAGCAGTCGGTTTTCCGATGATAATGTTTGAATCACTTTTAGCTTCACGCAGTTTCAAAATTAAACCCGAGATGCACATCCTTTCAAGACTCGGTGTTATGATGTCTCCGATACTCGGTGTCTATATAGCAGCTAAAATCGGAGATTTATTTATCCGCGAAACTTTCAAATACATTGCCCCGCTCGACGGCACTGCCTGGATGTTTATAGTCGAAATGGCATTAATAATTATTCCCTTTTTCCTTTTCCTTTCAAAAAAGATTACAAATTCCGTACTCGGATTGTTTATTGCTTCGGCATTTGTAATTGCCGGGGTGCTGGTAAACAGAATCAATAATTTCGTTGTAGCCTACAGGCCGTTCTTCAACCCGGTCGAATATTTTCCGTCTTTCGGTGAAATTTCGGTTACACTCGGATGCATTGCCATGCTCGTGCTCGTTTACAGGGCGATAGTAATGATATTTCCCGTAATTACACAGGACAGGAAAGATGTTTATAACAAAATGATTGAACTCGATAAATCGGGTCCAAGGAGGTGGATATGAAAAAAACAATATTAATAATTTCGCCCTTATTAGTCATATGTGCGTTTGCAATATCGACTTTATTTTCTCAAAATAAACATCAGGGATTAAATGAAACCGTCGATAAATTAAATCGGAATGTCGTTGTTTCCGGCAAAAAGGATGACCCTTTAACAGAGAAAATCAGTTGCAAGACCTGCCACGTTACAGAGTATCCGACAAGGAAAGACCCTGGTTTAAGAAGCTGCCCCAGAGATAAAATGCTATCGGGTTTTCCTTCATCTAAAACCGGTCCTGACGTAGTGGTAATTAACGAAATGTCTGAAAACTATTCAGGTGTCAGATTCTCGCACGGATTGCATTCACAGATGTCGGAAATGTCTCTTGGCTGTGTGGATTGTCACCATTATAATATATCAACAGAAGAAATCTTAAAATGTAGCGATTGCCACAACAAAAATCGTTCACGAGAAGAAGTTTCCGTACCCGATTTAAAATCTGCTTTCCACAGGCAATGCATGATGTGTCATAAACAATGGAGCCATGATAACGGATGCAACTCCCAGTGCCACGTAAGAAAAGGACAGGAAAATAATCTTGTACAAAAAGATTTTACAGGAAAAATTCATCCGAAACAAAAAGAGCCCGAAAAAATGATTTGGGAAACAAATTACGAAAAGGGAAAAATCGTAACATTCTTCCATGACGAGCATATCCAGTTGTTTAAGATAAACTGTAAATCCTGTCACGGTAATGATAAGTGTGTGAAATGTCACGATAAACCACTACAACCGACTGATTACAGCAAACCTATTCACCGGAAAAAATCGTTTGAAGAACACCACATGCCCTGCTTGAATTGTCACAAGAGTGAAAACTGCCAGAAGTGTCACAGAGACCAGGAAATGACTCCGTTTAATCACGGCAAGTCAACAGGCTGGATTTTAAAATCATATCACAGCCAGTTGGCCTGCGAAAAATGCCACGGCGGACAGATGCCCGTGAAAAAAATAGACAGGAACTGCAGCAGCTGTCACAAGAATTTCCTGCCGGGAAAATTCGAGCACAAAAAGACAGGATTTGTTCTTTCGGAAACCCATAAAGATATGGAGTGCAAAAGTTGCCACGCAAATAATGACTTTGCAAAGAATCCGGATTGCAAGGAGTGCCACGACGATAAATCTTTCCCGTCTCAGTTGCCCGGAAAAAGAAAGTAAGAACAAAATAAAAAGAACAAAAACCCGGTAAAGAATTTTTTTTCCGGGTTTTTTATTCATTAATGTGATAATAAATTAAATAGGTGGAAAATTTTGAAGATAAAAGTTATTTTCCCCTTTAATCAAAATTATGACTCCGGAACAAATAATTGATGCAGTAATCAGCAACAGGCCTCAACCGGGCTGGGGTGTTTTCAATTACAATTATAAATATGCGATTTCCAGAATCGCAGGAAGGTTGTTTTTCCCAATACTCTTTATCCCTGCCGTTTATATTTTTCTGATGAATTTGGAAAACAGCAGGGAAACCTATCTTATACTTGCGGCTTTTATGGGCTCATTCAGTCTTGCTTCACTTATCTCTATAATTCCGGTTGTTATGGAACTGCTTAATTCGAAAAGCAATTTTATTGTTTTTTCTTATGAGGGAGTTGTAAAATCTTTCAAGGGAAAAACCGAATATTTTCCATATGACTGCATTACCAGGTTAAGGTTTACAAATCCTTACGGGGCAGGCACTCCGGGGATTGCACGAAATAAATACCAATATTTAGATTTCACTGATGCGAGAAACAATAAACTTGTCAATCTCGCTAAGAACAGGATTTTTGGACCTCCCGAAAATATTTACAATTTACTGTTAACTAAATTACCTGCTGAACAAACGGGAACATCAAGCCGGACCTATTCAAATTATTCTAATTTTTTTAATCATTAATTAATTTTAAAAATATGAATTTAATTTTCAACATCGCTATTTTTGTAGTCGTTGGCATTGCCATTGTAATAATTTATTTAAAGTTTGGCAACAGAAGCGCCGGCTTGCTTTCAAACCTCGGCGGGACAACTTCATCAGGAGGCAACACATACGAAAATAAAATGCCCGAGCTTGCTGCATTCCTCGGACTCAGCTATAAAAATATTGCCCCGCCTTCGGATAAAAAAACTTTTATGAATACAGGTGATAAAATTTTCGGGAAGTACAGGGACGTGGAAGTTGAAATAGTGATGAGTGCCACCGCAAGAGAAAGCGACCACACTCCCCTGCTTGCAACTTATGCCTATGATTTTTCCAGTACAAAATATTTTGCTTTTAAGGTTAATAATTCCGGCAATAAATCTTTTAATATTTTACCGAAAAACAAAAACCTGATTGCAAACCCAACGGGAATAAACTCTTTCGATTCTTCTCTTTCTTACACAGGTGATGCAATCGTTCCGAAAACTTATCTGGAATTTATCGGAAGTATGAACTGGATGGATTTAAGCTTAAGAAACAATGTCCTTTTATTTAACGATTCATTCAGCGAGCATATCATAAACACAAAGGGCTCAATGGCAATGATGAGTGCGGTTCATCCGGTATGGAATACCTCTGCAAAAAATTTTCAGATAGATTTCAATAACGTAAAGGCGTTCTTGGATAAAATCATTGACCTGATCGAAGAAATGGGAATGAAAGCCTAAGTTAAATTTAGCATAGGTGCTATTAGCAACTATTTAAGAGTTGATTTTGTTAGTAATATTAGAAAAATACATATTATGAAAAAATCATTTATATTCTTAATTCTTTTACTTGCCTCATTAACGGCAAAAGCACAAACAACGGAAATGTTTATTGAATCCGAAAGCAAATTTGGATTTGATGAAACCGTAAGAATACTCTCCGAAACAATTTTAAACGGAGGATGGAAGATTTCAATCGTACACGACTTGAAGGAATCCATGAAAAAAGCTGATAAGGATGTTCTGCCTGTTAAAGTATTTGAACTTTGTAACCCTAAACACTCTTATAAGCTGCTTTCAAAAGACGATGAAAGAATTTATTCCTCGCTTATGCCCTGCAGATTTTCAGTCTATGAAAAATCCGATGGAAAAGTCTATGTTTCAAGAATGAATTCAATAATGCTTTCGAAGCAAATAGGCGGACTGGTCGAGGAAGTAATGACAGATGCCGGTAATGATACTGAAACATTTCTGAAATCTGTAATTAACAGGTAATCGGAAATAAATTAAAATTTAGCAACCCCCTAAAACCTGATTTTTCTTTTAAATTATCTGAAATTTCAGGTTTTCTTTTTTTGACTAAAAAACTTAATTATCAAAATACTATATCGTGTTCTCGGGATGATCACGATTTTATCGGGACGACCTCATAAACTAAAAAAGACTGTATTTACAGACAGTCTTTTTTAGTTAGTCGGGATGATCACGATTTTATCGGGACGACCTTATAAAATAAAAAAAGACTGTCATTGCAGACAGTCTTTTAAGTCAGTCGGGATGACTGGATTCGAACCAGCGACCTCATCGTCCCGAACGATGCGCGCTACCAGGCTACGCTACATCCCGATTGTTTAATAAAAGCTATATTTTGCGTAAAAACCGCAGATTTCAGTTAAATTTCGCATCAATTCAAAACATCTTTTTCATTTCCAAAACATTCAAAAATGGTCTAAATTAACCTGGTTGAAACTTATCTTGCACAAAAAAAGCACAAAAATATTTAACCGGTCAATATAACTTTTCTTAAAATCAGTAACAAATTTATAAAAATATTTATTAAAAAGGGAGTCAAAAACTTTTTACAATAAAACAAAGCCGGAAAGTATTACCTCCCCGGCTTTGAAAAACCAAATCCGATTTAAAAACTACTTAACCAGCACCATCTTCTTCACCGCTGTATATCCTTTTCCTCCTTCTACCTGTATTCTATAGAAATATACTCCACTGGATAAACTCAGGTTATCAAAATTAATTGTAGTCTTATAAACACCCGAATTAAGTTCTTTTGAATCAATTACCTTTAATACCTCTCTTCCTAATAAATCATATAATTTAATATTTACAATAGAAGATTTCGGAATCTCAAATTCTATAGTTGTAGATGAATTAAAGGGATTCGGGTAATTTTGATATAATTTATAACTGTTTGTTATTTGTTTTTTGATAATTGATATTTGAGTAATTGGACCTCCTCCATTTATAGTCCTAACAACTAAATTACTCCATGCAAATCCCAATAATGTATCGTAGAAATA
>JACREY010000017.1 GCA_016218085.1 Ignavibacteriota bacterium
AAAAATCCCGTAGGGGTTTCCTGTTGAGCTTTTTGGGCAACCCCTACGGGGTTGTAATTTATTTTGTTGTTTTTCTATTAACAGGAAACCCGCTCTGCGGGTTTAGAGCCTTTATTTTTTTGATGCGGCTAAAGCCGGGATTTGATAACGAGAGGTTGGGAGAGCAATTATGAATTATGAATGCTGAATGATAAGAGCAAGAGCGTATTGGGCGTTACCAAGCTGGAGCTTGGTAACGAGAGGTTGTAAGAGCAATTATGAATTATGAATGCTGAATTCTGAATTATGAATGATAAGTGCAAGAGCTAAACAACGATACCAAGCCGAAAAACCCTGTCCCGCATTACTAAAAATTTATTTTACTTGCATACAAAATATTTTACTGTTATTTTAATGAAAAAATAAACAACAAACTTATCGAATAGTCATTTCTACTCCGTTTTTCGTGGAATTCATTTTACGTTTAGATTTTATATAAAATATTATATTTTGCTTTATTAAAGCGATTAACTTTTGGGAAAAAAGCAATTTAAGACAGAGTTGTACATTCCGCTCCTGACAATTTTTTTCGATGTGGCGGCGATTATTTCCTCATTCATTATTTCATACTGGATAAGGTTTTATTCTCCTTTCACAAAAATCTTTCCCGTTACAAGCGGCATTCCAGGCATAGAGGGTTATTTGTATTTTATAATAGCCACTGTTCCCGTGTGGTTAATCGTTTTCCAGTCATTCAAGCTTTACAGGATTAACCGAGTGGTATTCATAATGGATGAGTTTTTTGTGATTATGAAAGGGGTGACCACGTCCATTATTTTTGCGATTGGCATAATATTCTTTTTCAGGGAATTCCCCTATTCACGTCTGGTTTTTTTGCTAATATGGTTTAATGCTATAGTTTTAATCACTGTTTCCAGATACATCCTGCTTAAATTCGAAAAGACTTTATACAATCACGAAATTGGGCTGAAAAACGTTGCAGTCATCGGCGAGAATGAAATGGCAGATAAGATTTACGATAAATTTACAAAAGACAAATACGCAGGAATGAAAGTAGCGGGATATTTCTCGGAAAAATTTCCTGCGGATAATAAAAAAATCTATCTCGGCAATTACGATTCCCTGCCGGCAAAAATCAGGGAACTGAACCTGAACAAAATTATTATTTCTCTTCCGGCGGCAGCGCACGATGACTTATATAAAATTTTAAGATTATGTGAAGGGATAAATGTGGAGTTCATGCTCACGCCAGATTTCATCGAAGTGATGACAAGCAAGCTGAGGGTGGAGGAGGTAAACGGGATACCGTTTATGAAGATAAAATCCCTGCCGATGAACATCTGGAACAGGATGGTGAAAAGGATTTTCGATATAATATTTTCTTTTGTTTTTTTGTTGCTTACTTCGCCTTTGATGCTTATTTTAACGGTATTAGTCAAGGTTACTTCGAAGGGGCCTTTGTTCTATTCACAGGAGCGCATTGGGCTGGACGGAAAGAAATTCAACATACTGAAATTCCGCTCAATGAAAATTGATGCTGAATCATCGGGTCCGCAGTTCGTATCAGTTAACGATGACAGGTACACTAAAATCGGTAAGCTGCTCAGGAAATTCAGTCTGGACGAACTGCCGCAGTTTTTAAACGTGCTGATAGGCGATATGAGCATAGTGGGACCGAGGCCTGAGAGGGAGTTTTTTATAAACCAGATGAAGGATTCGATAGACAAGTATCTTGAGAGGCACCGCGTGAAGTGCGGAATTACGGGCTGGGCTCAGGTAAACGGGCTGAGGGGACCGCAGACGCCGATTCAGACAAGAATAGATTACGATGTATATTATATTGAAAACTGGTCTCTGAGCTTTGATTTAAAAATTATCTTCAAGACATTTAAAGAACTGTTTTTTTCAAAGACTGCAATGTAGTTTTTGGAAACGACAAAAATAAAATAATATTTTGATAGCAGTAATTATTTTCTATTTGCATTTGATTTTTGCATGTTATGTATTTGTAAAGACATTCCAGAGCGACGGAGTTGTTCTGGCTTTTCTGAACGTAGCTTTTGTTGTTGTAATGTTCACTGTTGGCTGGACAATTTCAGACCTTGCAGTCGGTCTTTTCGTATCTGATGAGGGATACAGGATACTGATGCCACAGGGAAAAGCCCTGCTGACGATGATTAAGCTGACCGGATTTTACAGACCGGAATCAGCCGAATACGCAAAGCTGCTTCCGAAAGATGCTATAGCGCTGGTATTCCTGAGCACAATTGAAATATTTTTTTACAGATTTTTCTTCAGAGAAGTTAAACATTGATAAAAAGGTTAATATATTTCGCAGTCCTGATTGCCGCAGTGTCGGCGGCGCTTTCATTTTATCTTATGAAGCCGAAACAATCTTACAACATAATACTTCAGTTCGTAGCGAGAAACGGATACGGCAACAATCTTTACATAGACAACATAAACTTCGGCAGGCGGGCTGAAAACGACCTTGCTGTAACCTCAATTAATAATATTCCTAAGGACACGACATTTCTGAACAGTCTTTATGTATATAAAATCGCACCCAGGGTAAACGTCACAAACCTCGGATACACAGCGATAGCAAATGACACAATAATCATGACCGTGAATTCGGTTTCTTATACGAGCAAGGACACGGTAGGAGCAATAGCACCGGGCGAAACAAAGGTAATTGAATTTGACAGCCTTACAATTACTCCCGGTATTTCATACGATATTATGGTATATGTAAATTCGATTGACTCGACTTCGAGAAACGATACTCTTAAACAGACATCACTGTTTCTTGCAGGCGCATACAGGAATATACTTGTGGAGGAATTCACAAGCACTACTTCCCCTTCTTGCGCGGGAAATAATCCTTACCTTGATGCTTATCTAAACGCCAACTTCCAGTATGTGTGCCCGGTGAAATATCATCTCGGTATTCCATATCCTGCGCTGGACTCGATGTTTTTTGCAGATTCGGTTCATCAGAAGCAGAGGGCAAATTATTATTTCGTATATGCAGTACCGAGCACATTTCTTGACGGAAAATCGAGACTGTCGCTTCCTTATTCGAATGACTCTAATATTTCGATTCCGTTTAATGAAAGATTCCTGACAGGTTCGCCTCTATCGGTTCAGGTAAGTGATGCAAGGCTTCCCGGGGACACTATACAGGCAACTATAACGGTGAATCTGCTGCACAATATTTCCTCGAATAATCTAAGGCTTCGAGTGTATGCTATCGAGAGATATAAGAAATACACAACGGCACCCGGCACTAACGGAGAAAAGGATTTTTACGATATATTCAGGGGAATGTACCCCGATTCGGCAGGAACGACGGTTAGCAATACTGCAGGAAGCTATACATACACATTCAAATACCACAGGGATTCGACCTGGACAGATTCATTGATTTACACTCTTGCATTCGTGCAGGATGATAACTCAAAGGAAGTCCTGAACTGCGGCAAGGGCAGGCAATATGCGGGATTAACGAAGAATTTAACTTTAGCAAAACCAAATACAGAAATACTCAGAAAAGCAGACATAGGAAAAAATAATTTCATACAACATTCCGGAAAGCCGTACAGGAATTCCGATACTCTAATAACGGGAAATTTTATTCTGGAAGGATTCGAGGGACCTTTCCCCCCGGCAGGCTGGACTATACTGAATCCCGATGTAGGATTTACATTTGAAAAGCTGCACGGATACAACGGACCGACATACGGCGGACTGAACTGCATAAAGATTCCCTTTTATGACTATCCGAATATCGGGGAGAAAGACACGCTGGTATCGGTAGAGCTTCAGGGTATAACTCCGGAAGACACGCTTTGGTTTGACTACGCATATGCACAGTACTTATCTAATTATGTGGACAGCCTGATAGTAAGTATTTCCACCGACGGCGGAACTGATTTCTACACAATATTTGCAGAAGGCGGGCATTACCTTGCGACTTCGCAGGCAACAACCCTATCTTTTGCACCGTCTTCATCTTCTCAATGGGTAACGGTTTATTATCCGATGAGTGCCATACTGCCGTCAAATCCCTTGCTGTCCGTACCGTCTTCATATAAGCTGTTCCAGAATTATCCGAATCCTTTCAATCCGAAGACGACAATAAAATTCGATTTGCCTCACAATGTATTTGTCACGATAAAAATCTACGACCTGCTGGGCAGGGAAATAAAAACTCTTGTAAACAGGCATATGACCGCAGGGCAGAAGACGGTAGATTTCCAGCCGGAAAGTCTTGCTTCGGGGATTTACTTCTACAGAATAATTGCAGGTGATTTTAAGGAAGTAAAAAGAATGGTGTATATAAAATAAGTTTACCCTAAAACTTCATTCACTTTAATCAAAGACGATATCAATGTTTCAAGTTCGGTTTTGGAAAGATTCTTTAATATTTTATGCTCGCATTCCTGAAGACTTTTATTGATTTTTTTGTGCGCTGTGATTCCTTTTTTTGAAAGTGTAATATTCGTCACTCTTCTGTCGCCGCCTGTTTTCACTTCATCCAAAAAGCCGCTCTTCATCAGTTTTTCAATCACCCTGCTTCCTCGCGATACTGAAAGTCCCATTTTCCGGGATAACACTTTGCACGGGACAATTACGCCGGGCTCTATAGAAATCAATCCTTTAAATTCGGCGGGAGAGATATTAAGTTCTTCCCTGATTTTTTCTTCCCTGGAGCAACAATTCGATTTGAGATTAAATATTACATCAATTAAATTTTTATTCATGCCTGTTATTTTTATTACTTGTTATTAACAACTTATCAGAAAAAAATAATTTTAGCAATATAATTATTTTTCAATTACGTTTAAACCAGCCTGATTTGTGTAATTTCGGGAGGGCAGTTCAGCCGCATCGGGAATCCTACCGTGCCAATCCCTCTTGACACATACATATTGGTATCACCACCGGTGTAAACTCCGCTAATGTAATTGCTTATGGATGCCGCTATTGAGAGATTCACATTTCCGAATTTAGCAAATACAATCTGTCCGCCGTGAGTATGTCCGCTTAGCACAAGGTCTATTTTTTTATCCAGTATTCTGTCAAATACATAAGGCTTATGGCAAAGAAGTATTTTCGGAAGTCTGTTAAATCTATAATCTGTTTTTTCAATTGTTTCATTAAGGTAATTAACAATAATATTATTCTTTTTTGCACCGCTGTCAGGAATATCTTCAAGACCCATCAGGCAGATTTCCTTTTCTTTTATTTTAATGAAAGCAGATTCATTGCGAAGCATTTTAATCGGACTTTCATTAGCAAGGGCTTTGTAAATATATTCGTAGTCGTGAAAATAATCGTGATTTCCAAGAGTGCTGTAAACTCCGTACTTTGCTTTTAAGTCTCTGAATGCATTTGTGAAAGGATGTATTTCGGATTTAAGGGAATTTGTCAGGTCACCAGGTATTAATATCAAATCCGAATTCAGGCTGTTAACAACTTGGCAATATTCTTTCATCATATCCTCATCCATGAACGGTCCGCTGTGAATATCGCTGAAAAGCGTGATGGTGGTTCCTTTAAGCTCATCAGGCAGGTTGTATATTTTGATATCGGAATAAGTTATTTCGTACCTGTCCTTGCCGATTACTCCCATTCCCGCGCCGATAAATGCATAGCCCGATACGACTGCGGCACTTGTGGTTAAGAATGCCCTTCTGGATTTATCGTACTGTATAACTGATTTCTTCGTTTTCAGACTTGCGATTTTTTCCCTGACTGTTTTAAACCTTTTCAGGACAAAAACGGGGATATTTATTATAAGCTTAATGACTTTTCCCGCAAGTATATAGATGCTGATAAAAAATACAGAGCTCTGAAAAACAAAAAACGGGAGGATGTAAATATTAAAGAGCCATTTAGGCATAAGGGAAAAATCTATCTGGCGGAATATCATCCAGACAAAGGGAATATTAAAAACAACAAAAGGTATGATTGTTATAAGGTTTGTGAAAGCTTTCTTCACACTTCTTTTCTTTAAAAACCTCCTGAACTGGTAAAAAGACAGCGACTGCAGTGCGAAAATCACCGAAAATACGATTAAGAAGAATTTTATCCTTTCAAAGGAATTCATTAAATAAGATTTCTTTTAAACTTCAAATTATTGGTTATAATGTTTAACTTAAATGTTAAAATTTTTATATCTGTAATTCATAACAAAATTGGGAAGAAAAAAGTCAAATACAAGCCCTGACCCGAGAGATTACATAGTAATACGCGGAGCCAGGGTGAATAACCTGAAAAATATCGACCTTGATATACCAAAATACAAGCTTGTTGTTTTCACGGGAGTAAGCGGTTCGGGAAAATCTTCAATTGTTTTCGACACAATTTATGCTGAAGGTCAGCGAAGGTATGTGGAGAGTTTGTCATCATATGCGAGGCAGTTTCTGGAAAGAATGAACAAGCCGGATGTTGAATTTATGTCAGGGCTTGCTCCCTCGATGGCAATCGAGCAGAAGGCGGTTGCCAAGACAGGGCGCTCGACTGTCGGAACATCGACTGAAATTTATGATTACCTCAGACTGCTTTATGCAAGAATCGGAGATACATACTCCCCCGTCAGCAATAAATTAGTTAAAAAAGATTATCCTGCATCCATCATAAAAGAACTTGCATTGAAGCAAGCAGGAAAGCTTTATATTTACTGCACGCTCAGAATTCCGGTTGAGGAGAAGATTTCGAAGAAACTTGCAGAGCTGAAATCGAAGGGGTTTTATAAAATACTTATTAAAGACGAGGTCTTCGACCTGAACGATATCAGCGAAAAGGAAATCCAGAAAAAAATCGAAACTGAAAATGATATTTATATACTGAACTCAGTAATAGACCGCTTTACATTCGACGACTCTGACCCGGAATCAATCACGCGAATGAACGACTCGCTTGAGATGGCTTTCAAAGAAGGCGGAGGATACCTGACGGTAAGAGTTTACAAAGGTGACACTTTTGAAGATACGTTATACAGCCGGCACTTCGAGCTGGACGGAATAAGATTCGAAGAGCCCGAGCCGAGATTTTTCTCATTCAATAATCCTTACGGCGCCTGTGAAAAATGCCAGGGTTTCGGCAAGACAATGGATATAGATATGGATATTGTGATACCGGATAAAAGAAAATCACTTGTGGAAAATGCGATAAATGTTTTTTCCACACCGAAGCACTCAAAGCACTATTCGGATTTAATCCGTGAAGCACCCGAAAACGGCGTGGATATTTATATTCCGTTTCAGGACTTAAGCGAGAAGGATAGGAATTTTGTATTCAACGGGAATAAAAGATACATCGGCATATATAAGTTTTTCAGATATATCGAAAAAGAGGCGTCCTACAAACTGCATTACAGGATACTGCTGAACCGCTACAGGGCTTACACAACCTGCAGTTCCTGCGGCGGCTCGAGGCTGAGAAAAGAAGCGCTTTATGTAAAGATAAGCGATAAGAATATCTTCGAAGTAGTAAGGATGAAAATAGAAGAAGCTTATGAATTCTTTTTAAACCTGAAGCCCGATGATTACAAAAAGAAAATTTCGGAAAGGATACTCGAAGAAATTATTTCACGCCTGAAATATCTTAACGATGTTGGCTTGACTTATCTGACACTGGACAGGATTTCGAATACGCTTTCGGGCGGTGAGGCGCAGAGGATTAACCTTTCTACATCGCTGGGTTCATCGCTGGTGGGCTCGATATATGTACTCGATGAGCCGACAATCGGCTTGCATCCCCGCGATAATGAGAAGCTGATTAACATTATGAAATCACTTCGCGACATAGGAAACACAGTGCTAGTCGTAGAGCACGATGCTGAAATGATGAAGGAGGCGGATGAGATTATAGATATAGGTCCGCTCGCGGGAGAACAGGGCGGCAAGGTAATTTTTCAGGGAAGCTACAACCGGATTTTAAAACATAAAACTTCTTTAACGGGAAAATATTTAAGCGGAAGGGAGAAAATCTCCCCTCCTGAAGAAACAAGAACAATTACATCTGAAACAAAATTTGTAAATATATACGGAGCGCGTGAAAATAATCTCAAGAACGTAAATGTAAGTTTTCCTTTAAAACAATTCGTCTGCATTACAGGAGTGAGCGGCTCGGGAAAATCTACACTCGTGCAAAGCATTATATATGCGGGCTTAAAGAAAAAGCTGGACGGATTTTACACGGGAAAAATCGGCGACTACAATAAAATAGAAGGTGCAGAGTATATAGACGCAGTGGAGCTTGTTGACCAGAGTCCGATTGGCAAGACATCCCGCAGCAATCCCGTAACATACATAAAGGCATTCGATGAAATCCGCGATACATTCGCTTCTACGAATTATGCAAAGCGGAAACATCTTTCAGGAGGATATTTTTCTTTCAATGTGCCCGGCGGAAGGTGCGAAACCTGCGAAGGCACGGGAGTGATAAAAGTCGAGATGCAGTTCATGGCAGATATTTATCTCGAGTGCGAGGTTTGCCGCGGCAAGAGATATAAAATGGAGACGCTCGAAGTAAACGTGAAAGGGGCAGACGGAACAGGCAAGAATATTTATGAGGTTCTTGAAATGACCGTAAACGAAGCTATACAATTTTTCAAGCCGTATCCGAAAATTATCAGAAAGCTGAAAGTGCTCGGTGATGTGGGGCTGGGATATATCAAGCTCGGGCAATCCGGCACAACACTTTCAGGTGGTGAATCCCAGCGCGTGAAGCTTGCGTATTACCTTACGTTCCAATCGGAAAACAGCAACAAGCTTTTTATATTCGATGAGCCGACAACGGGACTGCATTATTACGACATATCGAAACTTCTTAAATGCTTCGATGCGCTGATTCAGAAGGGAAATTCGATAGTGGTAATCGAGCATAACCTCGAAGTAATCAAGTGTGCGGATTACATAATTGATTTAGGTCCCGACTGCGGCGACAAAGGCGGCGAAGTGGTCGCCAGCGGCACCCCTGAGGAAATAATAAAATCAGTAAGGTCGTTTACTGGGAAGTATTTGAAGGGGGTGAGGTAAGATTACGCAACATTCGGCATTTCGTCGTAGGTTCTGCCGTTGAGTTCTCTGCCGTTTGCTTTTTTATTCATTCCGCCCCACTGTTTAAAGAAGAAAGCGACATTATTTTTTTCGCATTGTTTGTGAATATCTTCCACCCAGTCTTTTTCTATTTTTCTGGATTTTCTTCCCGACTCACCGCCAACAATAACCCAATCGATTTTTTTCAGTTTTAATTTTGGTAAAGGACCAAGAAGAGGTTCGAGTGAAAGGAATTTTATTTTTGCATTTGTTTTGACAAGGTTATCTATTCTGTGTTGAACTTTTTCATCTTCCACAGAAACACCCATCCAGATATTATCTGTCCAGTTTAGAAATGGCGAAAGCTCTTCGAGCCTCTCCGCTCTTTTGGTAAGTACCTGAAAAATGTGCTGAGGACAATCGCTCATTACCTTAAAAACCTTTTGGATAAATTCCAGCGGAATTTTTTCGTGAAATAAATCGCTCATACTGTTTACAAATATCTTATGCGGTTTTCTGAGTCGTTTTGGAAAGTCGAGAACATCGGGATGAAGAGTTAGCTTGAATCCGTTTTTGTATTTATCGATACCCATACCCTTTAATCTTTTCGAAAAAGATTCGGCATAGCAATTCTTGCATCCGGCAGAGACTTTATTGCATCCCGTAGTCGGATTCCAGGTTACTTCAGTCCATTCGATTTTGGAGAGAGGCATGTTATTTCATTTATACAAAAATATGAATAACAAAATGAATTTACAATAAAATATTTGATATTCGATTCTTGCTTCGACGGATGGGTCGGGTGGATGGAGGTGATTATTTTCTGCTACAATCAGGTCGCTCCTACGGAGCTAAAATATTTATGAGGTTCACTTTGCTACAAACAGGCAACTCCTACGGAGTTGAAAAAGAAAAGAATTCTATTTCTATTAACAGGTTGCCCCGATGGGGCAAGAGCTGCGGGAAATATATTTTTCCAAACAGGTCGCTCCTACGGAGCTAAAATATCTATGAGGTTCATTTTGCTACAAACAGGAGACTCCTACGGAGTTGAAAAAGAAAAGAATTCTATTTCTATTAACAGGTAGCCCCCGCCACGGCGGGTCTATGACCTCCGGGGCGGAAAAGCTTTACGGGGTTTCCTTTCTATAAACAGGCTACCTCCGGGGCAGAGAGAGGGGACTATTTCTATTTGCTACAATCAGATATTCGACACCCTATCACATTTGATTATCTTTCTCTTTTTGAATTTGAATCTATTAATGTTATTTACTAAATTAATCGTAAAACAACTTTACGTTATTCTATTTTTCCTGAATATCGAAGTGAAAATGAAATCAATCATAACTAAATTGAGTAATAATAAGCAAAAAAAATTCGAGAGATATTTAAGATTATTGGGTATTTCAAAAAGAAAACCAAGTATCAACTATTTAAGAAAGATTGTTCGAGCGCATATGATGCGAATTCCTTTTGAAAATATTTCTAAATTATTTTATTGGAAAACTATAAGTCAAAATAAATTATTAAGTCTAAGGATGTTTCTCGATGGAATTGAAAAGTATAATTTTGGCGGGACCTGTTATGTGAATAATTATTATTTCAATCAGTTACTTAATTATCTCGGTTTCAAAGTAAAACTTTGCGGTGCGGATATGGATAATCCAAATGTGCATATTGTAAATATTGTGACAATTGGGAAAAAAGAATTCCTTATCGATGTTGGTTACATTGCACCATTCTTTGAACCAATTCCAGGAAATCTTGCCAAAGATTATACTGTTTCACTTGGAGCAGATAAATTTGTACTAAAACCAAAAGATAAAAGAAATCGCTCAAGGCTGATAATGTACAGGAATGGAAAACAAGTGCACGGATACCTGGTAAATCCGGAGCTAAAGAAAATTAAAGATTTTTCAGAAGTAATTAGAAGTTCTTTTAGAAAAGATGCTTTGTTTTTAAATTCAGTTTTAGTAGTCAGGTATGTTTCCGATATTTCAATGGTAATACACAATTTATCATATGTTGAATCGAAAGGAAAGACTTCTAAGAAAAGTAAATTAAAATCCTTAAAAGATTTAATTTTTAGAATAGAAAAATCGACAGGGATTCCTTCTGAAATTTCAAGCATAGCATTGAGAGGAGTACCTATATTTAGTAAGGTAAGATTAGGAACTCAAGCTGAAATGTAAAACTGAGATTGATATTCGACCTCCGCTACGGCGTACGCCACAGCGCATCGTTGAGATCTGCGACCTACGGGGTATAAAACTTTTGATTAAAATAATTAAAAAGAAAAATAATAAATTGGATATATAAGTCTATATAAAAATAACAGAGCGGATTCCTCCGCTCTTTTTGCACGCCAACGACGTAAAAATTACTAATTAATATTTATTAATTATTTTATTGCTTTTAAAACATCCCACGAGTATATCCCCGTGTCGTGGCCGTCTTTCCATTTGATTTGCACGGCGTAGTTGCCTACCGCTTCGATTTTATCTATTTCATAAAATCCCGCCGGCTTGAAAGGGGTTTTAATCGGAATGTAGCTTTCGAATAGCACGGTTTCGCCCTTACAGTTCACGCAGGGACAACCGTCGCGGAGCTGCTGGAGCGTGATTTCCTGCGATTCGTCATTGCTCCATTTGATAATGAGTTTGTTGTCTTCTTTTTTTATTTGTGTTGGGTACATGATATTTTTATATTTTTTATATCACCACTAAGTGGTTCTTTTTGTCTAACGTCTTTATTCTACCAAAATTTCACCTCCGCCACGGCGGATCGTTGAGATCTTCGACCTTCGGGGCAAGGGTTGCGGGAAATATATTTCTCCGAACAGGTCGCTCCTACGGAGCTAAAATATTTATGAGGTTCATTTTGCTACAAACATACCGCCCCCGCTGGGGCGGAAAAGCTTAATGGGATTTCCCTTCTATTAACAGGCTGCCACCACCACGGCGCACGCCACGGCGCATCGTTGAGATCTTCGACCTTCGGGGTTTAACTTCTAAATATTTATTTTCAATTATATAATTAATCTTAATAATTAATCTTACCCCCGGATTTATATCTCTATGCATCTTCGAGATCTTCACCTTCGGGGTTAAACATCTTCAAATTTAATAAACAAAATATTTATCTAAACATTCCCACGAATTTACTGCCTTTATTCCATTTTGCCTGATAGTCGTATTTGCAGAAATACACTTTCAGGTCTGCCTGATAGTCATAGTCGGTGAAATAGACCTTAGCATTTGCCTGATAGTCATATTTGCAGAAAAACCAGATATAATCCTTTCCGTTCGCCTGATAGTCATAGTCGCAGACATACACAATAAGGTCTGCCTGATAGTCGTAGTCGCAGGCAAATATTTTCACATCAGCCTGATAGTCATATTTAGTCCTGTAGATGCTGCCTGCATTTGCGAGACCTGCAGTAAAGATTAACAAAACAAGTAAAAATGCTAATTTTTTCATATTTTTTAGGATTTTATATTTTCTATATAACTTTATAGTAATTTTTCAACGCAATTGTTTCATAAAAATAATAATACATTTATGATTTAAAATAGTAAAAATAATTATGTAGTTTAATTCAAAATTAACTTATATTTTAAACGTTATTATTTTCAAAAAAACGATTGCATGCACGAAATTTTAAACCAATTAAACGAATTATCATATAATTTATACTGGACCTGGAACAATGATTTCAGAGCAATTTTCAACGAAATAAATCGTGACTACTGGAAATGGAGCCAGAAAAATCCCGTCAAATTTCTCCGGTCTATAAACGATAACTACCTCTTCGATATAATCGAAAGGAAAAATTTAAAAGATAAAATTCACAAAGTTTACCGCGAGTACAGGGAATACATAAACCGCGATACTTTTTTCGGAAAAGGAAAGCTCGACGAAAACACTCCGAAAATATGCTACCTCTCCGCTGAATACGGCATAACAAAATGCCTGAAGTTTTATTCGGGCGGTCTCGGTACTCTTTCCGGTGACCATTTGAAATCCGCTTCCGACCTCGGAGTTCCGCTCGTGGGTGTAGGGCTGGCGTATTCTTACGGATATTTCAGGCAGTACATCAATGCACAAAACAGGCAGTCAGAGCTTTACGAAAAAAATGATTTCGATACATTACCGATGAGCCTTGTGCTGGATGAAGATTACAGGCCTGTAAAGATTTCAATCAATCTTCCGGGAAGAAAAGTATTTGCACAGATTTGGAAACTGAACGTGGGAAGAATAAAGCTTTACCTGCTGGATACGCTGGTTGATGAAAACAACGTAGAAGACAAGAGAATAACAGATATACTTTACGGCGGAGAAGAAGAGAAAAGGATATTGCAGGAAATACTGCTCGGAATAGGCGGAATGAGGGCGATAGATGCGCTCGGTATAAACGTTAAGGGCAATCACATAAATGAAGGACATTCGGCATTCCTGATTTTCGAAAAAATCAGGGTTGCAATGAAGAAGCATAACATTTCGTTTAAGGAAGCGCAGGAGATGTGCTATTACTCGAATATATTCACTACACACACGCCTGTTCCAGCGGGAATAGATATTTTCCCGAAATGGATGATAGAAAAATATTTCAGGGGATACGCCGAGAATGAGCTGGGGATAAGCTTCGAGCAGCTCTTCGAAGAAGGCGACCTGACAAGGAACCAGGCAAACAATGACCATTTTAATATGGCTTATCTCGCTATTAACAATTCGAATTTCGTGAATGGTGTAAGCAAGCTGCACGGAAAGATTGCAAGAAAGATGTGGGCACTGCCGCAGGACAGGAGCCAGATTGTTTCCATCACAAACGGAGTTCACCTGAAAACTTACCTTGCAATAGAATCGGAAAAACTTTACAGGAAGAATTTCGGAAATGACTGGCTGTACAAGCCGGGAGTTTGGGAAAGCATTAGCGAGCTTCCCGATAAAGATATATGGAAGATGAGAAATCAAAACCGAGATATACTGATTAGCTATGTAAGGGAAAGAGCAGTTGACAGAATAAGAGCAAATCACGAAAGCGAAGACAGGATTTCAGACGTTCAGAACCTGCTGGACAAAGATGTGCTGACAATCGGCTTTGCAAGGAGGTTTGCCACATACAAGAGAGGAACTCTGATATTCAGGAATTTAGAAAGACTGAAAAAGATTCTTGCAAATGATAAGTTGAAAGTGCAGTTTGTATTTTCAGGCAAGGCACATCCGAAGGATGAAGGCGGGAAATACCTTATATCGGAAATTTTAAGATATTCGGAAACCGAAGAGTTCAGGAACAAGATTGTATTCCTCGATAACTACGATATTGACGTTGCAAAGCAGCTCGTGAGAGGCTGCGACGTATGGCTGAACAATCCGCGCAAGCCGCTGGAAGCATCGGGCACGAGCGGAATGAAGGTGATAGCAAACGGCGGGCTGAACTTCAGCATTCTCGACGGATGGTGGATAGAAGGATATACGCCCGAAACAGGCTGGGCAATCGAGACGCCGGAAAATTACGAAACAATGCCTGAGAACGAAGTGGACAACTTTGAATCAGAATCATTATACAATACGCTGGAAAATGAAATCATTCCTTTATATTACAAAAGGGACGAGAATAATATACCGGTTGACTGGGTAAAGAAAATCAAGGGTTCGATAAAAGACCTTGCAGGACAATTCAATACCGAAAGAATGGTAAAGGAATATTATGAAATGTTTTATTCAAAAGTAAAATAGAAAATCTCAAATAATACGCGGAGAAAGGAAATCCGCCGAAAAAATTAAATTACAGTTATGGATAAAATTCTAATCATCGGAGCATCGGGGCAGATCGGCTCCGAGCTTACACTCGCATTACGTAAAGTTTACGGGAATGAAAATGTTTTTGCAACAGATATAAAACAGGCACCTGCAGACGTAGTGGAATCGGGACCTTTCCAGATTCTGGATGCTTTGAACGACAAGGCATTAATTCATTTTGTTATCAGAAATAAGATTACGCAGGTTTACCACCTGGCGGCAGTGCTTTCGGGCAATGCAGAGAAGCTTCCGCTTCAGGCGTGGGAAATAAACATGAAGGGATTATTGAATTTGCTCGACCTTGCAAAGGAAGTCGGGCTTAAAAAAGTTTTCTGGCCGAGCTCGATAGCGGTTTTCGGAAGAACGACTCCGAGGGTAAACACTCCCCAGCTTACTGTAACAGAGCCGAACACTGTTTACGGCATAAGCAAGCTTGCAGGCGAAAGATGGTGCGAATATTACTTCAACAGGTACGGAGTTGACGTGAGGAGCATACGTTATCCGGGTCTAATCAGCCACAAGACTGAAGCGGGCGGCGGCACGACGGACTATGCTGTGGAAATATTTTATGACGCTATAAAAGAAAAAAAATACGAATGTTTCCTGAAAGAAGATGCAGCGCTTCCGATGATGTTTATGGATGATGCAATTAATTGCACGATTCAGCTTATGGAAGCGGATGCGAGCAAGATTTCGATTCGTTCGAGTTATAATCTCGGCGGAATAAGTTTCGACCCGAAAGAAATAGCTGCGGAAATAAAGAAGCACATTCCTGAATTTGAAATCACATACAAACCGGACTTCAGGCAGCAGATAGCCGAATCATGGCCAAAGAGCATAGAAGACACAGTTGCAAGAAAAGACTGGGGATGCGAATACGTTTACGACCTGCCGAAGATGACAAAGCTGATGCTGGAAGAGATAAAGAAGAAATTAAGCAAATAACAAATAGCAGATAACAAATAACATAATGTTTATTCACTCGTTCCGAAGCCCCGGTCGAAGATCCGCCGTGGAGGGCTTCGGAACGTTATTTGTTTTAAATATTCTTATTTATATTTGAACAAATGAACCCTGTATCATAAAATTAATTCCATTCTTTGAATAATCCCGCTAAAGTATCAGCCGCTGTATATCCGATTTTTACAACATAAAAAACTTTATCTTTGTGCTTTAGCCTTGCAATTTCAACCGCTTCTGCGCTTGTTTTTCCAAGATAAACCTGTTCGCTTTCGATTTCTATTGCCAGAAATTCCCCGTTATGTTCCGGTTCATATTTAATTTTAATCTTATCATAAATCTTCTGACCCTCTTTAGCGATTTTATCTATATTGGCGTTTTTAATTAAATCTTCTCTGTCAGGCATAATTTTGTGTTATATTATTTCAAATAAAGTAATATAATTTCACCCCTTCGGGGTTTTGTTTTATTTAAATTTTTTTCTATAATAATTTCATTCCTTCGGAATTGCAAAATAATTTACATTAAAAATAGTCAGATTACAAATACCAATCTTACAAATCTTATGAATTTATCTTACACTTCAATTAATTTTTATTTTAATTATTTTACAACAAATAAAAACGATTGTTAAGTAAACTCCCACATCATAGAAAAGGATTAATTTTAATTTCGCTCACGGCATTTCTTTGGAGCTCGAGCGGATTATTTATTAAAATACTTTCAATCGACGCATTCCAGATTTTATTTTACAGGTCTTCGATAGCGGCACTTACAATTTTCATTGTATCGGTAATCAGGAAAAAAGAATTGAAGTTCGAAAAGGATTTGATTTCGAATTTATGTGCGATTTCATTTGCGGGTATATTAATATTATTTGTAACAGCAAACAAGCTTACCACGTCTGCCAATGCGATTTTCCTGCAGTTTACAGTACCGATTTATCTACTTTTTCTCGAGCCGGTATTCCTCAAAACAAAATTCGACAAAAAGAGTTTAGTCACAGTTGCAATCTGTATTGCAGGGATGGTTTTATTCTTTTTCGGCAAGCTGGAAATCGGAAATATCTGGGGAAACATAATCGCGATACTTTCCGGAATCAGCTTTGCATTTTTCTCGCTTTTCCTGAAATGGAAAAAACAACTTCACGGAAAAGAAAACACGATTAACAATATCATAATTGGCAATATAATTGTGGCATTTTTCTGCTTTCCGTTTATATATAATAAACTTGCTATAACGCAGACTGAGACATGGATTCTGCTATATATGGGTGTGATACAAATAGGAATCAGTTATTTGATTTTCAATGAAGGAATAAAATATGTCAGCGCAACTGAGTCAATGATAATTGCAACACTTGAAGCTATTTTCAATCCGATATGGGTTTTTATCGGAGTGGGTGAAACGCCGTCTGTGTATGCAGTTACAGGCGGGGTAATAATTTTAGCGGCAATATTATTCCATAATTTCGTACTTAATAAGACTAAAAAAGTTTAACCGCGAAGAGGGCGTTAAGGGATTCGCAAAGAGCGCAAATGTAAGCGAAATTAATTATTCAAGAAATAAAAAGTATATCAGACCTGCCACCGAAACCTGCATAACTGCGAGTGAAATGCCGAAATAGACATCAAACTTTTTAGACTTATCGAGGTTATTCGTGTTTCCGCTGTTTACATACTGGCTGTAGAAATCATTTGCCTTTTCCTTGAAGTTAAAGGACAATGTGCCGGTAGTAACAGCAAGCAGGCTTGCTGCAATTATTCCCGGCAGGTTTCTTTTTTTTACGAACTGGGTTGTTTTATTTTTGAAAACGGTTTTTTCTTCTGTTCCCGTCAAAGATTTCAGGAATATCATCTTTCCTGTTTTATGGTTGTAATCTGATAAATCAAACTCCTCATTTGCGTAGCCGTTTTTTTTAACGGTCACTTTTCCCGACAGTTTTTCGTCGGAGAAAAATCTTACGGGGGTGAGTCCGAGAAGGGTATCGCGGTAAAACACTTCCGCGTTAAAAGGGGTTGAGTTAATATAATAAAAGTATTTTTCCCTGATAGTATCACCGGTTTGCGCATAAGAATCCTCTGCCCTAAAAGAGCAAGTTAAAATCACAATCATCAGCAATATTTTACTGAAAGCAATATATGCTTTTATCATCATTGGCAACCAGAATAAATTTTTTCCAGATAACAGCGGTAGTTCTGATTCTGTCTTCGAGATTATATTTCCATAGCACTCTCCCGTTTTTTGCATCCAAGCAATAGAAGTGCATATCGAAAGAACCGATGAAGATTTTATCGTCATTCACGACAGGTGAAGCCGAAAAAGCCCCACCGGTCTGCACCTCCCAGGATGTTTCTCCGGAGATGATATTCAGCGAATAAATTTTACCGTTAACGCCTGCGGTAATAACATTATCAGAATAAAAAGAGCAGGACGAGAGAAACTTCGTAGAAAGATTTTTTTTCCAGACGAGGCTCCCGGCAGAATCCAGGCAGTAAAAAAATCCGTCGTCGGAACCGAAGAAATACCGGTTATTCCGGAACGAGACATCGGAATAAATACCTCCGCCGGTTTTAAAAGTCCAGGCGGAATTTTCATTGATTATATCTACAGCAGTCAGAATTCCTTTTGAATCCCCCGTTACAAGAAGACCGCCGCATAAAACCGGGGAGGTGAAAAAGGGATTTTCATTTTTGTAAATTCTCTTCTTCTCACCGGTTTCGGCATTAACGGAATAAACACCACCCTTTGTATCCGCATAATAAACCAATTCATTCTTAATGACAGGAGAAGACATTATTCTGTCAGTCGAAGTTTTCCATTTGAAGACACCCTTTTTAAAATCGTATCCGGTAATGAAATTCTCTTCCCCGTCTCCGAAAGCAAGAACGATAATATTTTTTAAAATAAGCGGATTGGAATAGCAGGATTTGCTTTTTGTGCTTGCCTTCCCGATTCCTGAGCCGTTTTTCAGGTTCACCGCCTGCACGCTTCCACTGAGGCATCCGGCAAAGAGCACTCCGTCGCTTACGGCAAGAGAGTTTTTCGGAAATCCGCTTTCAGCATTATAGGACCAGATTAGTTTAAACGGAGGATTCAGTTTTATTTCCGAAGATGATATATTTGTATTGCCTTCACCTCTCCCCGAGCCGAGCCAGTCGGCTTTTTCGTCAATTCTGAGCCCTTCCCTGAGTGTTATAGTTGAGCAGGAGCTGAAAAGAAAGGAAAATATTAATAAAGAATAAATTTTATTCACGTCAAAGAAATTATAATTTAAAATATGATTTTCTTAAAAACAATATATATTTCAGATACAAAAATGTCCAAAAATTTATCCCTCATTTGTTATTACTTGACTTATACTTTTACATTTTCTAATTTGATTTTGTAATAACTAAAGGAGATAAATTGAATAATTTTGACGACCTGGATTTTTTAAACGACTATGAAGATAATCTTAACGAAGATAATCCGGGTAAAAATATAGAAGACAGGATTAACAAAGATTCCGACAAATTTGAGAATATAAAGCTCGATTCGGACAACCTTGAATCAATAGTAAATTTCTACTACGACGAATTCCAGTACGATAAAGCTTTAAAGTATATAGACATTTTACTTCAGCATTTCCCTTATTCATCCGAAGGTTACCATAAAAAAGCTCTGATACTTGACGGGCTCGGGAAGTACGAAGAAGCTCTCGGCTGTTTTGAGAATGCACTAATTCTCAATCCAAAAGATTCCGAAATTTTCATTAACCAGGGAATTACATACGATAACAGCGGCAGGTACAGGCTTGCAATCGAATCTTACAAGAGCGCGCTCGAGCTGGAGCCGGACAATGCTGACGCATTGTTTAATCTCGGCTTATCGCTTGAGAAGATTGAAAGTTTTTCCGAAGCTGTTGAATGTTTCAGGGAAGTGATAAATCTTGACCCGAATTACAAGGATGCATATTACGAGCTGGGATACAGCTATGATTTTCTGGATATGCTGAACGATTCCGTAGAAGCATACGACATGCACCTGAAACTCTCGCCGATGAATTACAATGCCTGGTATAACAAGGGCATAGTTCTGAACAGGCAGGGAAAATTCCTGAAAGCTGTGGACTGTTACGAAACGTGCCTTGCCATAAAGGACAATTTTTCACCTGCGTGGTACAACTGCGGCAACGCCTATGCGGCAGCAGGCAGGCTGCACAAGGCAATTGACTGCTATGAGAATTCCCTGAAGCACAAGAAGGGTGATTCTTATTCGTATCACAATATCGGGAATGCATTCGAAGAGCTGGGTGAATATGAAAATGCAATTACAAATTTCACAAAAGCAATCGAATCGGAGCCGAATAATTACGACTCATATTACGGTAGAGGAAACTGCTATTACAACCTGCACAGGTATAATGAAGCGCTCGAAGATTTCAATTCCGCCCTTGTTCTCTGCAGGGATTATTCGGAAATCTGGTATTCGAAGGCAGACACGGAAATCGCACTGCACAAGTTCGAAGAAGCTTTGAAAAGCTACGAAATGGTAGTAAAGCTCGAGCCGAAGGATGCGGATGCGTGGTACGATTACGGATACGCACTGCTTAACCTGAAAAAAAATCACGAAGCCCTAAAGGCATTCGACAATGCCGCAGAAAACAACAGCAGCTGGGTAGAGCCGTATTATGAAAAAGCAAAAATCTATTTCCTGCTTGGTGAGCTTGAAAGCGGAGTTGAAATGCTGAATAAAGCTTTTGATTTGAATCCTTCGGAGAGGTTTGAATTCGATTTTAATAAAGACTGGAAAAAGATACTTGAGTTTTTAATGAAGAGGTAGAGTATTATAAAGCAGTAAAATATTATAGGCAGGTAAATATTATCTGCCTTTTTTATTTTCCGTAAATTAGAATTACAGAAATTACACTTTAACCCTCACGTCGAAGGCTTTATGGTCTTTAATCTGGAGGATTCTTTTGTCGCTGAATCTTTTTACGATTTCGAAGTTATGAGTGGCTACGAGAACGGTTGTGCCCTGAACATTTATATCAATCAGAAGCTTGATAATTTCATTTGAAATGAATGGGTCGAGATTGCCCGTCGGCTCATCTGCAATCAGAAGTACCGGGTCATTTACAATTGCCCTTGCAATTGCAACTCTCTGCTGTTCCCCTCCCGATAAATCGTAAGGCATTTCTTTCAGGTAATTAATAAGTCCGAGCTTGGAGGCAATATCATAAACTTTTTTCTTGATTGATTCATTCTTGTTGAGAGTGATATACAGCGGCACTGCGATATTTTCGAATACGTTCCTGTCGTTGAGAAGTTTGAAATCCTGAAATACTATGCCGATTTTCCTGCGGAGCTCGGGAATTTCCTTTTTATCAATTGTCGTGGAATCATAAATACTGAATTTGACATAGCCGGATTTAGGAAGAAGGTCGAAATACAGGAGTTTTAGGAAAGTTGACTTGCCTATCCCGCTTTCACCGACAAGGAAGCAGAAATCCTCCTTCATTATTTCAAGATTAAGGTTATCGAAGATTACCTTATTATCGTATGAAAATTTTACATTTTTAAATTCAATCATGATAGAATTTTAATTTTTTTCGGCAAGAAAGCCCGCCAGTTTTACTGCTTCAACCGAACTTGTTACATCGGCATTTCCTCTTCCTGCAATATCGAATGCTGTTCCGTGTGCCGGAGATGTCCTGATGATTTTCAGTCCACCTGTATAGTTCACACCTTTATCTCCCGATAATATTTTAAAGGGAATCATTGCCTGGTCGTGATACATTGCAATTACAACATCGAACTTTTTGTTCATTTCACTGCCGAAAAATCCGTCTGAAGAAAATGGTCCGTTAATATTAAATCCCATGCCTGAAAGTAATTTCACCGCAGGGAAAATTATTTTTTTCTCTTCGCCGCCTATAATACCTCCGTCCCCGCTGTGGGGATTAAGAGACAGAATTGCAATTTTCGGCTTTCTGATTTTAAAAGTCTTTACAAGGTTATTGTTAACAGAAATTACCAAATCCATTATTGTGCTTTTGGATATTGATACAGGCACTTTTTTAAGCGGGATATGAATTGTCAGGGGAACAATTTTCAGATTTTTGGAATACATCATCATAAAAGTATTTTTCGATGAAGTAAGGTGAGCGAGCATTTCAGTATGTCCGCGGTAATTATATCCTGCCAGATTAAGCGATTTCTTATTCAGCGGCAGTGTAACCAGTGCATCGAAATAATTTTTCATGCACAAATCCACACCGAGTTTTACGGCATCACCTGCTATTCTTCCCGCTGTTTCATTTGTTTCAGAGGGCTTCGGTTCAAAATTGCCGTGATAAGTGAGATTGAGGATTTGAGTATCGGGGATTGCCTTTATTTTAAGGCGTTTCGAATAAAAACCGAATATTTTTTCAGGTCCGATTATTTTCATTTCAAACTTTTCCGTTAATTCCTTAACGCGGAAAAGTTTTAGTCCGAGTTCGGGTCCGATTCCGTTTGCATCGCCGCAGGTTATTAATATCCTTTTTTTCAAAATTGGGAAATAAAATATATTAATCGCTTATAATTTTTATACTGGCATCCCCCCAGAGTCCTTCGAGGTTATAAAACCTTCTTGATTCATTAAGAAATATATGCACAACAACATCAACAAAATCCAGAAGTACCCAGCTCAGGTTTCCGTATCCTTCGTTATGCCAAGGCTTCTGTCCGAGTTTTTTTGATTCTTCCACAATAAAATCAGCAATCGCCTTATTCTGTACATCCGAAGGTGAAGAGCAAATCACGAAAAAGTCCGTAACCGTAGTAAGTTTTCTCAAATCCATAATCTTAATATCCTCGCCTTTTTTCTGAAGCATCAGGTCTGCAATTTTAGCTGCTAATTTTTTTGATTCCATTTTATAATATTATTTTTTATTTGCCTTTTTCCGTATAAGGTTTAAGTTCGGTATAGTCTTTTCCGATAACGATAGTGGCATCGAGGTACAGGTCTCTGTTAATCTGCTGAATAATATTCCTGCCGCTCACCCCCAGCACTTCGGCAATTCTCTGTGCTTTCCGCGTATCGCCAGTTCTGTCTATGATGATAGTTCTTTCGACATCACTGCTTTTATAATTATCGAGGTTCACAACATCGTATCCTTTTTTCTTCAGGTAGTCCCTGAAAATCGCTCCAATTCTGTTTTCGCCCGTGCCGTTCTGAACATCGACCTGGATTGAAAGATTCGGCTGGTGCGTGACTGTAGTTTTGGAGCTGTCCATTGCATTTTTATCGGATTTTCCTTTATTCAGGAAAGTATTTGTAACAAGCGAAAAGACGAGGTAAATACAGACTGCTCCCAGCACAATGATGGTGATATTGAGAATATAGTTAAGTATTGATTTTCCTGTTTCCTGCTTCATAAATCTGCATTAAAAATAAAAAACCGAAAGAAAATTCTTTCGGTTTTATTCGATATTTAAAATTTTTGTTTTTAAAAATGATGACATCATTCTGTCAATATTTCGTCTTCTTTACCTTAAAATCTCGTCGTTGTTTAACAGCGGGTTATACATGCCGTTATAGTATGAACCGTCGTTCAGGTTTCTGTATTCGAATTTAATGAACGAATTTTCAGAAAGCTTATAGTCCATCGATACTCTCGACAGGAAAATGCCCGACATATCGTTCTGCATATTTTTGGCAAACTGGCTTCCGAAAATCGAGCTTGAATAAGGAGAATACTGAAGTTTCACATCTGCACTGACGGACAATTTATCCGAAAATTTATAATTCATTGAATTCACTAAAGAAGTAAGCGTGTTGCTTCCGTATTTTGAGCTCAGCATAGAAACCTGGAAGCTTTGCTTCATAGAAAAATTTTTCGGATTGAAGATGCCCAAAATCAGGTTATTTGTACTTTTATTAAGCTTATTATCGTTTTTCTTATACTGGGAAAAAGCCGAAGAAAACGACAGAATGCAAAGTATAATTATTAATGTATTTTTAATCATAATGTTATTTAACGCAAAAATATATGTATTTTTTTATTAAAATACAATGTCAGACTCATTTTAGGGCATTAAATTTTTATTATATAAATACCGTTTTTTGAGTTGCAAATTAAATTTTAATTTCATTATCTTATACAAATTATTCGAAAAAATAATTTTAAATAAACCACTTATTAAAACTCTTAAAAGGGAGAAAAAAATGATGAAAAGATTCTTTTCAGTTTTCTCGTTAGTACTTCTTGCAGTAATGTTCTTTTCTGCAAGCCCAAGCTATTCACAGTTTGACGTTCCATCATTCGGACCGGCTCCTGTAACAGATTACAAGATGTCGCCGACTGTTAGCAGTGACAATTTACTCAATGCTAACAACCGCGGATTTGTTTACATTTCCGGAACTTCGAGCCATCAGCTCAACAAGCAGTTCATGGGCAACGTATCGGTAACACCGGTAGGTTCACCGTTTACGGGTGCGGGCTGGATTGGAGCTATCGCAAGAAATACAACTACAGGTGTATTGTATGTATGCAACCAGGCATCACCATTCAACATCTGGAGCATAGATACAACAACAGGTGTTCTCACACAGGTAGTAGCATCCTGTACCGGTCTTCCACAGACAAACTTCACAGGATTCGTGTATGACCATACAACAGGCAACTATTATGGTCTTTCATCCAGCTTGACCGTTTCACAGATTTTCACAGTTAATATGTCAACAGGTGTTTGTACACCTATCGGATCCGCATCAGCAGTTTGCGCAGGCGGTATTACACTTGTTTGCGCACCGAACGGATCACTCTTCGTGGTTGATATAGTAGCTGACAATTTATACAGAGTTGACAAAACATCAGGTACTTTTACAATGGTTGGTCCTTTAGGATTCGCAGCAAACTATGGTCAGGACGGAGCTTTTGACCTTAGCGACGGTATGCTTTATCTTGCATCAGCGGGTCCGGGAAACATTTTAAGAACTTGCGATACAACAACAGGTAGTGCAACAAACGTAATCGGAACATATGCAGGTCAGCCTTCATGTCTTGCTATTATAGCAAATGCAGGTCCTTCTATCACGCATACCCCGCTTCCGAATACACAGAACCTTGCAGGTCCTTATGTAGTCAATGCAGTAGTAACACCCACGGGTTCACCGATTTCTTCATCAAAGGTTTATTGGTCAAGAAACAACCCGACAGTAACAGACTCAGTAACAATGACAAATTCAGGCGGTAACAACTGGACAGGCAATATCCCCGGCAACGGAACCGCAGCAATCTACAGATACTATATTAAAGCAATAGACGGTCTTGGCAGAGTAGCAACCCATCCGGGAGGCGCTCCGGCAAGTCTTAACCAGTTCCAGGCACTTGCAACAGACACAGCAAAACCCGTAATAGTCCACACACCTATCGGCGCAACACCACAGTCGTTATGGCCGATAAACTGCGGAGCATCAGTAACAGATAACATTGGTGTTGACTCCGTATGGGTAAGGTGGTACAAGAACACACCGACAACAGTAAAACAGTTCAAACTTTTACCGACATCGGGTACAAACTATGCAGCACTGTTCAATTCAGTAAACGGTGATGTAGCGGCCGGCGACGTAATTTATTACAGAATCATTGCTCAGGACGCATCAGCACAGCACCTTAAAGATTCAACTGCACTTTACAACTTCAACATTATTGCACTTGTAAATGCTTGCATCGGAACAGGTACAGTATCATCCAACTATCCGTTTACAACATACTGGATGGACGGAAGAACCCAGATGCTCTTCACCGCGGCGGAAATATTAGCTGCAGGCGGAACAGCAGGAAAAGTAATTTCACAGATCGGATTCAATGTTATAACAGCAGATCCTGCTCCAATGAACGGATTCAGCGTTAAATTCCAGCATACATCAGCCACTTCATTAACAGGATGGGTAACAACCGGTTGGACGACAGCCTACACAGGTTCATATACAGTTCCCGGAACCGGCTGGAGGTACATTGCATTACAGACACCATATTTCCAGTGGAACGGAACAAGCAACCTCTTAGTTGAAGTATGCTATGATAACTCTGCTTATACACAGTATTCACCGGTCAATTCAAGTCCGATGGCAGGTATGACCTGGGGATATTACACTGATAACCAGACCGGTTGTACAATGACAAGCGGTGCCGCGCAGGCAAACAGACCGAACACCTGCTTCACAATGATTCCTCCTTCAGGAACAGGAACAATCGGTGCAAACACTCCGACACAGTACTCATTGAACCAGAACTATCCGAACCCCTTCAACCCGGTAACCAGAATTAATTTCGCAATTCCGAAACAGGGACTCGTAACTCTGAAAGTATATGATGTACTTGGAAGAGAAGTAAAAACTCTCGTAAACGAAGTAAAAACCCCGGGCAATTATTCAGTTGACTTCAACGGAACAGAATTGTCAAGCGGCGTGTACTTCTATAAATTAGAATCAAATCAGTTCTCGGATATCAAGAGAATGATTCTCATTAAATAATTTAAGTTTTTTCTTGATTTAAAGGTTGTCCCGGAAACGGGACAACCTTTTTTTTTATTTATATTGATTTTATCAATCACTATAAATAAATTAAATGAAAAGTAATACTTTCGGATGCATTTTAAATCTCTTCGGAGGGGGAATAAAATGGCGAAAAAACACTTATCATTTTTCACAACAATTCTGTTAACATTAGTCTTTTCTGTAAACGGATTAAGTCAGGAAAGGCATTCATTGGCATCTGCTCCGCTTTCAGAAATATTATTGCAGAGCAATTTTAGCACCGAAAACCCATTAAATGCAAACAGCCGCTGTTTTGTATATTTAGGAGGAACATCAAACTCCCAGTTGTACAAGCATTTTTTGGGGAATATGAATCTTACGCCCATCGGCTCACCTTTTTATGCAGCAGGCTGGTTAGGCGGCATGGCAAGAGATATATCAACAGGAATGCTTTATATCAACAATCAGTCCTATCCTTTCCAGATATGGAGACCTGACACAGTAACCGGTATTTGCACGCAGATAATTGCCACATGCACCGGAATACCGCACGCAAATTTTACAGGATTGGTATTAGACCATATAACGGGAAATTACTACGGCTTGTCGACCGACCTCACCGCATCTTCAATATTTACTATTAATATGACAACGGGAGTCTGCACACCTATAGGTACACCTTCGACAGTATGCGCAGGAGGAATAGCAATTGCATGTTCTCCGTGCGGGTCCTTATTCGCAGTTGATATTGTCGAAGATAACTTATACAAAGTAAACAAGACAACAGGGGTATTCACGCTTGTAGGTCCGCTGGGATTTTCTGCTAATTTCGGTCAGGATGCGGCTTTTGATTTAAGCGACGGAATTCTTTACCTTGCGTCTTCGGGTCCCGGAAATTATCTGAGAATATGCGATACGACAACGGGAAGCGCATCGGTAATTGTACTGACATATCCGAGTCAGCCATTATGTTTGGCTATAGTTGGAAGCCCGGGACCGGGCATACAACACACACCGCTCCCGAATACCCAGAACCTGGCGGGTCCTTATGTTGTCAACGCCGTAATTACGGCTTCAGGTTCACCAATTTCATCATCAAAGATTTTCTGGTCAAGAAACAATCCGGCTATAACAGACTCAGTAACAATGGCAAATACAAGCGGAAACAACTGGACGGGAAACATTCCCGGAAACAGTTCCGTTGCAACGTACAGATATTATCTGAGAGTAAAAGACAGTATCGGAAGGACAGGGTATCATCCGGTTGGAGCTCCTATAATTTTACATTCTTTTCAGGCAATGTTATCCGATACGGTTAAACCCGTTATCACTCATACTCCAATAAGCAATGTTCCGAAGGCGCTATGGCCTGTTGCCGTAAGTGCTTCTGTTACGGATAACATAGGAATTGACTCTGTCTGGGTCAGGTGGTACAAGAATTCACCTTCAAACGGATATAAGCAATTTAAACTGAATAATACAGGCGGGAGCAATTATAGTGCAGTTTTCAACTCTATAAACAGCGAAGTAAATATTGGGGACAATATTTTCTACAGAATAATTGCACAGGATAATTCCACAAGCCACAACAGGGATTCAACGCCGGTTTACTCATTTATGATTACTGTACCTATCAACATCTGCATTGGCACCGGCACTTCACCGTCGAATTATCCTTTTACAACATACTGGATGGACGGACAGACACTGATGCTTTTTACTGCAGCTGAACTGGCTGCAGCTGGAGCATATACAAACTCCCCTATAACAAAAATCGGTTTCAATGTAATTTCAGCGTCACAACAGACTATGTTAGGATTCCATATACATATCCAACATACATCTATTACAACCGTAACAGGATTTGTAACAACAGGCTGGACACATGCATATGCGGGATCATATACAGTTCCGGGAACGGGCTGGCAATATATTGATTTGATGCCGCCATATTTTATTTACAACGGCACAAGCAACCTGCTTGTTGAAGTATGCTATGATAACAACTCTTATACAACTTACTCAATTGTAAATGCAACTTCTGCTCCGGGAATGACCTGGGGTTATTACACTGATAATATGACCGGATGCTTATTGACGGGAGGAGCTTCTCAGCCAATCAGACCGAATATCTGCTTTTACATGAATCCGATTATCGGAACAGGAAGCAATTCCAACAATATACCTGAACAATACTCATTGAGCCAGAACTATCCGAATCCGTTCAATCCTGTAACAAGGATTAATTTTGATTTACCGAAACAGGGTCTGACAACTCTGAAAGTATATGACATACTTGGAAGAGAAATAAGAACACTTGTAAACGAAGTAAAAGCTCCGGGCAGTTATTCAATAGATTTCAATGGTAATGAATTTTCCAGCGGTGTGTACTTCTATAAATTGGAATCGAATCAGTTTTCAGATATAAAGAGAATGATTCTTGTAAAGTAAAAAGCACTATATTTTCAATTAATTTGAAATTGCATAAGGACGGGAGAATTATATCCTGATTAATAGGGTTTTTACCATAACCCTGTTTTAATATTACATTATTGGAATATTTTTATTAATTTATTTCAATAAACATCATTCAACTATAGGGGAAATGTTATGAAAAAAAATATCTTTTTATTATTTTTTTTATTCGGTTCTATATTCTGCACAGCCCAGCAGATTAACATCAAGCTAAACGAAGGATTTGAATCTACTGCATTTCCCCCGGCAGGGTGGAAAAGATACAATGTGATGGGAGCTAACATCTGGCAGAGACTTACGGCTCCGATGCCGGTCGAAATAAACCAGCCGCCCATACAGGGAAGTTCGGTGGCAAGAATCAATTACGAAGAAACAGGAGGCAACGACTGGCTGGTTACAAGAAAAATCGAGCAGATATCGAACGGCGATTCGCTTACATTTTTTTTAATAAAGCAATATGCACAGGGACCTTTTCCGCCAGATTCACTGATGGTAAAGATTTCGACGACTGATTCCCTGATGACCAGCTTCGGAGCATCGGTATTAACAATAAACATTGCTGCTCTGCCTACGGGAACGCAGGTCTGGCGGAAGTACACAGTAAACCTTTCGCAGTATGCAGGAAGCAACATTTTCATAGCATTCCAGCACAGGAATTTCAACGGACATGGATGTGCGCTGGACAGTGTTATGGTTTATAATCAAAGTAATATCGGAATCAGGCAAGTCAGTTCGGGAATCCCCGATAAAATAAAATTATTTCAGAATTATCCAAATCCGTTCAATCCGGAAACAAAAATCAGATTTGAGATTAGAAGGAATAATTCTTTAGTCAGGCTTGCGATATACGGAATAACCGGTATCGAGACAGCTGTGCTTGTTAATCAATCACTGAGCGCGGGAATTTACGAAGCAGTATTCAATTTAAACAGTGACCGTTCGAAAGTTCATTCAAGCGGTGTATATTTCTACAGGCTCGAAGTAACCGAAATCGGAGCATACAGCAATTACAAATGCATATCTAAATCGATGATACTGTTGAAATAGTTTTGTTAAATTGCAGATTTTTAATATGTTAACAATATAACGATATTCAGGAAGCAAATTAACGGAGTTTTGAGAAACAAAGAATATACTAATAACAGTTCAAATTTTCAAAAAATTATTTAATTGACATTTCAAGGGAATTGAATTAAATTTAGCTATAAATTTTTCAAAAATAAAATAACTCAAACAGAAGGGAGTGTTTTGTGAAAAAATTGATATTCTCAGTCCTTGTACTAGTAATATTTGCATTAAATACAAACGCACAGGACTATAAAGTAAACGTAGTCAATGAAATTAACCCCGGCAGTTTAAGTCTCGCTCCGTACGCAACGGAAAGGGATTACGTGTCAGCAATCGGTGACCTGCTAAGGAACCACAACGTTGATTCTTTATTAGGTTCGGTTTATGGATACGGAGTATGCTGGACAGGTTCATATTATGTAACCAGCAGATTCAGCACGGTTAACAGATTCAACAGAATGGATTTCAACTGGAACAGAGTTGATTCATTCCCTGCTACCGGTGCCGGAACGGGTTTTTTCAGAGACTTAGCATTTGCTAACGGAAAGATCTGGGGATCACCGTTATCAAATACTATATACGGAATAAATCAGAGCACAGGCGTAATGGAAAAAACCATTACAACCTCGTATGCTTCCATCAGGGCTTGTACCTGGGACCCGGTAAGAAAAGGTTTCTGGATAGGAACGAACAGTTTTACCGGTCCATTGGTTTGTGTTGATACAAACGGTGTATTAATCCCCGGTTGTACAATTACAATGCCCGCATCAGGTTGTTACGGTGTTGGATATGATGATGACCCGGCAGGTCCGTTCTTATGGGTCAGCACAGACCAGACACCAACCTCAACAACAGGAACAGCATTCCTGAAATACAACGCAACAACACTTACTCAGGTAGGAACACCTCTTAACGTAACAGTTCCGTTAACATCGGGAGCGCCTCTTTCATCAGGCGGTTGCGAAGTAGTTACAAACTGCGTACCCGGTAAGAGAACCATAGTATCGATGGTACAGGGAACACCTGACAGAGTAATAGTAACAGAAATCGGAAATGCAGGCCCGACAATTCCTACAGGAACCTGGACTGAACAGGTATCGGGATTAACAACCGTATTGTATTCAGTATCGGCAGTTAACGATGACGTAGCGTGGGTATGCGGCGCCAGCGGTAAAGTATTAAGAACCATCAATAAAGGTTTACTCTGGTCAAACGTTAGCGGAAACCTTCCGACCACATATGCACTTTACAACATTTTTGCATATGATGCAAACGTTGCAATAGTAACAGGCGTATCAGGTTCCACAACAGCAATCTACCAGACCTCCAACGGCGGAGTTAACTGGACAACAGCCAATTCACATGCAGGATTCGGTGATGACCTCTGGATGTCAAACGCTTCAACCGGATTCTTCATCGGCGACCCGATAGCCGGTAACTGGGATTTATTAAAGAGCACTAATGCAGGTCTTAACTGGTCAACCTGGGCAACAGTCCCGACAACAAACACAAGCGGAACATACAACAATGCTGCCTGTTTCGACGGCAACAACGTATGGTTCCAGTCAGTAGGATTAAGCACAATTCATTATTCAACTAACCTTGGTGTTAACTGGACAACCCAATCAGAATCACTTGCAGAAATTACTGCAATCAGCTTCAACAGTTCAGCAACAGGTCTTGCAGGCGGTTCATCAACTTCACCGGGCTTATTAAAATCAACAAACTCAGGTGCAAACTGGACAGCACTTACCAGCCCGTATCCGACAAACTCGATTTCGGGAATAGTCGGTGCACAGTCAACATGGTGGGTATCACAGCAGGGAACAGGCATCAGCATTTCCACGAATGACGGTGCAAACTGGTCAACTGCTTACACAGCCCCGGCAGGAAGCTTCTATCACATGACAAAGTCACGTGCAGGCGCAACAATCTGGGCAGTAAGAAGCAACGGTGGTATTTCAAGGTATGGATTAATCACAGGAATCAGCAACACTTCGACTGAAGTGCCTGCAACATTCTCACTCAGCCAGAACTATCCGAACCCGTTCAACCCGACAACAAAGATTAACTTTGCATTACCGAAATCAGGACTTGTAACACTTAAAGTCTATGATGTACTCGGTAAAGAAGTCGCAACACTTGTAAACGAAGTCAAGAATGCAGGAACATACAATTTCGAATTCGACGCATCGAATCTTACAAGCGGTGTTTACTTCTACAAGATCGAAGCAAACGGATTCACAGATGTCAAGAAAATGATGTTAGTAAAATAATATCACTGATCGTATTGATTTCGCTGATTACTCTGATTTTCAGATAATCCGGAATCGAACTAACTATCAGACTTATTTTTTAAAACCCTTTGATTGAAGAAATCAAAGGGTTTTTTTATTTTATTAAAATGTCCTTTATCTACATTTATTTTTATTTTTCATATTCCTATTTTTACAATAAAACAAACCATGAGAAAATTATCAATCGAAGATTTATTGAAGCAGAACCTGATTAAGGGAAATAACGTGCTTGTCCGCGTGGATTTCAATGTGCCGCTGGATGCAGACAGGAATATCACAGACGTGAAAAGAATTGTAGAATCCGTTCCTACCATTAATGCCATAATAAGAAACGGCGGGAAGTGCATATTAATGAGCCATCTCGGCAGGCCAAAGGGAGAAAAAAATCCAAAATATTCCCTGAATGTAGTAGCAGAATTTCTTTCGAAATACCTCGACTGCAGAGTGCTCTTTTCAGACGACTGCATAAGTCCGGATAACATAGAAGTAATAAAGAATATGAATGAAGGGGATGTGCTTCTTCTTGAAAACCTGAGATTTTACAAAGATGAGGAGAAGAATAATCCCGAGTTCGCTCGGAAGCTAGCTGCATACGGCGACGTATATGTGAACGATGCATTCGGAACGGCACACAGGGCGCACGCTTCAACTGAAGGTGTAACCCATTTTATTAAAACGTGTGCAGCGGGATACCTGATTGAAAAAGAACTTAAATACCTTGCAGGTGCTATTAATGACCCAAAACGCCCGCTGACGGCCATTCTCGGTGGTTCAAAGATTTCAGGAAAGATAGATGTTCTCGATAATCTTCTGAAAATTGCCGATAAGATTTTGATAGGCGGCGGAATGATGTTCACTTTTTACAAGGCAATGGGACTGAACATCGGCAAATCAATACTCGAAGAAGATAAAATTGAACTCGCAAAAGAAGTTCTTGCAAAGGCAAAAAGTCTGAACAAGGAGCTTATTCTTCCGGTTGATGTAATGATAGCCGATAAATTCGAAAACTCTGCAAGTATCAGGACTATTGATTTTGATAAAATGACAGAAGACCTGAACGATTGGATGGGAATGGACATAGGTGAAAAGACTATAGATAAATTCAGAAATGAAATACTGAATTCAAAGACAATAGTATGGAACGGACCGATGGGTGTATTTGAGATGGATAACTTTTCAAAGGGAACGTTCGAGATAGCAAAAGCACTTGCAGAATCAACATCAAAAGGAGCAGTTACCATTATAGGAGGAGGTGACTCCGCTGCGGCAATAGCTAAAGCAGAGCTGGAAGAGAAAGTATCGCACGTCTCGACAGGCGGCGGTGCATCGCTTGAATTCCTCGAAGGAAAAGTTCTTCCGGGCATAAATGCCCTTTCAAATAACAGATAACAAATAACAAAAAAAAGTTGTTGAATGGCATATTTTAATATGCCATTTTTTATTTATTCTTGATTCGAGTAGTTTTAATAATTGAGAAAAGAATTTTATTTAATTCTTCACAATCCGAAAAAAGGGATTCAAACATTTCTTTATCGATATATTCAGTTTCGTGGAGTAATCTTAGCCAATATTTAGTTTCCTTTCCTTCTTTATATGCTATTGATATTTTATTCGAAAAATCAGGTGTGGAAATTCCGCCGTGTGCCTCTTCCACATTTGCTCCAATTGAGGTACCGCTCTTAAGAATTTGTTTAGAAAGTACAAATTCTTTTTTGTTTTCAACCAAAAACTTATATAGTTTAACAATTCTAACAGCAAATCCGAATGATTTTTCCAAAATTATACCATGTTTATCATCATCCATTATATGATAATTGGATTTAGAATTTTATAAAAAATTATATCCTAATTCTGAAAATATCTGCTATCTGTTATTTGTTATTTGTTATTTGTTAACAACTGCCACGCTGAATTCCCCTTCACAAGCAACTTCGCCGCCTATATAGCCTTTATAAGCTTTTCCTTTCATTTTGCAGAAACCTCTCCTGAAAGAAAGTATCTGCATTTCAAAAATCAGCTGGTCACCGGGAATAACCTGTTTTTTGAATTTCACGTTGTCCATTGTGGTAAAGAATGCAAGTTTGCTTTCGGCATCTTCAAGCGTCTGCATCAGCAATATTCCGCCGCATTGCGCCATAGCTTCGACAATCAGTACGCCTGGCATAATCGGTTTTTCCGGAAAATGCCCCTGGAAAAACGGCTCATTGAATGTTACGTTTTTCATTCCGACTATTCTCTGCGTATCCATTTCAATTTCAAGAATCCTGTCAACGAGCAGGAAGGGATATCTGTGGGGTAAAATCTTCATTATTGCCTCAACATCCAGAACTCCATTTGTTGATTTCAGCATCTGGTATTTTTTCACCACTTTTCTCTGCAAATACAATTTCCTGAGCATTTTAGTAAACTCAATATTTGATTTATGACCGGGTCTTGCGGCGAGTATCTGGCCTTTTATCGGTGCTCCGATTAGCGCAAGGTCGCCAATCATATCAAGCACTTTATGGCGGGCAGGTTCGTTTTTAAACCTGAGAGGTGTATCATCGAGTATTCCGCTTGTGCCGATTTTAATTTTATCGTTTAACTCAAGTTTATTCTTGTATGTATCGAATTCGGAATCAGTAAACTGCCTGTCAACTATTACAATTGCATTTCCTATATCACCTCCTTTTATCAGTCCCTGCTCTTTAAGCATTTCAATTTCCTTCAGAAAGCAGAATGTTCTTGCAGGCGCAAACTCTGTTGCGAATTCATTCTCCATATCGAACAATCCACTGTGCTGCACGCCCAGTGCCGGATTTGCGAAGTCAATCATCAGGGAAATTCTGAAATCATTTTTCAAAGGCAGGGCAACTATATCAACTTTATCGGTATCGCTGTGATAATGCACGGTGTCTTCGATGATAAGATAGTCCCTCATCGCTTCCTGTTCAGAAAATCCCGCCTTCACAAGCGTATGAACGTAATCTATTGCACTGCCGTCCATAATGGGGGGTTCGTTGCTGTCCAGTTCAACTATGATATTATCGATTTCACATCCTCTTATCGCCGCAAGCACGTGCTCGACAGTGTGAACTTTAGCATTGCCCATTGCAATTGTGGTTCCCCTCGATATATCAACCACGTGGTCGATATCGGCAGGAATTTCCGGTGAGTTTTCCAGGTCAATTCTTCTGAACCTGATTCCGTAATTTTCAGGAGCAGGCTTAAAAGTCATCACAGACCTGTTTCCTGTGTGAAGTCCAACTCCGGACAGCGAAGCGCTTTTTAAAATTGTTCTTTGTTTCTCTAGCATTTAATTAAATTTGTTTTACTTTGTTAATAATTTTTTTATTTCTTCCCTGAGCTGTTCGATATATTTAATCGAAGCTTCCTGTTTCAGTTCTTCCCTGAACGGCTTAGCCCTGTAGCCCGTATACATACCGGGTTTTGTTATTGATTTAGAAACGCCGACAGCCGCACCGATTATAACGTCATCGCAGATTGTTATATGTCCTACAATCCCCGCCTGACCTCCTATCATACAGCGTTTCCCTATTTTTGTGGTTCCTGCAATGCCAACCTGTGCCGCAATCACAGTATCTTCGTCTATGAAAACATTATGCGCAATCTGTATCTGGTTATCCAGTTTCACTCCCCTGCAAATTCTTGTCTCGCCGATTGTTGCCCTGTCAACGGTACAGCTGCTGCCAATTTCCACATCATCTTCTATTACGACAATTCCGGTCTGAAGAATTTTTTTAAAGCTGCCGTCCTGCTGTTTTGCAAAGCCAAATCCGTCGCTTCCTATAACAGTATCGGAATGTATGCTGACGTTATTTCCTATCCTGCATTCTTTATGAACAACCGTATTATGGCCAATCGTGCATCCGCTTCCGATTATAACGCCGTTTTGAATCACTGCCCCTGAAAGGATTCTGGTCCCCTCTCCGATTTCGCAGTTATCACCGATTTTAACAAAATCATCTATAAAGATTCTATCAGGTAATCTGCTGTTATTGCCGATTACGCAGTTTCCGGAGACTCCATATTTGTCTTTGGCTTCATCCCTGTTAAAGACTTCCAGCAGACTCACAAATGCAAGGTAAGGGTCCTGCACTTTTATGACTGCAATATCTTTCCGCTCTTCTTTAATTTCGAATGATTTTGATACAAGCACGGCTCCTGCGCCGGTGGTAAGAAAATATTTTTCATATAAAGGATTGGAAATAAACGTGATTTCATTTTTGCCTGCAGTTTCGATTTTCCCGACATTTAAAATCTCAGTTTCGGGGTTTCCCGAAATTTCTCCGTTTACATATTCTGCGATTTCCTTTATTTTCATTTTATTATTCTATTTGCCTTCTATTACTTTCTGAACCTTTGCAGTCAAATCATATTTTTCGTTTACAAACAGGAGCAGTAAATCGCTGTTCCTGTCGAAGACGTAATCATAATCCTCTTTTTTTGCTACAGTTTCGATAGCTTTGAATATTCTGTCCTGGACGGGTTTCATAAACTCCGTCTGTTTCTGGAAATACTCGCCTCCTTCGCCGAATTTCTGGGTTTTAAAACTTGTAATGGAGGTTTCCAGGTCTTTTATTTCTTTTTCAACTTGTGCTTTCATCTGGTCGGATAAAATCAATTTCTTTTTATCGAAGTCGTCTTTTATTTTTTTCAGGCTGTCCTGAAGCTGGCCGAGTTCCTTTTGCCAGTCGCTCACGAGATTATCGAGTTTCTGCTTGGCGTCTTTTGCCTCCTGCATATTATCGATAATTTTCTTTGAATCAATATATCCGACTTTTGTCTGAGAGAGAGCAAAACCGCTAAAGATAAAAGACAATAAAATGCCTAATGCAAGGCTATTTATCTTATTCAATTTTATTAAGTTAAAATTAGCTGAAACTATTTTAATTTATCGAGCACCTTGAAAGTAATATCAGCTTCCTTATCACCGTAAATCAAATCTTCCGTTTTATTGAAAACAAAATTTATTTTTAATTCTTTTGCAACCGCTTCCACGGTTTTCGACATTTTTTCCACAAGTGGTTTTAAAAGTTCGCCCTGCCTTTGAAGAAGTTCATTCTGCGCTTTCTGCTTATACCCGGTTAAAGCATCGTCGAGAACCTGAAGCTCTTTCTGCAGTTCGGAAATTTCATCGCTCAGTTTTTTCAGTTCCGTATCGGATTTCACCTGACCTGATTCAACAAGCTTCTGAGCATCTTCATATCTCTTTTTAAAAGATTCTGCTTTGGTTTTAAGTTCGTTTTCTTTTGCCTGAAGTGTATCGGCATATAATTTTGCATAGGCCTGATATTCGTCTTCAACTTTTTTATAGTCCGGCATCTGTTTTATGATACCATCCCTGTCAACATATCCGATTTTTATCTGCGAAAAAGAAAAAGCAGACACGCAGAATATAAATCCGAGCAGAAATGCTAAAAATCTTACGTTAAGTACTTTCAAGAAATTATCTCCTTATTTAAATTATTTGTCTAAAATTTTTTAATCAGATTAAAATCCTCTTCCGAACTGGAAGTGGAATAAAAGCTTAGGGCTGTCCCTGTCCTCGATTTTCCTGTCAAACCCATAACCGAAGTCGAAGCCGACAAGACCGACAGCCGGCAGATAAAGCCTGGTACCGAAGCCTACGGACCTTCTCAGGTTAAAAGGATCGGTTTTGGAAATATCAGCCCATACATTTCCCGCCTCGGCAAAAACAAGTGCAAATATCGGGAACGGGTCGAGGGAAAGGGGATACCTGAGTTCAAGCCCGTATTTGATGGCAACCTTTCCGCCGATAGGATTGAAGTAGGTCTGGTTGTCTTTCGGACCGACATTCCTGTCGTCGTAACCACGCAGTGCAATTGTATTGTATGCAAGTCCGTTACCGCCCATATAGAATAATTCAGTTGGCGGAATATACTTTTCCTTGCCGATAGCATTTACAAAATAAAAATTGAAATTCGAGTACAGAACAAATTTTTGATTTTTTATCAGCGGGGTATATGTTTCCGCAGTAAAAATATTTTTTATAAACTCTATATTACCGGGGAGGAAAGGTCCGCCTGAAAGCTCTGTCGAGTTTGCAATTCTTGTACCGGTCAAAGGGAACATCGGGTCGAATACGGTCGAACGGCTGATAGTTTGTTTGATGCTGAACTGGTCTCTAACTCCTGTCAGGTAATACGAACCGCCGTCGATGACATCCGTTCTCTGAATCTTTATAGCCCAGTCACCCCTGAAGTAATCATCGGGAAATTTGAATCTTCTTCCGAAATTCAGAATACCGCCCGTTTCGCGTATATCATAATAGTACCTTGTCCTGGTATCGAACAGACTGAATCCGAGAAGTGTAGGTGTATTTAAAAACCACGGTTCCTGAAACCCAATTGAAAATGTCCTGTAATTTCCGGCTTCTCCAAACTGCCAGCTGAAATTCAGCACCTGGCCTGCACCGCCTGAAAACGGCCTCGAAATATCGAAGTTATTGAAAGTAAGGCCGAGCGCGCCGGTCATTCCGAAGCTTCCGCTGTATCCGACCGAAGCATTGAACTGGTCGGAAGAGCGTTCCTGAACAACATATTTTATATTTACAACGGAATCATTCTCGAGCGAAATATCCGGATTTAGTTTTTCAGGATTAAAATAATTCAGAGCATTGAGCTGCTGGAGGCTTCTCTTTACATCGCTCCTGTTGAAATAGTCTCCCGGGATTGAATACATTTCCCTTCTGAGAACTTTGTCCTGAGTCTTGTCGTTTCCTTCGAAACTGATATGTCCCAGCCTGAACTGATTATTTTCAGTTATCTTAATATTCAGGTCAAGCTTATTGTTGTTGATTACTTTTTCTTCTATATCTGCATTGAAAGAAAGGTATCCGTTGTCCATATACAGAGTACTGATGTCGTTTTCACTTTCGCCGCTTCCATAGAGGTTGTAAGAGAGCTTTTTAAAGTTATATACATCGCCTTTTTTGAAATCCAGCTTTGCATAGAGAATCGAATCGGGATACATTTTATTGCCTTCGAACCTGATATTATTGATATAATATTTCTTTCCTTCTTCGATTTTTATTTTTAAATACAAATCTTCCTTATCGGGTGAAAGGTTCAATTCTTCTCCGGTTATTTCCGCATCCTTATATCCGTTTTCCTTGCAGAAAAATATAATGGATTTCTTGTCTTCCTCGAATTTATTCCTGTCGAAAGTAGCGCCATCCCAGATTTTCCACCAAATTTTTTCAGATGTATTTTCCATCGACTTTTTCAGCTCTTTTTCCTTCAGTCCTTTATTTCCTTCAAATTTGATTTCCTGAACGGTAAGCTTACTGCCTTCTTTTACTTTAATTCTGATTCTTGCTTCGTTATTTGTGGATATGAGCTTATCGGTTTTTACCTCGGCAAGCGAATAGCCCTCTTCGATATAATATTTCGTAAGGTTATATTCAAGGTCCCTTATTTTCTGGTCCTGCACAACCTCACCAACAGTCAGGCCGATTCTCTCTTTCAGGTCGCTTGTTGAAATTTTCTTGTTACCTGAAATCTCTATGCCTTCGACACGCGGAAGCTCCTGCACCTGAATAACAAGGTAAACGTCTTTCCCGAATTTTTTATCCACATAAAGGGCAATATTGGAAAATAATCCCAGGCTCCATAGTTTTTTTATTGCATCCCTTGTCTCATCTGAGGGAATTGCAATTTCCATATTCTCTTTTATCCCGGAGTAATTCACTATTGTTTTTGAATCATAGAACTTATTTCCCTTTACGCTGATGCTTGCAACCCTGTATAGGGGAATCTGGTCGTCCTGAGCCGATGTATAGTCTGTATTAAAAAACAGAATGGCAAGGATTGCCGGTATTAATATTTTTGAAATTCCTTTAAAACTCATTTGTCAGTTGTTTACTTTTTTTTGTTTTTATTTAATTGTTCACTAACAAGCCCGAACCTTCGCTCGCGCTTCTGGTATTCCCTAATTGCTTCGTACAGGTGCTCCCGCCTGAATTCAGGCCAGAAAACCTTATCAATATAAATTTCCGTATAGGCAAGCTCCCACAGCAGAAAATTGCTTATTCTGAATTCGCTTCCGGTCCTTATGAGCAAATCAGGGTCGGGTATGTTTTTTGTTGTCAAATATTCGGAGAACAGCTTTTCATTAATCTGTTCAGGATTTATTGAGGATTTCCTGATGTCATCAGATATATTTTTTACCGCATTAATAATATCCCATCTGCCGCTGTAGCTGATTGCAAGGGAAAGTGTCATTAGCTTGTTATTCTTTGTCTTTTCCATTGCATCGGTCAGTTCTGTTCTAACTTTATCCGGCAGTGTGCTCAAGTCACCGATGGCATGTAACCTGACATTATTTTCGTGGAGCCTGTCTGTTTCATCTTTGAGCGCCTTGATTAAAAGCTTCATAAGTATGGAGACTTCAGTCTTCGGTCTTTTCCAGTTTTCGGTTGAGAAAGTATAAAGTGTGAGGTATTTCACACCTATCTGTCCGCAGCATTCAACAATATCCCTGACGGACGCAACCCCCTGCCTGTGGCCGAAAATCCTTGACTGGTTTCTCATCTTTGCCCATCTGCCGTTGCCGTCCATAATCACGGCAATGTGACCGGGAATTTCTCCTGACTCTTTCAGTCTGTCCTGTATTGCCTTGTCTTTTTTTTCGGGTTCTATCAAATTAAATTATTATTTTAATATTTATCCAAGTTTCATAGCTTCGCGGACTTCGCTCATTGTTTTTTCCGCAACATCTTTTGCTTTCTTTTCACCGTCCCTCAGGACGTCTTTAATATAATCAAGATTATTTTCTAATTCACTTCTTTTATTATGTACCGGAGTAAAAAAGTCGTTAATTTTATTCGCTATATTCATTTTACAGTCAAAACAGCCTAAAGTTCCGCTCGTGCATCCTTCCCTGATTTCGCTGACCTGTGAAGGGTTGAATTTGTTGTGATATGTGAAAATAAGGCAGATATCCGGATTTCCCTTATCTCCTTTTCTCAATTTATTAGGGTCGGTAAAGGCTTTTTTAACTTTATTCTTAATTTCATCAATTCCGTCAGAGATCAAAATAGTATTTCCCAGAGACTTGCTCATTTTTGCTTTGCCGTCAAGTCCGGGAAGTCTTGCAAATTTTGTTATTTTTGGTTCAGGAATCGGGAATATTTTTTTATCACCGGGAAGCGAGTATTTCTCGTTGAAAAATCCTGCAATCTGTCTTGTAATCTCCACGTGCGGTACCTGGTCTTCGCCTACCGGAACGAGGTCGCCTTTATAAAGCAGAATATCGGCAGCCTGCAAGACGGGGTATCCGAGATGTCCGTATGTAATGCTTTGCAGATTCATATCCCTGACCTGATCTTTTAGAGTGGGATTTTTTTCCAGTCTTGCCTTTGTAATAAGCATAGAGAAAATCAGAAACAGTTCCGTATGTTCTTTTACCTGCGACTGCCTGAAAATCGGAGATGATTCAGGGTCAATTCCGCTTGCAATCCAGTCTACGACCATATCGATTGTATCGTCGTAAACATTCGAAGTATCCAGACTCGTGGTCAGAGTATGGTAATCCGCTATCAGGTGGTAATTCTTATACGAATCCTGAAGATGCACCCAGTTCTCGAGAGCTCCGACATAGTGTCCGATGTGGAGTTTGCCGGTTGGTCTCATTCCCGATAATATAATTTTTTTCTTTTCCATTAAATATTATTTCGTACTGTCAACTTTAATTTTAATAATTTTTTCCCCGTCCTTGGTCATTCCGTATTTTTCTCTTGCAACTTTTTCAATTTTTCTGTCAGAGGTGTTAAGTTCCTTTATTTCAAGTTTAAGCGAATCTGTTTTTTTGAGTTCATCGTTTAGCATTTTTTCATACTGTTTTTTTTCAGATTCGAGCTTCAGCCTTGTCATCAGGCCTTTGCTGCCGAACAGTGCTATACCGGACTGAAAAAAAATCACTATAATAAAAATAAGAGCAAGTTTATTGTATTTAAAAAACCTGATTGTTTTTTTTAAAATGCTTTCCCTAATCTCATCCTTATCTTCTTCAAACATTTTAATACTTTTTTAAGGATAATGCGATAATATTTTCAATGAGCATATTAAAATCCATTCCTGTAACTCCGACAGCTTTCGGAACAAGCGACAAAGCCGTCATTCCGGGAAGGGTATTCACTTCAAGGCAGAACAGTTCTTCTGAATCCGTCAGGAGGAAATCCACCCTTGAATATACGGAGCAGCCCAGGGAATGATACGCTTTAAGCGCCAGTTCCTGAGCTTTTTTTGCAATATCTTCGTTTATTTCAGCAGGACAGATATATTCCGTCATACCCTTTGTATATTTATGATGATAATCATAAAAGCCCTCTTTTGGCTTTATTTCTATGAGAGGGTAAGCCTTATCCCCTAAAATTGAAACCGTTAATTCCCTTCCTTTCACATATTTTTCAATCATAATACTGTCAGTATAGCTGAATCCGAGTTCAACAGCGTCTTTTATTCCGGATTTTTCCTTTACAATCGTCAAGCCCACGGTACTTCCCTCGTCATTGGGTTTGACGACAAAAGGAAGAGAAATCCTGCGGACAATATCTTCAGTATTTATTTCATCTTTTTTAGAAAGAACAATCCAGTCTGCAGTCAGTATGCCGCAATTTCGGAAAATCATTTTAGTCACATTTTTATTCATTGCAACAGCGGAAGAAAGTATATCCGAGCCTGTATATTTAATCCCGCGCAATTCAAGCAGGGTCTGTATTCTCCCGTCCTCACCGTATTTGCCGTGAAGGCCCAAAAAAGCAAGCCCGACATCATCAAACAAATCGGAATTAACGCATTCAATCACTTTTTTCCTGGATTCCTTTAGCAGCTTATCCATAATTTCTTTTGACGGATATTCTTTGGAAACAAGGTCCTTGAAAATTATCTCTTCGCTTATTTTTTCAGCACCAAAAACAGGGTCAATAACCTTAACTTCATGCCCGTTTTCCCTTAATGCCATTAAAATTGCACGGGCTGAAGCAAGGGAAACCTCCCTTTCAGATGATATTCCGCCGGCTAATAAAGCAATTTTCATATAATTCGCTAAATCTTTTAATATAATGATTTTAAATATCTATTAAAATAATGAATTTAATCATAAAAACTGCGTTAAAAGCACCATATTTTTTGTTTATTTAAACTTTTTTCAAAAATTGAAATTTTATGACTTTAATCAAAGAAATATAAAAATTATCTTTAAAATTACGATGACCGGAACTAAAAAAAATATAAAAGCTGACCTGCACATACATTCGAATTTTTCCGACGGAAAGTTTTCTCCTGCGGAATTAATCCAAAAAGCAAAGGTGAAAGGATTTTCTGCAATCAGCATTACAGATCACGATAATATTAATGCAATAGACGAAGCAAAGATGGAAAGTGAAAAGTATGAAATCGAGGTGATACCCGGAATTGAATTCAGCACGGATTATATAGGAAAAGAAGTTCATGTACTCGCATATTTTATCGATTATAAGGATACAGCTCTCATAGATTTCATAAAAAAAATCAGAAACTCAAGAATTGAAAGACTAAGGCAGATGATACACAGACTTGCAGGTCTGAACTGCCTGATAGATGTTAACAGGTTTTTCGATAAATTCCCGTCGAATATAACTCTCGGCAGGCCGCATCTGGCACTTGAGATGGTGCAGAATAAATTCGTCAAGAACTATGTCGAGGCATTCATAAAATTTATAGGCGACGGAAAACCTGCTTATGTAAAAAAACCGAATCCTGAAATTAAGACCGTTTTAGGAATAATATCCGACCTTGGCGGGCTTTCGTTTATAGCTCACCCGGGAAAGAATTTCAAGAACAACCAGATTCAGGAGATTATCGACGAGGGAGTGGACGGGATAGAGATAATTCACCCTTCTCATACTTATACGGATACAAATTTCTTCCAGAAAGTTTCTGCGCAAAACTACCTTCTCGAAAGCGGCGGCTCTGATTTTCACGGCATAGTGAAAACGGATTTTGAAAATTTCGGAAGCTACTATGTGACCGATAAAGAAATAATTAATATGAAAAGAAGACTTTATTAAATTTATTTCAAAATGAAGGCAATCAATTTAAAAATAGGAATAGTAGTAAGCAAATTCAACGAAGTCGTAACTTCGAATTTGTTAAACGGAGCAAAGGAAGCACTCAGGCAGCAAGGTTTACCTGAAAAGAATATCAAAGTTTTTTATGCTCCCGGTGCATTCGAAATTCCTCTCATACTGAAAAAACTCTGCAAGAAGAAAGGCAAGGATAGATTCAGCGGACTGATTGCCCTCGGCTGCGTGATAAAAGGAGAAACCGCCCACTTCGAATATATTTCAAACGAAGTTTCACACAGCATTGCACAATTGAATCTCGAATACGAAATTCCGGTTGCCTTCGGAGTACTCACCTGTTACACTCCCGAACAGGCATTTGCCAGATGCGAAATGGAACCCTGCAATGAAGATACGAACAAGGGATATGAATCGGGACTTGCAGTAATGGAAATGATAAAACTCCTCAGGACATTTTAAAGGTTCATCAGCACTTTCAGCATTTCGTTGTGAATTAATCCGTTTGTGGCAAGTATTTCTTTTTCGTAAATCGAAAATTTTCCGTTTTTAAAATCCGTAACTTTTCCGCCTGCTTCGGTCATTATAAGATAGCCTGCCGCAACATCCCACGGATTTAAGTTATATTCCCAGAAGCCGTCGAACCTGCCAAGCGCAGTCCAGCACAAATCAAGCGCGGCGGAGCCGAGCCTCCTTATAGGAATATCCAGATCTATGAATCTCTTGAATGACTCAACGGGTTTATAAGGACAGTTTTTCGATACATACGGAAAACCCGTTACCAGCAGTGACTTTCTGAGATTATTTTCTTTTGTTACCGATATTCTTTTTTCGTTCAGGTATGCGCCTTTTCCTTTTTCGGCATAGAATAGTTCTTCCGACATCGGGTTGTAAACGAGGCCGTAAATTATCTCGCCTTCTTTTTCCACGCCGATTGAAATGCAGCAAATCGGAATTCCGTGTGCAAAATTTATTGTGCCGTCTATCGGGTCAATCACCCATTTATATTCCGAATCAGTTTCGAGAGCTCCGATTTCTTCCGATAAAATATTGTGCTCCGGAAAATCCGCTTTGATAATTTCAATGATTTTTGATTCGGATTTTTTGTCAACTTCGGTTACGATATTAGATATAATATCCTTGCTTTCGATTTTAAATGTCCCAGCAAAATATTCCTTTATAATCTTGCCTGCTTCGAATGCCGCTTTGTGTAGTGTGTTTTTCATTATTAAATTTCGATTGTTAATCCGTCATACCCAAGTTCGATATTTTCAGGAAGCTCTGAATTGATTTTGTCGTGCATCATATCGTGGGTTATGTGAGTAAAATATGTTTTCCTTGCTTTTAGTCTTAGTGCAATTTCCGTTGCCTGTTCGAGATTAAAATGAGTCGGATGCGGAGCACGCCTTAAAGCGTTTAAAATCAATACATCCAGCCCTTCGAGCTTTTCCATTTCTCTGTCAGGAATTTTGCTTGCATCGGTGATGTATGCTAAATTTCCAATCCTGTATCCGTAAATTTTTATTTTTCCGTGATAGACTTCGACGGGAAGGACTTCAATCCCCCTGATTTTAAATGCTTTATTTTCCGTATAGTGAAAATTCACAAGCGGTACAGCCCAGTAGCTTTTCAGTTCTTCGTCGAGAGCATAGCGGAATGAAATTTTTATTTCATCGAGTGTAAGTTTGTTGCCGTATATATCTATATATTTTCTGTGGCGCTGGTTAATCTGCCTTAAATCATCCATGCCGAGTATGTGGTCAACGTGATGATGTGTAAATAAAACCGCATCCAAATCAGAAATATTTGCCCTGAGCATCTGTTGCCTGAAATCGATTGAAGTATCGATTAAGATTTTAAGTCCACCGGTTTCAACATAAGCCGAAGCCCTCAGTCTTTTATCTTTGGGATTATCCGAGAGGCAGGTTTCGCACTTGCAGCCGATATTAGGCACGCCCTGAGAGGTTCCTGAACCGACTAATATTATTTTCATTTAACGGACTCTCTCTCTATAATTTCCCTGAGTTCGGGTTTTATGAATATATCCTCGACACCGATTTCGGAAAGGTTTTTTGCAAGGAAGTTTATTTTTTTTACGGGTTCGATGTTTCTATTAAGCAAGAATAATTTCTGTTCCCTCAAAAGACAGAAACCGCCCTTAAAACTTCCTTTCTCAACTCTCACATCATATCCGATACTCTTGTAAACTTCAATCAGCTCGTTTATAATAATTTCCTGTTTTTCGTCAGTCTGCTTTACTGCAGCTTTTTTTATAACCTTGCTCATTGATTTTCCTTTGTTATAATATCGAGGTCGTCGTCTTCGTGCATATGATATTTATATGAATATTCTTTTTCCTTTTTTTTCTCTTCCTCGAGTTGGGTTTTCGTTTTATGAAGAGGCCTGAATACTGCAATTAAGATTATCGTGTAATAGCTGAGCACTGCAATGTAGGGAACACCTTTCAAGAATCCTATTCTCTCTCCGAAAATTTTCAGAAGCCCGTCGTGATTCGGAGGATTCTGAAGGTAAAGGAGATAGAATTTTATATCGAGATAGTAAGTATATATTTCTACAGGAACGAAAGCAAAAAACAAAATAGCGCACATCAGAAGCCAGGCGTTTTCCTTAATATTTAATTTGGAACTTTTCAAAAATACTATTGCGGATAAAAGTACAACAGCATATGATGACATTATAAATAACGATGAAAATGACAACAGCCTGAATATCCAGTTCTCTTCATCGGGCGGAATTCCGGTTCGGAAGCTGAATTCGTCGTAATTCAACAAATCATTTCCGATTATTGCCCTGATATTAATTCCCCCAAGCCAAAAAATTGCGGATACTATTAATAAAAACAGCCAGAATTTCGCAGTTTTACTCAACAATATTAAATTAGTTATTTAAAAACAAAATTATCTAATTAGAAAGAGAAATTCAATTTAATTAGAATGGATAGTGATTTTATGAAAATTTTCGAATTAAGATAAATATCTAACTTTTTAAAAAAATTTATTGTTATTATTTTTAACAAATAAACCACTAAATGTAAAAAAACCATATGATTACAGAAAAGCAAATACTGGATGTTCTTGGAAAAATAAAAGAACCGGTTTTAAACAAAGACTTTGTAACGCTTGATTTTATAAAAAGATTATCATTAAACGGGAATAATCTTCAGATAACGCTCGGTATTACCGATGTAGAATACAATGATTTTCCCGGGTTAAAAAATTCAATACTCTGGCATTTCAAAGAAGCATATCCCGAACTCGAAGTTTCGAGAGTTGATTTCATACTCGGAGTTGTAAATCACGCAGATAAGCAAAAAGACAAGCTGATGCCCGGAGTGAAAAACACAATTGCGGTCGCCTCAGGAAAAGGCGGCGTGGGCAAATCCACAGTTGCCGCAAACCTTGCCGCTTCGCTTGCATTGCAGGGAGCGAAAGTCGGACTCATCGACGCGGATATTTACGGACCTTCGATACCGCTTATGTTCGGAGTGAATGAAAGGCCAAAAGTAATCGGCTCGAACGGAAAAAATAAATTAATGCCAGTTACCAAATACGATATTAAACTAATGTCAATCGGATTCCTGATGGAAGATAATACCGCAGTCGTATGGCGCGGACCAATGGCTTCCAGCGCGCTGAAACAGTTTATGACTGAAGTGCAGTGGGAAAATCTTGATTATCTCGTATTCGATATGCCTCCCGGAACGGGCGATATACAGCTCACGCTTAGCCAGACTATTCCGCTAACGGGAGCGGTTATCGTTTCCACTCCCCAGGATATATCACTCGCAGATGCGAGAAAAGGATATTTAATGTTTGAAAAAGTAAACGTGCCCACACTCGGATTCATAGAAAATATGAGCTACTATATGAACGCAGAAGGCGAAAAGGATTATATATTCGGACAGGGCGGCGGAAAAAAATTAAGTGAGGAATACAAAACCGCACTGCTCGGTGAAATTCCGATTGTCACAAAAATCCGCGAAGCCGGAGACAAGGGAAAGCCGATAGTGATAGACAGTCCCGATTCTGAAGTATCGCAGATTTACAAAAGCATTGCAAGGAATTTAATAGTGGAAATAAATAAGAAAAATCTACTTGCACCGCAGGCACCGGAGATAATTATTTAATTCGTAATCCGCCACGGCGGACGCAAAGAGCGCGGATTTGTAATAAAAAGCCATTCTGATTTTTCAGGATGGCTTTTTTTATTTATTTCTTTTGTGTTATTAATTTAGAATTCATAATTTGCGCTTTTAGCATCCCGACTTGTCGGGATAAAACTCAAATCACTTCCGGTTCTCTGATTAACTTCACTCTGAATTTTTCAAATACTTTTTCCTGTATTTCCTTCGCAAGTTTCAGTAAATCTGCAGTTGTTCCTCCGCGATTGACCAATGCAAGCGAATGTTTAGCTGAAATGCCCGCGCCGTTTTTTGTGTATCCTTTTTTGAAACCTGCATTTTCAATCAGCCACGCCGCAGATAGCTTAACACCATCTGATGTTTTATAAAAAGGAATAGAATGCTTTTCACTATTTTCCGTTTTTGCGTTGTTTGCACCTGCCACGGCGGGCCATTTTCCGTTTTCAATCTGTTCATAGAAATTTTGGAATTCCGTTTCCGAAAGAACGAGATTTACAAAAAAACTTCCGCAGGAAACAGAATCGGGTTCGGATTCATCCACAACCATTGCTTTCTTTTTTCTGAGTTCGATTACAACATTGCGGACAATTGAAAGCGATAAATCGCTTTTATATTTTTCGTTTAATTTCTTTTCGAGTTCGGGATATTTAATTTCGGGATTGCCGTCTTTTTTCAATTTGAATAAAACTTCGGTAACGATATATTTTTCTTTGTCTATGTTTTTGAACCTGCTGGTCCTGTATCCGAAAAGGCAGTCTTCGTTTGCAAACATAACAGACTTGCAGGTTTTTCTGTCCAAAGCTTTTACAAATATTATTGTGTCTTTAACCTCCTGCCCGTAGGCTCCGATATTCTGAATCGGAGAAGCTCCTGCGCTGCCGGGAATGCCCGACAGGCACTCGACTCCTGAGTATTTATTTTCGACGCAGTACTTTACAAAATCGTCCCATTCTTCTCCTGCTGACACTTTAATAATCACATTATCCTTGAAATCATTATGAAGTTCGATTCCCTTCATTCCCGTTTTAATCACGAGTCCGTCGAATCCGCTATCGGAAAAAACTGTATTGCTTCCGCCGCCGAGAATGTGAGTCTTCAGTTGCTTTTCATCGGCAAGCTTCAGGCAATCGACGAGTTCTTTTTCAGTTTTACATTCGCAGAAATATTTTGCAGTACCGCCGAGCTTAATCGTGGTATAATTTGCGAGAATAACATTTTCTTTAAAATTGTGCATATATCGTAAAATAATCAAATCAAATGACTCTAAAAAGATAAACTTAGCTCTCTTTCGGCTACTACTTTGTGCAATTCTGCGAAAAAATATTTTACAAATTTTGTTCTTATAAAAAATACAAATTTCCTATATATTGAAAAAAACATTTTCAACTATTTAATAATTATTTATGGCAGACACAAAAGAATTAACAAATGCATCACACAAAGCCCTGAAAGATTACATGGGTCTTAAGCCCGAAGAAACTCTTCTCATTATAACAGACGAAACAGAAAGGGAAATTGCTTATTCACTTCTCGAAGAAGGAAAGAAACTTTGCAAGGAAGCATTCCTTGTCGAGATGAAATCACGCGAAATAAACGGACAGGAGCCGCCCCAGCAGATAGCAGACCTGATGAAAACGGTTGACGTTGTTATCTGTCCGACACAAAAATCGCTTACCCATACGGATGCAAGGCGCGAAGCAGTAACATACGGCGTACGCGTAGCTACAATGCCCGGAATAAAGGTGGAAACGATGGTGCGCTGCCTGAACGCAGATGCTGACAAGGTAATAGAGCTTACAAAGAAAATTGCAGAAGCATTGAGAAAAACATCCGAAATAAAAGTTGTAACGGAAAAAGGAACGAATATTACAATGCCTATGAAGGACAGGAGTGTGCTCGAGAGCACAGGAGTTTTAAGGGTAAGGGGTGAAAGCGGTAACCTTCCTTCGGGAGAGGTTTATCTTGCACCTTGGGAAGACAAGTCAAACGGAACAATAGTTATTGACGGTTCGATGGCCGGAATAGGAATGCTGTCCGAACCGATTAAAGTTGAAGTGCTAAACGGCTATGCAGAAAAAATCACCGGCGGAAAAGATGCGGAAAAGCTCAATGCAATGCTGGATAAAGCAGGCCGTGAAGCAAGAGCGGTAGCCGAATTCGGAATAGGCACGAATTACAAAGCTGAGTTAATCGGCGAAATACTCGAAGATGAAAAAGTTTACGGCACGATTCATATTGCCTTCGGAAACAATAAATCGATGGGCGGAATAATCTCGGTTGGAAGCCACCTTGACGGACTTATCAAACAGCCCGATGTCTATTTCGACGGCAAGCCGGTTATGGAAAAAGGAAAACTCCTGCTGTAACTTATTTATTAGTATCAAATATTACAGGAAATTGCTAAATTTCGGAATTGAAAAAAAATCAATAAATTAAATTCAAATATATGAAACAGGTAAAAATCGACAGCAAGCTTTTTATCGAGAACAGAAAAAAGCTTGTGAAACAATTAAAACCGAATTCGATGGTCGTTGTTCAGGCAAATGATGTTATGCCGACCAATGCTGACGGCACAATGTTCTTCAAACAAAATTCGGATTTATTCTGGCTCACAGGTGTAAACCAGGAAGAATCGATTCTTGTACTGTATCCCGATGCACCAGACCCGGCTTTCAGGGAAGTTCTCTTTCTTACCGAAACAAGCCCGCTCATCGAAGTCTGGTACGGCAGGAAACTCTCGAAAAGCGAAGCAACCGAAGTGACAGGAATACAGAATATCGTGTGGCTCTCTAATTTCAACCAGATTTTCAGAAACCTCGTGACAGATGCTGATAATATTTATGTAAATACAAACGAGCACAAACGTGCAGATGTAATTGTGCAGTCGAAAAGCTTCAAGTTCATTGACTGGTGTAAAGAAAATTATCCGCTTCATAACTACTGCAGACTTGCTCCGGTAATAAACAGACTGAGAATGATAAAATCCCCTCAGGAAATTGAATTAATGCAAAAAGCTTGCGACCTTACGGAGAAAGCATTCCGCCGCGTTCTGAAATTCGTGAAACCCGGTGTAATGGAATACGAAATTCAGGCGGAATTTGCACACGAATTCCTTCGCAACGGTTCAACTTTTGCCGATTACTATCCGATAATTGCATCAGGTCCCGGGGCTTGCGTTCTCCACTACATTAAAAATGATGAGCCGTGCAAAGACGGAGACCTGATATTGATCGATACAGGCGCTTCATATTCAAACTACAATGCAGATATGACCCGCTGCATTCCCGTAAACGGAAAATTCACAAAAAGGCAGAAACAGGTTTATAATGCGTGCTTAAGGGTTATGAAAAATACAATTGCATTGGTGAAAAAAGGCGGCATCTGGAAGGAAATCCAGAAAGCAACCGAAATGGATATGGAAAAAGAACTAATCGGACTTAAACTGCTCAAGCTCCGCGACATCAAGAATCAGGACCCTGCCTGGCCGGCATTCAAGAAGTATTTTATGCATAATGTATCTCACTTCCTCGGACTGGATGTGCACGATGTCGGTTACTTCCAGACTCCATATAAGCCCGGAATGGTATTCACTGTTGAGCCGGGTATTTATATTCAGGAAGAAGGAATAGGAATCAGACTCGAAAATAATATAGTAGTGAAGGAAAACGGAAACTTCGACCTGATGAGAAATATCCCCCTCGAAATAGAGGAAATCGAAGAAATAATGAACAGCTAATATTTTTTTTGAAGGCGGTAAAGATTTTTACCGCCGTTTTTTTTATGAAACAAGCGGAACCGGAAAACGTATTTATAAGTAAATAAATTATACGATTATGAATAATAAAAGCAATATTATACTGATTTTAATCGGAACATTGCTTTCTGCGCATCTTCCGTTTGTTAAGGTCTTCACTTTTTTTATTCCGCATTTTTCATTTTTCGGGCATCATCATCACTTTATCGACGGTCCTTCGGGATTTACTTCTTTCGTGGGATTGATTTTAATTGGGCTGGGACTTTATAATATCTATAAGGAAAACAAAGTAAAAAGCAACAGCGAAACAAAATAACAATTTTCACATGAAAAAATTTCTTCTCTTCTCACTCCTAACAGCAATTGCTTTTTTATTTTCTGTAAAATCTTATGCACAGATTCCCCAGGGAATATATAAAATTATCGGAGTCTGGGAAACGGTTTCTGAAGGCATGACAAATTACGAGCGCTGGTATATCAATCCCGACAGCTCTCTAAGCGGATTCGATTTTGTAATCGGCTCGAAGGGCGATACCGCTGTTTTCGAAAAATTGGAAATTCTAAAAAAAGGTGAAAATGTATATTACGTTGCTACCGTGGAAGGACAAAACGGCGGCAAGGCAATTTATTTTCAAATGATTGAATGGACAAGGAATGTATTCGTATTCGAAAACAAAGAGCACGATTTCCCGCAGAGAATAATGTATTACATTAAAAACGACAATCAGTTCAATGCAGTGATAGAAGGACCCGACAAGGATAAAATAAAATCAATTGAGTTTATTTTTTTCAGAAAATAATTATAGTTTTATACTGCCTTCCAGATACGTTACAGCATTACCTGCAATTTCCACTCTACCGTTTATCAGTTTGCAAAAAAGTTTTCCTTTTCTTTTGGAAAGCTGCATTGCAGTGAGTTCTTTTTTCCCGAGCTTCTCAGCCCAGTAAGGTATAAGCGTGGTATGCGCCGAGCCAGTTACAGGGTCTTCATTCACTCCGACAAGCGGAGCAAAAAATCTGGACACAAAATCAACTTCATTTCCTTTTGCAGTGACCATCACACCCCTCGCACCTGATTTTTCTATTAAATTAAAATCAGGAATTATTTCTTCTATATCCTTTTGCGTCTCATAAACAAGCATATAATCGGTCTTGCCCTTGAACATCTCCAGAGGTTTCTTCCCTAATGCACTGTAAAGTTCTTCTGACATTTCAATTTTCCTCGTATTATCAGCAGGGAAATTCAGCACGAGCAAATCATCTTTCTGCCTGACGGTAAGCTCTCCACTCCTTGAGTGAAATACAATCTTTTCCCGGCTGTAGTTCAGGTGGTTAAAAATTACGTGAGCGGTTGCAAGTGTTGCGTGTCCGCATAAATCTACTTCCGCAAGCGGTGTGAACCATTTTAGTTCATAATCAGCTCCGTTTGGAATAAAGAATGCTGTTTCGGCAAGATTGTTTTCGAATGCAATGCTCTGCATTACATCTTCGGGCAGCCATTCCTCCAGAGGGCAAACTCCTGCGGGATTTCCGCCGAACAATTTATCGCTGAACGCATCTACCTGATAGAACTTAATTTTCATTTTTATATTTAATTATAGTTTTTATTCCGTTATTTCGAATTTGCATATTCCTTAAATTTATGTCAAGGGACGTATTAATATATTGCTAAGATATACTCCGATAAAAAATATGCTATTAAATATAACAGAATTTCAGTCATTAAAATTATTGTTTTGTTGCTGTTTTTCTTTTTTCGTCCGTCCATTTTGTTATTCCACCGAGCATATTATATACTTTATCAAATCCTTTTGAGTTCATCACCTCCATTGCCTTTGAACTCCTTCCACCTTTTTTGCAGTAAACAAGATAAGTTTTATTCCTGTCGAGTTTATCCAGTCTTTCTGTAAAATCAGGTGATTTAATATCAATATTCTCGGCTCCTTCGATATAGCTGACTGCATACTCTTCCTGTGTTCTGACATCAAGCAAAACAAATCCGGAGTTTCCCCTGTTATCATTAATCAATTTCTCGGCCGCACCGGTTTTAATATCGCGGATAATTTCATTCAGGAACATCCTGACAGTTTCATTAAACTCATCCGGGAATTCCATATTAACCATATGCGCAGCACCTTTTATTTCCACTTTTCTTGAACCGATGATTTCATTTTCTATCCTGCCGGCAATGTTTTTTATTCCCTGCATATCCAGATTACCAAATATAGTAAGAACAGGTGCTTTTATTTCAGATAATCTGCCGTTCGCCGGAGGATTGAGTTTCCCGGGTATTCTCATCGTATCGGGTTTATCGAATGTGCTTTTCAGCATTATCCTTACATTCTCCCTTACTTTCGAGTCAACCTGTTCAGGAGTTCTGTCAGGTCCATCAGTCCATGCTTTCAGCATGCAATCAATTGCACCTTTAACGTTGCTTTTAGTAAATTCGATATTAATATTCCTATCAAACTCCTTCCAGCCGTCATCTTTTTTGTCAAAACCCGATAAGCCGGTTGAAACGGGAATCAATGCAATTACTTTTTCGGGATGGGCTAACGCAAAATCAATCGTAATCAATCCGCCCATGGATAATCCCATTACAACTGCTTTATTAATTTTGAGTGAATCCATCAGGGCATTTAAATCATCATAATTCGTAAAATTATCCGCTCCGCTTGTTGTCAGTCCGTGATTCCGTACATCAAACCTGATTACCCTGTAATAATTAGAAAAATAATCGAACTGCCCGTCCCACATACGCCTGTCGAGAAAGCCGCCGTGTATCATAATTAACGGCACTCCGTCACCTTTTTCTTCGTAATAAATCTTTGCGTTTCCTACTTCAGCATAACCTGTTTTCAAATCTCCGGGATTTGAATTCTGTGCGCGCCCGAAGGCACTGCACAGAATTATAATCAAAAGAACTTTTGATGCGATTTTCATCATTATAGTTTATTTTACAATTTTCATTTCGGAAATAAGATTTTTAGCACCTGCAAACTTATCTATAATCAGAAGTACATACCTGATATCGACATTTATGCATCTCTGAAGTGCAGGATCGAAATGCAAATCGCTGCTCATTGCTTCGGAATTCCCGTCGAATGCTATGCCGATAAGTTCCCCGTCTGCATTGATTACAGGACTTCCGGAATTCCCTCCCGTTATATCATTGTCGGTCAGGAAGCAAACGGGCATTTTTTTCCCGATGCCGTACATTCCGAAATCCTTGTTCGCAAAAATCGACTTTAACTTATCCGGCACAATGAATTCCTCATTGGTTGCGTCTTCCTTTTCCAGTATTCCTTCCATCGTGGTTGCGTAATCGTAATGCACCGCATCCCTTGGGTCATAGGGTATCACTTTGCCGAACGTTATTCTCATCGAGCTGTTTGCGTCAGGATAAAAATCTTTTTCATTCTTTAACTCCCTTAAACCGGCTATATACATTCTCTTTGCCCTTACAAGCCTCTGGTTGAATGAGGAATATTTTGCAAGAACTTTCTGGTTGTTTTCAAGCATAGAATAATATGTCAGTATAGCCGGGTCCTTTTCAATTTTATTCCTGTCAGGATTTTTTATAAATTCAAACAGTTTTTCCTTTGTCGAGAACACCGAATTTTCATAAACATATTCGGCATATTTATTAAAATCACCGCCAAATTCCTCCTCCACTTTTTTGAAGATGCCGGGATGAAATTCTTTAGGAATGTCATCGTAAAAATATTTAAGCAGCTTTGCAAATATTTTTTTATCTATAGTGTAGTCATAATCCTTGTAAAACTGCTCTGCATTTAATTTTACCGATTCCGTTAATTCCGCGGATAAGTTTCCCTGCTTCACCGAATCGGCAATGTATCCGTAATTCTGAATGAAATTCATCAGCTCACATCCGTTTGAATATGCAATTTCAAAGAAGTAGAAATTTACCAGAGTATATTTTGTATCCGTTCTTTCCTTGTAAATTTCCTCGAATTCATTTATCACATTTCCGTATTTCTGTGATAAGACAGGGTCCTTTTTGACTTTTGAATTAAAATCCTGCTCGGTTTTCCTTTTATCTTCAACTACCTTAAGCTTTCTTATTGCCTTTGTTTCTTCGAGGTCTTTTTTCCAGAAGTTGGCAAGATAAGCATATTTATCCGCGTACTTAATTCTGATACCGGCATCCGTGTCCATGTATTCCTTCATTATTTTCATCTTTGCATTTTTCAGCTTTACCGAAGCCGCATTAGTATAATCGGACTTGAATTTTACCCCGCTTGAAGGCAGGTATCTGTCTGTGAATCCCGGATAACCCCATATCATTGCAAAATCATTTTCATTATACCCTTTCAATGAAATCGGGAGAAAGTGTTTCGGCTTTAACGGGATATTATTTACTGAATAATCAGCCGGCTTGCCGTCCGGTCCCGAATAAATCCTGAAAATTGTAAAGTCACCCGTATGCCTCGGCCACATCCAGTTATCGGTATCTCCGCCGAACTTTCCGATTGAAGAAGGAGGAGCGCCTACCAGCCTTACATCCCTGTATGTTTCATAAACATATAAATAATATTCATTGCCGTTTAACATTGAATATACATTTGCTTCGTATCCGTTTCCCCCGGTTGCATCTTCAACTATCCTTTGAATAGCTTCATTAATTTTAGCGTTTCTTTCCCTGTCGGGTGCATCGAACGGCACACCCTGCAATACTTTATCTGTTACTTTTTCAATGCGAACAAGAAGCGATGCCGTTTTACCCAGACAGGGCAGTTCTTCAGCTTTGCTTTTCGCCCAGAATCCATCTTTTAAATAATCGTGCTCAACAGTCGAATGAGACTGAATATTTCCGTACCCGCAATGGTGGTTTGTCAGGAGCAAGCCTTCGTGTGAAATAAGTTCAGCGGTGCACTGACCGTAGTCGAGCATTACTATGGCATCTTTCAGACTCGGCTTGTTCAGATTATACATCCGGTCGATGCTCAGATTCAATCCGAGCCTTTGCATTTCAGGATAAATTTTATCCAGGCCTGACGGTATCCACATTCCCTCATCAGCAATAGAGGAGAAATATGAACCCGTTACAAAGATAATTGCAAAAAGAAATGTTTTGAATTTCATAAATTTATTTTTTGGTTTAAAATGATTGAAAAATATGATTGGTATAAATATTAAATTTTAATGAATAACAGTAATTATGCTTTAACAATATTTTTCCGGCAAAGACTTACAAGTATATTTACGACACAATATAATGCAAGTTTCGGTTTATTTCTGAGTTTATTTCGGAATCCTGAAGTGAAAAATCGAATTGAATACGGCGTATTTCCCGGTGAAATACGCCGTGAATTTCAGTAGTTTTACTGCAGTTTAAAGTTAAATGGCAGGGACATCTTTACATCAACAAATTTCCCTTTAATCTGGCCGGGACTCCAGTCAGGCATTAAACCGACAACACGCATCCCCTCTTTATCCATTTCGGGATGGGTACTGAGGGATACATTTATATTTTCTATCTTACCGCTTTTGGTAACAGTAAAATCAATAACGACCTTTCCCTGGATTTTATTCTCCCTGCATATTTCGGGATATTTTACATTTGAAATAATAAATTTCTGAAGAGCTTTTTCCCCTCCGGGAAACACAGGCATAACATCCGGATTGACATAAACCGAATCCGAAATTATTAACACCGGAGTTTTTGAGGGTAAATCATTTATACCGAATAAAATCAAAGCTGTGAGGGCGAAGGGCAAAAGGAATGCATATTTCAGAGAAGATGAAATATTCGATTTTTCGCGATTCATCATGGTGAATCTCCTTTTAATTATTGATTTGTGAATATTGTTTGTTAAATCGTTGACCTGAATTCCAAGCGACATAGAAAGCAGAAGCTGCTGGTACCCTAATTTATCGAATCCCTTCAGCAATACTCCTTCATCTGCAAGGTATTCATGAATTGATTTTAAAGACTTTCTGTAGAGCCACGTGAACGGATTGAACCACTGTATTATGGTTAATAACTCAAGTAAAATTAAATCAACGCTGTGCCTCTGGTCGATATGAACTTTTTCGTGAATAACAATTTTTTCAATATCTTCTTCATTGAATTTGCTGTTTAGGAATATAAGCCCGAAAAAAGAAAACGGAGCGTAATTTGAATCCGTAAAAACTATCTTTATTCCCTCCCTTCTGGAAATACCGTATTTCCCTATAAGCCTGTAAATCTGCACAAGCTGAATAAGGAACCTGATGGAAAAAATTGCAACGCCTGTCAGGTATATAACGGTTAGCACCTGAAAGACCGATAAATTGGATAAGAAAGCTGTCTGAAGCTCTTCTGGCTTTACCGTGATTGCGTCAAGAAATATCCTTGTGGATATGCTTCCGAATGATGTGATTGCAGAGAAATTAAAAGCCGGAAGTATAATTGAAAACAAAATTGATGCAAACAGGTAATAGCGGTTTATCGTGAAGAATGTGTCCTTTCTCATAAATGCCCACCAGGCAAGATATAGTATTCCAAGACAGATGAATGAGCGTGCCAGATAAATCAAAAGATTATCCATAATCAATTCTCCGTTTTTTTCTTTTTTATTTCCCTCTCCATCAGCTTTTTGAGCTCTTCAAGTTCGGCAAGGGATAAATTATTCTGGTTTGTAAAAAAAGATACAAGGTGCTTGTATGAATTGCTGAAATAATCTTTCATGAAGCTTCCCATAAAATGCTTCGTGTATTCCGCCTTGCTAATGAGAGGATAGTATTCGTACGTCTTCCCGTAATCAGTGTGTCCGATGAATCCCTTTTTCTCGAGTATGCGGATTATAGTGGAAACCGTGTTGTATGCAGGCTTGCTCTTCGGAGGAAATTTTTCTATTACATCCTTTACAAATCCCTTTTCCAGCTCCCAAAGAACCTGCATCACCTGCTCTTCCGCCTTTGTTAAATGTGTGATTTTCATTTTATCAACTAAAGTTTTAGTTATTCTGTACAAATATATAACTAATAAATTAGTTTGTCAACTAAAAAATTAGTTGACAGAAAAATAATTCCGCAATAAAAAACCCTGCCGGGGCAGGGTAAATTCAGAACCGGGATTAGGAATAAATTAGATTATTTCTAATTCTTTTAAAATTCTTCCGAGAACTCTTAACCTCTCACTGATAATTTCATCATCCTCGCGCAGACATTTGTCGAACAACTCGATGTCTTCAGTAATGTGTTCATTGTCAGTGCAGACAGATACATTCATAGCACCGCCCTGCACGCCAATCCTGTCGAGCAGCGGATAGTTCGGATAATCTTTTTCATTCTTGAAATATCTTTCCTTGAATACAAGCTTTGTCCTGCAAATCAAAATCGCCAAATCAAGTGCGCGGTGAAGAGGCATTTCTTCTGATTGGCGGGACCATTTTTCTCCAGTGTGCCGCCATATCTTCGCTGAAATATCAAGTTTTCCCCTGTCATTCCACTGTGCTAATCCGAGCGAAAGCCCTTTTGCATCCGTATTTAATGCCAGTCTCCCGTCAACTTTTTCGTATTCTTCCGATACAATTACCGGCTTATGCTTTAATTCTGTTGGTATTTTCATATTTTTTTCTTTTTACTAATTTAGTAGTTTAGTAAATTAGTAATAATTTTATGAAAAAGCAATAAAAAAAGGGTGCCTGCTTGCACCCTTATAATTTACTAATAATTCACGATTGCACGCTCTTTGTGTCCGCTGTGGTGGAACTATTCACGACTCACGATTGACGATTGACGATTTAATCCAGCATCGGAATCTTAATTCCAAATTTCTTTTTATTCTCGATTGCCCTTTCGTAACCTGCGTCCGCGTGTCTGACAATTCCCATTCCCGGGTCATAGGTCAGGCATCTTTCGAGTCTGGCTTCGGCTTCGGGAGTGCCGTCCGCTACGATTACCATTCCAGCGTGAATGGAATTACCGATTCCCACTCCCCCTCCGTGATGCAGGGAAATCCAGCTTGCTCCGCCTATAGCATTCAAAGCAAAATTAAGCACCGGCCAGTCTGCTATTGCATCGGAACCGTCTTTCATTTTTTCCGTTTCACGGTTCGGCGATGCCACGCTTCCGCAGTCGAGATGGTCGCGACCTATTACAATCGGAGCTTTCACCTTTCCGGTTTTTACTAAATCATTAAATACCTTCCCTGCCTTTGCCCTGTCTCCGTATCCCAGCCAGCAAATGCGCGAAGGCAATCCCTGGAAATGTATTTTTTCTTTTGCCGCTTTAAGCCATTTATGAAGGAGCGCATCATCAGGGAAAAGCTTCATTATAGCTTCATCAGTAGTAAAAATATCATTCGGGTCACCCGAGAGCGCAGCCCATCTGAAAGGTCCTTTGCCATCGCAGAATAGCGGACGTATATATTCGGGCACAAATCCCGGTATTTCAAACGCCTCTGCAAATCCGTTTGCCTCAGCTTCGCCTCTTAAGTTATTCCCGTAATCAAAAGTTATTGCGCCCTTCTTCATAAATTCCCACATTGTCTTGCAATGAACAACAGCAGTCTTCTTTGCAAGCTCCTGATATTTTGCAGGATTCGATTTTCTTAACTCAACTGCATCTTCGAATTTCATTCCCATCGGCACGTAACCATTGAGCATATCGTGAGCGGAAGTTTGGTCGGTTAATACATCGGGAATAATTCCGCGTTTTAATATTTCAGGCAGAACTTCACCCGCATTACCCACAAGCCCGATAGACTTTGCTATCTTTTTTTCCTTTGCTTCAAGAACAAGTTTCAGAGCCTCATCTATGCTTTCAGTCATCACATCGCAGTATCCCGTATCGAGTCTTTTTTGTATTCTTGTTTTATCCACATCTATTCCGAGGAATGCTCCGCCATTCAGCGTTGCCGCAAGCGGCTGTGCGCCGCCCATTCCGCCGAGCCCGGCAGTAAGAACGAATTTTCCCGAAAGCGTTCCGCCGAAATGCTTTTTCGCTGCAGAAGCAAATGTTTCGTATGTTCCCTGAAGTATTCCCTGCGTACCGATATAAATCCATGAGCCTGCCGTCATCTGTCCGTACATTGTAAGCCCGAGTCCTTCGAGTCTCCTGAATTCATCCCATGTTGCCCATTTCGGGACTATCTGCGAATTTGATATAATCACTCTCGGAGCATTTTTATGTGTTTTAAAAACCGCAACGGGCTTGCCCGATTGTACGAGCATTGTTTCATCTCCTTCTAAAGTTTTTAGTGTCGCTACTATTGCATCGAAGCATTCCCAGTTTCTTGCCGCTTTTCCCGAGCCGCCGTAAACCACTAAATCCTGCGGACGCTCTGCCACATCGGGGTCCAGGTTATTCATAAGCATTCTCATTGCCGCTTCTGCCTGCCAGTTCTTGCAGGTCATCTTTGTTCCGGTTGGTGCTTTTACTGTTCTTGACATATTATTTATATAAAAATTTAATTTAAAACCGCTGATGTATTATATAATAATTTAAATATTTAAAATTTTAAAAAATATTTAGAAATATTTCTCCGTTTAATTACTTATTGTCTTCTTTTGCATTGTTAAACGGATTCGAACCGAATCGATAGCTCATTGCAATAAACGGGTTAAAAATTCCCGTTTCTCTGTTAAGAGCATCCACATCTCCGGGTTTAATGGTCTGAAATTCCGTAAACCTTCCCGAAGGTCGCAAATCCCATCTGAAAAGCACCCCGGCAATAAAATTCAAATTCCAGTTATATGTGAATGATATTCCGCCGAGAATTACAGGTCTGTTCAAATCAATTCCTATTCCACCGCAGGGACCAATACACCAGTTATCATTCTTCCTTTCCGATGAAATCCAGGAGAAAAATATCGCCGGCACAAAATCACCTTCCGTTCTGCTCTTATCCGTTAAAGTCGCAATGCAGGAATCCGGCGTAATCTGCCTTAAATTAAAAACCCTTGACTGTAGAAAGACATTTGAAGCAAATGCAAAACCGTAAGACGTCAACCACTCTCCTCTAGTGCCTGCATCATAAATTACTGTCCATTTTTTTCCGTCTTCACGTTCGATTGTTATTACTAATTTTTCCCCTTTCGATATTCCCTTTGCATAAGAAAAATCTTTTTTTGTATGATATACTAATTTATCCGCATAATTAATAATATCACTTGCTTGTGATTGGCACGAATCATTTTTTAGTTTTTTTGTTAAATCGTTAATCTCATTGATATATTGAGACACTTCTTTTTCTTCTTTAACATTTGAAAGACTGTCACAAGCAGTTTTTAATTTGCTGAGTATAATTCCGCACATAGTTGTTTCGGGAACTCTAGTTGTTTCTAATATTTTATTATCTAATTTTTCAATCGGAGTAACTACTTTTACCGCATTGACATAATAGCTTTTTGTCGGAATTAAATTAATTATTTTCGTTTTAAAAACAGAGCAAGGGTCAACACTTACCGTAACTATAGTTCCTGCATCATTCGCCGCAAGGTTAATTATTCTTCCGTCCTGTGCATAAGTTACGCAGAAAATCAGAACCGTAAATATAATACAAAAAATTATTTTTTTCATATTGTTTTATTTTATGATTTAAGAAATCTGTTTTTTTAAGATTATTCTTAACCGGAGGCGTCGGATCCCGTATTTATTCCGCAAATAATTAGTAAATAATAAAAGTTTTTTCAGGCTCCTCCGCTTTTCCTGTTATCCGAATTGATTTTGTCAATATTTGTAATTTATTAAAGCGGGATTTCATAATCAAGATTTATTTTTATGTTTAAAACCGTTTTATTTCCTCGAAAACCGGCGAAATAAAGCGCTTTCCATAGAATTTTAATGATTCATTTCTTGTTTTTAAAAAGAAATTACAAAAAGGAGAACAAAATGAATTTAAAGCATAAACTGCTCGACCATCCGTTTTATCAGGCGTGGGAAAAAGGTGAAATCACAAAAGAACAGCTTTCATCATACGCAGCATCCTATAATGAATTTATCAAAATGATTCCCGAATTCTGGTCGGCTGTGATTTCCACATTCGATTCAAAAAGCGAAGAGGGCAAAAAAATAATCGGAGATGAAACCGCTCACGTTAATCTCTGGAAAAAATGGTCTGATACTCTTCCCGGTTCGGAAAATTTCCCGTCAATGGATAGTGAAATTAATGCCTTCGCGGGTATGAATCCGTCTGAACTGCTCGGCGCTATCCACGCATTCGAAATCCAGCAGCCCGATGTCGCGAGAACAAAAAAGGAAGGGCTGATGAAGCATTATGGTTTCAATGAAAGCGATTTGATTTATTTTGACGAACATATGAATGAAGCAGAACATATCGGGTACGGAGATATGCTTGCAAAGAATTTTACAGACCGCAACGAATTCGAAAAAGGATTTGAAAAAGGCTCTCAGATAATTTATAACAGCCTCGATAAATTCATAAACTGATTGTTCCACAACTAATAAGGGAAAGGAATTCTTATAAAGTTTATTTTAAAAGGATTCCTTTTTATTTTTACCATCCCGTCGCGGGTAGTCTCTCCGATGTTTTTTATCGGAGTCTAACCCGTCTCGGGGAGTCTCTTCGATGTTTTTTATCGGAGGACTCCCGAGAAAATTCTCTGCTAAATAATTATATAATTTAACTACTTCATCAATTATTAACAATTAATTCCGTTTGCCACTGATGCACAGATTAATGGCTTAAATTTTACCGGCTAAAGCCATTTTTAATTGCAACTTTACCACGACCTAAAGGTCGTGGCTATTGAGCGAAAAGAAAAAACAATACCTTAAAAACGTTACCACGCAGGAGCTTGGTAAAGAGATAAAGAAATTTCTTTTTTTGATTTTTTAATTAATATTTAAATCGCAAACTTGTAATGTCTCATTTATACTGCAATAGCTTTACTATTATTAATATACTTGATATATTCTTTTACAATTTTTAAATTATATCTAATAGAGAAGTTTAAAGAATTTATATCCTTCTGATTAAATTATTTCCTACTAAAGTTACATTCCTGTTAATAACCCGGATATAAATTATTTTTAAAAAATAAGTTCTGTTTTCATTTTTTTATACAATTAAAGGAGAAAATTATATGAGGAATAAATTTAATGTTCTTTTCGCTTTCTTATTAGTTGTAATATTCATTTCTTTTTGTGCAACTATATCACTCTCACAGGTAACAGACAAAGATGGAAATACATACAAAACTGTTACTATTGGTACTCAGGAATGGACCGCTGAAAATCTTAAAGTCGAACATTATCGGAATGGTGATGTGATTCCGCAGGTTCAGGATAAGGAACAATGGAAAAAATTAACGACAGGTGCATGGTGTTATTACGAAAGTAGCACCGAAAACGGTACCACGTATGGCAAACTTTATAACTGGTACGCAGTTAACGACTCACGTGGATTAGCTCCTGAGGGATGGCATATTCCAAGCGATGCCGAATGGACAACTCTCATCGAATTTTTGGGTGGAAGTAAAGATGCAGGAGAAAAAATAAAATCTACCGAATTATGGAAAGATATCAAATGGGCTACGAACGAAAGCGGCTTTTCAGCAATTCCCGGTGGACTATGTGACGAAAACTATAATTATAAATTTATTGGTAAACACGCTTGTTTCTGGTCTTCAACAAGCAATAATACAGTTGCTTCATGGATAAGAGAAATGCACAATAACCTTAAGGATGTCAAACGGGATACTTTCCATAAAAGATATGGTCTCTCTGTTAGGTGTATTAAAGACTAATAAATTATAATGAAATAAATTTTATTTTCCGCCTCGGGGAGTCTCCCTTTTTTTAGGAGACTTTTCCGTCACGGAGAGTCTCTTTGATGTTCTTTATAAGAGGACTCTCTTGCAAATTCTCTGCTAAATAATTATATAATTTAACCACTTCTTCAATTATTATCAATTTATTCCGTTTGCCGCAGGTGCAGAGTTTATTATCATTAATATACTAATTTGTTGAATATTTAATTAAGTATGTTTATTTTATATTATTAAAATCAGCAATCAGCCTATGACAATACAGGAGCAGGTAGACTATTGGATAGATTTAGCCGAGCAGGATTTGCCCGTTGCGGATAGTTTGTTTAAAAACGGACATTTTATGTGGTGCCTTTATATTGGGCATTTAATTCTTGAAAAAGCTTTAAAGGCAAGATATGTTAAAGATAACGAATTAACACCTCCGAAGGTACACGACCGGTTGAAACTGGCTAAGTCAACAAAGCTGAAACTGACAAAAGAGAATGAAGAATTTTTAAACAGGGTTACAGATTTTAATATTGAAGCAAGATACACTGACTATAAATCAAATTTCTACAAGCTTTGCACAAAAGATTTTACCGAAACGAATTTTGCAAAAATTAAAGAAACCTATGAATGGATAAAGAAAGAACTGATATAGACAATATTATTCAGAATCTAAAAGGATATATAAAATTATTGGAAAGAAATAATTTTCCAATCAAAACTGCTTATTTATTCGGCTCTTACGCAAAGGGCACTAACAATGACTGGAGCGATATAGATGTGCTTTTGGTTTCCGATTCTTTTGAAGGAGTCAGATTTTTTGATAAAGAAAAAATAAGGAAAATTACATTATCTTATAATTCCGACATATCCCCCCTGCCGTATAATACAAAGGATTTTGATATGACAAATCTTTTTATAAAAGATATTGTAAGCTCTGGAATCCAAATCACATAATTGATTTTTTACGCCGCAGATTAGCTCCGCCGAACTTCCCCGTCTCGGGGAATCACTCCGATGTTCTTTATCGGAGGACTCTCGTGCAAATTCTCTGCTAAATAATTATATAATTTAACCACTTCTTCAATTATTATCAATTAATTACGTTTGCCACAGATGCACAGATTAGTGGCTTAAATTTTACCGACTAAAGCCATTTTTAAATTGCAATTTTTCCACGACCTAAAGGTCGTGGCTATTGAACCACTTCTTCAATTATTATCAATTTATTCCGTTTGCCACAGATGCCGGATAACCCGTTTCCGGGAGCTCTCCGGGACAGGTAGCTCTTGCTCTCCGCTCTTTACCATCAAAAAAATCAGCGAATATCATATACAATCTGCGTTATCAGCGTCCAAAGGATTTAAAAATCGAAATCCTGCCATTATTAACAATTAATATGAATTGCCACAAATACACAGATAACCCGTCTCCGTGACAAATAGCTCTTGCTCTCCGCTCTTAACCCTCAAAAAAATCAGCGAATATCATATACAATCAGCGTTATCAGCGTCCAAAGGATTTATTCTGCCGTTATTGGTGTTAAAACAAAGCGACACCGTTTATTCCTGTTTTATTTTTATCCGCTTAACTAAATTACACTAATTATTATTGAATTTATGAAAATCTACTACGCAATGTCCATCAGCGGGGAGCAGAATCCCGAATCGGAAAATATTAATACAGAGCTTATTTTGTACCTGAAAAATTTCGGCGATGTGCTTACTGAGCATTTTTCAAATCCTGCTCTAATCGGAACAGGCGAGACTAAATTAACAAACAAAGAAATTCATGACCGGGACTTAAATTGGCTTCTTTCTGCCGATATTATCGTAGCCGAAGTAAGCAATGTGAGCCTTGGTGTGGGATATGAAATCGGACGGGCTGTTGAAAACAATAAAAAGATTTTATGCATAAGAAAAAAATCCACGAAACGCTTATCCGCAATGATTTCCGGCTGTGAACACTTGACACTAAAAGAATATACAACCCCCGAAGAAGTAAAGTCATTTATAAAAGTTTTTTTTGCAAATCTGTAAATCTCAAATCTTTCAAATCTTAAGAATCTTAAGAATCTTATCAATCTTATAAATCTTAAGAATCTTATAAATCTTAAGAATATTTTATCTCTTATTAGAAAAAAAAGCCCTCCGATAAACATCGAAGGGCTTAATATTAAATCAGCGAAATCCACGCTCTTTGTGTCCCGACTTGTCGGGAAGATAAACAGTGATATTATTTTATAAGCACCATTTTCTTTGTATCAATCAATTTTTCGTCAATTGTTAGCCTGTAGAAATATACACCGGAGGCAAAACTTGCTCCATTGAAAGTATATTTCACAATTCCGGGATTTAGAGACATATTGATTGCATTTGTTATTTCTCTACCAGCTATATCGTATATTTTTAACGAAACTAAACCTGCTTTCGGAATTGCAAATTCAATCGTAGTAGTCGGATTAAAAGGATTCGGATAGTTTTGTTTCAAATAATAACCTCCGGGAATTTTATTACCTGACCATTCAATACCTGTAATTGTTTGTTTGCTGGTTTTAAGAATATAGCCATTATCTCCAACGACAAAACCTGAGTCCGGGTTTGTAAAATAACAGCCGTAGCCATACTGTCCGGATGTATTCTGGAAAAACCAGCTCGTTCCTCCATTTGTTGTTTTGGCAGAATATCCCATAGACGCAAAAATCCATCCGGTGTTCATGTCAAAAAATCTCATTGAATAAAGGGCGTTATAGAACGGATGTGAAACTGAATCGAAACTTACACCCCCATTTGTTGTTCTACATAGTTTATAACCGGTTGAACCGCATACATATCCCGAATCTGCATTGAAAAATTTTACTCCGTATAAACCAAAAGTTCCCATTGGAGTATTTGATAATATCGTCCAGTTAGCACCTCCGTCTGTTGTTTTCATTAATTTAGCGACATTATTACCTACGTACCCGGTATTAGCATTTATAAATGAAGAAACAGGAACTCTTGTTTCACTTCCCATATTAGTCAAAGAATCCCAGCTTAGTCCGCCGTTTGTTGTTTTCCATCCGCCGTTAAGTGCGGAAGTATTTTGGAATACATATCCAGTATTAGCATTTGCAAATTCAACTCTTTTTAATGTATTAGTGCCAAATGGTCCGGGTATTGAATCCCAGTTTAAACCGGCATTCGTTGTTTTACGTAAATTACCTGACGAACCGCTCATAAATCCTGTTGTGGAGTTAACCATAGCAAGACTATAATAAGTGGCGGAAGAATTAAAAGGTATTATAGACCAGTTCGTTCCTCCGTTTGTTGTCCTTAAAACCTGATCGAATGTAGCAGTTGAACCACGACCACCTGTAACTATTACCAATCCGTTTGCACTTTGTGCCCATACATCGTACTTTGTAGAAGGACTTAGCCATTGAGTGAGTGCACTAAAGTTCGCACCTGCATTTGTTGATTTTTGTATCGAGCCGTAAGCTCCTATTGCAACTATTCTGTTTCCGCTTACATCAACAGAATAATGTGTAGAAGTCCAGGACATACCCGGGTCATTAAAACTTAAGAGCGTCCAGTTTGCCCCAAAATTATCTGTTTTATAAATTCCATACGAATCACCAACTACATAAAAAGTAGGAGTTGGTGTTAAAGTAGAATGTATCCCGTATAAAATTGAAGTTGATGGTGAATTTACACTGGTCCAGTTCACCCCGCCATTTGTTGTTAGTTTAATATTACCGGACGAGCCGCAAACCATTCCGGTATTTTCATTGATAAAATTAATATCGTAAATAGTAAATGCAGTCTCAGTATTATATAAAACCCAATTTATTCCTCCGTTTATTGTTTTCATTACTTTTCCCGCCAATGGACTCGGGACAGTAGAAGCAACATAAATTATATTTGTATCGAGTGCATAAATATTGTAATTAGCAAGTGCTACACCCGTTGGAATTGAATCCCACGATAATCCCGCATTAGTTGTTTTTAATACTCTGCCCCCAGCTCCCGAAGCATATCCATAAGTGTTATTGACAAAATGAAGTCCGTACATCGAGTTTGTAGTTGGAATTCCAATCGAGTCCCAGGAAGCACCTGCATTTGTAGTTCTGGCAATCCATCCGGTATAACCACAAACGACCCCTGTATTCATATTAAAAAACCAACCGTTCATAAGATTTCTTCCCTCTCCGTAATAAGACGGAAGCCATCCGCCGGCGTTGGTATAAACTGTCCAATTCACTCCGGCGTTCGATGTTTTCATAAATGTTCCGGTATTACCACACGTATACCAATTAACAGAATCAATCATTTTAATCCATCGCATTTGATTTCCCTGTGGCGCAGGGTGTACCCATTTCCAATCCTGGTTTACCTGTGCATCGAGATTCATTGAATATAACACCGATATTAAAAGAATAAATAATGCAAATAATTTTTTCATGACATTTTTCCTTTTTTGCCAACAACTATAATTATACTTTGAGTAAATATACAACAGGAAGATAATTAGTTATTTTGCAAGATATTTTAATTTTGAAACACTTTTATGCAATTGTAGCTACTTCCCCCATTTTTATGAAACTTTCATATTCTTCAACAGACATACCCATATTCCAATAAGTATAAAAAACAGTTTTCAATGCATCTGCAAGACTCGGATGATTTACAATCATAGAAGTTAGTCCGGGTTTCATCGATATTCTGTCTGCAAGCGATATCATACTAATCGTTCCATCAATAATAGCTAACTTCATTGGCAATTCTTTGTATACCCTGACTTCTTCTCCTATTTTTTGATATACTTTCATAAAATGGATTAAATTATCAATCTCTTCTTTTGTTTTCAGATTTCCATATTCATATAAGCCTTTAATTTGTACTTTATTTTGAATGACTTCCTTTTCTTCTTCAATATTATCTGCAAAATTAATCGCATACGGGGCTTTAACAAAAACAAGAAATTCTTCTTTCATTGTTTTTTCAAATTCCATCCATTTTGCTTTTAAAGTACCGGGGTCACTTATTACCTCGATAAATTCCAAAGGCGAATCGAACTTTTCCTTTTCGTTATATAATTTAGTTAATTTTTCTCCAAAAATTCGTGCGGCTTCTTTCTTTCTATTAAGTTCGAATTCCTGAATTGATAAAATGTTTTGCAAGGCAATTTTAGGATCTACACTGCTGAAAATTTTATTTCCGTTTTTAAAATTCTCATTGCACATTTTTTTCTTTACAAGGTTTTGTAAAATTTCATAACATTTCGTTCTTGTAACAGATGTAATTTTTGCAACTTCCGGGGCTGTTAATTCTCGCTTTTGAAGTAAGGAAACGTAAACCTCTGCTTCCCTTTTTGAAACTCCATATTTTTTTAATTCCTCAATAATTTCTTCCATACTATGTGTTTCTTTAATTGAATTTTTTTGTCTCCCCATTGCGGTGGTTGTCTCCCCTGTATGGTGAAACAAAATTAATAAAAAAGTTAATTAATGTCAATAAATTTTTAATTCCTTTTAATATGAGATTCGTAGAAGATAGTAATAATCATTTTAAATATATATTATTTCAGCTTATTACAGCTAAAATTAATAAATAAAAAGCCCTCCGATATACATCGGAGGGCTTAATATTAAATCAGTGAAATCAACTGAATCTATGGTATTATTTTATAAGCACCATTTTCTTAGTATCAATCAGGTTGCCATTTACTATTAACGAATAGAAGTAAACACCTGATGCCAGCATTGTGCCGTTGAATTCCTGAGTTTGATAACCTGCATTATAATGTTGGTTGTTAATTATTTTAATCACTTCTCTACCGGCTACGTCATAAACCTTCATTGTAACTATACCTGCTTTTGGAATAGCAAATTTAATAGTTGTAGTCGGGTTGAACGGGTTCGGATAGTTCTGTGAAAGTTCATACCTTTGCGGTAATTCTGACTGGTTCTGCACACCTGAAACAAGCGGCAGGTTTGAATTCTTCCAGATGTATCCGCTTGAACCGCAAGTATAACCTACACTACCGGGCACGATTGCCACGTTGTACATTGTACCGCCGGCTGTGTTCTGGAGATTCCAGTTAGCTCCGCCGTTAGATGTTGTAATAGTCATTCCGTTTGAACCGACTGCTACGCCGACCCAGGGAGTATAGAATTTAATACCATACCAGGTTGGTGACGTACCGCCCGGCTTGTTTGCTATAGTATCCCATAATGCACCGCCGTTTGTGGTTTTATATATTCTGCCTGATGAACCTGAAATGTATCCGGTTGAAGCATCTAACATTTCAACACCATACATAAAGCCGCCGAAAGCATCGACTATAGAGTCTTTTGTCCAGGTAGCACCGCCGTTTGTGGTTTTATAAGGTCTCGGAGTATAATTTACAATCCATCCTGTATTTGCGTTAACAAAGTCCGCCCAGTAAATCTGTGCGCCTGAGCCGGTTAACGCATTTCCGATTGTCTGTTTGACCCAGCTTGTACCACCGTTTGTGGTCTTAATAATTGTTGAGTCGCCAGTCATAGATGTTTTCGAGAAAACCCAGCCGGTATTTGCATCGACAAAAATTACTTTTGCAAGAATTTTACTTGCTTCTGTGAACGGAGTCGGTACCGAATCCCACGAGGAACCGCCGTTTGTGGTTTTGAATAAGCTGGTATTCGAGCCGCAAGCCCAGCCGGTATTGTCATTAATCATATGGATACTGTTCAGATATCCGTAAGCTGTTGTCGGGAATGTTGCAAGGTCCCAGGTCAAACCGCCGTTAGTCGAACGCAGTACCTGGTCTGCAGTTACAGTTGAAGACGTTCTTGCGCCAACTCCGAGAATTAAACCTGTTGCGGAAGAGTTTTGTGCCCAAACATCATAAGTAATACCTGCCTTTTTAAGAATTGTAAATACTGCTGTGTTTGAAGCGCTAAGTCTTCTGTTAATCAATCCATAAGTACCGCCTGTAATTAATGTATCACCGCTTGCTGATACTGATGTTGCATAATAAGTATTTGTCCACGGCTGTGTAGTTCCGCTTCCCAGGAAGCCAACTGTATCCCATGAAGTACCGTTATTCTGTGTTTTATAAATATAAAATGCATCACCGGTTAAGAATACTTTGGAACCTGAAGATGCAGGTTTAAATACTGCAATATCATCTAAAAACATATTATTGCCGTATTCACTGATTGCTTTTAGTATAACATAATTTGTTGCTCCGGTATAAGTTCCGGGTAATGAAAATTCATAATAATACCATCCGTCGGCACCTGCCTGAACCGGATATAATGTTTTGCTTCTGTTGATAGTTCCGAGTGTATCGGCATAAGTTGCTGATGCAGAATCGTTAATCATAGCAACGACTCTGTCTGCACTTGTTGAATAACCTGCATCCCTGTACATCCAGAATCCGAATTTCACTCCGGGTGAACCGACAAGGCTGAAAGAAGTTGAAATTAATGCCGCCGTGGTAGTAGACGAATAATCATAACTTGCAAATGAAGTCATTCCTGCTCCGGAATGCGGAGTACAAGTAGGATAAACTCCTGCAGTAACTCTTGTCCAGAGACCTGTTCCAGAAATCTGAGTATTGAGCCATCCAGTCGGAGGAAATGTTGTTCCGTCAAAACTCTCCGATACCAAGTTGACCGGTGGATTGGACACCGGAACCGCCGCTATATCATAATAGCTGGAAGTGTTAGTTGTACCTACTATTACAGGCATTAATGTCCAGTTTGCACCTGCATTAGTCGTATATGAAAATTTACCTCCGGAACCCGCAACATAACCATTTGTGCTATTTGTAAAATGCATCTTGTAATTGATACTCGTATTTCCTGTGCTGATTACTGCTGACCAGGTCGCACCGCCATCGGTTGATTTCTGAACGTTACCTGATGTTGTAGTAACAACAAGATTCAATGTATCAAATGCGTGAATATCATACATTGTCGTAGTCGGTGCGGTTGTAATACCTGTCCAGGTAATACCGCCGTCTAAGGTCTTCCAGATTTTAGGTGTAACGGTACCAACTGCGTACCCTACATTGTTATTCAAAAACTGTACCTGATAAAAAATACCTGTAGTTACGGTGCTTGAATAAGCAGTATCCCAGGTAGTACCTCCGTTGGTTGTCCTGGTGATTCCGCCGTTTACCGAGGCAGAACCCACAACTACACCCGTGTTTTGATTGAAGAAATGCGCATCGTACATATTTATAGACTGACCGGTATATGCTAAATACTGTCCGCCGGCTTTATGATGAAATGTCCAGTTTACACCGGCATTTGTTGTTTTCATAAATGTACCTGCAAAACCGATTGCATACCAGTTATTGGCATCCCAATACTTTATCCAGCGTATTGTATTACCCTGTGGTAAAGGATTTTGCCATTTCCAGTCCTGATTAAGCTGTGCACCAACATCCATAACCCAAGCCATGAGTAACAATGCAAAAAGCATAGTAGAGATTTTTTTCATAATAATTACTCCTATAACCGAATTTAAAAAAAGTTAACTGTAACCAAACAAAATAATCCGGTTGATTTAAATTAAAAATATTTATTTGTTTCTTTCGCTATTATTCGACTTTTTGTAGTATAAAAACGTACCGAATTTTTCGGATAAATTCCATATAGTTTTTTTCCCCTAAACCTTTCATTAAATGTAGCAATTTTTCCCGATTAAAATATCTCAATTTGAAACAAAATCTCTCATTTTGACAAAAAAAACCACAATAAATACACGTATTTAATCAAAAAAAGAGGTTTTTTAAAGGTATGGTTATTGCAGGTGAAAAGAAAGCGTAAATTATAATTAAGTATTATGAAAAACATTTCATCAATACAGTCCGGAGAAAAATTAAGAATATTTCTAATAATATTATTACTTTTTTCAAGTAAGCCAAATTTTTCTCAATGGATGCAGGGGGGATCGGTTTCCGGTCTTGGAAGCTGGCCAAGCATCTTTGTACTGGATATTAATACGATTTTTATTGTAGGAGGACAAACAGGTCCCGTAATTTGGCGCTCTACCAACGGGGGTATCAATTTTTCTCAGCTTCCGACAAACGGACTTCCGACATCATCATCCGGAAGGTTTCTTACGTGTGTATGGGCTACTGATGTTAATACAATTTTTGCCGGGGACGGGGCAACTACGGGCAATGGACTTATTAAAAATGCGAAGGTTTACAGAACAACAAACGGAGGAACAAACTGGACAACAATATTGAACACTGGCACAAACGTTTACGGTTTTATAAATGGTGTTGTGTTTTCCAGAACAAATACGAATTTGGGTGTTGCGAATTCCGACCCCAACAGCACTACGGAAGATTTCAAGACCTGGAAAACAACAAACGGCGGAGCAAACTGGACACTCTACCTTGCAAGTGCCCCTAATTCCTGCGGAGCGCAGAATTCGGTCTTTCTGATTGATGAAAACTTCTTCGGATTCGGACTGAATACCGCAAATGCAAGAGTTGCTATTACCACAAACGGCGGAGTAAATTATATGTTCTGCAACCTTGCGGGAGCAGGTGGTGATAACGGTTTTGTATCAACGGTCGCATTCAATGACGACAAGCTGCACGGACTTGCAGGAACAAGCCAGACATCCACTACTATAGCCCGAACAACCAACGGAGGTGTTAACTGGTTTTCCCAGACAATTCCCGGCACTATAACAGGACACTGCAATATCAAATGGGTGCCTTCCACGCCTGCGGTTTACCTTGTAATTTCGAGTTCATCAGCAACTCAATGCTTTAAATCAATTGACAACGGAAGTAACTGGACTGCGATAACATTTCCCGGAGGAGCTTCGGGTATTGCACACGCTGATTTGATTTATTCTTTAACCGAAAGGTATTTGGAAAACGAATCTTATATCTTTGCGGCAAACAGCAGCGGGAGCGTTTATTTCATGCACGAGAGCCCTATGCCCGTATCGCTTTATTCTTTTACATATTCGGTTTCAGGCAGAAATGTGAATCTGAAATGGGCAACATCAGAAGAATTGAACAACAAAGGTTTCGAGATTCACAGAAAAAACCATGCTTCCGAAAATGAGTGGGAAGTAACTGGCTTTGTGAACGGCGCAGGTAATACAAATACAATGACAAATTATGAATTTAATGACAGGAATTTATCGGGAGGAAGATATTTTTACAGGCTTAAGCAGATTGATTTCAACGGCAACTTCGAATATTTTAATCTGAACGGATTTGCTGAAATATCAAATCCCGGAAAGTTTGTGCTTTCGCAAAATTACCCCAATCCGTTTAATGCTTCTACAAAAATCAGTTTTGAAATACCTGAAAACGGATTTGTTTCGCTGAAAATATATGATATACTCGGAAAAGAAATTGCCTCTTTAATTAATGAGAATAAAAATGCAGGATATTACGAAGTCCGCTTTTCAAATGAAAATATTCCTTCGGGAACTTATATCTGTAAATTAAGTATGAAAAACAGCACAGCGGTAAAACGCATGCTGTATATAAAATAAGTAAATTCCTTAAGAAAAAACAAAAACCCCGTTCCTGCCGAACGGGGTTTTTGTTATATTATTTTTTTGCTTTGTATTTGAGCTTTTCAGCTTTACTCATTTTTTCGGTTGCATATTGTATTATTGTTCTCGGGGCATAATCCTTAATTTCCATTAATATTTTTTCAACTGGCTTCGGTTCTTTCTTCCACGCTTCCCTGAAAAACCATCCCATTCCCTGGTGAACCGGTCTTTCCTTATCTTCAATTAAAGGTCTGACAAAATCCAGTAACGAGGAAATTTTTTCTTTATCGAGAATTTTTATGAAAGAAACAGGCACGGCGCGCCTTGTCCAGATTGACTTTGAAGACATCCAGTTTTTTAAATCACTGAATAAAATTATCTTACGGAAATAAAAAAGCTTTATCACTTCCCAGCACATAACATCCGTATGCGCCCAGGTGGTTGCGTATTTATCGAGCCACTTCTTCAGAATATTCAAATCGGATTTTTTAAATTCGCTTTCGTATCTTTTGAAAATCCTGACAGCAAGGGCGCTTTCCTCGTACTTTCCAGATGAATACAGCAATTCGCAGAGTTCTTTTGCTTCATTGAATTTTAATTTTTCAATGTACTCCCTCCCCCATTTTTCAAATTCCGTATCGAGTTTTTTCGAATCTAGTCCGTGTGCATCATATCCTTCTTTAAAATACCTCGAATACTTCTGCACTATTTTCGGGTCTGCATTTTTTTCGCACCACGATTTGATTTCTTTATAGATTTTTTGTGTATTCATTAATCTCCTCCGAAGATAATTTTTCATTAATTTAATCAGTTTATATGTTATTATAAATTTATATTTTAATCTCAATGAAAAGACTTTTATTAATATTAATCTTTTTTTCATCTTCGGTTTTTGCGGATTCCACCAATGTACTTTTTATCGGAAACAGCTATACTTTCGTAAATGATCTGCCGGTAATGTTTAAGAATCTTGCGGCAACCGGAGGAAAAAATGTGCATGCCGAAATGGAAGCACCGGGCGGATATACGCTGGAAAATCACCTGAACAGAATCTCATCTATTGATGCCATAAAACGCGGAATATGGGATTACGTTGTGCTTCAGGAGCAAAGCCAGACACCCGTAATCGAATACCTGCGTTACAACAGCATGTATCCTTCAGCAGAAAAACTCGACAGCATAATAAAAGAATTTAACCCGGGCGCAGTAACGGTTTTCTATATGACATGGGGAAGAAAAAACGGAGGACAGCAGTGCATCGATACATCCTGCAGTCCGGTATTCACAAGCTATTTTCACATGCAGGATTCGCTGAAATCTTCTTATACAAAAATTTCAAATATTTTGGGTGCTTTGCTTTCACCCGCAGGCGAGGCGTGGAGAACTGCAAGATTAATCAGACCCGATGTAAATCTCTGGGATATGGATGAAAGCCACCCTACGCTCGAAGGCTCTTACCTGACTGCCTGCGTTTTCTTTGCTAAAATATTTAACCAGTCGCCTATTGGTTTTTTCTATAACGGCGGACTTCCCGATACACTCGCTCTTTTCTATCAGCAGTGCGCCTGGCAGACTGTCGGAGTGAAAAATAATATTTCATCTTCACCCGATAAATTCGAATTATTCCAGAATTACCCGAACCCGTTTAACGGCAGTACAATAATAAAATTTTCAATACCGAAATCTTCATTAGTCAGTTTAAAAATTTATAATATACTCGGGCAAGAAATTTCAACATTAATTAATGAAAATCTTTCACCCGGCATTTACTCAATTCCCTTCTCAAATCACCTAATCCCCAGCGGTGTTTATTTTTATAAGCTTAATTCAAATTCGTATTCTCTGATTAAAAAGCTTGTAATTATTAAATAACAGTTGCTTTGCTCTTACTTTTTACTTTTTACATTTTACTTTTTACTGCTGTAATGAATTTATTTACTTGAATTTATGTTACTTATGATATAAATTGATTTTTCTAACAATAAAAAAACTCTAAGGAAGGTTTTAAAATGTCATTAAAAACACCCATCACCGTTGCATACGGCGACGGAATCGGTCCTGAAATTATGAATGCAACACTTGATATTATTCAGGCAGCAGGAGCGCAGCTCGATATAGAAGTCATCGAAATAGGAGAACAGGTTTACCTTAAAGGCAATGCCGCGGGTATCGCTCCCGAAGCGTGGTCTTCACTCGAAAGAACAAAAGTATTCCTGAAAGCTCCCATTACTACACCGCAGGGCGGCGGATATAAGAGCTTAAATGTTGCCACAAGAAAAAGACTCGGACTATATGCAAACATCAGACCTTGCCTTTCGAGTTACCCGTTTATAAAAACAAAACATCCCGTTCTCGATGTTGTTATCGTCCGTGAAAATGAAGAAGACCTATACGCAGGAATTGAATACCGCCAGACAAGACAGACCACTCAGGGACTAAAACTTATATCAAAACCCGGCTCCGAAAAAATTATAAGATACGCATTTGAATATGCAAAGAATAACGGCAGGAAAAAAGTTACCTGCTTTATGAAAGATAATATAATGAAAATCACTGACGGGCTTTTTCATAAACTCTATGATGAAATCGGTCAGGAATATCCCGAAATTGAAAAAGAAGCGTGGATAATAGATGTCGGCTCTGCAAAACTTGCTACCAAACCCGAACTCTTCGACGTAATAGTTCTTGAAAATTTATACGGCGATATACTTTCGGACGTGGTAGCTGAAATGTCTGGCTCAATCGGACTCGGCGGCTCTGCCAATATCGGTGATGAATACGCTATGTTTGAAGCTATACATGGCTCGGCTCCGCGCAGAGCAGGACAGAATCTTGCAAACCCGACAGGATTATTACTCGGCGCAGTTCTTATGCTGATTCATATCAAACAGCACGATATCGCAAGTAAGGTTCATAACGCCTGGCTCAAAACAATCGAAGACGGCGTGCATACATACGACATCTTCCGCGAAGGCGTAAGCAAACAGAAAGTCGGCACAAAGGAATTTGCTCAGGCAATCATAGAGCGGCTCGGACAGAAACCATCCGAACTTAAAGCTCTTGATTACCATCCCCGCGATGACAAGAAAATTGTTTCGCAGAAATCCGTTACATCAAAAGAAACAAAAGACCTCGTAGGAGTGGATGTATTCATAGACTGGACTGCGGGAAGCGCAGAAGACCTCGGACAGATGATTGATAAAATAAAATCAAGCGACCTGAAACTTACAGGCATCACAAACAGAGGAACTAAAGTTTATCCCGACGGATTCGCAGGAACGTTTTGCACAGACCTGTGGAGATGCAGATTCGAAACATCGAAACCCGGCGACAAGCTCAAACATCAGAGCATTCTGGATCTATTAAACCAATTCTATGATTTCGGATTTGACTTTGTAAAAACCGAGAACCTCTATAACTTTGACGGCTCAGCAGGTTTTTCACAATAAGATTTTTGTAATAACCTGTTATACTTTTTTCATCTTTAGCAATCTCCAAAATCCCCTCCGAAGTACATCGGAGGGGATTTTTTTATGTGGTCGATTTTTAGAAAAACAACATCTACAATAGTAATTATTATTATTTTTTGTTTGGGGTACCTATTACAAGTGAACCAAATTCACCTGTAAATGTAAAATAAACTCTACCGGTACTGAACTCAAGATTGTGAAGACTTTCGTAAATTGTCAGTGGAAACATAGGGCTATTATTTTCTTTCCTCCATTTATTACCGCCAAAAGTATAAATTGACTCATTGAAATTAAGACCCACTAAAGAATCTTTAGAAATCCCTCCTAATTTCATAAATGGTGCCCATACAGAGTCTAAAAAAGCGTGGTAAACCCACTCATTTCCGTTAAAATATTTAGTTCCGCAAGTGTTGTTTCGTGTAGTCATTATTACATCTTTCCCGCAACGAAAAATACAATTTGTATTACACGGAAAATCACCATAACAATCCGTTTCTACGTTAACAAAACCCCCATTTTCGAATTTATAAGAATAAAACAGTCCTGTTGTTTTTTGGCTTTTTGCAAATAAAAACAAATTATTATCAGGGCTTAAGTAAAACTTTAAAGGTTGTATCGAATCACTTCCCTGTAGTTCATATTTATTAATTGTTCCATTATCAAAATAGTATGCAAATCCTCTATTCGCTTCGCAAAGCCAGGCTTGATTTACACCTGTTACCAAAAGGTCATTAATCGAAACCACAGTGTCAACAATAGTATAATTGGTTATCGTTCCAAATGTGATTTTTTTTAAAACAGGTCTGTATGTATTTGAATTGATAATTCTTTTTGTCCCGGAGACAAATATATTGTTTTTATCAAAACCGTAAACTTTTCTAGGGTAAAAGTCAGGGTCTGATAAGTTATATTGAGTACATGTCACTCCATCATAAAATAATAATATAGAATAAGCCCAAATACCTCCAATTATATATACGTTATTTGTATCAGCTGCATATAAATCTCCCGGTGTGAGATTAATTGGAACTAATTTCCATATATACCTGCTCACTGTATCCGGTCCTGCAGGCGGTGGCGGCGGGTCAACCGGTTCAACGGGGTTTTCATCCTTCGCGCAGGAGGAAATAAGGAATGCCGCACATAATAGAAAAGGGAATACCGCTTTTAAGAAAAGTTTTCTTATTTTCATTCAATTTATGTGATTGATTAAATTTATCACATATCAAAATATATTTCTATTACAAAAATAATACCTCTGTTTTATTTATTATTAACAGGAAACCCCTTCGGGGTTTTATTTCTTTGCTTCGTATTTTCTATTAACAGGAAACTCCTGATGGAGTTTTGCTCTTGCTCTCTAATGTAGCCCACGACTTCAGCCGTGGGTAATATTGTTCAACAATATATTAACCGTTTTAACGGTTTCCCGCCTCGGGAAGTCTCCCCGCTTTTCAGTGGACTAACGTTTAAAAAAATTTCCATTTTTCCCCCGTTTCGGGGAATCTCCCCGCTTACCAGGGGACTCCCGAAGAAAAATCGTTTATCCTTGACAATACCGAACATTATCCTTATTTTTATATGGTATTATGATATGTTCTTTTTATTTACATTGGGGGAAACAAATCTGCAACCGCGCGGAAACGCTGTTTCCCTATTGTGTTTCCGGGATAACTGCATTATATTTCAGGAACTTATCTAATAATTTCCGCCTTCGGGAAACACAGCAACACGTTTTCACGTATCTCAAAAAAATGAAAATTTGAGACAAAAATAAACTTTCCTATGTTTCAGATGGAAAACAATTTTTATGAATAAATTAACGGATAAACAAATATCGGAAAATCTAAAATCCCTCGAAGGCTGGAAATATGAAAACGGCTCTCTAAAAAAAGTTTTTAGAACAAAAGGTTTTCCGCAGACTCTCGGGCTGGTCTCGGAAATAGGCGCTCTTTGCCAGCAGTTCGACCATCACCCGGATTACCTGACTCTGAAATACGCCGAAGTGGAAGTTTCTTTTTCCACGCATTCGGCAGGAGGTGTTACTGAAAAAGATTTTGAAATCGCTAAACAAATTGAATTATTATAATATGAAAATATTTACATCATTAGTTTTAATATTATTTGCAATTGGTACATCATACGCTCAAACAAAAGACTCTACCGAAATTAAACCCGTGAAAATTTCCGGCTTTGTAAAAGGCGAGAAAAGCAAGCCAATCGAAGGAGCTAATCTTGTTATCCAGGGAACAATAGACGGCGGCACAACGGACAGCACCGGATATTTCGAATTCGAAACCGAAAAAACAGGTAAAAGAAATTTAATAATCACGGCAATAGACTTTTCTGAAAAGAAAGAGCCAATCGAAATCTCTGCCGGAAAAGATTTGAAGATTAATATTAGTTTGATGAAAACAGTTTACGTAACCGATGAAATAATAGTAACGGCAAGCTCATTTACTTCGGGAGAAAATTCAAAAGTAACACTTACCCCGCTTGAAATTATGCGCATTCCCGGAGCCGATGCCGACCTCTACCGCGCCATCACTACATTCCCCGGCTCTAACCAGGTGGATGAAGGCAGCAGGATTGCAGTGCGCGGCGGCGAGCCGAGCGAAGTGCTGACCATACTCGACCAGGCATCACTTTACAATCCTTTTATTTTTGACGGGGATAATAACACTTCATCATATTCAACCGTGAATCCCTGGGGATTAAAGGGAATTAATTTTTCCAGCGGCGGATTTCCTGCAAAATTCGGAAATGTTCTTTCCGCAGTGCTTGATTTGCAGACATACGATATTCCGAAAACAAAAGGAATGTTCGCTATACTCGGACTTGCAAATGCAGGACTATCCGGTGTGTGGGTAAATAAAGCAGGCGACTTCGGCGGGACATTTACCGCAGGGCAGACTTTCCTTAAACCGTTTCTCCTGATAAATCACTCCGATGCGGAGTATTCACCCGAACCGACTGCAACGAGTCTCGGAGGAACGCTTTCTTATAAAATAACAAAGACGGGTTTTCTCAAATTTTATGCTGATTATAATTCCGACAATATCGGAATAAAAAGCCTTAGTCCTACTTACGACGGATTTTTTACGGGCAAGAGCAAAAACTTTTTTACAAATCTTGCACTGTCTGTTGCGCCTACATCGGTAAGTCTGCTGAACCTTAGCGTTTCATCGAGTCTTAACAACAGAAAATTCGGATTCGGCAATATGAACGGAAATAATGATAACACTTACGCTAAAGTACGCGGAGATTTTTCCCTTCCGCTTACAGGAACGATTGATTTTGGAACGGGTGCTGAATACGAATACAGCAGATATAAATCCGACGGAACATACCCGATGTATTTTTATAATCTTGCATTGAATGCTCCGGTATTTTCCTACAATGCAGACAAGAATACAGGAAGATTCGGCGCATATGCAGAAACAAGAATCAGGGCAACTGACTTTTTATATTTCATTGCAGGCGTGAGAGGAGACTATCACACGCTTTCGCAGAACTTCAATGCTGACCCGAGATTTTCAGCTGTGCTGAAAATTTCGAAGCACAGTTTTATAAAAGGTGCAACGGGAATTTATAACCAGTACCCTACTCTCTCTGATTATATTATGAGCTTTAACAACAGTCTGAAACCCCAGCAGGCAATTCAATATATACTCGGATATGAATATAACAGGGATAATGATTTTATTTTGAGAATTGAATCTTATTACAAAGATTATTCGAATCTTGTATCGCAGTCGGAATACGGATTCCTTTACGGCTCGGACGGCAAGGGATTTGCAAGGGGGGCGGATGTGTTTTTCAAAGTAAGGCTGAAACCTAAATTTAACGGCTGGATTTCTTATTCCTATACTGACTCCAAACGCAGGCAAACAGCAACGAGTCCCCTGCAATCCGCAAATTACGACATAACACATAATTTATCCGTGGTGGGAACATACAACCTGACTGATTATATTACATTTGGAATGACATATCACGTATCAACAGGGAAACCATATACTCCAATAAGCGGAAGCATATTCGACTCCGCTCAGAGCGCATATATTCCGATGATGGAGCCGTTTAACAGCGGACGCTTCCCGACTTACACAAGAGTTGATGTAAATGCGCAGTATATATTTTCGTTCTTTGGAAAGTTTGCAGTCGCTTTCCTTGCTCTGAATAATATTCTCGATAACAAAAATCTTTACTCTTATACTTACAATGCGGATTATTCGGAAAAAATCGCAGTTCGCTCGAATAATAACCGCATAATATATTTCGGAATAGGATTTCAATTATAAAAAATAAAATAAATAATAATATGAAACAAAAATTAGTTTTTCTTGTTCTGCTTCTTTTTGCGGTTTCCACTTTTTCCATTGCAGATGATTTTTCCGATGCAATGCTGAAGGCAAAGAAGAATTTAAAATCCGCTATGGATAAGTCCGACGAAAAAGCTCTGATAAAGGTCAGGGGTGAATTCGAAAGAATCCTCCAGCTTAAAAAAGATGTTTGGATTGTCTATTACTATCTCGCTTATACGGATTACTCTATAGCCGCGACATATATGGAAGGACAGGTAAAGGATAAAATAAAAAAATACACCGAATCCGGTTTCGATATGATTAATAAATCCATTGAAATCAATCCCGATTTTTGCGATTCTTATGTACTTAAAATGAACCTGAACTTCAACCGCTGGCTTTATGAGCAGGATAAGATGAATGATATTATTGCCGCATCTACGGAAGCGGAAGAAGCGGCTAAGAAGCTCGATGCGGATAATCCGAGATTTCACCTAACTCTTGGAGTTTCGAGCTATTACACTCCTGATATGTTCGGAGGTGGTGTGGATAAAGCACTCGAGAGTTTGAATAAATCGAATGATTTATTCAAGACACGCAAAGAAAAAGAAGAATACTATCCCGACTGGGGAAGAGATATGGTAAACGGATTCCTGGCAATGTGCTACATTAAAAGAGATAAAGACGGTGACAAGGAAAAAGCTAAGGAACATATTGATAAAGGTCTGGAGATAAATCCCGAATCAGGTTTACTGAAAGTTTATGTTCAGAAACTATACGACGAAAAATACAAAAAATAAAAATTGCCCCAGGTAACTTTATTCGAGCTTGCAAAATATTTTTTAATACTCGGCGCCACGGGTTTCGGCGGACCGCTTGCTATCATAGAAAAAATCCGGTTTGACCTTGTTCTGAAAAAGAACTGGATGCAGATGGAGGAATTCAAAGACCTCTTTGGTTATGCACAGGTAGCACCCGGTCCGCTTGCTTTTCAGGTGGCAGTGTACTTCGGCTACTACCGCAAAGGCTTTTGGGGTGCGGTTGCGGCGGGATTCGGACTTGTCTTTCCGTCTTTTCTTCTCGTACTAATTTTTTCAATATTTTATAAAGAGTTCAGGGATGTGGATTATATACGCTATGCACTATACGGATTAAGCCCCGTTATTATTGCAATCATAGCAAAATCGGGATTGAACTTAAGCAAAACGATTTTCCGGAAAGATATATTTATGTATGTGGTTTTCTTTTTATCCGTTTTCTTTACTATAGTTTTTAAAATCCAGATAATCTATATCGTCCTTGCCTTTGCAATTGTATCTTTATTATATCATTTAATCCTGAAAAAAATAAAAGGCGATAAATTAAATTCTTTTTTAGGATTTATTCCTCTTTTGTTTTCTGCGTTCTTTGCACCCGCCGTGGCGGGCTTTGCGAACTTTGTGAAAAACACTGTGTCTCTCTGTGTAAAAAGTTTTTCAGCAATTCTTATAAGTTCGCTTTTCTCCGCAAACCTTCTGGCGCTTGCTCTGCTTTTTCTTAAAGTTGGCTCGCTCACATACGGCAGCGGATTTGTGATTGTGGGGGTATTGAAGCAGGAAGTAGTTGATAACCTGCACTGGCTGACTTCGAAGGAATTTATTGATGGTATTGCATTCGGACAAATCACACCCGGACCCGTAGTTATCACTTCCACTTTTATCGGCTATATGACTTCGGGCGTAATCGGCTCTATTGTTTCGACTGCCTGCATTTTTCTGCCGACATTTGTTTTTGTTCTAATACTCGCACAAAAGATTCACAAGTTCAAAGACAACTTTTACCTTCAGTCTTTAATCAAAGGCGCAAATGCCGCCGCCCTCGGAGCAATAATTTCCACTGCCTTTATTTTATCCAAGGACGCATTGATAGATATTCCGACAATAGTGTTATTCCTTGTTTCACTTGGAATTTTATTCTCGACAAAATTCAAAGACATATACCTGATACTCCTCTCCGCCGCCGCAGGAATTGCGATAAAATTATTTCTGTTTATTTAATATCTTAAGCACCTTATTTTTATGGAACAAAACAGACTTTTCCGTAGTAAAAAAATTATAATACGGAGTTAATTATGAAAAAAACTATTTTTATATTTCTTTTTGCACTTTTTATTTCCCAGTTGTCTTACCCTCAGGTAAGCAGAGGAAGCAAATTCTATTTTGGAATAGGCACATCGTTTTCATCCTATTTAGGAGGAGACTTCGGTAGTACTTTTTCCGTCAGATACACGAGATCAAGAGATTACGATAACAACTGGTATAACAGTAATTACTATTATAACCGCAACTATAACAGGTACGATAATTATTATGATGAGTCGCTTTTCCCATTGCAGGGTGATATTGCATTCGGATATGATGCATCGGATAAATTTTCTTTTCAAATAGAGTCTTCAATACTCTGGCACCTGAACGGAAACCCGAGAAGCTTTTATGAAACAGGAACGGAAGGAGATTATGATTACATTGACAGGAATGATTACGCAGAACTGATTTCAATTCCTATAATGGCAAGTGTGAAATACTATCCTTTTGGCAGGAGATATTCGCCGTTTTACCTTACGGGAGGATACGGAATGCAATACACGCAGGAAAGCGTTGACAGGGTCCGCGAGTATTACACATACAATTCCTATTACAATGAATACAGAAATTCTTCCGAATACACTCTTGCAAATTACAGGGCGCGTGACTGGTTTCACGGAATCAAGCTGGGGTTCGGATTTAATTACAGCATCGGCCACATGCTGAGAGGAGATGTGGAAGTGAAGATGACAAATTTCTTCCCGTCTTCGCGTGATAATTCAAGCAACCTGAGCATGTACAGGTCGCCGAACATTACAAACATATCGCTCGGAACGAAAATATTTATTGGATTATAGTTATTTGTTATTAGGTTATTAAGTTAATAAGTATATTTCACTCAATAAATTAATAACTCACTATACTCAATAATTTAATAACTAACCTTATCTTCTTTATATTCCCAGAGTTCAAATGCCTTTAGTGCTTCCTCGTGCAGTGCCTGCTTTGTTGGGATTTTTCTTTTATGAAGCGCTGCTGCAAGTTCCCTGTAAATATGGTCGTCTCGGAATCCGATTTTTGCCGCATCTTTTTTCGTGTTTGCAAAATATATTTTGCTTATATTCGCCCAGTAAATCGCCGAAAGGCACATAGGACACGGCTCACAGCTTGTATAGATTTCACAGCCTTTCAAATCGAATGTTTTTAATTTCTTCGAGGCATCTCTGATTGCTGTTATTTCAGCGTGAGCAGTCGGGTCATTTTTTTTTGTAACTTTATTAACGCCCTCTGCAATTATTTTTCCGTTCTTAACAATCACCGCACCAAACGGCCCGCCTCCCTGAGCTACATTGATAATGGAAAGCCCGATGGCTTTCTTCATAAACTTTTTATTGAACACTCCCATTACTTGTTAATTTTCTCTTTCAGTTCCCTGAATGTTTTTACGTCTCTTATCTGAAGCGCTTTATCGATAAGGATACTTGCGTTAGCTTTATCTTTCAGATTGAAATAGAAAAGTGCCTGCAGGTAATACACGCTGCCTTCATTCACGCTGCCTTTTGCATAGGTAAGGCATTCTTCTCCGAGTTCAATTCCTTTTTTCCACTCCTCTTCTTTTCCTGTCTTGGCATATGAGTTCATATACATCAGAAGATATTGAGCATAGCTGGTATTAAGTTCTTCGTCCGCTTTTCCGAATACTTCGAATGCCTTATCATAATATGTCTTAGCCAACTGATAGTCCATATTATCCTGATAGCATTTTTCCGCAAGTGCGATATATGCATTTTTACATTTATCACAATCGGGATAATCGGTAATAAACTGCTTGATTTTGTTCAGGTCGCCGCTTCCGATAGCAAGATACAGAAGTGCACCGAGCTTGTATCCTTCTTTATTATCGGGGTCTCTATCCACGACTTTTTTGAAAAAAGGTTCAGCTTTTTTATAGTCGCCGTCGTTTATAACTATTCTTTCGCCAAGGAAGTAGTTTGCCTTTACATCATCCGGATTATCTTTTATGATTTTCGAAAGAGCGCCGAAAGTATTTATTCCTTCATTGAATTCTGTTATTCTTTTCAGAAAATCCTTTGCCGGCATATATCCGACAATCCTGTCCACTTCGTCGCCGTTTCCGTCAACGAAGACTATCGTGGGATAGCCCGCAATTCCGTATTTCTTTGCCAGGTCCGGTCCTTCTCCTTTTTCGGCATCGATTTTCCAGTTGATTTGTTTTGCATTTGCAAAATCCGCAACATCCTTATCCGTATAAACTTTATTATCGAGTTCCACGCACCATTTGCACCAGTCTGTGAAAAAATCTATCATCAGTATTTTATTTTCCGATTTTGCCTTTGTCAGGACTTCTGTGAAACTTCCTTTTTCGAACTTTATTTCCTCTGCATTTATTTTTAAGTTAAACAAGAAAATAACTGCGAGAATGATTAAGCTTATTCTGATTGTATTTTTCATATTAATAATTATTATTTTCAACAAAATTAGCAAATTTAAAAAACAATACCCACAGAATTATCCATGGGTATTATTTTTAACAATTATATATTGATTTTCGTTTATCAGAAATTCCAGTCAAGCGAGAGGTGGAACAGATTAGTGCTGAGTTCGCTTGTGCTTCCTGCATATTCCGATGCAACAAGGTGCGGATTGCTTCCGGTCAGTTTTCTGTCCAGAGCCGTTTCGAATGCAGCATTAATCATAATGTTAGGATTAATTTTATATCCTGCGCCGAAAGTAAAGTGATGCTCGACAACTGCAGGGAATACAGAAAATACGGTAGTCTCGGGTACCGGATTGCTGCCGTAGACATAACCGAGTCTCAGAGCAAACTGATTCACGGGATAATACTCACCTCCGACTTTTAAAATATACGAATCTGTCCAGTTCAGCGGAAAGTCAATTGTAACAGTGCTTCCGCCCATCATTTTATTGATATTGTCATTCGAGCCGTTTGTCATTGTAAGCGACATTTTATCGAATGCATTGGACCAGTTCACCCATTCAAAATCAAAACCGAGTTTAACATTATCGGAAGGTTTAAGGGACATTCCGAATCCGATTGACTTGGGAAGTTTAAGACCGACTTCCAGGTCATAATTTGCAAGCATGCCTTTGCTGAGGTCAATACCCATCGAAGCAAAATTCATTCCGATATATTTAAATGCAGTATCAAGGGGAATTCCGCCTGTTCCGGGCTGAGAATAGAATCCCATAACTGCTCTTCCCATAGCATCTTCAAACTGCTTTGACATATCCATAGTCGCTTTGCCGTTTTTATAGGTAAGTTTTGAAGGGAGTGAATATGTAAATCCGAAAGAAATCATTTCGTTGAATTTATATGCAAGACCCACTTTACCGCCGAAAGTAATTACATTTAATTCTTTCATATCTGCTGTTGCAGTAACTTCATTGTAACCGAATCCGCCCATTGAAGGAGGAGCCGAAAACATTTGTCCGAAAGTCATTCCCGGCATTGCGCTTCCCTTCATTATCGAAGGAGATAGACTGTAAGGTATTCCAAATTCCATCTGACTGTAGACAAGGTGTGCTGACAGACCAAAGGAAAAATTATTGTTAAAGGCATATGCACCGCTCAGTCCGCCCTGCATTACAGCAAACTTCGAATGGTAAGTCTGTTCCTGATAATCGCCTTTCACGGGATAATAAGTGCCGTTTGAGGAATTGTATCCGTATGTCTGTGTTCTGTAAAGTTCATTTTTCAGATTTAAATCCGCACCCATTCCACCCTGAGTAAAAACACCTGCACCCCAGGTGAATTTTGAATCTTTTTTATATTTATTAACAAAACCTGCACTCGGAAGAGGGAAAAAGTTATTATCGCCGTCTTTATCGTTCAGTGAATTTTTAAAATGAACTTTGGGCATCATACCTGAAATATCCAGATTAAGCTTAGAGGAGCTCAGGAAAGAAATTCCGGCGGGATTGGTCATCAATAATTCCGTACCATCGAAGAATCCTATTGATGTACCGCCGCGTCCCATACTTTTGGCGTCGAATCCGATAAGGCGTGTGCCATTTTGCGCAAATAAATTTGCAGATAGTAAAACTAAAAACAAGATTGCTAAAGATTTTTTCATAGTTTATTATTATAATTTAAAAAATATTTATTAACATCCTTCTTTTTTCTTTTTAGGTTCAGAAGTTGTACCCGGAGTTGTTGTCGGGGCTTCGAGTTTTGGAGCCTGAACTTTCGGCTTGTCTTTTACATCGGCTGTACTGCCTGTCTGCGGTGTTCCGCCGAAGAATTTGCTTACTTCTTTTATCTTCTCGAAAGCTGCCAGCTGTTCGGGTGTGGCATTTTCGGGAATTTTCGGAAAGAGTATTTTTTCATTCCACTCTTCCAGACCTCCGAAAAGAATATACACGCCCTTGAAATCCTTAGCTTTTAATATCATCCATCCCTGCGCTGAATGTATTCCGCCTTCTGAATACAAAATAATTTTTTCATTCTTCATAAGGTCTGCTTTATCCAGAGTCTGCATCGGAATATTCTCTGCACCGGGGATATGATATTCAGCAAATTCCTTTTCGGTTCTAAGGTCAATTATCCTGTAATCAGATTTTCCCTGAATTATCCAGTCAGCTAATTCATCAACTTTTACGTGATCAACTGCGTTACCGGTAATTAGTGCAAGTTCTTTTGAGTTAATATTATAGAAACTTCCTTTATAAGGACTTCCGAGAAAAATGGCAAAAAATCCGAGCAGGAGTGCAATGCCAGCCAGTTTTTTATTCAGACTTAAATTCTTCATTCATTTATCCATCCTTTCAGGAATAACGCTTCCTTCTTTTCCTGCATTCTTCTTTTCCGCCCATTCTGCTGCAATGAAACCGCCGATAGCCATCAGTACAACCGCAAAGACAAGAAGACCATAAGGGATGTTTGACCATTGAGCAATAGTTAATTGACCCATAGGAGTTGCATTGTAAAGCCCTTTAACCAGCGGGAAGAATTCATCAAATACCAGTATACCAAGAAAAACCCCGATCACATACACAATCCCGTCTTTTTTTCCCGTCGCAGCAGATACACAGGAGGTACCGGGGCAGTATCCACCGATAACAAATCCGAATCCGAGAATCAGACCGCCTATTGCCTGCGGAAGTATATTAGTGGGCACAAGATAAACCAGAGATAAATCTATAAATCCAATTACTGATAAATAATATACTCCAAGCATTGCGGTCACAATTGCAGTGAACATAACTTTCAGGACGCTCATATCCCTGAAGTAAAACTGCATTGCAAGTTTCTTACCGTTTCCGAATCCGGCTCTTTCGAGAAAGAATCCGAAACCGATTCCGATTACGAAAGCGATAATAAGACTGACATTGTCTCCGAACAATCCGTATTTAAAAAATGGTGCATTCATGTCCACTGCCTCCTCATAAAATAAGCCAGTGCATAAGCTCCTGCAAAAACGCAGAGCATAAAAACCCAGCTTCCCAGGTTTAATAGAGCCCCTCCGGTCAGTGCCTGACCGCTTGTGCAGCCTCTTGCAAGCTTTGCGCCGAATCCCATAATTGCACCGCCCAGTAATGCAAACACGAGGCGTTTTCCGTTAGAGATATTCGGTCCTTTAAAAGTAGTAATTTTTATTCTACCTGCAAGTGCACCCGAAATAAACCCGCCGGCAATCACACCAATTACTTCAAACACAAGCCAGTCTTTAAGCGGATTTACCCCGCCTTCAAAATTTTCCTTAAGATATTCGTTTGAGTTTACGTGCTGAGGAGCAACGGCATTCAAACCAGATGCAATCACAGACCCAAAGGCTCCTGATGCTCCGAGTCCCCTGCCCATTACGATGAAAGCAAGCAGAAGAACAAGCCCTAGTCCGATACCTGAAAGATATGGATTCCAGTACGGCTTCGCCTTATCTGTTTCAGCTTTTTTTATTTCAGCTGTTTGTGTTAATTCAGACATAATAATTTTTTTTATTATTTAATAATATATTATTCTAAAAATGCTTTTTTAGTCCAGTGGCTGAGCTGCCCGGCATACACAATTACAAATCTTAAAACCAAACCGCCTGCTATAACCATAATAGGTGCAACAGGTGTATGTTTGATTTTATGCCTGACTGCGAGAGACTGAATAATCAGAGGAATAACGATTCCCAATCCGACTACAAATACCCAGAATGCCGGTGCATAGGCTCCGCTTAATATAATGTCAGCCGCATTAATGTGAACCTGTGTTGAACTTAGTAGTCCGATAATAAAAAGAAATAATATTACCAGTTCAGCCATAAGGAAACCGTTATCCGCTTTTGCAAGAGTTATACTTTCTTCCTTATTTTTGGTAATTAAATGGACAAGTGCCGAAGCCGTTGAAAGACCGGATACAAGGAAAAGCAAACCGAGAATTGCACTGTTCCACAGCGGCCTTGCGCCGAAGGAACTCAGAAGTATTCCGGTGTACACACCAAGCATAATTCCAAGAACCATATTAATTATGCCTACTGCTTTAACATAATTGGGATTTGAATTAAGCTTCTCCGACCAGGTGAACAAAAATTTTAATTTCGTCGGCAGGTACCATGGCAGTCGGATAATCATATTAAGAATTAAAGCCGGATATACCAGAATCAGTATCCAGGCACCCCATGACATCGGGGATGCAATCTGAAAAGTTGTATACATCCTCCAGACATGAACTTTATAGTCGAGGTCGAGAAAAAGAGCGAACATACCTATACTAAGCAGTATAATACCAAGAGTAGGAAGATACAGGCATGAACAGGTATCTTCCTTTTCCCTGCCCCTGTAAAGGAAATATCCGGATACAATCATCATACCTGCGACAAGTCCTCCGAGAAAAAGGTACACGGCAATTTCCCATCCGTATATATGCATTACCGGGTCAACTAAATGATTGCTCCTCGTTGTTGTAAATTCATTCATTTTTTACTCCGAAAATTTTTTAATCAATATAAAATATCTGTGGCTTTGTTCCCGCTTCAGGAACCAATGCCTTATTTTTCCGTGAATTCAAGAGCCTGCTTACCTCGCTGTTAGGGTCATCCAAATCGCCGAAGTACATGCATCTGGTCGGACAGACAGATACGCATGCAGGATTTAATCCTTCTTCAACCCTGTGAATGCAGAATGTACACTTGTCCGCATATCCATCCGGATTAATAAACCTTGCATCGTATGGACACGCAGCGATGCAGGCTTTGCAGCCGCTGCATTTATCGTGATGAACAAGTACAACACCCCCTAAATCGTGCACGTGACTTGCACCGCACGGACAGCACGATACACAGGGCGGGCTATCGCAATGGTTGCACCTCTCTGTTCTAATCTGCATCTGGATATTCGGAAATGTTCCTTTTGAATCTGTAGCAATCCAGTCCCGGCAGAAACCCTCGGGTACGTTGTTTTCAGTTTTACAGGCAACAACGCAATCCATGCACCCAACGCATTTTTTTGTGTCAATTACCATTCCAAATCTTGCCATAATCTTTTATGTAATTTTATTATAAATTAATTATTATAATTCGAGAGTTACAAAATTAACGTTCATTCCTGTTCCGCCCATCAGAGGGTCAACTGTATATTGCGTTATCATTTGTGAATCGCTGGCACCCTTCAAAAAAGCTTGGCGGAGTTTCTTGGAAGTATGCCCGAATCCGTGAGTCATATAAACGCAGTCCTGCCTTATTCTTTCAGTTGCTTTTACTTTAATTTTATTGCTCACTACTCCATCCTGATTTTTCAATTTCACATAATCTCCGCTTTTTACCCCAAGGCGCTTTGCAATATTAATATTAAGCCATAATTCGTTTTCATCCTGCATTTCAGTAAGCAGTTTGTTATTCTGTGTCTTGCTGAATGTATGTACAGGAGATCTTCCGAATATTAGCCTGAAGAATCCGGGAGGAGGTTCCTTGTGTTTTTTGAATTTCGGAACCGGGTCGTGTCCCAGTCCTGCCAGCTGCAACGAGTAAAATTCAATTTTACCCGATGGTGTAGGAAATTCAGGGTTGATTCCCTCATTAAAAAATATCGGTTGTTTAGCTCCTTTGATGATTCCTTTTTTCTTTAATTCATCATAGCTTAGTCCTGCGGCAGTCATTCTGTATTTAATATATTCTTCAATATCATTCCACGGGAAGTAATGTCCGAGTCCTAGTTTATCGGCGAGCTTTTTTGCAATCCACCAGTTCGGCTTCTGTTCGTTCGGAGAATCCATAACCGGTTGACGCAAAGCTACAAAAGGTTCTTTGAAAAATTCGACATTTATATCATCAAATCTTTCAAGGTATACAGATTCAGGAAGAACAACATCAGCCCAGCCTGCAAGTTCTGTTGGCACAACATCAACAACGACCAGCAAATCAAGATTCTGGATTGCCTTTAGAGTTTCATCCTGATTCGGCATTGCATACAGAAGGTTTGTACCGTATGTAATCCAACCTTTTATCGGGTAAGGTTTTCCGGTTATGGTTGCTTCCCTGACTCCGTTTGTAATGGTATCGTGTCCTTCTGTTGCAAACGGATAAATCGTGTTTCCAGGATTATCCACTTTGCCTTTCTCCGGTTTTGGATACGGTGGATAGGGGTAATTCGGTACGCTCATACTTGCAGGATAATAATACCCTCCTTTTCTTCCCCAGCTTCCCATAAGAGCATTCAGCAATGCAATAGCGCGGCTACGCTGGGTATCGTCACCGTACCATGTAGTATGCCTTCCCGAATGAATAAGAGTTGCAGGTTTGTGCTTTGCCATTTCCCTTGCACTTGTCCTTATTAATTCAGGTTCAATACCGGTTTCTGTATAAGCCCATTCAGGTGTGTATTGCTGTATTTCAGCCTTGAACTGTTCGAAGCCAAATCCGTATTTATCAACATAATCCTTGTCAAACAGATTTTCATCAACAATTACTTTCATCCAGGCAAGTAATAATGCAATATCGGTACCGGGTTTTATCGGCAGGTAATATTTTGCTTTGCCTGCGGCGACTGAAAATCTCGGATCGACAACAATGATGCTACCGCCTGCTCCGTTCATTTCAGCAAATTCCTGAACCTGTGTATTATGCATATTCTCGCCAAGGTGCGATCCGATTAATACGAGACATTTTGCATTCTGAATATCCATTCGTTCAGGCGAGCCGACATCTTCACCGAATGTTAGTCTGAATCCGATATCCCTTGGTCCTCTGCATTGGGCAAAAGACGGTGCGGAAATATTAGGAGTACCATATGCTTTCATCATGTGCTTAATAAAATTACCTCCGATTCCATGGACGAAATAAGCCATCGATTCAGGACCAAAGGATGTTTTTATCCTGTTCATTTTGTCAGCAATATAAGACAGCGCCTCATCCCAGGTAACTTCTACCCACTGCTCCTGCCCTCTTTCAGTTTTCCTGATTAAAGGTGATTTCAGTCTGTCGGGATCCCTGAACGCACCCGGGCCGCCTGTACCGCGCGGACAAAGTCTACCGCGGCTGAGCGGGTCTTCGGGATTGCCTTCAATCTTCCAAAGTTCGCCGTTTTTAACGTAAGCTATCGAGCCGCATTTCCAGAAGCACAAATCGCAGAAAGTCGGAATTTTCTTAACTCCTTTTCCGTTCTCGTACTTTTTATCAATGTAAGCATTGGATTTCTTCACCAGTCCGCCCAAAGTGCTGCCGGCTACAACAAGACCCGCAGTCGCTCCTGTAATCTTTAAAAACTTTCTTCTAGATAAAGAATTCATAAGAAAATTATATTAAATTTTTTATTTCTTCGTAATCCTTAACAGTGTTAATATTAAAAAAAAGCTTTTTTGAAAAACCTGTAAACTCATTTTCAATATCAATAATTTTTGTATCAAAAACATCAAAAATTCCGTGAATGCTAAATTTTGAAGCACTTACCAGTTCATCAATTATACAAATGCAAGCTCCGGGAAATAACCCGCATAGGGGTTGCAGGCCGTCTTTTGTTTTTGTTACCGTGATTTTATTAAAGTCACTGTTTGTAATTATAAATTCGATTAGATTTTTATTAACAAAAGGCATGTCACATGAAATGAAAAAGTTTTTTTCGGTTCCTGAATTAACAAGCCCGGAATGTATTCCCCCGATAGGTCCAATGTTTTTATAAATGTCTTCATGCATTTCCAAGTCTAGAAAATTATACTGAACAGGATTATTTGTTATTATCATTACTTTTTTAAAAATACCCTGAAGTGTATCTTTTATAATCTCAACAATTTTTTTACTCCCGACTTCGAGCATAGCTTTATCAGAGCCGATTCTGCTGCTCGCACCGCCCGATAATATTATTCCCGAAATGTCAGAATGCAATGATATTTCCTCCGGTATTTTTCAGATACAGAATTTGTAAATTTTTATATCAATGGAAAACTAATAAATCTAATTTGAAATAAAAACACTTGAAATTTTATTCAGCGTGTCCTCAAGTAAATATAATTCCGATTTCTGAAGTTTGCTTAATATATCCTTTTCGCATTCATCAAGCTTATTCCTGATTTTATTCCTTATGTCCGTTCCCTTATCCGTTAGTTTCACATTCAACACCCTTCTGTCTTCTTTATTTTTAATTTCTTTCAAATACCCGTTTTTAATAAGCTTGTCAAGTATCCTGCTGCTTCTGGAAACAGACAGATTCATTTTTTTTGATAGCTCATTGCAATTAAATGTATCAACAGGAGCAAGTGCAAGCAAAGCATTATACTCGGCAGGTGAAAGCATATATTCCTTTTGTATGCTCTCTTCCTTATCGAGGCACCTGTTCTTTAAATTAGTAATTATATTAAAAATTCCATCAGTCATAAATTAATAAAAGGAGAAGAACTTAAGTTTATTCATCAAATTATAAAAGGTCAGCTCTTCTCCTTAATTATGAGTTACCTTATTAGTTTTTACTTTTTAATAGCACTTCTTCTATTGCCTGTTTGAATGATTCTTTCGGCAATGCACCCATCGACATCTGCGGCTGTCCGTCTTTCGGGACAAACAATATCGAAGGGATACTCCTTATGCCAAATACTGCTGCAAGTTCCTGTTCCGCTTCCGTATCAACTTTATATATATTTATTTTACCCTGATATTCACCCGATAATTCTTCAAGAACCGGAGCTACCATTTTGCACGGTCCGCACCAGTCGGCATAGAAATCAATAATACAGGGAAGTTCACCTTCGAATTTCCAGTCTTTATTTACTTCGTAATTAAATACTTTTTCCTTGAATGTTTGTGCTGTTAAGTGTTCCATATTGCCTTTCTTAATGTTTTGATTATTTAATTCCTTTGAATTTTCTGTTTTTACTCCGTCATTTTTTGTATTTTCCGTCTTGCCTTTTCCGCACCCATCTGCAAGTACCACAAATGCAAAGACCGAAGCGAGTAAACCATATTTCAAAATTGTTTTTTTCATATTTATATTTATTTGCTATTAACAAAAGTTGTTATTAGCAACTTAATAGAAATAAAAATTTTTGTCAAGCTACATTTTCAGGGATTATTTTTTAAAATCTTCTATGCACAGACGTGATGAACACAATTCAGTATCTTCTTTTTCATTGGTGGCGAGAATAAGTATACCCCGCTTTTTCTGCTCCTCTGCGAGTTCATAAACCACAGAAATTCCTTGTTCATCGAGGTTAGTGCGGGGTTCGTCCATAAGCAGCAAAGCAGGAGAATTCATCACTGAATATGCGAGTTTCAGTCTTTGCCTCATCCCGGAGGAATAGTTCCTTACAAGGTCATCTTTTCTGTTATAAAGTCCTACTTTTTCCAGCAGGGATTTTATTTTATCTTTCTTTTCGGATTTGGTTTCAACCTTCAGGTCATAAAAGAAATCAAGGTTTTCGCTGGCAGTCAGTTCATCGTATAAATTCAGGTATGGCGCAAAAAGTCCTATGTGAGAATAAAATTTCTCGACAGCTATTACACAGCTGTTTATTTCAAGCCTTATTTTTCCTTTATCGGGACGAATAAGGTGTGATATGACTTTAAGCAGAGTAGATTTACCGCTACCGTTTTTTCCCGTAATGACAAGGGAAGAATTTCCGTACAGGTCGATACTTACATTATTAAAAATAACTTTACCGCTATACCTTTTCGAAATATCCGTGCATTGTAATCTGATTTTATCCATCGCATTAATATTATTCAACAAGTCCCGATTTTTCTTTAAGTCTGTGGTCTCTTCTTTTAAGCGCCTGCTCATATCTTCTTATCTCTTCCGGGGATTCAGGCTTTATACCGGGCACTTTTATCGGCTTCTTGTTTTCCGAATCCACGTTTACAAAAGTAAGGTAAGCGCTGTTTGAATGCAGAATATTCCCTGTTTTGATTTTTTCGACTTCAACTCTTACCCCGACTTCCATCGATGTATTGAAAGTTCTGTTAACCGATGCTTTCAGCCGGACTATATCGCCAAGCCGAATAGGCAGATGGAACTGCAGATTATCGACCTGTGCAGTTACGGCAATATTATTGGAATGTCTTGATGCTGCAAGTGCCGCGGCAATATCAATCCAGTGCATCAGCCTGCCGCCGAGCAGATTGCCAAGCATATTGGTATCATTTGGCAAAACAAGCTCTATCATTTCAACCTGCGATTCTTTAACGGTTTTCATTTCAGATATTTTTTTTAATTGATTCCACCTTGCCGATGAGGCTACTTTTGGGGAATTTCTTTTCGAACCTGTCAATTTCCTTTTTTGCATCGTCATTCTTTTTCTTTTTCAGGAGAGCTTGAATCTTTCCATAGAGCGCATCATCAGCCCAATCGGTTTCGAAGTAATCCTGCAGAATACTTTCATAATAAAATATTGCGGCCTTATAATTATCCATTACCATATACAGGTCAGCGCTTTTAAGCTGTTTATATGCCAGCTTGTTCCTTAATTCTTTAATTTTTGATTCGGCCTCGGCAACATTTTTATCGTTAGGAAAAAGTTCAATAAAATTCTGGAATTCCGTAATGGCAAATTTCGTATAAGTCTGGTCGAGCGAAAAGTCAGGCGACATTCCATAATAGCACATTGCAAGTTGAAATCTTCCCTGCACAACATAAATGCTTGACGAAAAATTTTTAAGCAGATTTTCGAATTCCGATGCAGCCAGGATATACTCCTGTCTGTTGTAATAGCACATTGCAAGATAGTATTGGGCTTTGTCAGCAATACTTGTTCCGGAAAATTTAATTTTGATAAGCGAGAAGTCCTCAATTGCCTGAAGATAATCTTTCTTGTCATAATTTTTCATAGCAATGTTAATTGCTTTTTCCGGATCGTCTGTTTTAATGTCGCTTTTATCGGATGACCCGCAGGAAAAAATGAATAATGCAGCAAGCATTATTGCCAGGTATTTTGCTGTTTTAATTTTTTTCATTAAAATAATTTCTTTCTTTAAAAATTTTATTTGCTTCGAATTGCAAAAAACAAAATTATAGTTACGGCAGAAGCAAGGATAACTGCTCCGGGTATAACTGCTTTTTCAAAAAAACTCATTTCAGGAAGTCTGCCTTTCAGGAAACTGTAATCTCCCCTTTCAACCGCGTCCTTGTTATCGAGCAGAAAATTGTCAGTTTTCTTTTCAGATATCATCTCACTGTATAATACGTCCTGTGAATTCCTTTGTTTTATTTCACAGCTGTATAATACGCTTATTTCTCTCTCTACTTTCCGACTTTTCAATACGGAGCCGAAAATTTTAATGTATCCCGTATTTAAAACGGTTCTGCTTAAATAAACTATATAATCCGCAGAAGCAGAATCCGGTTCCGATATAATTTTAAAGTTATATAGCTTCTGTCTGAATTTGGTATATAAAAAGTCTTTATTTTCCTCATTTCCTTCAATAATCAGGCAAAAAACCTTTTCCCTGCCAAGGACAATAATCTTATTTTCAATTTTTTCTATGCTTTTTTCGGTTAATTTAGAAAATATCTCCAGATTAGTCTTGAAGTCATATTCACCCGTACCCTGGGAAAAAGCCAGACAAGATGTTAAAAAAACAAAAAAATAAATAAAAAGATATTTTTGCTTCATTATTAATTATAAGCATATTGGAAACTACAATGTAAAAACCAAACTATTAAAATTCTGGATTTTTTACACGAAATAACATTTAAATTAATATTTACCAATTCTTTTATCAAGTTAATATAACCTATATATATTAATATAAAAGTTTTTAAATTATACGGTTTATGCTGATATTTTTTTGGTTCATAATTCCCGGCTTTTTACTCCTGAAAATTCAGTTTACCCGTATTCCGACAATCTTGCTGATTCAATTCTCCAGCCGGTCGATAACAAATGTATTTTTCGGGAACCTTCTACATCAGGCAAAGAATACTTTTCAGAAACTATTAAATACAATTAAAACTTAATATGCATAATTTAGAATCCCGGTTCAGAAAATAGAAACCGATATTCGGGTTATTATCCGTAATCACAAATAATCAATTGAATATGAAAATGAAATAATTTATTTTGATAAAAAACCTGATAAAAAAATGAGAACATTTAAATTTATCATTCCGCTGGCATTTCTGCTTTCATTCGTGTTTATATATTCCTGTAAAAAAGGTGAAGACCAGAATGAGCAGATACCACAACAGCAGGAAGTATCGTCCGACAAGGAAAAAGAGCTGAAAGACAAGGAAGAATTTTTAAGGATTAAGGAACAGCAGTTAAGGGAGTGGGAAGACAACCTGAGCAGAAAAGATTCGACCGGAAAATTCAAAGACAAGAAAACCGATGTAAAAGATACTGTTAAGACTGCTAAGGATACGTCAAAAGTAAAAACAAAGAAAGATGATAAAGTATCCGAAAAAGAAAAAGAACTGAACAAGAGACTGGATAATCCCATAACTGCGGTAAACGATTACCTGGAATACATAAAAAGGGGTATAGCAGACAGCAAAACATTCGATGCAAACATGAAGAAAGCAAGTGAGAACTGGGAATCGCGCTCGGCTGAGAGTTTTAAAAAAAGCTATAAGAACACAAAGAAATTCGTCATCACGCAGGAACCATCGGTAATTTCCCAGAAAGACGGCACAGCAAGTGTAAAAGTAAAGGTTAAGCAGACTCAGACTATCAGCGGCAAGGAAGAGGAAAAGGAAATAACAGTTACTTATAATCTTGTAGCGGATAAAAACGGAAAGTGGAAAATAAAAAGCAATGTTGTTAAATAATAAAATAATTCATAGCAGATGAGCATTCTTGTAAATAAAAAATCCAGGGTTGTGGTTCAGGGAATTACAGGTTCCGAAGGAACATTTCATACAACCCAAATGATAGAATACGGCACGAACATAGTAGCCGGAGTAACGCCGGGAAAAGGCGGAACTGTCTTTCAGGAAAAAATTCCGATTTTCAATTCAGTGAGGGAAGCTGTTGAAAAGACAAAAGCAAACGTATCGGTGATATTCGTACCTGCACCCTTTGTTGCAGATGCAATAATAGAGGCAACTGATGCAGGAGTTAACCTGATTGTATGCATTACGGAAGGAGTTCCGACAAAAGACATGATAAAAGTTTATGATTACGTTCAGAGCAAAAACAAGAACGGACATACTGTAAGATTCATCGGTCCGAACTGTCCGGGAATAATTTCTCCGGGTGAGTGTAAAATCGGGATAATGCCGGGATTCATACACAAGAAAGGAAAAGTCGGGGTAATATCAAGAAGCGGAACCCTGACATACGAAGCGGTTGACCAGCTTACAAAATTAGGAATAGGACAATCTACCTGCATCGGCATCGGCGGAGACCCCGTAATCGGTACAAGATTCCTTGACGCAATAAAATTATTCAATGAAGATAAAAACACGGAAGCAATACTGATGATGGGTGAAATCGGCGGCAATGCGGAAGAAGAAGCTGCTTATTTTGTAAAAAAATTCGTGAAGAAACCTGTAATCGGATTTATTGCGGGAAAAACGGCTCCTCCTGGAAGAAGGATGGGCCACGCAGGTGCAATTATTTCCGGAGGCAAGGGTACGGCAGCTGAGAAAATCGAAACGCTCACAAAATGCGGAATTGCAGTGGCAGACTCTCCAGCTAATATCGGTATAACTGTTAAAACCGCACTTGAAAAATTCAAGAAGAAGCAGGCTGCAAAGAAATCGCCAAAGAAAAAGGCAATCAAGAAAGTTATAAAGAAACAGGTAAAGAAAACAAAATCCGCGGCAAAGAAAAAAAGAAAATAGAAGAATTTGAAATATACAACTATCAGGATTAACAACGCAAAGTTTTATGCGTACCACGGCGACCTCGAACACGAAAAGAAATACGGTAACCAATTCGAGGTTGATATCGAAATGGAATGCGATTTAAGAAAGCTTAATCACACAGATAAGCTCAGCAATACAGTGGATTACCTTGCGGTTTATAATCTTGTAAGCGATATTTTCGGCAGCCAGAAATTCAACCTGATAGAAACGGTAAATTTTAAAATCTGCGAAGAGGTTTTAAAGAAATTCGAGCTTGTGAAAGAGGTGAAAGTGAGGGTACGAAAGCCTAACGCTCCTCTGGGAATAATAGATTCAATAGAAATTATTAATAAAATGGAAAAATAATACTTTGGTTTACCTCGGACTTGGTTCAAATATAGGCGACAAGAAAATGTTCATTGAATCTGCAGTCCTCAGGATATCAGAGATTACCCGGACAAAGGTGATTCGAAGTTCTTTATTATACAGAACAGAACCCTGGGGAATAAAAAATCAGGATTTTTTTTTGAATTCTGTGGTTGAAATTGAAACCGGGCTGAAGCCAGAAGAACTGCTGAAAGAACTGAAGAAAATCGAAACCTCAGTCGGAAGAGAGAAACGCGAGAAATGGCACGAAAGGGAAATTGACATTGACATATTGTTTTATGACGGAATAATTTTTGAGAATGACCAGGTAAAAATTCCCCATCCGGAATTACATAAGAGGAATTTTGTTTTAGTTCCAATGTGCGAGCTGAATCCGGAATTTGTTCACCCTGTAATTAAAAAGAGCATGCTGGAATTGCTAAATGAATCGGAAGACATTTCGGCTGTAATCAGATTAGAAAATTGAAAAACCGAACAGTAAAAAAATAAATTTCTTGGAAGACAAAAAAATCAGATACATTGCAATTGAGGGCGTAATAGGAGCCGGCAAGACTACTCTTGCGAAAAAAATAGCCGCAAAGCTGAATGCAAAGCTGGTACTCGAAAACTTTGAAGATAATCCATTCCTTGAAAAGTTTTACAGAAATCCCAAGCGCTACGGCTTCCACACCCAGATTTATTTTTTACTTACAAGATACAAGCAACTTCAGGAGCTCAGGCATGAAGACCTTTTCCATAACTATGTGATTTCCGATTATATATTCGAGAAAGATAAAATATTCGCATACCTGAATCTTCAGGATGATGAGCTGATGCTTTATGAAAAAATAGTTTCTTTTATAGAGCGATCGGTTCCCGTGCCGGATCTGATAATTTACCTTCAGTCAACTGTAGAGAGGCTTATGTTCAACATAAAACACAGGGACAGAAATGTAGAGAAGACCATTAGTGAAGATTATATCAGGGACCTTACCGAAGGATACAACTATTTCTTTTTCAGGTATAAGGCATCGAAGGTAATGATAGTAAATTCAACTGACATAGATTTTGTAAACAACCCGGAAGATTTCGACAATCTTGTAAATGAAATCCTGAAGCCCGACCATCCGGCTTTGGAATACTTCAACCCGTCCGTAAGAAAAATTGCAAACGGTTAAACATTACAATGATAAGATTTATTTTTTATATAATACTCACGTATATTATCTTCTTTATACTTAAATTCATACTGAAAATTTTCAGGAAAAGCAAAAGCATAAATCCGAATCCTCCTACAAACGTTGCAGGAGAAAATAAAGAACAGCTCGACAAATCAAAGATAGTTGATGCTGATTTTGAAGAAATCAAATAGAACAAAATTGCCTTTCAGCATACTAAAATTATTTTTCAAATCGAAAGAAATATCAGTGGAAGAACTCGATTCCATGGCTATTAATAATATCCTGGTAGTAAGGCAGCACAACCAGATCGGCGATATGCTCTGTTCGCTGCCGCTTTTTGCCGCGTTAAAGAAGAAATATCCCCAAGCAAAAATAACACTGGTAGCTTCTGTCACTAATTACTCAATTGTTTTCGGCGATGTGAACCCCTTTATTAATGATGTTCTGATTTTCAACAAGTCCACGCTGCTGCACATTTTCAGGTTTTTCGGTAAACTACGGAAGACAAAATTCGATCTGGGCATTGTGCCTTCCACGGTTTCAATATCCCGTACTTCGCATTTTATAAATTATTTCTCAAAAGCTAAGGTCCGTGCAGGTGTAAAAAGCATGAACGGAAAACAGAACAAAACCGGTTTTCTGCTTAATATAAAATCCGATTTTTACTGGGATAAATTAAAGATGCATCAGACCGAAAGAAATCTTGATATTGTAAGGCAGATCGGCTGCGACCTTACACAGGATGATAAAAATAAACTTAGACTGGGATTATCGCAGAAGGAGACGGAATTCGCTGAAGAATTTTTCAAAAATAACTGTCCAGATAAAAACAGAAAGAGAATTGCATTCCAGCCGGGTGCGGGAAAAATCCCGAACAGATGGAACATAAATAACTTTGCGGAATTAATGGAAAGGTTACAGAAAAGGTACAATCCTTACATAATAATCAATTCCGGACCGATTGATAAAGACGTAACAGATATTCTTTTACCTGAGCTAGGCAAGCTCGGAATCGAGCCGATTATAATTTACTACCCGATACGGGAAACCGGCGCCATACTCGCAAAGTCTGATATACTTATTTCAAACGATACAGGAACTATGCACGTCGCCGCAATGGTGAATATAAAAGTAATCGGTCTTTTCGGCCCGACCGAGTCTTACGAATGGGCACCTGTAAACGAGCATGGGGCGTGCATACAATCAAAATCAAAAAATATTGATGATATTACAGTAGAAGAAGTTTTTGACAAAGCAATCGAAATGACAGAAAGATAATGCCCTGGCAGAATAAAATATTAGCCGCAATCGACATTGGAACAAATTCGTTCCACCTAGTAGTTGCAAAGGTGGATGACAAGGGTATAATGAAGGTGCTGACTCGCGATAAGGAAGTTGTACGTCTCGGAAAAAGTTCGACCGATATGAAATACATTTCCGAGCAGGCAATGCAGCGCGGCATTTCCACATTAAAAAGATTCAGGCTCATCTGCGATTCATTCAGGGCGGAAATCAGGGCAGTTGCTACAAGCGCAACCAGGGAAGCTTTAAATAAAGAAGAATTTATTACGCGCGTTTTCGAAGCAACAGAAATCAGGATTGAAGTTGTATCGGGATTTGAAGAGGCAAGGTTGATTTATCTCGGAGTTTTACAGGCGCTTCCGGTTTACAAAGAAAAAATCCTGTTAATCGACATAGGCGGCGGAAGCACTGAATTTCTAATAGGTGAAAAAGGGAATGTGCTTTATGCAAACAGTATAAAAGTAGGCGCTGTAAGACTTACAGAAAAATATTTTTCCGAAGGGAAATTCAGGAAAGAAAATATAGATGAAGCAAGACTTCACGTAAAAAGCATAATAAACCATATTGTAAGAGATTTAAAAGATGCCGGATTTTCGGCGGTAATAGGTACTTCGGGAACAATAACAAATGCGGGAATGATAATAAATGCGGAAAGAAACCCGGAAACAGATGCAAATTACAATTACAATAATTTCACCTATGACAGAAAATCTCTTAATTCTGCTGTAAAAAAAATCACTTCCTGCGAAAGGATATCTGAACTGAAGTCAATAAACGGTATGGATGCTGACAGGACGGATATTATAACAGCGGGTGCCGTGATACTGGAGCAGATTTTTTCAGAGTTAAATCTGGAAAAAATTACACTTTCGAATTATGCACTGAGAGAGGGAATAATTTTCGATACAATAAACAAAGAGCACAATACACTATTAAAAGAAGACCTCGGCGATATCAGGTACAGAAGCATTATAAGCCTGGCGGAAAACTGCAAATACGATAAACCGCATTCAGAGCATGTCACAAAATTAGCTCTGAAAATATTCGGTCAGATAAAAGAACAATACAAACTTACCGAAAAAGATATAGAATACCTCGAAGCCGCATCAATTCTTCACGACATCGGGCATAACCTTTCCCACGCCCAGCATCACAAGCATTCATATTATTTAATCAGGAATTGTGAACTACTCGGATTCAACGACGAGGAAATTGAAATTATCGCAAACATTTCCCGCTATCACCGGAAATCACATCCGAAACTTAAGCACGATAATTTCAGTAAACTTAGTCCGAAGAACAAAGAAAGAGTAAGAAAACTCGCCGGGATACTCAGAATAGCAGACGGATTTGACAGAGGACATAATTGTATTATTCGGGATGTTGAAATCGAATTGACTGACGCCGGATTTGAATTCCGTGTTTCCGTAAATGCCGGCACAAATCCCGAACTCGAAATCTGGGGAGCAAACATGCGCAAAACCCTTTTCGAAGAAGCATTCGGGAAAAAGGTGATAATTTTGCAAGTCGGGGATTAATTTTTTTCTTTTTCCCTTTCACCTTCGTTTTTTTCCTCTTAATTTATTTTCATAAAATTATTTAAAATATGAAAATCGGAATTACTTGTTATCCCACATACGGTGGAAGCGGCGTAGTTGCAACGGAACTCGGCAAAATACTTGCTCAGAAAGGTCACGAAGTACATTTTATTTCATACGCTATGCCCTCACGCCTGAATGCATTTGTGGAAAATATTTTTTATCACGAAGTAGAAATAAATAATTACCCGCTTTTCGATTTTCCGCTGTACAGCATTGCACTTGCAAGCAAGATGGTGGAGGTTGCAAAGTTTCACGACATAGAGCTGATTCACGCACATTATGCAATACCCCACGCTACCAGCGCTTTCCTCGCAAGGGAAATTCTTAAACTTGAAAATAAATCAAATAAAGACATTAAGGTTATCACTACTTTGCACGGAACGGATATAACACTGGTCGGGCTGGAGCCGAGTTTCCTGCCGACAATGAAATTCAGCATAGAAAAATCAGACGGTGTAACTGCCGTATCACAATTTTTAAAAGATAAAACTTTATCTAATTATAAAATCAACAAAGATATCGAAGTCATTCCGAACTTCATCGACACGAAGAAATACAGAAGACTTAATAAAGATGAAAACTGCACCTGCTCCAAAACTCTTGCCCCGAATATGGAAAAAATTCTTGTACACACTTCAAACTTCAGACCTGTTAAAAGAGTGAAAGACGTAATTCAGATTTTTGCAAAAGTAAAAGAGAAAATACCGGCGAGATTAATTTTAATCGGTGATGGTCCCGAAAGAAGTGACTGCGAAAGACTTTGCCGCGAACTAAACATTCAGGACAGTGTCCGCTTTATGGGCAAGCAGGATTCCATAATAGAACTTCTCTCAATTGCGGATTTATTTTTAATCCCTTCCCAGACAGAAAGTTTCGGACTTGCCGCACTGGAAGCAATGAGCTGCGAGGTGCCTGTTATATCCACAAGTGTCGGAGGATTGCCTGAATTAAACCTTCACGGCGAAACCGGATACATTGCAGAAATCGGCGATATTGACAGAATGGCAAAATATGCAATTGAGCTTCTTTCAAACCAGAAGAAATATTCCATCTTCAGCAAAAACGCAAGAGAGCGCGCAAAGGAATTCGAAGAAGATAAAATTGTAACTATCTACGAAGATTACTATAAAAAGATTCTGAACGGAAATTAACTATCTCCTGAAAGGCTTGTCTTTTCTGAGGTAAAATCCCGGAAGTGTTAATGTTACAGTGCTAATTTTTGGTTCGGGCACATATTGTCCCTTTGGTTTCTTATCAATTCTAACTTTATCGACTTTCTGCGCGCTGTCAAATGTAATTATCATATTCATTCCTTCTGATATATTGACTCCGTTGGCTTTCCTGTCTTCATACATAAAATAAATGCTGTTGGAATTTTTATTTACTTCGATATAATTAACCTTATCATCCAGAAAATGTATATTAATATCTTTCCCTGTAACCTGGTCGAACCTGTCGGCAAATACAGAATCCTTGTTCTGAATAATCATAAAAGAAAAATCAGAATTGGCAAGCCCGTCTATTTTTTTTGCGTAAATTGTACGAAGTTTTTTATCTTTCAAATCTGCATAAATCGTATCGCCCGTAAGCTGAATGTTATCCTGCCAGATAATCGGCTCAATATAAAAAGACATTTTATCCAAACCTTTTTCAGCAGTCTTGGAATACACCGCTAGACCGCTTTTAGAATAAAACTTATCCCTTATAACATCCACGCTGTCTTTTGCCACATAATACTCGGGTGCATTTCTGTATGACTCCATTATCCTGCAATATATAAACATTGTATCTTTTTCCTTTTCCACCTGAACAAGCTTAGCATTACCTCTGATAAAAGTGTATTTGGTGTTTTCATAATTTTCGAGATAGTCGCCGTAAACATTTACATTGTTCCTCATATTGTTCAGTCTTACATTACCGGATGCTATCGATTTTTTTTCATTAGAATAATCCGTCAGGGTATCAGAAAAAATCACGGAAGAGTCCTGTTCAATGCTGACATCTTTAAGTGCATAAGTCTTGCCCTGTCTTTTGTAAAAATCAATATTCTCGGCTTTGATAACAGTCGAATCCCTGATTACCACTACATTTCCTTTGGCATAGGAATCCTCCGAATTTCGCATGTATGTAAGATGATCTGAAGTAATCCTGTATGCAGGATTAATAATAATCACATCTTTATCGAAAACTGCTTTTGATTCATTGAAGAAATATATTCCGTGATTTGCCCTTAAAGTTGCATTCGGGTCTTTCAGCGTAACTCCGCCTTCGCAGATAGCCTTGCTGTCATTTCCATAATAAGTTGCTTTTGGAGTGAAGAGTGCAAGTGTGTCCTGAAAAATTTTTACGTCACCGATAAGTTCAACCCTATTAGCATCGATATACTGGTATGCTTTATTACAGTAAACTTTTATATTGCCGTGTACAAAATGAACATTGCCTATTGCCTCCCTGATTGTCTGCCCGTTTTCAGTCCTGCCTGTAAGCTTGTCGCTGTACTTAAGCTCTATCTTATCCTGTGCAAAAATACATCCGATTGATAAGATAAAAAAAACAAGAAATAATATATAAGTATTTTTTTTCAATTAAAATTTATTGACCATTTACGATTGACGCTCTTCTACTGTCTACTGACTACTTTGTAAAAACTCCTGTCACTTTATAAATCGTATAATTCTTGAGATTCTGGTCGGACTCAAACCCGATTCCTTCAATATCCTCTTTTGGAGTAGTGATTTTAACGTACACATCGGAAGAAACTTTCTGAAGCTTATTATTCCAGTAAAGTTTGGAAGTTCTCAGAACGCTTCCTTCCTTATTAACAACAACAACACTGTCATACATTTCTATATCCTTTGTGGCATCCAGCACCTTCCCTCTTTTTCCGGTAAGAGTCGAAACTTTTTCGCCTGCTTTGTAAAAATCCACTACTGCTCCGCTATCTATCAGTGTGTAAGCTTTTGAATTATAAACCGAAATATGACCGGCATTCAGAATCGCTTTCACATTTCCCGAATCGGAGAATGCAACAGAAGATTTCCAGCTTTCCTGGTCGGGTATTTCACCGGATTTAAGGTCTGTGCGGGGCGGCTCCACTTTGCTCTCGCAAGCAGAAAAAATCACGAATAATAGAAATATTACTGATATGTTTTTCATATCATTTACTATATTAATAAAAAATAACATTTGCTCTTATCATAAAATCAGTGAAATCAACGTAATCAGTGATTATAATCCCAACTCCACCAGAGAGTGAATATGCACAATCCCCACAAGTTTATTTTTAGAGTTGCAGATTATTAGCTGTGTAACCTTATTCTTCTCCATCAGTCCAAGCGCGTTTTTTGCCAATGTGCTTTCAAAAATTGTTTTCGGATTTTTACACATAATATCTTTTGCGGTGATTTTATTAATATCAAAATCCTTCTGAAGCAGTCTTCTAATGTCGCCATCGGTAATGATACCAGCAATTTTATTCTTATTCAATACTACTGTGCATCCGAGTCTTTTGGAGGAAATCATGTAAATAACATCTTTAAGCCCTGTATTCATAGAGACAACGGGAATGTCTTTTTCCCTGACCATTATATCTTTAATCTTGAGAAGAAGTTTCCTGCCGAGTATTCCGCCCGGATGTACTGCGGCGAAATCTTCCTTTGTAAATCCCCTCTTTTCCAGAAGAGCGATTGCAATTGCATCGCCAAGAACCAGCGCCGCAGTGCTGGATGATGTTGGGGCAAGATTCAGCGGACACGCTTCTTCCTTAACAGATGCATTAAGAACAATGTCGGCTGTTTCGGAAAGCTGGGAATCTAAATTTCCTGTAATCAGAATAATTTTAACACCGAGATTTTTCAGAACCGGCATAAGCCTCATTACTTCAACCGTTCCGCCGCTTTTTGAAATCAGTATAACGACATCATCTTCCCTCACGACACCAAGGTCACCGTGAATACTGTCTGCAGAATGCAGGAAAATAGCATTCGTACCTGTGGAATTAAATGTAGCAACGATTTTCTGCGCAATTATACCGGATTTTCCCATTCCCGATATCACAACCTTGCCTTTGCATTTATATATTTCCTCAACAGCCCTTGCAAAATTGATTCTGAAGCTGTTTTCACTGAAGCGTTTTTCAAGTTCGAATACGGCATTCTTCTCTTTTTTTACAACAAGCCTGCCGTCTTTAATTATTTTATTCATAATGTAAAATTTATGCAATTTAAATAATCATTACAATTGTATTCAGCGGTTGCAAAATTATTAATTTGAAAATATCGTTTATATTAGTTACAATTGTACCGGGATAAGGGAATAGGAAAATTTATTTTTTAGAACTATTCTTTGAATTAAATAAATATTCAGAAGGATATTTAGTTTTATAAATTTTACCTTAATAAAAAAAATGAAAAACTTCTTTTACATCTTCATCTTAATTTCTTTCTTTTCCGTCAATGCCTATTCGCAGATAAACTGGACACAACAGGTTAGCGGCACTTATGAAAACCTTAACGGGGTCTTCATAGTAAACTCAAACGTCGGATATGCAGTCGGTAATAACGGAGCAGTGCTGAAAACGACAAACGGCGGAACAACCTGGATCGCAAAGAGCTTTCCAACAAGCAGCAACAATCTCAGCGTATATTTCCAGAATGAGAATACGGGATTTGTCGGAAACCAGAATGCAAATATCTATAAAACAATAGACGGCGGTAACAACTGGGAAGTGAACGGCTCGGCGAATGTTTATGCAATTACATCAGTGCAATTGACTTCCGCACTTACGGGTTACTGCGGAGACCACTATGCGAATATTCAAAAATCCACGGATAACGGCCAAACCTGGTGGACACTTACAACAACACCGGGATATGACGCTAAGATTTTTTTCCTGAACGACGGACGCGGATGGAGCGTGGATACATACGGTTATATTTACCGGACTTCCAACGAAGGATTGAACTGGAGCGGAGTGAGGATATCAACTGATACGCTTTCATCGGTACACTTTTACACATCCACAATCGGATATGCGGCAGGTGACAGCGGAAGGGTATTTAAAACCACAAACGGCGGTGTTAACTGGACACTGCTGAATACAGGAACAATCAGCAAGCTGAACAGCATATACGCGCAGAGTCTGAACAGTGTCTATGCTTGCGGTAATGCCGGAACTTTCCTGTATTCGACTGACGGAGGCACAAGCTGGACAGTAACTTCGCAGGGTACACAGAATCTTAAAAATATGAATTTTATACCGAATACAATTATTGGGAATATGGTTGGAAACCTTGGTGTAATATACAGGACCAGCATACAGGGATTTGGCTGTGTTGGAAACGGAACAACTTCTGTAAGCTATCCATTCTTTACATATTGGATGGATTCAAGAACCGATATGCTCTTTCTTGCAAACGAATTGAGTTCATACGGAGTGATTCCGGGACCGATTACCGGGCTCGGCTTTTATTTCACTACTGCCGACACTTTGACAATGAACGGATTCAATATTAAAATCCAGCATACAGCGCTTAATACTTTGACGGGATTTACGAGCACCGGCTGGACTACAGCATACAGCGGAGCGTATAAAGTACCGGGAACGGGAATGCGCTATATATATCTTCAGCCTCCGTATTTTATCTGGAACGGAACCAGCAACCTGCTTATTGAAATCTGTTTCAATAACAGTGTTTATACAAACAGCTCTAATGTTTATTCAACGTCTGCTCTGAATATGACATTCCACAACCATACTGACTTGCCATCGGGAGACGGCTGTACGGGAATTACAACCGGAGCACTGCAGGCAACAAGGCCAAATATATGCTTCTCGCAGATTATATCAAGTGCAGGAAACAATAATAAGCTTGTGCCGGATAAATATTATTTATCACAGAATTATCCTAATCCATTTAACCCGGTTACTAAAATTAAATACGGTCTGCCGAAAAATTCATTTGTCAGTCTGAAAATCTACGACATTCTCGGACGCGAAATCAGGACGCTTGTAAATAGCGAGATGAATGCAGGGGAATACATAGTTGACTTCAACGGCTCAGATCTCACAAGCGGGACATATTTCTACAGGATAGAAACGGGAAGCTTTAACGAAACGAAGAAGCTTGTATTGCTTAAATAATTTTTCTAAAGGAGTCTCCCGTAAAACAGGAGACTCCTTTTATTTCTACATTTTATTTTAACACAATCAGTTTTTTTATCTGAAAAAAACCGGAAGAAGAAAGTTTATAGAAATATACCCCTGACGAAAGATTGTCCGCATCAAATAATATCTGATACTCACCCGCTTTTAAATTTTGATTTACAGGTTCGGATATTTCCCTTCCGTTTATATCGTATATCTTCAGACTTGTGTATCCCGGATTTTTAATGCTGAACTTAATTATTGTAGAGGAATTGAACGGATTCGGATAATTCTGATGCAATGCATATTTATCGGGAATGATTTCCGAAATGCGGCTGATTCCGTAATGAGTTTCATAATAAATGGAAGCATTGAAAATCTCATTCACGAATTGCGGCGCCACGAGCTGAGTGGCAGCGGCATTAGGGTGGCTGTCGTCCGCCCCGGTTGCATAAGAAAGCGGAAGCATATAATTTGAGCCGACAAGTTTATGGAAGAAATCGAAGACATAAACATTTGCAGGAAATGAGCCTGTAACGGGGTCAAGACCGTTTGCAAGCGTGTCTTTTGCCCATTTGCAGAAGCAGTGCGCCCAGTAAGCCTCCTGAGTGTTTGTCTGGTTTGCGACAAGCGGAGCATTAGTCCAGATTGCAAAGAAATTCTGCGGATGAGCTCTCATCACTTTAATAATATGCCTCCAGTGCCATTTGTAATTCAAGACAGTTTTGTAATCAGGATACAAAGTATCTGATGGGTCTCCGTATGCTTCTACATTGGATGAAGGAAAACAGGACTTTACAACCATAACCCTATTGGCAGAATAGTAGGGCTGTATGTTTGCAGTATCCTGGTTTTCGAATATCCTGTGCCACCTGCACCATTCATTGTCATCCTCCGGCGGAAACCATAATTCATTCAAAGTAACCGCATTTGTTCCCGTGTATCCGTGCACGCTGTTGTATAATGTCATTTGCGCGGGAATGCTTGTAGAGCTTCCGTTAGGTCCCCAGATGCAAAGACCGGTCGAGTGATGGAAAAATGTGCCGCTGCGGAATTTCAGCTGGCTAAAAGATAAATTACAGAAAAGCAGTAAAATCAGAAAAAGGAAAATTGTTTTTTTCATTTTAATTATATTTTAAATTAAAAAAACTCTGTTGGTTCCTTTTATTATTTTAAATATTTTCTGCCTTACTGATATTTCCCGGCTATTCGTTTCAGCAGGAGTCGAAGGGATAAAATAATTTCGGCTAATCTTTATTAAACCGGGAAGCCTGTTTCCCATATAATTATTTATTTTACCGAAAATATCAAGTAATAAATTCAGTATAAATATGCAATTTATTGTTTTTTTAACCGAAACAACTTTTCTTTTTTAGCGTAAACAAATTAGCAGGGAAACAATTCAAAATCATTATCAATAAATTGAATATCTTAATAGCAGGAGCAAGCGGAGCCACGGGAAAACTGCTCGTGGAGCAGTTAATAAATTCAGGACACAGGGTAAAAGCAATCGTCAGACCTTCGGGCAAAATCCCTTCGGGCTGGAGCGTAAATGAAAATATAGAAATAATCAGGGCAAACATTTCTGAAATGAGTTTAAAAGAAATGTCGGAACACCTGACAGATTGCGATGCCGCCGCATCCTGCCTCGGACATAATATCACTCTGAAAGGACTTTTTGGAAAACCGAGAAAACTCTGCACTGATGCGGTAAGACTTATTTGCGAAGCAATTAACAGAAATGTACCTGAAAATCCCATAAAGTTCGTGTTGATGAATACCGTCGCAAACAGGAACAGGAATTTGGACGAAAAAGAATCCATTCCGCAAAAGCTTGCAATCGGATTAATCAGACTCCTCGTGCCTCCGCAATCGGACAATGAGCAGGCGGCTGAATATCTAAGAGTAAACATCGGGCAAAATCATACATACATTCAATGGGCGGCAGTCCGTCCTGATGCCTTAACGAACGAAGAAAAAGTGACGGAATACACAATTCACGAATCCCCCACACGTAGCGGGGTTTTCAATCCAGGCAAAACCAGCCGCATAAACACTGCTAATTTTATAGCAAGACTGATTACAGAAGATGGCTTATGGAACAAATGGAGAGGGAAAATGCCGGTAGTGTATAACAAGAATTAAGAATTCAGAATTAATTTCTACCCGACCCGGAGAGTCAACTGATTTTCAGAGACTCCCCGGAAACAGATTTATTCTAAAACTTAATTTCTTTCTGAAAAGTATAATTCTTTCCTTCCATTTTCATTTGTATTAAGATTTTATTTTTCTTGTATAAACGATTTTCCTTTACAACTTCTCCTATATCAAACAAAATTGTTTCAATCTCCTTTTTCAGGTTAATATCTTTTTTCTTTTCGGTTATTTTCTTTTTTGGAGTTAATCTATTTTTTTTTCTTCTGCTATTTCTGGTAATCACATCACTAAAATCGGCATTTTTCATATCAAATATTTTTTTAAAAGGTATTTTCCTGTTAAAATCAAATAAGTCAGGAAGCGATACTTTTACCCCGTGACGGGTCAAAAAATCCATGATAGACAGCAAGTGATTCAATTTCCACTCAAACTTTCCCCGTATCATATAGCTAAGGCTTGCGCTCGGGACACCTGAATCAACGGCTATTCTGGAAGATGCAATTCTCCAATTGTCGTATAATTCCCTGAGAAGTTTTCGTATTCTGCGGTTTAATTCGATGTTGTTTAGCATATATTTACTATTTAAGGTTAGATGATACAATAAAATAGCAATATTTTTATTTATAAACAAACAAAAACAGAAATAGTTTAAAACAGGAAATACATCATTATTTCTGTCTCACGGGAGTCCCCTAATCGAGCGGGAGACTCCCCGGGACGGGGGGGGGGTAATTCATCACTTTTACAGAAAAGCATTTATAGGCAGAAACATAAAAACGGCGAATTTATACGTTTTTAATAGCTTGATTTAATAAATATTTAAAAATATATTTAAGCACATTTATCATATCCCCTTCCTACACACTGACGTGATAAGCTAATTTTTTTTCAAAAATTAATTTTACGGAGGTTAGTTATGAGGAACAAATTTTTTATTTTCTTTTTTCTTATTTTTTTATTCTCATTTTTTTATTCACAGGTTTGCATTTCACAGGAGCACCCGCTTGTAAATAAGAAATTCGGTAACATCATTTTCATGAAAAATGCAACCACCGACATCCAGTCCGATTACAGCAATGATACCTGCTATTTCCTTGAAACGACAAAAAGCGTAATACCCGAAATCTGGGTAAGGGCATTTCTGAAAAACAATCTTCAGCATTTCATAGATGATATGAAAAAGAAGCACGAAAAAATCACTTATCTGAATTTACTTTTCGGATATACGGTTACCCCTTACTATTATCTCAACGGCAAGGAAAGGCAAGACTGCTCCGGTAGTCAGTTTGCACATAATGGAGAAGAAAAAATCAACATCGACAAGCTTACCGATTACAGCGTTAACACGGTGGCATTCAAGTTCAGTGATTTTGAGCATTTCATTAAAGCATTTGAATTCCGCTCGAAGAATCTGCAAAGCGGCCAGATACTTGTATTCAAAATAAGCTGTACGCTGAAATTCCAGTGCGTTTATGTCAATGTCCTCGAAAAGACAAAGACGGAGTTTTATAAAGATGATAAAGGATTCGATATCCTTGCAAGAATGTCAGATGACTTCAACGAAAGTAACTACCCGTTTTTCAAGGTTGTTGTGAAATAAAAGATTTTAATCGGATTTTTAATTTTATAAACCGCTCTTATTTTTATAAGAGCGTTTTTTTTATTTTGATTTTATTCTTATAATTAATTTCTTAATTAATACAATATTATCCTATAAGTATATTGCAGATACCTTCTGTTATTGTTATTTTTGTAATGTGTGAAAGAGGTTAGCAAAATTGATTTGGGGGTTTTAAAATCGAATTTGCAAAGCAATTCCGGGATATTAAAAATAAGTAAAAGAATAGTTCTCATTTTATAAGAGCTATAAATAAGTTATGTTTTATTTTAGGAAATTAGCAGTATAAATAAATCAAGCAAATGATATTAGAAACTGAAAGATTGATAATTAGACCAATTACACCTGACGATAAAAACGAAGTATTTGAATATCGTTCAGACAGAGAGACAAATAAATACCAGGGATGGATTCCAGCAACTGTTAGTGATGTAGAAACTTTTATAGGAAGGGTATCAAAACAAATTAATGAACCCGAAACCTGGTTTCAATTTGTCATCATAAAGAAAGAGACAAAAAAAATAGTTGGTGACTTAGGGATTCACTTTTTCGGCAGTGAAAATAAGCAAGCTGAAATCGGATGTACACTAAACAAAGATTTTCAAAACAAAGGTTATGCAACAGAATCTGTTAAAAGAGTAATTGACTATTTATTTAAAGATTTGAATAAGCACCGGATTATTACATCAATAGACCCTGAAAATATAAACTCTATCCGACTGGTTGAACGAATTGGATTTCGGAAAGAAGCTCACTTCGTCGAGAGTTTATTGATAAATAAAAAGTGGGTTGATGATTTAATGTATGCATTAATTGAGAAAGATTGGGAAGAACTAAATTTATAATTCCCATTCCCAAAGTCCCTGCCTACCGTAGGTCGGCTCTTTGGGAGCGCAGGAAACAAAAGGAAGCATCATTTTCCGACAAGTATATTGCGGATACGTTCTGTTATTGGTATATTTGAATGTTGGTATTTTAAAAATTTTAGATTTAATTTTATTTTAGCCAAAAGACGAGTTTAGGATAACCAAAAATTTTCATGAAATACTATATTGGAAATACTGATTTTGATTGGTACAATTATCTCAAAAAGATAAGCCCGGAGGATATTAATTTTTGGCAACCAAGTGGATTAGTTCATTTCAGAGCCATTGATAAAGGTTCTCCATTTTTACTAAAGTTAAAAAGCCCGATAAACAAAATTGCGGGAATTGGATTTTTCACATCACATTCTTTACTTCCTATTGAATTTGCATGGGAAGTTTTTCAGAATAGAAATGGAACGCAACAATTCGCGGACTTTTATTCTAAAATAAAATCATATCGAAATAGTGCCAATCCTATTGAAAAGAATCCGAATATTGGATGTATCATATTAACAGACCCAATTTTTTTTAATGAACAAGACTGGATTAAAATACCTGAAAATTGGTCGAGAAATATAGTTCAAGGAAAAACTTACGACACCGAAAACGAAAACGATAAAGTATATTGGCAGATAGTTGAGAAATTGCTTTTAAAATATCCTAGTCAATCTCTTGAAGTTACCAGAGATCAGATACCAATATATAACAAATACATGACAAATGTTAGAATTGGTCAGGGAGCTTTTAGAGTTTTAGTTACTGATGCGTATTCGAGGCGATGTGCGATAAGCGGTGAAAAAACTCTTCCGGTATTAGAAGCAGCACACATTAAACCTTATTCGACTTCCGGGAATAATGCAACTTACAACGGAATGCTTTTAAGGTCGGATCTTCATAAACTTTTTGATTCAGGTTATATTACAGTCACAGATAAATACTTGATTGAGATTAGTAAGAAGATTAAAGAAGAATTTGAGAATGGCAGAGATTATTATAAATATCATGGTCAGCAATTAGTTTCTTTACCTAGTAGCAAATATGATTTACCAGACCGAGAAAATCTGAGGTGGCATAATGAGAATTGCTTTAAAAAATAATTAGATTTGTGGAAACAAAACCCCAACCGCATTGTCATCCCGGCGGATTTTAGGCCGGGATCCAAAAAAACAAATAAGAATATTCATAATGAACGAAAGAACTTATTATGTTTACATATTAGCAAGCAAGAGAAAAGGAACGCTTTATATTGGCATTACAAACAATATTCTTCGCAGAGTACTTGAACACAAAGATAAAATTATAAAAGGGTTTACGTCAAAATACAATACAGATAAACTTGTGTATTTTGAAAAGTATGGGGATGCATATTATGCCATAAGAAGAGAAAAAATGCTCAAGGAATGGCACAGGAAATGGAAGATAAGATTGATTGAAGAAAATAATAAGGAATGGAAAGATTTATTTTATGATTTAATAAGCGACGAGGATATTGAATCATTACGCATAGCGATCAAAGAAAGAGAAGAAGAAAAGAGAAATTCTACATAGAGCGCATTAAGATAGTGGATCCCGGCCTAAAATCCGCCGGGATGACAGGGGTGCGGAAAGCAAGAAATAGATCCCGGCCTTGATCCCGTTTTAAAATCCGCCACGGCGGATTTCACACAAATCGTTTAACATAACGGGATGCCGGGATAACATATTCGTATGCAAAGCACTTAACAATATCGTTTATATTCTCCATTCTGCTTCTAACTCCTATCTTCTATATTCTTAATTCAGAATTCAGCATTCATAATTCAGAATTCATAATCCCCTTTTATACTCCGTTCATTGTTATTAAATTGCATTTATGAAAAAAGGTGAAGAGATAGTAATAGACGTTACGGCTTTGAGTTCGGAGGGCAAGGGAATTTCGAAGACGGAAGAGGGTTTCGTGATTTTCTCGGAGAGCACGCTGCCCGGGGACACTGCGCGGCTGAGGATTATGAAGCGCAAGAAAAACTATGCAGAGGCGGTTCCGCTGGAGATTATAAAGGAATCGGAGTTTCGCCTGAAACCCGAATGCGCCGCATTCGGCACCTGCGGCGGATGCAAGGTGCAGAATTACGATTACGATAAGCAGATTGAATTCAAGACGCAGTCAGTTGCGGATGCATTCAAGCGGATAGGCGGATTCGAAGACCTGACAATTCCGCAGACACTGAAAAGCGGAGAGGTTTTTTTCTACCGCAACAAGATGGAGTATTCCTTTTCAAATGATATATGGCGCGAAAAAGCCGATATGGAAAGCACGGAGAAATTCGGGCTTGGCTTGCACGTGCCTAAATTCCATTCGAAGATAATTAATATAGACGCGTGCCACCTGCAGTCGGAGCTGTCGAATGCAATACTTGTTTTCACGAGAGATTTTTTCAGGAAGAAAGACATCAGCATATACTCCACAAAGACTCACGAAGGATATTTAAGATTCCTGATTATAAGGCAGAGCAAAAATACAAATGATGTGATGGTGAACCTGGTGACATACGACTACAACGAGGATTTGATAAACGAATATTCGGGTGAAATAAAAGCGCGCTTCCCTGCGGTAACGACACTGGTAAATTCATATTCCAGGAAGAAAGCGCAGATTGCCTTCGGCGAAAGCTCGGACACGCTTTTCGGCGAGGGATTTATTTATGAAGTGCTGAGGAATAAGGAGAAGGAATTTAAATTCAAGATTTCGCCCAATTCATTTTTCCAGACGAACACTTTGCAGGCGGAAAAACTTTTTTCGATTGCGGCGGATTTTCTTGATTTAAAAAAGGATGACAATGTGCTGGATTTATACTGCGGGGCGGGCTCGATTTCGATTTTTATTTCGGCACAGGTGAATAAAGTAACCGGTGCGGAGCTGGTGGCAGATGCGATTGAGAATGCAAAGGAAAATGCAGAGCTGAATAATACCGCTAATACGGAGTTCATACTTTCGGATATTAAGGATTTTACTGAAACAATAAACTCAAGCGATGAGTATATACACTATAACAAGGTGATACTCGACCCTCCGAGGTCGGGACTGCACCCCGATATCTGTAAAATATTAGCTGAATCTAATTTTGAAAAAATTTGTTATATTAGTTGTAATCCCGTAACTCAGGCAAGGGATTTAAAGATGATATGCGAAGGCGGAAAGTACAGGATAGAGAAAATTCAGCCTGTTGATATGTTCCCGCACACATATCACATTGAAAATGTAGTCAGTCTTATAAAAGTATAAACTAAACACATAGCTTAGAGAAGCATATCTACGATTTATTAATTTAAATTTTGAAAATTATGGATAATAAAAATAACATCCTCTGGGTTGATGATGAAATCGATATGCTTAAATCCAATATCCTTTTCCTCAAGCAGAAGGGCTACACGGTAACTGAAGCCACGAACGGCGAAGACGCAATCGAGATAATAAAGAAGGAAGATTTCGACCTGGTATTTATGGATGAGATGATGCCGGGCAAGGGCGGGCTGCAGACTCTGATAGAAATCAAGGATATGAAGCCATCGCTGCCGGTAGTAATGGTAACGAAGAACGAGACTGAAACGCTGATGGAGGAAGCAATCGGAAAGAAGATTACGGATTACCTGATAAAGCCGGTGAATCCGAACCAGGTTTTGCTTGTATGCAAAAAAATCCTGGAATCGAAGCGCCTAAAGGGCGACCAGGTATCGAGGGATTACATTCAGGAATTCAATTCGATTTCGATGTCGCTTATGGAAGAGCTGACCTGGGAGGACTGGACGAACATACACATCAAGATGACCAACTGGGAAATAGAGCTGGACGAGCATCCGGAGCTGGGTTTGAAGCAAACCGTACGCGACCAGCGGCGGGAGTGCAACGTGGAGTTTTCGAAATTCGTGGAAAAGAATTACCTGAAATGGCTCGGCGATACGGAAGACAAGCCGGTTCTTTCGAATAAGATTCTGGAGAAATTCATAGTACCCGATTTAGACAATTACAATTCGATATTTTTCTTCGTGATAGACTGCATGAGGCTTGACCAGTGGCTGATGATGGAGAAATATCTTTACAATTCATTCAATATCTCGAAAGATTATTATTACTCGATATTGCCGACTGCGACACCATATTGCAGGAATGCGATTTTTGCGGGCTTGTTCCCTTCGGAGCTTGAGAAGCATTACCCGGATTTATGGAGAGGGGAAGACGATGAGAATTCGAAGAACAACTATGAAAAGGAATTCATGACAAAATTTTTTGAAAGAAAGAGAATAAAGCTTAGAAACGACATACGATACACGAAAATTATGGATTCGGATTTCAGCAGAGGGATTGAGAACAAGATACAGTCGTTTGCAGGAAATCACGTAAATGCGATAGTGATTAACTTCGTGGATATGATAGCACATTCGAGAAGCGACAACGCTATTTTAAAGGAAATTGCTCCCGATGAATCGGCATACAGGTCTTTGACGGAATCGTGGTTCGAGCATTCGTCATTTTTCGGAATGCTGAGGCAGCTTGCGGGCAAGCCGAAAGTGAAGATAATAATTACAACCGACCACGGAAGTATACGCTGTCTGCACGGTGTAAAGGCGCTTGGAGACAGGGAATCGTCGCCGAATTTAAGGTACAAATACGGCAGGAACGTGAAGGCGGATTCGCGGAATGCAATACACATAAGAAATCCGCACGACTACAAGCTTCCGATGAGGAACGGAATTGTGAATTACATTATCGCAAAAGAGGATTTTTATTTTGTATATCCGACTGATTATCACAAATACCTGAACCAGTACAACGACACATTCCAGCACGGCGGTATATCTCTCGATGAGATGATACTGCCGGTGGTAACGCTTGAATCGAAATGACAGGGATTTTTTTCTCCGATGTAACTTCGGTCTTAAATCGTTAATTTTGCAGTGATGAAAACAAGTCCGGAAAATATAATTATATCAAAATCCGAGAAAGAGACCATAGCCGCGGGAAAAGAATATGCAGAAAGCATAAAGCCCGGCGAGGTAATCGGGCTTAAAGGAAATCTTGGTTCGGGCAAGACTCAGTTTGTGAAAGGAATAAGCAGTTATTATAATGTAAAGGACATAGTGAACAGCCCGACATTCCTGATAGTAAACCAGTATGAAGGCGCTGACCCGGCAACCGGGAAAAAAATTACCGTAAACCATTTTGATTTATACAGGCTGAAATTCAAGGAAGAGCTTGAAACAATTGGTTTCGAAGATTACATTAATGAAAAATCCATATGCCTGATAGAATGGAGCAGGCTGGCGGAAGAATTTCTCGGGATGGAATTCAGGGAGGTAAATTTCGATTTCGGTGAAAAAGAGACGGAAAGAATTATAAAATTCACTAAAAAATAAGTAATTTTGAACATTTTACTATTAGAATCATCATCAAGAAGCATTGAGTTTGCCTTTAGCAAATCGGGAGAAATTGCTATATTAAAAAAATTGGATAGTGAAAGTAATGCAGATTCGTTAATTTACTTAATTAAACAGGAATTTGAATCTGCAGGGATGGATTTATCCTGTTTGGGAGCCGTAAGTATTTCAAACGGACCCGGTTCTTTCACAGGTTTAAGAATCAGTTCTGCCATAGCAAAAGGGATTTGTTTTGCAACGGGCAGCAGGCTGATAGAAATACCCACCCTCGATATAATAGCAGGCAAGTACTGCGGGGGAGAAACGGATAAAATCCTGACGGCGCTGGTATTTTCTAATTCGAGGACAAACGAATTTTACGCCGCGGATTATTCTTACAGTAAAAGCGAAGTTATTAGAATATCTGATTACTACATCAAAAAAGCTGAAGACTTTGATGCGGAAGGAAGAGTTTTTCTGATGAACGAGGATGTTGAAAAGCTAAAGCCATTTAACTTCGAGGTGATTAGCTTATCCGGAAAGTCAAATATTTATTCTCAGTTAGCATTAGCAACAAAATACATAAGTGAGAATAAGTATTCGGATTACAGGACATCCGAACCGTTTTACATGAAAAATTTTGTTCCGGCAAAATAGTTCATTTATTAAATAACTTTTTAATGTCAAATAAATTTAAATATTAATTATGGCTTGGTTTAAACGTTCAAAAGAAAACATCTCAACAGACACAAGAAAAGACGTTCCTGACGGAATGTGGGTGAAATGCGATGAATGTGGAGAGATGATTCACAAAAAGCAATGGGAAGCAAACATGTATGTATGCCCGAAATGCAATTATCATTTCAGAATCGGCAGCGAGGAATATTTCAGCATATTATTCGATGAAGGCACTTTCAAGGAAATGGACAAGAAAATACGTTCTGTTGACCCGTTGAAGTTTACTGATTCAAAGCCATATGACAAGAGAATTGAAGAAACGATGAAAAAGACAAATCTGTACGATGCTATCAGAACAGGAACGGGAGAACTTCATAAAATTCCTGTTGTAATCTGCTGTATGGATTTCAAATTTATCGGCGGAAGCATGGGGAGCGTACTTGGAGAGAAAATAGCCAGAGCAATAGACAGGTGTCTGAAAACAGGAAGCCCATTTATGATAATCTCCGCAAGCGGCGGCGCAAGGATGATGGAAGGCGGAATATCGCTTATGCAGCTTGCAAAGACAAGCTCCAGGCTTGCGAAGCTTGCTGAAGAAAAAATCCCTTACATATCGGTAATCACGGACCCGACTACGGGCGGCGCAAGTGCTTCATACGCAATGCTCGGAGACCTCAACATTGCTGAACCAAATGCACTTATTGGATTTGCGGGACCCAGAGTCATCAAGCAGGCAACGGGAAAAGACCTGCCGAAAGGTTTTCAGCGTTCCGAATTCCTGCTGGAGCACGGATTCCTGGATTTAATCGTGGACAGGCGGGATATGAAAGACAGGCTCGGCATCATTTTGAAACATCTTCTTCATAAAACTAACGCTTAAAATTTGCGATTCGGAGAAGACAAATGAAGGTGATAAAAGAAATTTCCGCAATGCAGGATATTTCTAACTTCCTGAAAAGAACGGGCAGGAAAATCGGATTTATTCCGACTATGGGTTTCCTTCACGAAGGTCACTGCTCGCTAATGTTAAAAGCCCGGGACGAAGCTGACACGGTGATAACGAGCATTTTCGTTAATCCGGCACAGTTCGGACCGAGCGAGGATTTCAATCAGTATCCGAGGGATTTTCTGAGAGATTATCACATTTGCAAAAGCTGCGGAGTGGATTATATTTTTTATCCCGAATCGAAGGACATATACCCGAACGATTTCCTTACTTATGTAGAAGTAAAAGAGATGTCAGAAAAACTCGAAGGCAAATTCAGACCCGGTCATTTTGCGGGAGTTGCCACGGTGGTATTGAAGCTTTTCAACATAACGAAGCCGGATTTAGCATATTTCGGGCAAAAGGACGCTCAGCAGGTTGCGATAATCAAGAAAATGACTGATAACCTGAACCTGGATATAAAGCTGAGGATTTGCGAGACAGTCCGCGAGGAAAACGGGCTTGCAAAAAGTTCCAGGAACACATATTTAACTAAGGAGCAGAAAGAGGAAGCTGCGGTTCTTAATAAGGCATTAAATGAGGCAAAGAGGCTGATACTGGAAGAAGAGATGCATGATATAAAGGAATTAAAGAAGGAAGTGAAAAAGTATATTGAAACGAATTCCCCTAATTCTTCGTTACAATATATAGCAGTTACGGACTTCATAAACTTAGAGAAAATATCCGACCTTAAGGAGTATAAAGGCGATGTTTTAATTTCGCTTGCCGCATATTACGGCAAAACAAGACTGATTGACAACATAATATTTGAAAAATAACAAAGGAGATTTCCAATAATGCGACGCGTGATGTGTAAATCAAAAATACATCGTGCTACGGTAACAGAAGCAGAACTTCATTACGAAGGGAGCCTTACGCTCGATACAGCGCTGATGGAAGCGGCTGATATGCTGCCTTACGAAAGAGTTCAGGTAGTAAACGTAAACAACGGACAAAGACTTGAAACTTATTTAATACCCGGCAAAAGAAACAGCGGTATCGTATGTCTTAATGGTCCTGCCGCAAGACACGGTGCCGTAGGAGACCACGTAATAATAATAACTTACGGGGCTTTCGACGAAGAGGAGCTTAAAAAATTTAAGCCAAAGATAGTCTTTGTAGACAGAAAGAATAAAATTATAAAAGACCGTAAAAAACAAAGCATAAAATTGTAATCCTGCTATACAAAATCTATATATTTAACAATAGTGAACCTTGCAACGTTAATCATGGCTGCCGGAAAAGGCAAACGCATGAAAAATCCAGATAAGTCGAAAGTAATGTTCGAGCTTAAAGGAAAACCTTTAATTCAGTATGTAATAGAATTATCCCTGAAAATACATTCGGACAGGATAATCCCTATTGTCGGGCATCAGAAGCAGAGCGTAATGGATTTTCTATCGGAAAAGTTTTCAGGAGAAATCTCAAAAATAAACTTTGCTCATCAGGATGAACAGCTTGGAACAGGGCACGCTGTAATGCAGGCATACGGGCTTCTGAAGGATTTTAAAGGCAATGTGCTTATATTATCCGGGGATGTTCCGCTGTTGAGATACGAAACTGTAGAAAAGTTTCTTGCTTTTCATTTTGAGAATAATTTTCAGGCAAGCCTGCTTTCCGCTATATTCGATGACCCTTACGGTTATGGCAGAATAATCCGCGATGCAGAAGGAAATTTTATGGACATCAGGGAAGAAAAAGATTCTTCTGACGAAGAAAAGAAAATTAAGGAAATAAATTCAGGAATATATATAATCGATAACACCCTGCTCTTCGAGGCGATCAAGACTCTTAAAACGGATAATGCTCAGGGAGAGTATTACCTGACGGATGTATTCAGGTATTTCAGGGAAAAGGGAATCAGAATCGGTGCAGTGCCCGTGGATAATAATATCGAAATCTGCGGTATCAATACAGTAGAACAGCTCGGCGAATTGGAGAAATTAAATTTTTAATAACAATTTTAATAAAGATTTTTAAAGTTTTTTCTTTATAAACTTTAAAAACTTTATGCGTCTTTTACATCCGCCGTGGCGGACAAACTTTATAAACTAAATGTCAGATATAATAGCATCAGTATCGGGAGTACGCGGAATATTGGGTGATAACCTCACTCCAATTAACATCATCAAATTCACTTCCGCATTCATTAAGTACTGCAAAAAAAATTCCAAATCGGACAAAATAGTAGTTGGAAACGACGGAAGATTGCACGGGCGGCTGATAGCCGACATAGTGCTTTCCACAGTTTCGATGTCGGGATACAGGGCGGTGGATATTGGCGTGGTGCCGACTCCGACTGTTCAGATTGCAACCGAAGATTTGAAAGCCGCAGGCGGAATTGCTATTACCGCTTCGCACAATCCGCAAATCTGGAACGGTCTTAAATTCTTAAATCCCGACGGAACATTTCTCGACGGCAGTCAGATTAAAAAAGTAATCGAATTCGGAAAATCGGATGTATTCGATTATGCTGAAGTAAACGGAATCAAACCTGTTGTTTCGGATTACTCCTGGATACAGAAGCACATTGATAAAGTTTTAAAGCTTAAATCGGTTAACGTTAGCAAAATCAAGAAAAGAAAATTCAAAGTTGTGGTGGATGCAGTGAATTCATCGGGCTCCTATATCGTGCCCGTGCTGCTGCAGAAGCTCGGATGCAAAGTGATAGAGCTTTACTGCGACGGCTCCGGGGTTTTCCCTCATATGCCTGAACCGCTTCCGCATAATCTCACACAGCTCTGCAATGCAGTGAAAAAGCATAAAGCGGATATAGGGATTTCCGTTGACCCGGACAGCGACCGCCTTGTTATCATTACAGAAAAAGGCGAGCCGTTCATTGAGGAAAATACAATCACAACGGTTGTAAGGAATATTCTGAAAAACTCGAAATCGAAAAATAAAAATGTATCCGTAAACCTTTCCACGACGAGGGCTGTAGAAGACGTTGCAAAAGAGTTCGGAGGGAAAGTATTCAGAAGTCCAGTAGGTGAAATCAACGTAGTAAAAGAAATGAAGAAGAATAAATCCATTGCAGGCGGTGAAGGGAGCGGCGGAGTAATAATTCCGGAGCTACATTACGGGCGCGATGCGATGGCCGGAATAGCAATCGTACTTCAGGAATTTGCGGATTACAAAGGAAAAATCAGCGAATACAAAGATAATCTTCCCCAATATTATATAAGCAAAGCTAAATTCGGCGTAAAAGGGAATCCCGAAAAGATTCTGCAGAAAGTCATATCACACTTTAAGAGGCAGAACTGCAGGATAACCGCGTCAGACGGAGTCAAGCTTGACTTCCCGGAATACTGGGTTCACATGAGAAAGTCCAACACGGAACCCATAATACGGATAATCGTCGAAGCCCGGAATAAAGAGGAAGCAGAAAAAATTCAGAAGAAATTAACAGGTTTTTTGAAATAAAAAATAAAGTAATAAATATTTTTAAAACATAAATTACAGAACGTAATAATCTGCAAGAAGTTGATTATTGTCTGTATAATATTTTGACCAATGATAAAAAAAATAATTAATAAAATATTATCTAAAAAAAACGATAATACGAAAATGATAAAAAAAGCAAAAGCGGAATCGCTGCCTGAAGAAGAGCAGAAGACCGCAAAGAAGCAGGTAAAGAAAAACAACAGGCCTGCGCCGAAGAAAAAAATTCACGTGCAAAAACCGAAACAGGAACCCGAGCTACAGGAAGAATTTGAAGACCTGATAGAGCTTCAGCCCAATTTCGACGAAAGCAATACGAAGGTATGGAATGAAAAACACATCGACCAGCAGCATTTGCATACGAATTCATATGAAAGAAAAAACTATGGACAGAACAGGCAGCATTTCCATAAAAAGAAAAACCAGGGCGGCGGATTTCAAAAAAGAAACAATGAAAGCTGGAACCAGCAAAAACCCCTTGTATGGCGGGAAGGGAGCGATGACCCGGACAGAAGACAGCAGAACAGACCGTTCAACAAAAACAAACCCTTTATAAAGAACAAGCCGTTCAAAAAAGACAACACGCAGGGACAGGATAACAATACATTCGGCAAGAACAAGACACAGGGACAGCATCAGGGTTTTAAAAAGAATGACACTCAGGGAAAAAGCTACGGCTTCGGCAAAGACAACCAGCAGGGAAAGGCACACAGCTACGGCAAAGACAACCAGCAGGGAAAGAGCCAAAGCTTCAGCAAAGACAACCAGCAGGGACAGAATAACACATACGGAAAAAACAAATTTAACTTTAAAAAGAAAAAAGACAACCGCTCGTGGGAAGAGCGCAAGCCAAAATTCTGGAACGAAGGAAAATCGAATAAAAGGTATCTGGAGTAATACCTACTCCTTCTTCGGGAACTGTGACATATCCATCCAGCCGATTTCCCAGATATGTCCGTCAGGGTCGGAGAAAGCTCTGTCGTACATAAATCCGTGGTCACGCGGTTCGCGCGCTTCGGTTGCATCCATTGCAAGAGCTTTTTTAACAAACTCATCCACTTCTCCCCTGCTCTTAAGCATTATTGCGAGCAGTACTTCGGTGGTTTTATGAGCATCGGATATTTCTTTTTTTATAAATGTTTTAAAGAAAGTTTCCTTCAGCAGCATAACGCAAGCGTGCTCGTTCAGAATCATGCAGGCGGCATTTTCATCCGTGAAGATCGGGTTATAGCTGAATCCGAGTTCGGAAAAGAATGCTTTAGTTTTATTAAGATCTTTTACGGGAAGGTTAATATAAATATCTGTTTTCATTGTAAGTCCTTTTTATAATTAAAACCTGAAATTATTCTAATAAATTCAAACAATAAGTGCGGCATATAAACTTGTAAACCGTTGAAACGGTTCAACATGTTTTTCTCTCATACCCACGGCTGAAGCCGTGGGCTACAAAAAGAAATCTTAAAACCCGCTTTGCGGGTTTCCTGTTGACAGATAATCTTATATACATCAATACCTGCGTATATATTGGAGAATCAACTTATTTCCCTTGTATCAGTATATTGAAAATCCGCTTGGTGGAGCGTATTAATACGGTAAACCGCTCTTCCTCTATTTTTCCACTTACACTTAAATATTATTTTCATATTTTACCTTCGAACAAAAGAAAAGAATGGATTACTTAATAAAAGATATAACCAACCTGGTTACCTGCAAGAGCAATTCCGGAAAGCCCAAGGAAGGTTCCGGACAGTCCGAAATAGTACTGATTAAAAACGGCAATGTGTTTATCGAAGGAGAAAAAATCTCTTTTGCAGGCACCGGTACTGAACTGAAAACATATTTAAAGGATTACAAAGGCAAATATGAAGTTTTAGAAGGAAAGAACAGGACGGTCATGCCCGGGTTCATAGATTCACACACACACCTTGTGTTTGCGGGTTCGCGCTCTGATGAATACGAAATGAGAATAAAAGGAAGCAGTTACGAAGAAATAGCCAAAGCCGGAGGAGGAATAGCATCAACCGTGAATGCAGTGCGCAATGCAACACCCGAAGAGCTTTTCAGGTTATCCGAAAAGCGTCTCGGGAACTTTCTTTTTTACGGCACAACAACTCTCGAGGCAAAGTCAGGTTACGGACTCGACCTGAAGAATGAAATCAAGATGCTTGAAGTAATAAACAAGCTGAACCTGAAAAACAGATACGGCATAAACATAATACCGACTTTTCTCGGCGCTCATTCAGTACCAAAGGATATGAGCAAAAGGGACTACATAGATTTAATCTGTTTCGAAATGATTCCGCAGATTGCAAAGAAGAAACTCGCGAAGTTTATTGATGTTTTCTGCGAGAAAAATTATTTCGATGCGGCAGAAACAGAGAGCATACTGTCGCTCGGTGCAAAATTCGGGTTAATTCCGAGGGTTCACACGGACCAGTTCAATTCAATAGGCGGAGTTGATGCAGCAATCAGGGCAAACGCTATATCGGTTGACCATCTCGAAGTCCTCAAGAAAAGGGATATAAGAAAACTGTCTGGTAAAAATATAATTGCAACCCTGCTTCCGGGAACATCATATTTCCTGAATATCCCCTATCAGCCGGCACGTGAATTAATCGGGAGTAATGTGCCCGTAGCACTTGCAACGGATTTCAATCCCGGCAGCTGCATGACGGAAAATCTTCAGATAATTATGTCACTTGCCTCGCTGAAGCTGAAAATGTCTGCAGAAGAAATCATAAATGCTGTAACTTATAACGCTGCCTGCTCACTATTCCTCCAGAACTCATACGGCAGCATCGAAAAAGGAAAGTATGCAGATTTACTAATATTTGATTTTCCTTCTTACAAAGACCTACTGTATCATTTTGCGGTAAACGGACTTGAATTCGTTTTTAAAAAAGGAAAAAAATCAGAAGTCGAAAGGTTTTAAATAAATATTTTTACAGAGACATAGAGTATATTTTTTTTGAACGATTTTATATAAAGCGTTGTTAAATTATTATAAAAGCGATTCATAAAATTAATATCTGATTAAATAAAATATTTGATATGGAACATATGATGCTCGGAGAAGCCGGCAAGTACAAGGCAATGCTCTTCGAGGGATTAAAAAGACAGTTTGGTTCAAAGCTATCGGATGAGGAAATCTCCGGAATTCTCAGATCAGTAGAGATGTATATATCCGAAATGGTTAAGATGATGAGGCAGGGAAAATCCGCTCACGAAAAATTTTTTTCAGATATAATTTTAAAATCACTCGATGCAATAATCGGATTCAGGAATGACTGTGAAATTTTCATCTGGAACGAAGGAGCAGAAAGAATTTTCGGGTATAAAAAGGAAGAAGTGCTAGGAAAAGATTTTGAATTTCTGATTCCGGAAGAGCTTAAGAATAAAGGCGAGAAAGATTATATAATTAACAAAGTAAAAGAAAGCGGATTCATATCCGACCACAAAACACAGAGAGTAACAAAGAGCGGCGATATAAAGGAAGTCAGCATATCGAGATTCCCTATCTTCGATGAAAATCACGTATGCATAGGAAATGTAGGGATAATCCGGGATATTACTAATGAAAAAAAGCTTGAAAGGGAGTTAAGGGAAAGGGAGAATCTTGCACTTATCGGAGAAGTTGTATCCAGCATAGCGCACAATCTTTCGAATCCTCTTAATATTATTTCAGGAAATGCAGATTATCTCCTGCTCGATAAAAAAGAAAGCGACGACGGATATGAAGAGCTGAAAGTGATAATCGAAGAGACAACGCGCATAACAAAATCGATAAGGCAGCTCCTGAATTTTTCGAAGCCCGTAACGCTGACACGCGAACATTTAAATATAAACACCATTCTGAAGGAAATACTGGAGAAAGTTGAATTCATGGCAGGAGGCAAAGACATTAATTTTAAGAGCAGTCTTGCAAAGAATCTTCCTGATATAAGCGCAGACAAAGACCTGATACGTGATGTGTTTTTAAACCTGATAAATAATGCAATACAGGCATTATCTTCAAATGGTACGATTTCGGTAAAGACCATACATTCAGACAGCATAATAATATCCGAGGTATCCGATACAGGAGCGGGCATTCCGAAGGAAAATCTCGACAAGATATTCAAACCTTTTTTCAGCACAAAGGGATATGGTAAAGGAACCGGTCTGGGACTTTCCTTTGCCGAGAGGGTAATCAGGGAACACAGAGGAAAAATAGAAGTGACATCAAAAAAAGGAAAAGGCACTACTTTCAAAATATACCTACCAACGGAAGAAGGACTGCAATTATGAAAAAAATTCCTGCATTAATACCCTTTCTGATTTTACTGCTGATAATTGCGGGTTGTTCGGAGAACAGTGACTCCCCGACTTCATCCCAAACGCAGGTATTTCTTTTTGAGCGCAACGGTCTGGTTGACAGCATTGCAGGAACGTGCTCGGCATACATTGTCAGGACAATAATTCTTGATTCAATAGATACCAGGGATTTCAGCACTGTGAGGTTTGAGATGAATTCCTATACAGACGGAGATTTATCCAACATAACATTATATTACCTGAAAGACACGGCTGTAAATATTTTTTCGCTGAGCGGAACGGGAGCAATTAACAACACGACATCAATTACGACGCCATCGCCAAATATAAAAGGTACGCTTTACCTGAGACTGAAGCTTTTTGCAAGCGTATGCACAGGTGAATATTACCACCTGAAAATGAAAAATTTAAGAATATTCGGAATAAAATAACCTGCTTCTATTCCAAAAGTTTATCTATGAACTGTATAATATCCGTTTTTTGCTTTTCATAATGCTTACCTGTTCCCGGACCTGAGAAACCTGTATAAACTTTTTTCACGTTATGGTTTCTGTCCAGGTACAGAGTTGTCGGATAGCCCTTAAACTCCTTCATAAACGGCAGTACGTTGAAAATATTGTTCTTCCCGACTTCTCCCGCATACAGAAAATCATTCTTAGCGCCTATCTGCGATACGAATCTCTGAATTCTCTCTTTGGAATCTTCGAAGTTATTTGACTCGAAACAAAGACCGACAATCTCGAGTCCTTTCGGTTTGTAAGCATCATATATTTCCGTAAAGAATCTTGTTTCATCCATGCAGTTCGGGCACCAGGAGCCCATAATCTGGAGTATTACGGCTTTACCTTTATATTTATCAGACAGAGTGACTTTATTTCCGTTTAAATCAGTCAGTGTAAAATCCACAACGCCTGTTCCCTCTTTAACGGCAGATTGTTTTTCCGGGTCAGGCAGTTCGGCTTTTTCGTTTCTTTTTGCAATCCACTTTTCTTTCCAGGTTGGTCCTCCGATAAGTATTCCGTTCTCAAGATTTCCTTCTTTGGAAATGTCCGCTTTAAAAAGCATTGTATGGGAGCCATCCAGGCAGGAGAGCATAATTTTATTTCCCGACACAGCACCTTCAAGGTACCTGTAATCCCCTGACGGTGTGAGGAATGTTCCGGTAAGATGATTTCCTTTTTGATTGAATTCACCGATAATCATATACTGGTCTGAATCGCCGGGCTGTACTGTGGTTTCCCACCTGCCTGTAATGTCTGCAGCAGGAGGAGTTTTAGCATTTTCGAATCTTTCGGACTTACCGAATTTAGCAGAGAATGGAAAGGAATATTTGCTTTTGCTTCCGAAATGGAAGTACTCCCCTGAGAGTGAATCACCTGAAATAATTTTTGCCCTGATTTCATCCCTGAAAACAGGAAGTTTAAAAAATACGGAATCATTTTTCCTGACAATTTCTTTAATAACAATTTTTTCACCGGCATTCCTGATTACAAGTTCGCTTTTACCATATGTAAAATTAAACGGCAAAAGCTGACTCTTTTCATTTTTATCCATTTCCAGAACACCTACCCACTCCCCTTCTTTCAGAGCTGCCGTATCTTTTTTCGTGCAGGAGGCAAGAAATACAGAAAACATCAGGGTTATCAGCAAACAGATTATATTGTTTTTCATTTTATAAGACATATAATTAAATATTAATTGAAGTATATTTTTAGTAATATTACGTACATTTTTGCAATTATTTAATATAATAATTTTTCCAGATAAATGATATTCCGGGTTAAAATTTCAGCTGTTTTAATGATGACGATAATTTCGTTGCTTGCCAGAGCAGACTGGCAGCCTTCGGGTCCGGGTATGTACGGCGGGACAGTATTAAGTCTTTACACAAACAGCACATATATATTCGCAGGAACTGAGGGAAGCGGAATTTACCGTTCATCGGACAACGGCCAGTCGTGGCAGTCAGTTAACGCCGGAATACTTAACGGAAATGTAAATGCAATTGTTTCCAATGGTACATATATTTTTGCGGGAATTTTCGGTAGAGGTGTTTTCCGTACATCGAACAACGGGGACAGCTGGCAGGAAGTGAACACTTCACTTGCAAACAAAAATGTGCTTTGCCTGACTTCAATCGGTACATATATTTTTGCAGGCGCTGACTGCGGGTTTTACAGGTCAACCAACAACGGCGGAACCTGGACACAGTTAAATCTCGGGGCTTCAAGCTGCGTAACATACCCTGCCAATGCTTCGGTCGGAAATAATTTATATGCAGCGGATGCGGAAGGAATACATCATTCAAGTGATTTCGGTGAAACCTGGAGACTTAGAAACGACGGGCTTGTAAACGCAAACATTACAAGGCTTTCCGTATCGGGTAATAATCTTTTTGCGGGCACCTGGAACGGCGGAGTTTGCAGGACGACAGATTACGGTTTAAACTGGACATCAATTAATAACGGTTTGCCTTCCACACCATACGTGACAGCTTTATATTGCGAGGGTACATTTGTTCTTGCAGGGTTGATGTATGCAGGAATATATTATTCTTCAAATACGGGGAGTAACTGGCAGAATATAAATCCGGGCTACACCGTCAGTACGAGCATAAATGCATTTGCCAAAAACGGCAATAGAATTTTTTCAGGTATTCAGAATACAGGAATATTATCATCGGATAATCTCGGGATAAACTGGCAGACACTGAACAACGGATTAAATGCAGCAAATGTCTATTCACTCAATCAAAATGCAAATTACATATTTGCGGGTACTGAAGGAAACGGAATTTTCCGCTCGTCCGATAACGGATTAACGTGGACGGAAGCAAATTCAGGAATAACAAAAAAGGACATCAGAGTCATCATTTCAGATAACAGTTTCACCTGGGCAGGCTCATATTTCGGTGGAATTTACCGAACTTCAGACAACGGTACCGGCTGGATGCAGGTGAATACCGGACTGGCAGACACCTGTATTAACACTTTATTTTTATACAACAATTTTCTTTTCTCGGGCACGAGGTCGGGCGGGGCATTCCGCTCATCTAATAATGGCACCAGCTGGCAAGCAATAAATACAGGCTTGACCGATGTTAACATATCAGATTTTGCCTTATGCGGGGGAAAACTTTTCATCGGTACTACCGACGGGATATTCTTTTCAACGGACAACGGAAGCATATGGCAGTCAGCAGGAAGTCAGGTAAGCCACATAACGGTAACATCTCTTGCGGCCGAAGGAAACAGCATATTTGCCGGAACGATGGGCGGGATTTTCCGCTCGACGAACAGCGGAATAAACTGGACCGAATCTAATTCGGGAATGACTGATTTATTCATACAGAAGCTTTTTATATCGGGCACGAATATTTTTGCAGGAACATACAACGGAGTATTCATGTCTTCCAATAGCGGAGCAACCTGGACGCTCAAGAATACCGGGCTCTTCAATACAAACATTCATTCATTTTTAATCAGAGGAAGTAAAATTTTCACAGGAACATTCGGGGCATCGGTATGGAGCAGACAGCTATCGGAATTAATTACATCGGCAGGAAGCACAGGAACCGGCATTCCGTATAGTTACCTGCTTGAACAGAATTATCCGAACCCTTTCAATCCTGTTACAACAATCAGGTTTAAAATCCCTGTAAGCGGATTTACTGAGCTAAAAATTACAGATATCAACGGAAGAGAAATCACTGAACTTCTGGGTAAGTATTTGTCCGGCGGGAAATACGAAATAAACTTCAGTCCTGATTCATATAACCTCTCATCCGGAATATATTTCTATTCTTTTAAATCAGGAGATTTCAAAGCAGTCGGAAAGATGCTTTACATAAAATAGCACAGGATTAATTTTCATTTTTTTAATCTGTTGTAAAATTGGAACTTTATAACAGCATCTTGCATTATTAATCAAAATTGTTATATTCTGTAAATGATTGATTTTTTATTAAATATATTGAATTTTGATTCGACTTCCGGTTCCGAAAACAATCTCGTAAAATACATTCTCGAAAACCATAATCATTCAAAATCGGAAGCGGAGATACAGGAAACCGAAGGCGGCAGGCTTAATATTTTTTTTAAGCACGGCGAGCCGAGAATTATTTTCTGTTCGCACCTGGACACTGTTCCGCCTTATATTCCGCCTGTAAAGAAAGACGATATCATTTACGGCAGGGGCTCCTGTGATGCAAAAGGACAGATTGCGTATCTGTTTGAAGTTTACAGACAGCTGGTAGAAGAAGGATACAATAATATCGGTATGCTGATGGTCAGCGGAGAGGAAGACGGCTCGCAGGGAGCAAGAAGAGCGAACAGGGATATCAGGAACTGCGATTATATTTTTATAGGAGAGCCGACAGAAAATAAATTAATCAAAGCTTCGAAAGGAAACCTTCTTGTTAATGCAACTTTCAGGGGAAAGAACTGCCACTCGGGTTATCCGCAATACGGTGATAATGCGATAGACAGGATGTTCGGGTTTTTCAGAAAACTTGAGAGTATAAACTTCGAAGAAGACTCCGTTTTAGGGAAGACTACATACAACATCGGCAGGCTGGAATCTAACAATGCGCAGAATGTTGTTGCAGATATGGTTAAATGCAAAATATTTTTCAGGACAACTTTTAAAACAAATGATATTCTGAAAAGCAGGCTGAACGAAATAAAGGATGACAGGACAGAATTGGAATTTGTTTACGGTGATGAGCCGATTTATTTTCACACCGTGGACGGATTCGACACAAATGTTGTTTCATACGGAACAGACGCTCCCGAATTCAGGAATATTAAAAATAAAATATTATACGGACCGGGAAGCATACTAAATGCGCATACGCAAAATGAGTTTGTTAAAATAAAAGATTTACATAAAGCAGTAGAAGACGTAAAATTAATATTTAAGAAAATAGTTAATGAAAATTAAAGCAGGAATACTGGGTTGCACGGGTGCAGTCGGGCAGAAGCTCGTATCGCTGCTTTCCGCTCATCCGGATTTTGAAATAACAGAAATAGCGGCATCGGAAAACTCCGCGGGGAAAAAATACGTAGAAGCTGTCAACTGGAAAGAGCAGACGCAGATACCAGATTCGGTAAAATCAATGACAGTAAAGAAATGCGAGCCGGAACTGGATGCAGAGATATTATTTTCGGGACTCGATTCATCGGTAGCAGGAAAAATCGAGGCGGATTTTGCAAAGGCGGGATATATAGTAGTAAGCAATTCCAAAAATCACAGGATGGAGGAAGATGTTCCTCTTGTCATTCCCGAAGTGAATGCGGAGCATTTCAATTTAATAGACATACAGAAGAAGAGATGGAATTCCGGCGGATTCATTGTCACAAATCCGAACTGTTCAACCATTGCGCTGGCAATATCACTCTATCCTATTCATAAAAAATTCGGAATTTCAAAAGTAATGGTGACGACGATGCAGGCGATATCGGGAGCCGGCTATCCGGGAGTGCCTTCGCTCGATATACTCGGGAATGTAATTCCTCATATAAAAGATGAAGAGGAAAAAATCCAGACTGAAACGCAAAAAATTTTAGGAAATTATGAAAACGGAAAAATAAACTTTGCAGGCATTAAAGTATCTGCTGCATGCAACCGCGTGCCTGTGAGGGATGGACATACCCTTTCGGTTTCGGTGGAGTTAATAAAGAAGGCATCGAAAGAGGAAATCATAAAATCGTTTAATCAGATTGAAAACTTCGGATACGCATTTTCTCCCGAAAAGGTAATCGAATATACTGACGACCCATACAGGCCGCAGCCGCTGCTTGACGGAAATCTTGATAAAGGGATGAGAGTCACAACAGGAAATTTAAGGAAATGCAATATTCTTGACTGGAAATTCACTGCACTCGGACACAACACAATACGCGGCGCTGCCGGGGCGGCGATATTAAACGCTGAATGGCTCATTCACAACGGCTACACAGAAAGGAAAAAGAAATAATGATAGTGATGAAATTCGGCGGAACATCCGTGCAGGACGCAGAGGCAATGGCAAGGGTAATAAGCATTGTAAAGACAAGGCTGAAGAGAAAACCTGTTGTCGTTTCATCAGCAACGGCAAAGACAACGGACACACTGCTGAATTGCTGCAGGACAGCCGCTGAAGGCAACTATGAAAAAGCAACGGATATAATCAGGCAGATAAAAGACAGACACATTAAGATTTCATCCGAACTGATTAAGGACGAAGCAAAACTTGAAGAGCTTAAGGTTAAGATAAAAGACCTGTTGGACGGACTTCGCGATATTATTAAAGGTATTTATCTTTTATCAGAATTATCAGAAAGGAGCATAGCAAAAGTCGCTTCACACGGCGAACTATTATCAACGTTAATACTTTCATATGCTTTCAATGAAAGCGGGATAAAGACAGAATATGTTGACGCGAGGGATTTTATGTATACGAATAAGGATTTTTCGAATGCAGAGCCGCTGTTCGACGTGATTTGCAGCAAGGCACCTGTGAGGTTAGATAAAATTCTCAATTCGGGGAAAGTGGTTGTCACGCAGGGTTTCATTGCAAGTACGCAGGACGGTATAACTACAACATTCAGCCGCGGCGGCTCGGATTACTCCGCTTCCATTATAGGGATGGCGATGAATGCGGAAGAGGTGGAAATTTGGACAGATGTTGACGGAATTCTTACTGCGGACCCGATGATAGTAGAAGAGACAAAAATTATCGATGAAATTACTTTCAAGGAAGCGGCGGAGCTTGCATTTTTCGGAGCAAAGGTACTGCATCCATCGACAATAATCCCGGCAGTAGAAAAGAATATTCCCGTGAGGGTGCTGAACTCGCACTACCCCGAAAGGAAAGGAACGCTGATAAAGAAAAGCATAAATGAAAAAGATTCCTTTATAAAATCCATCACAAGCAAGAAAGAAATTACCGTGCTTAACATATACTCGCCGAAGATGCTTCTTGCACACGGTTTCCTTAAAAAAATATTTGAGGTCTTCGACAAGCATAAAACTTCTGTTGATGTAATTACAACATCAGAAGTAAACGTATCGCTCACGCTCGATAATGATGAGAGCATAGAAGGCATCATAAAAGAGCTTTCTGAATTCTCTGAAGTAAACGTGGACAGGGATAAATCGCTTGTATGCATTGTCGGCAGTAATTTGAAATACATTCCCGGGGTGGCAAAGAAAGTTTTCCAGGTGCTGGGAGAATTCAACATCACGATGATTTCGCAGGGAGCATCGGTAATAAATATCAGTTTTGTAGTGGACAGGGACAAGCTAAATGATGTGATTAAAACTCTTCATAAAGAATTTTTCGGATAAAAATATGAAAATAACATTAACCGGTTACGGCAAGATGGGCAGAGAGGTGGAGAAAATTCTCCTTCAGCGCGGACACTCCGCAGGCAGGATTATTACAAGACCGGAGGAATTAAAATCAGCAAAGCCCGACAAATCATGCTGTATTGATTTCTCGACACCGGATGCTTTCAGAAAAAACTACAAATTAATTGCAGATAAGTTTGTAGGTGCAATAGTCGGAACAACGGGCTGGTACGACATCTTGCCGCAGGTAAAGAAATATTTTACCGCTAAAAAGAAGAAACTGATATACGGGACAAATTTTTCTGTCGGAGTAAATATTTTGTTTGAAGTTACCGGTTATGCTTCGGAACTGCTAGGGAAGTTTGATTACAATCCATACATCATCGAGCTTCATCATAAAGAAAAAAAAGATGCTCCTTCGGGAACAGCCGTAACACTAAAAAATATTATCGGTGAAAATTTCGAAACAGACATTCCGGTATCTTCTTTAAGGAGAGGTTTTATAAAAGGTATTCACGATATCGGTTTTGAATCCGAGATAGACAAAATTAATATCAGGCACGAAGCATATTCGAGGCAGGGGTTTGCAATGGGTGCTGTGCTTGCGGCGGAATGGATAAATAATGTAAAAGGTACGATTGAATTCAAGGAATTATTCAAACAAAAAATAAAAAACTTAAAATGATAAAAGAATTAAAGGGAGCAGGAACGGCTCTTGTTACGCCGTTCAAAAAAAATCTCGAAATTGATTACAACTCTTACAGAAAATCTGTTATCAGGCAGATTAAGTCGGGAATACATTTCCTCGTACCTCTCGGCACCACGGGTGAAACGCCCTGCCTTGAAGCCGATGAGAAAAGGAAAATCATAGAGATTGTTCTGTCTGAGACAAAGGGAAAGATTCCCGTTTTCGTCGGAGCGGGCTCGAACAGCACCTCACATACAATCCAGACAATAAAAGAATACGAAAGCTTCCGTGTCGACGGATATTTAATAGTTACCCCATATTACAACAAACCGACACAGACAGGGCTTTATAATCATTTCAAGGCAGTTTCAGAATCAACCGATAAAGCAATAATACTTTATAACGTTCCGGGGAGGACGGGAGTTAATATGCTTCCGGAGACAACATTAAAACTTGCCGAACTGAAAAACGTAATTGCTGTAAAAGAAGCCTCGGGTATTTACAGCCAGATAAGCGAGATAATAAAATACTCTCCGAAAGGATTTTCTGTAGTATCCGGTAACGACGACGAGACACTTTCGCTCTGCGTTACGGGAGCGAAGGGTGTAATCAGTGTTGCATCCAATATAGCGCCGAAGGAAATGTCAAATTTCCTGAATGTGATTTTAAAAGGAGATTTTAAAAAAGCTAAGGGGATTCATCACAGACTGATGCCGCTCTTCAAAAACTGTTTCATCGAAAGCAATCCGATTCCCGTAAAGGCGGGAATGAATTATTTAAGACTGATGGAAAATACTCTGAGACCGCCGCTTTACAAATCAACCGATAAGACATTTGGAATAATCAAAAAAACAATTAAAGACTTAAGTATAAAAAAATAAAATGAATATTCTTGAAAAAAGGTTTAACGGCATAACAGACAGCACACCAGGAGAAGAGGTTATTGCATTCTTTGCCGATTTCAGAAAAGCTCTTGAAAAAGGCGAAGTAAGGGCTGCTGAAAAATCCGGAAATGAATGGAAAGTTAATCTCTGGGTAAAGAAATCCATAATGCTCGGATTCAAGTCCGGAGTTCTGACAGAAATGCAGAGCGGAATATTTTCATTCTTTGATAAAGACACTCTCCCGGTTCAGCACTTTTCACCGGTGAGCAAGGTCAGGATTGTTCCCGGTGGAACATCAATCCGCGGAGGTTCATTTGTAGCGGAGGGTACGATACTGATGCCGCCTGCTTATGTGAATATTGGCGCTTATGTGGATTCAGGGTGCATGATAGATTCTCACGCGCTAGTAGGATCCTGCGCACAGGTAGGGAAAAATGTTCACCTTTCTGCGGCGTCGCAGATAGGCGGTGTGCTCGAACCAATCGGGGCTTTGCCTGTAATTATTGAAGACAATGTTTTCATCGGAGGCAACTGCGGGATATATGAAGGAACGATTGTTCAGGCCAATGCAGTTATCGGAACGGGTGTAATACTAAATGCTTCGACTCCCGTATTTGACAATACAACAGGTGAATTCATAAAAAAGACCGCGGATAAACCTCTTATTATTCCGAAAAACGCAGTAGTGGTTTCCGGCAGCAGACCAATAACATCAGGGAAAGGCATAGAGAAAGGAATTCATTTATATTGTCCCGTGATAATAAAATACCGTGACACAAAAACAAATTCATCCGTTACTTTAGAGGATTTATTAAGATGAGCGAATATTGGTCAGACAATAATCCTTTTTTCAAGGTGAATAAGATTGAAGATTTAAGTATTTTCATAAATAATTATTCGTCGCCCTGTTATATCTATTCAAGAAAAGTAATTGCAGACCAGTATAATAATTTAAGAAATTCACTGCCAGAGAAGTTCAGCATTTTTTATGCACAGAAGAGCAATCCTAATCCTGAAATTCTCGGATTGCTGAATTCACTACATGCGGGATGCGATACGGCTTCACTCGGCGAGGTAAAATCCGCGCTGGATGCGGGTTTTGCGCCTGATAGAATAATGATGACGGGTCCGGCAAAAACAGAAAAAGAATTAAGATTTGCAATTCAAAGCAATCTGCTATCCGTAAATGTAGAATCGCTTCAGGAGCTAATGCTCATCGATAAAATCTGTTCGGAACTTGGAAAGAAGCAAAAAGTATTAATTAGAATAAACCCGAAATTCGAAGCCGGGGAAAAAAACCGCATCATAGGCGGAATGGGGGTAAGCAAATTCGGGATAGATATCGATTTCATTCCCGAAGTATTCAGGCAGGCAAAAAGTCTCGGCAATATAGAAATAAAAGGGATTCACATATTCAACTCTTCCCAGATTCTTGACTGGAACAGGATATATTTAAATATCAAAGACGTAATTGATACTGCAATAAATTTTTCAAAAGAGCACAATCTTGAATTTGATTTAATTGATGCAGGAGGAGGGCTTGGAATCCCCTACTCTGAAAACGAAAATTTTCTCGATACGGAGAAATTAGGAAACAACCTGCAGGATTTAATCAACAATCCGAAGTATAAAGATTTTCTATTGCGAAAAAATATCATTCTTGAGCCCGGAAGATTTTTATCCGGACTTTCAGGAATTTATCTTACAAAGGTTTTATACACAAAGGAATCCTGCGGTAAGAAAATCCTTTTAACGGACGGAGGTATTCATCACCTGATAAGGCCTGTTCTCATCGGGCAAAATCATCCTATTATAAATTTATCCGCTGCATTAAGAGGCGCTGAAAAAAGCACGGAATATATAATAGCCGGGCCGCTTTGCACTTCACTGGATGAGTTTTCCGGCAATGCAGTATTAAAGGAGGCAATTCCGGGTGACATCCTTGCGATATTGAATACCGGTGCATACGGCTATACAGAAAGCATGCCATTATTCCTGTCTCACAGCCCGGCGACTGAAATTTTTATCGATTAAAATACGCATATACTTTTTTTTGCTATGGCTAATTAAATTATTTTCCCTTATAATATAACTGAAGGGAGGATATCTATATGGATAGGCAAACTTCAGTTAAAGCATTTGAAAAATACTTCACCCGTAAAATCGCATTTCACAAAGAATCGTACACAGGCAATACTTCTATATCCGAGCCATTTGTAACAATCTCAAGAGAGACAGGTGCAGGAGGTATCCAGTTCGGAGAGCTGCTTGTTCAGTATCTGAACGGCAACGACACTTCGAGAAGAAACAACTGGAAATCATTTGAAAGAAACCTTCTCGAGCAAGTTACACACGAGCACAATCTTCCTGCGGAAATGGCAAAATACATTCCTGAGAAGAAAATTTCGGAAATGCAGGATGTACTGGAACAGCTTTTCTTTCTGCATCCATCCGAGGAATCAATGATAAGAAAAGCGAGCAATACTATTCTTCATCTAGCAATGCTCGGGAATGTTATTTTGATTGGAAGAGGAGCGAACATAATCACAAGGCACCTGACAGGCGGAGTTCACATCAGACTTATCGATACGCTTGAAAGAAAAATCAAAAATATACAGGACATATTCAGCATTAGCAAATCTGAAGCGGCTAAGTTTATCAGGGAAGAAGATAAAGGAAGAAAACTATACATTAAAAAATTTTTCAGCAGTGACATAGAAGACCCCTCGCTGTACAGTCTTGTAATAAACCTGAGTCTGATTTCTACTCACGATGCGATTCAATTAGTCGGGGAAGAAATTATCAGGAAAAGGAAGAGATAAAAAACACGTTACGAAGAAAACCGTAACGTGTTTCTTGAATCTTAAACGACATCATTATTTAATCAGGAGCATTTTTTTAACTTGTAAAAAACTTCCTGTCCGCCCGGTCGGATCTACGACTTCAATCCTGTAAAAATAAATCCCGCTTGCAAGTTCGGAGCCGTTAAAGGAAACAAGATAGCTTCCCGCTTTCTTAAATTCATTTACAATCGTCTTTATTTCTCTCCCGAGTATATCATAAATTTTTATTTTCACAAAAACATCCTTGGGCAAATCGTATTTGATATTTGTTATAGGGTTAAAAGGATTCGGATAGTTTTGATTAAGGTTAAATTCTTTTGGAGTATTGGTATTGGCAATTCTGTTATCTCCACCATCTTCGATACCTCCATCAGGACTTATCCCTTCGGTAGATGCAAAATCAGAATAAACAGAACTGTCACCATAAGTATCAAAAGCTTTTATTTCATATCGCACCGGATATTTTGTACCGTATGGAGGATTTTGATCCAATAACGCGCAATCAAATCTTAAAATTGAGGAATCAATATAATACGGAACAGAATCTTTATGAATATATACCTCAGCTATCTGAATATAATTTACGGGAACTGAACTCATATCGGGTTGTGTTGCTCTGTATACTCTGTATTTTTTGGTTGTATCTCTTCTTAACATATCGGGCTCTCTGTTATGATTCCAAATAACTTTCGGAACACACCAGCTGCCTTCAGGATAGTAGTCTTCTACTTTTACACCCATCGGACGGGAAGGAGGAGTTAATTGTAAGATTTGAGTCTCGGTATAAGTAGAACCAACTCTATAAATTTCTAAATTTACTGTGCTGTTAACATATGATTTGTAATAAATAAATATTTCTGAATTATCGTTTCCCCAATATCTCGTGGAAGGACTTGAATACGGAGAAAAAACTTGATTATAGCCTACGTTCCACGCATCCCACCTATCACCTTGCCAGGAGCGGGATGTCCAGGGAACGTTTTCATTAGTATTTATTCTATCTGTACCATCTCCATATCGCGATGTATTGTATTTTCCGTATCCTCCCCAACTTCTCAGGCTTTTGTCATCTATATTTGCAAAGCCTCCATAAGAAACATCATTATTATATGATACAGAGTCTTTTACATAAAATGGAATTTTTTGTACAGGGTTTATGGGATTTACCCAATCGGGAATAAAAGAGTCTCTTTGTTGCCAATAATATAAACCGTCCGCACACTCCTGGTCTACAAACGGAGCCCATGTATAATTTCCAACAATATGATATATATATAATCCTTTTCCATATTCAAACCCTTTTCCAACTTCAAAATCTTTATCTCTATATGGGTTACCGTGGGAAGTATCGCCAATCATTATTCTATCGTATGATGAAACTTTATTTCTCAAAGCAAGCAGGAAAAATTCTCCACTACCGGTAATCGGTACCTGTAATACCTCTCCATTATTCGCTTCCCTCGAAGAAAAATCTTTTAATGTATAATTAATTGTATTAAAATTTACTTCTGTTGGTGATATGTAGCTGAGTTTTATTGCTTCCCATGGGCTATGCCTGTTATCCATTCCGTAAATCGCTCCGTCTCCCATCATAACTCCGTAATTGCAATGACCTCCGCCAAAATGATAATGCCCGGTTTCGTGGCAAACCAACCCAAGAAAAGCATCCGAACCATAAGGACCATATATAACAGGAGGAGAATTTACGGGGAAGCCTGCACCGGGTGTAAAAGTACAACCCGAACCACTTGTCCAGCATCCGGTTACTATTGTATCACCGCTCGATACAACGTGCCTGCTTCCTTGAGTACTCGAAAAAAGCATTGCGATACTTCCCGGATTTAATCCTATATCCGGTCTCCATCCCCTGTGGACTACATACATCATATCAATTTGTCCGTCTTTTTCATATTTAAAAGTTCCGTCTTTATATGTCCAGTTGTCATAATCAGACCAAAATAAACCGGGTTTTGCATTAAGGCTATCATAAATTTCAGTATTCACCTGTTCCAGCGAGCCATTGCTTTTATACCACCACCAGGGATGTGAAAGTTTTACATAGAACCCTTTACCAACCATGTGCATAGTACCTCTCGATATTTCCATCCAGTAATCACTCATTCTTTGAGTAGATGAATCATAAGCGTTCCACCATTCACTGCCATAACTTGTGTTTTTTGTTAAGGAAAGTAAATTGTTCATATAAGCAGGTGGTCCGGCAGTATCCCAGTTTTCATTATTTACATCTATTGTATCGTTTGCAAACTGGACAAAAACAACCATAACTCTGAAAACTGAATTTCCATTGGTTCCCGGGTAGGAATTTGTTCTTTCGGGTTTGTAATTCCCTCCAAAGTTGCTTGAGTTTTTCAAATCAGGATGCAGATAAATCCCTGAATTGTCAGCACAGTGAAAGCCGAACATCGGGTCATTGTTATACTGACCCATAACAGCAATATTAAGCAGAGTTAATATTGCTAAATAAAACATTTTGACTTTTAACATAGGTTTTTAAATAATAAATTAAAACAATAGAGGGAAATAAGACGGTTTATTTCCTTCGGGAAAGATGCTTTGCACGGCATTTATTTGTCTGTTTCCCTCTTGCTTGTTAAAATCTTTCCCTTATTTTTATTTTGTGTTTTGTATTTGAAATCTTCTCCTTTCACTTAATTAATAACATTGATTTTGTAATTGTGCTATTTGAATTTGAAATTTTATAAAAATATATCCCTGATGATAAATTGTTTGCTTTAAAACTTATTTTATATTTCCCGGGTGTTAATTTATTATAACTGAAAACTTGAATACTTTGCCCAAGCATATTAAATATTTCTATATAATAATTTCCGATTTTATGTATATCAAATTCAATTAAAGTGGTACTATTAAACGGGTTTGGGTAATTTTGATATAATTTAAAATCAACTGGAACCCCTGTATGAATTTTATTGATAAATGATATCCCCCCATTTGATGTATAGAATATTTTAGTAGCCCCGCCAACTGCCCATCCTGTATTATTATTGTAAAAATATAATGATCTAATAAATGCCTGATTAATTGGCGGTACAACTTCGGGTTGCCAGTTATATCCTCCGTTTGTGGTTTTAAACATTAAGCCAAAAGTTCCTGCGCACCACCCTGTGTTTTCATTTGGAAAAAAAACCGTGTAAGATTCGTCTGCACCCGGTACCCTTGCAACGCTATCCCAATTGCTTCCGAAATTTGTACTTTTATAAATTTTATTAATCTGGGTTCCTTGGGTATAAACTATACTATAACCTACCGGAGACAATCTGAAAAAATCAGCGGCTTGTGTTCCTACGGGAACAATAATTTCTGTCCAGTTCAATCCTCCGTTCGTAGTTTTATACATACTTGCCGCTTCTCCGCATACCAGCCCTTCATTTGCATTTCTGAAATAAATGTCGAAATTATATCCAACCGGAATATTTACGGAATCAAAAGTTGTACCTCCGTTTGTTGTCTTAAAAATTAAAGATCCGCTTCCGCATATCCAGCCTGTATTTTCATTTATAAAAAATACACCCTCATAGCTGTGACCTGTTCCGGAAGGTCCGTTTTTAATGATATTCCAATTTGTTCCTCCATTGGTAGTTTTAATGATTGTCTCAAAAAAACCAACCATATATACCACATTAGCATTTACTGCACATATGCTAATAAGGTATTTGCCTGTTATTCCGGAATTTTGCAGATTCCAGTTATTACCTGCATTTGTTGTTTTTAAAATCGCTCCATTCCCACCGCAAGTCCAGCCCGTATCTTGGTTAATAAATTTTACGTCCATTAAATGTAAAGACAATGTTTCGTGATACTGCTGTACCCATTGAGAAAAAGCGAAATTGACGGCAACAAGAAAAAATAAAGTGAGTATATATATTTTTGTTTTCATTTTTGTTTGAGTAATTATTTAATCAATGACATTGTCTTTGTAATTGAACTATTAGAATTTGAAATCTTATAAAAATATATTCCCGAACTAATATTATTAGCATTAAATTTATATTGATACTTTCCGGCGTTTAACTGTTTAATAAATAATGCTTCAATTTTCCTTCCAAGCAAATCGAATACTTCCATACGGAATATTCCCTTTTGGTTTATTTCAAATTCAATAGTCGTTTCCGAATTAAAAGGGTTTGGATAGTTCTGATATAATTTAAAATCTTTTGCTATTTGTTCATTGCTATTTGTTATTTGCATTACCTGCCCCCCGGTTGTTGTGTGGAATATTTTCCCGGCACAGCTTGCATACCACCCTATTGAGTCATTTAAAAAATATACTGAAGTAATTTGTGCTACTACACCTGTTCCCGTGTTTTCCTGTTTCCAGTTGTATCCCCCGTCTGTTGTCTTAAAAAGCATATTGAGTGCATTGCCGGCGAAGCCCGTATCTTTGTTTAAAAAATACATACCGTAAGCACCGGGTAATTGCAAAGAATCGGTTTTAATCCAGCTTGTTGCGAAATTTGTTGATTTGTAAACTCCGTATGCATTCATTCCGGAAACACACACATATTGCTTATTTGCAACACCCAATCTTAAAAACATAGCAGCGGTTTGCAATGGTACATTAGTGTTAAACCAATTCATACCTCCGTCAGTAGTTTTAAATACTCTTCCATCTCCGCAAATAATACCCGTATTAAAATCTTTAAAATAAATATCTGCAAGCGAACCCCAAAATATGCCCGCAGAATCAAAAGTCAATCCGCCATTTGTGGTGCGAAGTACACGCATACTTCCGCATACCCAGCCCGTATCTTTATTTAGGAAATATACACCTCTAAACCCGGTTCCTAATCCATTAGGACCGTTTCTAATAATTATCCAATTAGTTCCTCCGTTAGTGGTTTTTAAAATTACCTCGTGACCTCCGACTACATAAACCACATTTGAATCTACCGGAAACACACTGCTTAATATTCCTCCAGCACTTATCGATGGATTAGGTATATTTATCCAGTTGTTTCCGCCATTGGTAGTTTTTAACACAATACCACCATCACCCAGAGTCCATCCTGTATTTTTGTTTATAAATTTTATATCGTATAGATTTTCCTGTATTCCGGAATTCTGTTGTATCCATTGTGCATTTGTAATTTGGAGTGAATAATAAATGAATACTATTATTAAAGTTATTTTTTTCATAAAAACACTTTAATTTGATTAATAAATTGGGAAATTCTTCTTCGAAAATAAATTTAAATATTGACTTTGTCAAGTCGATAATGGTAATAATCGAATTAATATACCGCAAAAAAAAAAAAATATCATAGTGTAATTAATCGTTAAATGACATAAAGACAATAATATACAATACTTATGGATTAGCACCTATATTTTTTGCTATTATTGACAAAATATGAACAAGTCTGATATTACTTCTGCTATTTTCGCAGCAATCAGTGTGTAGAGAAATTATTCGATTTAGGTAAAAATATTACTTTTTTCTCTCTCATTTGCGTTCAAAGTGACTTGCCGTGGTGAGCGAATGACACGGAGGATACCATTTATTAAATAACTTTCATTATTTAATAATCAACATTTTTCTTGCTGATATAAACTTATTATCAATACTTAAGCGGTAGATATATGCACCTGTCGGAAGGATACCTGCGTCATAGTTTACGCTATATCTCCCTGCCGATAGATTTTCATTCACAAGCGAAGTTATTTTTTTACCGAGCATATCGAATATTTCAATCTTCACAAATCCTTTTTTGATTTTCGAGGGTAAATCGAATTTAATAGTTGTTACGGGATTGAAAGGATTTGGGTAGTTCTGGGATAAATTAAAATCATCAGGTACTCCGTTTTCATTATTCATTACTGCTACGGGATTAGCAATCAGTTTTCTTTCCCAGATTCCGTTTCCGTGAGTCGTAGCGCGGAATTTGCGGCTGACTTTCACTATGGTTAAATCGAATACTATTGCATAAGGCATTCCGCTCCTGTATTCATTCCAGCTTGTTCCTCCGTTTGTCGATACATAAACTCCAAGGTCATTGCCAACATAAACATTCTGCGGATAGACCGGGTCAACTGCAACAGAGTGAGCGGGAACATCCGGCAGGTTACCGGTTATATTAATCCAGCTTTCTCCTGCATTAGTTGATTTCAGCACGTGCGCAGTTCCGAATCCGCCGAATGTAACATAGACTTCATTTGAATAGTACTGATTAACGTGAACTTTTGTCGGATACCTGTTCGGTATGGAAGTGCCGGAAATATTTGTCCAGGTAGTTCCGCCGTTAATTGTTCTGTAAACATCCGCAACAGAACTTGTATTTGTTGGAAGCACTCCTACATAAGCAGTATCCGTTCCGGTGCCGGAAACAGCAATCGAAAGAGCTTTCTGATTAGTGAAAGTAATTTGAGTCTGCCAGCTTCCGCTTGAACCGTTATTTGTCGACTTATACATAGTTGCACCGCCTGAATAAAGTACAGTCGGGTTTGAATTACATACAACGTACGGAACATTAAAGCAATAGCTTGTTGCACTACCATTACCCGGAGGACCATATCCGCTGCTCCAGCTTACACCGCCGTTTGTTGACCTGGAAATTGCTCCATACGTATATTCCGTATAGCAGATACTTGGATTTTGCGAGTTAACCTGTGAGCAAAGACCATCTCCCTGAAAAGTTTTATACCAGGCTGTAGTTCCCTGATAAAAAGCCGAGCGGTTATCCTGCAATCCGCCTACACAAAATACAGAATCAGTACTTGAATTACCAAGGCTACCGTAAAACTGCGAAGTAACATATCCTCCGTTGCAGGAATAAAATGTTTCTCCGAAATTATCTGTTCTGTAGAGTCCGCCATCCGCTGCTATATAAATTTTATTCGGATCTTTCGGATTTGCGGCATAGAAATGAACGTCTGCGTGAACGAAATTCGAAGGACCTTCGGGCTGTCCCGGAGGAGTTGCACCCGAATTCCACGCACTCCAACTTGATTTAGTGGAAAAACTTGCACCACCGTTTGTAGATTTTTCAACGTTTAATGTACCAAGCAGAATCGAATACGGGTCATTTGATTTTACAATATGCGCCTGGTTATACCAGCCCTGATTGCCCGAAGGAACGGTAGTTGAGCCGACTGTCCAGTTAAGTCCGCCGTTTGTGCTTCTGTAATAGCCGACGTAACTTGTAACATCATTTGCAATATTAGCATATATATATTCAGGATTTCCCTTATACATATCCAGTGTAGCTTTTCCTGACCAGGAAGCAGGCAATCCTCCTGAGAGCTTTGTCCAGTTCAAGCCTGAGTTTGTGCTTTTGAAAATACCGATTTCACCCGATGGTAAGGGGGAATTATTTGTCAGATTTCCGATAGAAGCATATAAAATATTTGTATCGACTGGATTAATAAGTAAATCCATTACCATTTTATAACCCAGAACCTGAAACCAGCTGCTGCCTGCATTAACAGTTTTATATATTCCTTCGCTTGTTGCCGAATACAACACGTTTGAATTTTTCGGATTAATAATCACATCCCATATTCCTGTTTGATTATTATAAGACCAGTCGAGTGATTTCGTCCAGGTTGTGCCACCGTTAGTTGTTTTCAAAATTCCGATTCCATACATACCGCGTGTAACCCTGATATCAAGTCCGTAGCTTGAATACTGGTATCCGTAATTTTCTCCCGTTCCGATATACATTACATTCGGGTTAGCTGAGTCTATTGCAATCGAACTTACGGCGAGGCTCGGGAAACCGGTATTTATGAGCGTCCAGGCTGAAGCTCCTATACCGCCTGTAGTCGATTTCCATAATCCGCCCGATGCGGAACCGATATAAACAATCGAAGTATCGACCGGATGGACAGCCAGAGCATTAGACCTGCCTCCGATGTTATTTGGTCCGATACAGGTCCAGGAATCAAGATTCGGATTATCATTTAACCCGGCAAGATTATTTTTCGAATATTCGAATGCCTGATAAAATTTATCAGCCGGGATGTTAGGCTCCGGGTATGCCCTGATTTGCGACATCCATTGGAGCGAAGTCATTATACCGGAAGGTTTATTTGCTTTTGTATGCAAACTATTTTTATTCAAGTGGATGTAAATGGAAAGACCAATAAAAACAATAAGCGTAAAGGAAAGGAAGATAGCTCGTTTCATGATAAAAACTTTTATTTTATTTCAACTTATTAGAAGTAAGAAATAAAATCAATTCAAAATTATTTGAAAGCATATAAAAAATGGAGCCGGATTTGACAAACCGGCTCCCTTTTAATAAAATCGTTATTTTTCAGTTATCGGGCTGTCCGTTTTTATCATCATCGAGAAATGCATTTTTAAATGAAGTCCTGATATTATCGTCTATTTCGTTTTCGTTATTCGAATTATTTGGGTCTTTCAAACCGTTTTTGTAAAACCAGGATTTTTTATTGAATATAACTGTAATATTTTTTTTGGTTGTTGCAAAATTAATACCTGACGGGAAGTTTAATATCAGGCTTGCAGACTGTTTTGATTTATATACAAAGGCGCTGCCGTTATATGTTCCTTTAATAATAAAAGAATATCTCTGGTTTCCGCTTGTGCCTTCCTTGAATTCAGGGTCCGGCGGTGTTTCGTTATCTTCGGGTTTATGAATCTTGAATTTGATTTTCGTATATGTACCTGCAGGTATCTGTCCGCCGATTATTTCCTGAATGGAGCCGTTGCTGTTAAAGTAAATCACAAAAGGATTAACGTGGACTGAGGTTCCGGGACTCTGGTTTTCTACTTCCACTTCGTTGATAAGCGCTTTTGCGGATGTTATGATTAATGTATCCGCCAGAGGATTATCGAGAGCATTATCGTTTCGCATAATGCTTAATCCTATATTCTGGGAAGTTGAGCTTCCGCTTCCGGATGTTACAGGTGAATCACTGTTACTGCATCCTGAAATTACTGCAAAGAAAATCAGTGAGCTTAGGATTCCGAAACCGAAATATTTTTTTGTTTTCATAGTTTTATATTTAAAGTTTTACAATAAATTCAATATTATATGTATATACATATAATATTGAAAACACCTCCCTGCCTGATTAAGTTCCATTGCAGATTAATTTAAAAAAAAGAGGGCTGCCTGTAACAGGCAGCCCTCTGTATTAGGAGGAGAACAAAAAAATACTTTTATTTCACGAGAACCATTTTCTTAACTTCCGTATAGCTTGGTGTTACGAGTCTGTAGAAATAAACACCGCTCGATACTTTCTGACCGTTTCCGCTGACACCTGTCCAGTCGGTTGAATATTTACCTGCACCCATTTTCTGGTTTATGAGTGTAATCACTTCCCTGCCCATCATATCGTACACTTTAATCGAAACATTTTCATTCTTTGTAATTGCAAAATTAATCTTCGTAGTCGGGTTGAACGGGTTCGGATAATTCTGTGACAGTTCATATCTTAACGGAACTTCATTGCTGATATTCTGTACACCAACTGCATACTGATATGAAGTTAACAGTACCTGTATTGTATAGAACGGATTGTGCATTCCAAGGCTTCCGTCGTTGTTGATATACTGATAGTTCCAGTATGCTTTTCTTAAGTTGACATTATTGGAATCCCTTGCAATTAGACCCCAACTTACCGAATCAACTCCGACCGGGGGTAATTTTATTCTTAAATTCCTGATACAACCTTCAACTTCTTTCTGCCAGGGTTCGACAACGTTATCGCCATCATAATCTTCAGGAGCCAGGAAGTCATCAAAGCTGGTCTTTCCGGGGTGACAGCCAACGCATCCGGTCATATGGTCATAATTTGTAGCTGAATAGTGCAGGTTCATGCTATGACCACCGACTTTATCTCTCGTAACTGTTCCTGTATCTGTTGTCGCTGCCATATGACATCCAACGCAAACACCTTCTATATTTTTGTGCGAACCGCTGATATACGGAACACCGCCGAATGATGCAGCGTTTTTACCAAGAACTACGTCACCCTGTGTTGATCCGTGGGGACCCCAGGTAGATGTAAGACTTCCGCCTGCTACAACATACCATACAGGATTTCTTCTTGCTTTATGGCAGTCAAGACAAACTTTACCTGTTCCGGCATTCGGATATGTAAATCCACCGGATAAAGTATCGCTTCCTGCTATTCTTGTTCTTAAGCTATATTCATTTGTACTACCATGCGGGTCGTGGCAAGATGCACATCCGATACCCTGCTGGTCAGCAGTTGTAATATTCGGTGGTAAAGCCAAGCCTTTTGTGAATCCCATATATGTATATCCATCGTGGCATCTGTTACAGTCGCTGAATGTGTTTCTTGAAGAAGCTGTAACTGTTCTACCTTCAAATAACGGATCTGCATGCAAACTGTTTTCCCACTGAGCATATCTGTTATGTCTCCAGGGTTCATCGTGGCACTGGCCGCATTTTCCCGAACTGACAGACATATCCATTTTGTTTGTATCGGTAGTTGAAGCGTGTTCGCTTCCCGGACCGTGGCAGCTTTCGCATCCGATTGTTGCAAGGTTAACGAGGTTCGGATAAACTGTTCTTAATGAATCCCATTTTCCGGGATGCGGAGGACCTGACCAGACCCATCCGAGTGTTCTGGCTTTATCGTCAAAACCACCGTTTACAGCATATTTATTATGGTCATAACCTGTTGTGTGACATTTTATACAGCTAATACCGTAGTATGCAGCACCTGAATCGATTTCATACCTGAAAATATTGGCATGTCCGCTGACTTTCCATTTGTTAAAGATTGTCTGGAAAGCAGGCATTCCGTTGTGGCAAGTCATACATTTCGGAAACTCACCCGTAATATTATAAAAACCACCGACACCGATGAAAGTACCGCAATAGATATTCATTGTGGTATCTTTTGAGCCTGTGGAAGTAGTAATAGAGAGCTTAACATTATAAGTACCTGTGCTATCGGCTAAAAATTTATACCAGCCCAAGCTCGGGATACTTGTAAATGTAGCATTTGACCCGGTTGGTTTAGACAGGAAAGTCCAGGCCTGTGTTTGGATTGAAGCCGTATCACCGAAATTAAATGCCTGTAAATAGACATAGGTCATTTTCGGTACGACTTTCATACCAGTAGTAACACTCGAATCCGCTGTCAGTGAAGGTGTTGAAAGCAATTCGTGAGGTGTCACATTTTTTATGAATATTTTGGCTCTCGGAGCACCATAAATAACAGAAGCGCTCATCACCAAAACAACTAACAATGTAAGAATTTTTTTCATGTTTATATAATTTTAAATTATACTCATTTTCCTGTTATATAATATTACATATTTTATGCCAAAAAAAACGCGTTTTTTTATCATTTTTTGAAATTTATTTAATATTTATATGTGGGGGTTTTTCCCATGTGTAGATTTTTTGGACTTCGCTATTTTCAGCATAAAAAAAGCCCCGACATTGCTGTCATGGGCTTCTTAGGAGGAGAACAAAAGAAAAAGAACAAAATTTTTAATTTCTATGATTATATTTGCAATTTCCATACCATAAAAAAGGCTAATAATGTAGAATTTTTTAGCATTAAGGAAAATAATGTGTGGAATTTTTCCCTGTTAATGTGTAATTTTAAGAAAACAAATATCACAGGAATGGAAAATTCGGATTTTAAAATACTGGTAGTTGATGATGAAGCAAATTCAACTCAAATTCTGAGGAAAGTGCTTAATAAGAAAGGATACTCTGTAAGTGAGGAAAACGACAGTGTAAAAGCAAAGAAGCTGATTAACGAAAATTTCTATGATATAATAATTTCTGATCTTCAGATGCCGGAAGTTGACGGACTGGACCTGTTGAAGGAAAAGCCGGTTGACAGCATATTTATAATGATTACCGGATACGGCTCGGTAGCAACAGCAGTTGAGTCAATGAAAAACGGTGCATTCGATTACATCAATAAGCCGTTTAACCTTGAGGAATTTATCATTAAAGTAGAAAAGGCAGTTGATAAAATCAAAATGACAAGAAGAATACAGGACCTGAAAACCATAATCGAAGACAATTATCCGTTTAAAAATATAATCGGCACGAGTAAAAAGATGAACGAGGTTTTTGATTTTATAAAAAAGATTTCAAAAGTGAACGTAAATGTTTTGATAGAAGGTCAAAGCGGAACGGGCAAGGAACTTGTTGCAAGGGCAATCCATCAAAACAGCGACAGAAAATCACAGCCTTTCATTGCGATAAACTGCAGTGCAATCCCTGAGAACCTGCTTGAGAGCGAGCTTTTCGGGCACACGAAGGGAGCTTTTACCGGTGCATTCGAAACACAAAGAGGGGTTTTCGAGCAGGCAGACGGAGGAACGCTTTTCCTGGATGAAATCGCTGAAATGCCTTACAATCTTCAGGCAAAACTTCTTCGCGTAATCGAAAACTGGGAAATAAAATCTCTCGGAAGCGATAAGATAAAAAAGATTGACGTTAGATTACTTTCGGCGACAAATCAAAACCTGAAAGAATTCATCAAGCAGAAAAAGTTCAGAGAAGACCTATACTTCAGGCTTTCGACTTTTTCAATAACATTACCGCCTTTGAATGAAAGAATATCCGATATTCCTCTGATTGTGAACCATTACCTGAAGATATTATCCGTAAAGTTTGACAAAGAATTTTCGATAACTCCATTAGCTTTAGATGTGCTTATGAAGCACAAATGGAATGGAAATGTCAGAGAACTTGAAAACGTTTTGGAGCAGGCGGCGATAATCACAACAAATAACAGTATAGATTCAAAACACTTCAGCTTTCTCGACTTTTCAGATAACCTTGAAGACTGTCTTAAAAGTGCAGTGGATATAAGCCTTGATGAGCTTGAAAAAAGGTACATTCTAAAAGTACTTGAAGAAAACGAATGGAACAAAGCCAAAGCCTCACAGATTCTGAAAATTGACAGAAAAACACTTTACAAAAAAATAAAGGATTATAGCATCGTAGAAAAGCAGGATTAATGTGGACTTTTTCCACACATAAAATATAGAATATACATAAAAATCAACGTTTTTAGGTTATTTTTTGGTATAATTATTGCACTTCTATATTATATATATTTAGGTGATGGATTTTAAAATTCACATATTTTGCGGGACATCTTATCTGTGCAAGCTGATAAGAAAGACTTTTGTCAGGGAACCATATACGTTTAACTGTACAGAAGTTACCGATAAGTTAAACGATAAATCGGGAAAGCTGGATTATACTCCCGATTGCATTATCTTTGACAAGGATATTGCCGGAGATTTCAAGGAAGAAATAATCAATAAGCATTCTGATTCCAGCATTATTCTTCTGCCTTCCCTGAACGAGATTGAAGCTCTTGCAAATTCAAAAAATGTGTTTCAGATTTCAGAACCTTTTAAATTAAGCGAATTAAGCGAAGTATTAAAAGAAATTTATCATAATAAACAAATTGAAGAATCCATTAATTAGAAAAAGCACAAGACTATTAATAATTTCATTGTTATTTTTGGCAGTAATAATCTCTGCTTTATTCACATACCAGAGAACAAAAGCCAAAGGTACGGATGACTGCCTGGTCTGCCACGAAGACAAGGACCTGGTAATGGAAGTAAACGGAAAAAAGATTTCTCTTTTTGTTAACGGAAAGGAATTCAAGAAATCGATGCACGGTGCAATTGAATGCACCGATTGTCATCAGAATTACAAAGCGGAAGAGTTTCCGCATAATCCTAAAAAGCAGGAAATTGACTGCAAAGCGTGCCACGATAACGTTAAGTCGGAGCCGGGTAATGTGCACAATAACGTAAAATGTTACAGCTGCCATTCTGCTCATAATGTAAAATCCGCGAAGGAGTTGTCGAAGAACCAGACCGATAATTGTCTTGGCTGCCACAAGAGCAAAAATGTACAGTCTTTCAAAACCAGCATACACGATAAAAAGAACGTGAAATGCAGCGACTGTCATCAGGGCGGTCATTCAGTAAAGAAGATTACAAAGTCGGAATCGATGAACAGCTGCGGCAAGTGCCACGCAAAAGACCAGAAAGATTTTTCCAACAGCGTTCACCAGGTAGTATTAAGACAGGGTAACTCGAAAGCACCTACCTGCATAGACTGTCACGGCTCGCACAAAGTCAACAGCAGCAAAATAGACATCGAGTCCCAGGGATGCCTAAAATGCCATCTGGACGAAAAGATGTTCCCCGGTGACGGAAAGGGTTCGACAAAATTTATTTCCGAATACAAAACGAGCATACATTCAATTATACAGAAAAACGGAAAACAGGCGGCAGGATGCACGGACTGTCACGGGAACCATATGATACAACAAAACGACCCAAGCAGACCATCAACAACAAAGTCAAAAATTTTTGAAACCTGCGGAAAATGCCACGGAGATCTTGTAGAAAAATTCAAGGGTTCGATGCACGGTCAGGAAATGCTAAAGGGAAATGACAAAGCCCCGACCTGCGCGACCTGTCACGGTGAGCATAACATTAAATCGGTTTCATTATCAGATGAGTTTTCGAAAATCAATCAGGTTGACTTATGCCTTAAATGCCATCAGGAACAAAAGCTCCCGCATAAAAATTACAAGGGAGAAGACGTGTTGATAAGCAATTACAAGGACAGTTATCATTACATCGCTTTAAAAAACGGTAAGAATGCGGCAACATGTTCAGACTGTCACGGCAGCCACGAAATGAAGAAAGTAGATGATCCTGATGCAAAAATAAACAGAAAGAATATTCCGAAGACCTGCGGTCAAAGCGGGTGTCACACAAAGCAATTGAATGATTTCACAGGAAGCATTCACGAGACATCACTGACACAGAAAAACAGTCCGGACGCACCAAACTGCAGTTCGTGTCACGGCAATCACCAGATCGCAAAAAAGGATGATGTGAATAACAGGATAGCAAGCAGTAAAGGTCTTGTTCAGTTATGTTCGGACTGTCACAATTCGGTCGAGATGACGCAGAAGTACAACATACCGACAGGAAGGACCGACTCATACCTGAACAGTTTCCACGGACTTGCCGTTCGCGGAGGATCAAAGGTTGCGGCAAACTGCGAAAGCTGCCACGGATATCACAACATAAGGCCTTCATCGGATTCATTATCGACAATAAGCAAAAAGAATCTGCCTGAAACCTGCGGGAAATGCCATCCCGGTGCAGAGCAAACATTATTCAATACAAAAATTCACATTACTGATTCGTTGTCGGAATCCCCGATGCTGTACTGGATAACAAGAATTTACATCATATTGATAGTTCTAACAATAGGCGGCATGGCATTGCACAACATATTAGACTTAATTAAAAAAGGAAAAAAGAAAAACAAACAGAATGAAAACAACGGAGAAGATGGAAAATAAACACGAGAAGAAATATTTAAGGATGACCCTTAATGAACGCATACAGCATTTCCTGCTGCTTTCGAGTTTTATCACTCTGGTAATAACCGGTTTTGCATTAAAATACCCAGAGGCAGTGTGGGTAATCTGGTTCAGAAAATTATTCGGTGAAAATACTTTTGAACTGAGGGGAATTGTGCACAGGATAGCCGCGGTTGTAATGGTTGCAGATTCACTTTATCATATTTTTTATGTGATTTTTTCCGGGCGCGGAAGAAAACTAATAATAGATTTATGGTTTACAAAAAAAGATTTAACGGATGTAATCGGAACAATGAAATACTATATTGGAAAATCTGATACCAAGCCGAAATATGCAAGATTCAGCTATATAGAAAAATCAGAATACTGGGCTCTTGTATGGGGAACAGTTGTAATGACCGTTACAGGAGTGTTTTTATGGTTCAATAATTTTTTCCTTCCGATAATATCAAGCTTCGGAATGGAAATTTCCACGGCAATACATTTTTACGAAGCAATTCTTGCATCACTGTCGATAGTGGTATGGCATTTTTATTTTGTAATATACAATCCGGATGTTTATCCGCTCAACAGGACATTTATAACCGGATACATGACACGGGAAGAGATGGAGCACGAGCACCCGCTTGAACTTGAAGAAATAGACAAAATGGAAGAAGAGATGAAGTCCGAAACGGAAGAGGAATCGATTAAGAAGGATGCAAAATCAGTATCAGCAGAACCAGAGAGTAAAACTACGGAAGAGAAAAAGATTTAGGTTTTTGTATTTTATCGGAGGTTATACAATAAATCAATTTTAATAATATTGTTATGGAAAACGAACAGGTACCTGAGAAGACAAAGAAACGCAGGTTTTTTAAAAACGTCTTCGGTTTTAAAAGGTTTCTTCTTTTCACCGGAATATATTTCATGCTGTTTATAATAGTACTGGCGGGTGCAGCTGAATATACTTCCAGGCCGAGCTTCTGCCCGACCTGTCATTACATGGAAACGTTTTACCAGAGCTGGAGGACATCTGCGCACAACAAGGTTGACTGTGTTGAATGTCATTTTGAACCGGGACTGACAGGAGTAATCAAAGGAAAACTGAACGGCCTTGTTCAGATTGTCAGTTATGTTTCTTCTTCCTACAAGAAAAGAAAACCCTGGGCGGAGATTCCGGATAACACCTGCGCGCGTTCAGGATGCCACGAAAGACAGGCAATACAGGATACAACTTATGATTTCAAAGGAATTGCGTTTAACCACAAACATCACCTCGGAGAACTTAAAAGAGGCAAGACGCTTAAATGCACAAGCTGTCACTCGCAGATTGTTCAGGGTACCCATATTGAAGTTACATCATCAACTTGTTTTAATTGCCACTTTAAAAAGTCCGCAGATCCGGAACACAAATATGACAAGCTGGCAAATTGCACAACTTGCCACAACTGGGAAAAAATGCCGAAGGAGCAAATGGCAAATTTCAGATATGACCACGGCAATGTAGTTAAGAATAAAATAGACTGTTACAGCTGCCATACCAACACAGTTGCGGGAAACGGAGAAGTAGGAAAGGAAAGGTGCTTCCAGTGTCATTTTGAAACCGAGAGGCTCGAGAAGTATGATGATACCGAATACATGCACAGCACGCACATCAGCAAACACAGCCTGAGGTGTTTCAACTGCCACTCGAGCATTCAGCATAAAATTCAGAAAATCGATCCTCAGAGTCCGCCGGACTGTATAAGCTGTCACAGCAACTCGCACAGTTCCCAGGTGAGCCTGTATACAGGAGAAAACGGATTCAATACTGAAAAAACACCGAGTGTAATGTTCCTGAACGGGATTAATTGCAAGGGCTGTCATATATTCCACGAAACAAGCAAAAACGATATCAATACTTCAAAATCCAAAGGTACAGCCTGCGACATGTGCCACGGTAAAGGATACGACAAGCTCGTCGGACAGTGGAAGAGTGCTGCGGAAAAGAGACTAAAGGAAATATATTCCATATATAATATAGCTAACGGGCAGGTGAAAAACTCAAAGGCAAACAATAAGCCCGAAGCCGAAAAACTGATGAGGGATGCTTATCACAATATCAGGATAGTCGAAGTAGGAAAAAGCGTGCATAATATTCAGTTTGCAGATAAACTGTTAATGGCCGCATACGGACTGATGAAGCAGGCAATGAATTTAATTGGTACAAGCACAAAACTGCCGGATTTCAAATCCAGTTCCGAATTCGTCCCCAATGAATGCTACAACTGTCATTCGGGAATACAGGAAATTTCGGTAAGAAAGTTCGATATGAATTTCTCGCACAATCTCCATATAGTAAAGCAGAAAGTGCCTTGCGACAAGTGCCATTCCAATGCAAACAAACATGGAGAATTGATATTAAGCAAGCAAAACTGCAACAGCTGCCATCATTCTTCAAGCAAGACAAATGAAGCCTGTGCAAAGTGTCACACATTCCAGACTCAGGTTTACACGGGTTCATTTATGAACAAAAATTCCCCGGATATTATGAAGCAGGGAGGTGTCGGATGCATTGACTGTCACGTAAATGCCGATAAACTATTCAAGCCCGACAGCAAGATTTGCCTTAAATGCCACGACAAAGGTTATGACCAGCAGATGGAAGACTGGAAAAAAGATGTAAAAACACTGTTGGCGGAAACAAATGCATTGATAAATGAGTTAAAAGGTACGGGATTGAATACAGAGCAACAGAATGAATTAAATGAAATTAAGAAAACTGTAAATCAGATAAGTTCATTCCCGAGTATATATGTACACAATTATGATTTAATCAGCAGCATACTGTCAGAAAAGAAAAAGAAACTTAAAAGTTTTAAATAAAAAGCATATATTCCGATAAAAAATATATTATTTTAAATAAAATATTATTATATTAATTTAATTAAAAAAACAACCATGAGAAAGAAAGCTTTAATTTCAGGATTGATTCTTATTGTTGCCGCGCTGGTGATATTTTCCACCACGACGGTAAGCTCAAAAAATGCCGGAAGTTTCAAATATGTTGGCGTCAGCAAATGTGTAACCTGTCACAAGACAGAGGCACAGGGAAAACAGCAGGATATCTGGCAAAATTCACAACATTCAAAGGCTTTTAAAACATTACAGACGGAAGCCGCAGATAAAATTGCAAAAGACAAGGGATTCAACACAAAAGCAGCGGAAACACCACAGTGCGTAAAATGCCACGTTCTTGGCAAGGATATAGTTGCGGATGAACTCGCAGAATCATTCAACAAGGAAGACGGCGTGCAGTGCGAAAGCTGCCATGGTCCCGGTTCTGAATACAAAGCTATGTCAATTATGAAAGACAAGCAAAAATCAATTGAAAACGGAATGAACCCGATATCAGATATAAACCAGCTCTGCACCGGATGCCACAATTCCGAAAGCCCGACCTTCAAGGATTTCAAGTTCGATGAAATGTGGGGAAAGATAAAGCACAATAAAGCAAAATAACAAGTTTTTCACACTTCCGGTTAATCCGGAAGTGTGAATATGTTTTTAATATTTAGCGCTGTATTTATATAATTCCCGGTTTTTCTTTCGGAGGAGAATAATCTTCCGGGAAAGATAAATTTCATCTCATTTCTGAATAAAACTTCAAATGAGATTATATTAGTTTAGAAGCAATTTTTTTCTTTAAGAATAAAACTTATTTTTATGAAAAAGTATTTTACCTCTTTTCTGCTGTTGTTGTTTCTGCTATCCGCTTCTTTTGTAAGATCGCAAACAATCAACGCCAGGTTCAGTACGTATTTTTATACCTGGAAAACACTTGATTCCGTTACTACAAGCGGCTCAGATACATATACAGACCACATTAAAGGCTATCAGAATCTGTTATTTGACATTTCGTCAAAGAAATGGACATTTAATACCTTTATTCAGACGGATGAAGATGTGACAAACAAAATCGGAAGGGGCTTCAGTTACAGGCTTTACAACATGTACATTAAGGGAACAAACCTTTTCGATGTTCTTGATTTAAAATTGGGAAGACAGTTCGTTGCCGCAGGGGTATACAAGGGCAATACGGACGGTTTATACATGAAAGTGAAACTCGGAAAGAATAAAGAGTATCAGGTTGTAGCATTCGGAGGCGAGCTTACACCACTTAGCTATGAGGTTGACAAATATCCCAACATCCAGGATAACTTTTCATTCGGCGGACAGTTCCTTTATTACGGGGTTAAAGATTTATCAGTCGGATTAAGTTATGCGATGAAGAAAAGGAAAGTCGATTCTTATTATGCATTAAGACTGGATAATCTAGGAAATCCATATGAGATTCTTGTAGATTTAGATTCAAGGGCCGACCAGCTCGCAGGTCTCGATGTGAACTATTCCTTTATGAAAAAGCATAATTTCTACGGGAAAGCTTATTATGATGTTAACAGGATGAAACTTTCAAGGGGAGAATTCAATGCAAGCATAGCAGCAAATGACAAGCTGAGATTTTCCGCAGGATTTATTTACAGGGAGCCGCAAATCAGCTACAACACGATATTCTGGGTATTCACGCACAAGCAGAACCAGGAAATCGAGGGCGGTGTCGACTATCTGTTGAACAATAAAATCAATTTATTCGGCAGAGTAGCCAATGTTTTTTATGACGGAGAAAATTCACTGAAGCTGCAACTTGGGGTTTCCGATTCCTGGTACAGTCTATCATTTGTAAAATACACAGGCTACACAGGGGAATCAGACGGATTCAACGGATTCATTTCACATGAACTCGTAAAGTCAAAGCTCGTGCTTTCAAGTAACCTGAATTATTCACGGTATCAGCTGGGCACTTATTCCACAGAAAAGCTGAATGCATTTGCAGGCTCGCTCGGATTCACGTACAGACCTGTGCCAAAAGTATCCATAGATGCCCAGGGACAGTTTATTACAAATGAGATTTACAAATACGATACAAGGTTTTTAGTGGGATTTAATTACTGGTTATTCAGTAAATTCTAACAGATAAATTTTAAATCATATGAAAAATAAAAAGTTTTATATTATCTTTTTAATCGGAATCTTCGCATTCCTTACAACCACTGCTTACATATCTTTCGATAAGGACATTGCAAGGAAATTCGATATTTATAAAAAGAATAATATTTCAGACAATAAAAAAGTTATCAAATTCGATCACAGTCTGCATATAAAAACTGCAGGGGCTCAGTGTAAAGACTGCCACGCAGGCGCACTTACATCTGTAAATGCTGCGGATAATCTGAACCCGAAAATGAGCAACTGTGAATCCTGCCATGATGTGAAAGACGAAAAAACCTGTAATTTATGCCATTACGATAAAAATTACGGTAAACTGGTACCGGCAGGCAGAAATCTCATATTCTCTCACAAGTACCATATTGACAAGGGAAAACAATGCACGGACTGTCATGCCGACCTTGACAAGGTAAAATTCGCAAGTGATGTAAACACATCATTTCCAAGTATGGAAAGCTGTGCAACCTGTCATGACAGCAAAACTGCAGCCAGCAACTGCGAGGCGTGCCATACAAATCTGACGAAACTGACGCCCAAGACACATTTAAATTCAAATTTCCTGAACGAGCACAAAATAGCAAATATGACAGGAAATAATAACTGCATGATGTGTCATTCGGATAACTTCTGCCAGGCCTGTCACAGTGTATCAAAATACAGCGGCGAAAACACAACTAAGAACTTCTACGCACCATATTACACAAAAGAATCAGGTGTAAGAACCGACAGGTCTGCTCTTCAGAAGCTTTCGAGCATGCATACTTTGAACTACCAGTACACACACGGTCTGGATGCAACCCAGAGAAGTTTTGAGTGTAAAACCTGCCACGATCCAGTTGAATTCTGTTCATCCTGCCATAACAATCAGGGTAATCTTCAAACAGGATTTATTCCGAAGAGTCACAAACAGGCAGGGTTCACAACGTACGGAGTGCATACAGGAGGCGGTCTGCATTCACAACTGGCAAAAAGGGACATAGAATCCTGCGAATCCTGCCATAGTATTCAGGGCGGGGATCCGGTCTGTGTGAAATGCCATTTCGACAATACAGGCATAAAAGGAACGCATCCGAGGACACACGAATCGGGATTCCTATCTGATGAAAACGGAATATGGCACAAAACGCAGGGAGCTGTTTGTTATGTGTGTCATACAGACCCGAATGCAAAACCGACAGGTATTGCAGGAATTGGATTCTGTGGCTATTGCCATGGTGCTAAATAAAGAAAAATAAATTTCTATAAAAATATGAATAAAACAATTTATAAGATTTTTTCAGCATCTGTACTACTGTTTCTCCTGTCGGTTGCAATAATACCGGGATGCAGCAAACAGGCAGATAACCTGGTAGTTGTTCCAACATCAAATGCAGAATCCTGTGCAATGTGCCACGGTACAGCAGAGCATCCTTATCCACCGAAGTCTTTGGCGGGAAATACTTTGCCGACACAGCAGGGAGTGGGAACTCACGAAGTACATATGGATAATGCATTAAGCCATTCCGCACCGGTTGCCTGCAGTGAATGCCATACACCTGTGAGCAGTTATTATGATCCGGGACACATTGGCAATGGCGACGGAATTGCGGAAGTAATTTTCGGAGCACTTTCAAAAACGAAAACAACCGGTTTTACTCCTAATCCCGTATGGAACAACTCAAACCAGACGTGCTCGAGTGTTTATTGCCACGGATACTTCAAAGGCGGCAATTCAACTGCAACTGCAACGTTTACAAATCCGTCATCGGTTGTTTGCGGCTCCTGTCACGGAAATCCGACAACCGGCAATCCTAAACCCGTTACCACTCATCAATATTATCCGGATGAGTGCTGGTATTGCCACGGTAAAGTAATTGATTCGAACAACGTAATCATAAACAAGACCAGGCACGTAAACGGAGTTATTGACTTCAACGTTGAAATGTAAGGTCTGTGATGCTCGAAACGTAGCAGTAACCTGAAATTATAAAACGTTCTCAATCAAACAGACTGAGGACGTTTTTTTTATAGATTTTTGAATCTTTTATAACATTCATTTTGTTATATTTAGTATAAATTAAAAATTTTTATTATATTATAAACATATATTTAAACATATTAAAATGAGAACCACACTAATTTTATTCATTGCGGCAGCACTTTTTGCAGGGTGCTCAAAAATGGAAGAGAAAAAAACCGGTCAGAACGAAAACAAAATGCCTCCTTCGAATACTCAAAGTCCCCATACACAGGGTAATATGCCAAAAGATGATAACCATAGCGGATTGACAGGCGATATGACAGATATGGCACCTGAAACGGCTGTTGATGACAAGGCAGACAAGCTTGTAAAAGAAGCAAATGACTTTGAAAGCACATTTAAAAAAAGCAGTTCGGAAGAAAACAAAAAATCTCTTGTCGAAAAACATATGGCGGCAGGAGTTTATTTAATGTATCAGGCAAACCTGAACCCAAAGAAAAAATACGGACCTGCACTGAAACATTTCAAGAGAGTACTTGAACTTGACCCGAATAACAAAGAAGCAATTTCGAATAAAATGCAAATTGAGGACATATATAATTCGATGGGAAGACCAATACCAAATTAAAAAAATTGAGTATTAAAAATCAAAATTTTCAGATTTGAATAATCTATTAAAATATTTAATTTTTATAATTATTACCGGTGTGCTGATAGCGGGAATACTCCTGCCGATTCCGTTTATACCGGCTTTAGGAGACAAGGCAAGAATAATTTATCTTCACGTGCCGATGTCCTGGATAGCGGTGCTTGCATTCCTGATGTCGATGATATACTCAATCGGATATCTGAAGTCAAGAGACCTTAACAAGGATATTGTTGCGTATTCATCAGCGGAGATAGGATTTCTTTTCAGCATTCTTGCAACCGTAACAGGCTCGCTCTGGGCAAAGTTTAACTGGGGCTCATTCTGGAACTGGGACCCGAGAGAGACATCAATATTTATTCTGCTTCTTATTTACGGGGCATATTTTTCTTTGAGGTCGGCAATAGAAAATCCCGAGCAGAAAGCAAAGCTCAGTTCGGTTTATTCCATAATTGCCTTTGTGACAGTTCCGTTCTTTATATTCATAATGCCAAGAATTGTAGAGTCTCTTCATCCGGAAGATACAATAGTGAACTCTGAGGGAAAGATTAATATGAATCCCGTTATGTTTACAATTTTCATGTCTTCGCTTGCGGGTTTTACGATGTTTTATTTCTGGCTGTTGAATCTTAAAGTAAGAGTGGAAAGACTGAATCACAAATCTGATTGATTTCACTGACTTGTAATGAGACAAACAGAACGCTTTAAAAATTTTAAAAACTTTATAAACTTTATACTTTAAAAACTTTATAACCTAATTATGTACGACTTTTTAGAAAAGAATGCAATGTATATAGTGCTGTTGATAGCTCTGATAATATGGATAGGACTTTTCCTGTACATGTTCAGGCTGGACAGCAGGATAAAGAAACTTGAAAAAGAAAAAAAACCGGAGTAAACAATGACGAAACAAATAAAATTAATAATCGGCTCTGTAATAGTTATCGCATTTATAGTAGTCGGATTCATTTCCTTTATGGGAAGCAAAATAGAGTATGCAAATTTTCAGCAGGCTCAGGAAAAGAAAAAAACCGTCGAAGTAAGGGGTGTATGGCAGAAGGACAAGGAAACACATTACGATGCGGCTACAAACATGTTCACTTTTTACATGAAGGATGAAAACAACACCGAAATGAAGGTGATGCTGAATGATGCAAAGCCCAATAACTTCGAGACCGCAGGAGAGCTTATGATTGTAGCAAAAGGCAAGGTCAAGGACGGAGTTTTTTATGCTGATAACGTTTTGACAAAGTGTCCTTCCAAGTATGAGGGAACCGGACAGGAAGTGAAGAACAAACAATAATTACTAATTAGTGATTTGTAAACAAATAACAATTTCTTCAATAGTCTTATAGTTTTATAAATTTTATAAATTCCAATCCTTGTAAACTTTATAAACCTTATAAACTTTATAAACTTTTTAACTTACTTTATGCTTGGTAAAATTTTCATTTATATAGCTTTCATTTCTTCCGTAATTTCGGTTTTAAGTTTTTTCATGGTTCATCTCGGAAAAGACAAATTACTGAAAGCGGGAAGATTATTTTTTCATATTACGGCGATCAGCATTATTCTGGCGTCGGTCTTTTTAATGTATTTGATATTAACACATCAGTATCAGTATGCTTATGTATGGGAGCAGAGCAATTCAGAGCTCCAGCTTCCGCTGCTTATGTCAACTTTTTACTCGGGGCAGGAAGGCAGTTTCGTTTTGTGGATGCTGTTCACGGCGGTAATAGGAATTTTTCTTTCTAATTACGTTTCCAAAAAAGACAGGTTGGAGCCGCAGGTTATGTCGGTATTCACGCTTGTACTTTCCTTTCTGACGCTCATAGTCATTCTGAAATCACCCTTCAAATACATCTGGGAAGCATTTCCAAAAGAAGTGGAGCCGGGTTTTTTGCCGCCTGACGGAAGAGGCTTGAATCCCCTGCTGCAGAATTTCTGGATGGTGATACATCCTCCTATACTATTCGTAGGGTTTGCTTCGCTTGCAGTTCCTTTTGCTTTTGCGATCGGAACGCTGATGAAGAATGAATACAACAAATGGGTAGTATTTTCAATGCCGTGGCTTTTATTTTCAGGAGGCGTTCTCGGGCTCGGTATAATGCTTGGCGGATACTGGGCATACAGCATACTCGGATGGGGCGGATACTGGGCGTGGGACCCTGTTGAAAACTCATCCCTGATTCCGTGGATAATAGCAGTCGCCGGAACGCACACGATGCTGGTTCAGAAGAAAACGGGAGCTTACAAAAAGACAAACCTGATACTTTCCATACTTGGATTTCTTCTCGTGCTTTATTCCACATTCCTTACACGAAGCGGAATACTCGGGGATTCATCGGTACATTCATTTGTAGATCCGGGTGCTGAAGTATATCTTGCGCTTGTAATTTTTATAACATCGTTTATTTTAATAGCCATAATTGCTATTAGCATAAGACTTAAATATTTAAAATCCGAAATAAAAGAGCAATCTGAATTTTTCACGAGGGAGACATTCCTGTTTCTTGGCTCGATGGTGCTTTGCGCATCTGCACTGGTTATCACGGCAGGGACATCGATGCCACTGCTATCGAAGGCATCGATAGACACGAATTTTTACAATACCTGGAATATGCCTTTTGCAATAATCATACTTCTTACTTTAGGTGTAAGCGTTTTTCTGGAATGGAAAAAAACGGGTAAGGAGAAATTCCTTGGAAACATTCTTCAGCCGCTTATTTATTCAGTCATTGTTACAGTTGTATTGATATTTGTCGGTGTAACCAATGTATCGATGATAATTCTCTCATTTGCATCATTGCTGGCTTTTTTCATCAACCTTATAATGGTTATAAGGGTTGTAAAGACAGGAAAGGCAAATTTCGGCGGAACGCTTGCCCACGTTGGTATTGCGCTGTTCTTCCTCGGAGTTATCGGCTCGGCAAAATACAGCGAGGAAGTAAATCTTTCACTCGAGCTTAACAAGCCGATGGAAGCATTCGGATTTAAGTTCACGTACATAGGTGCAACTCCGTTTATGGATGCCAACAATAAGTCGGATACAATGTATCATTTCAACATACTTGTCGAAAAGGACAACAAGGAAATGACAATGAGGCCCGTGATGTACTACAGCAAGTTTTCCCAGGGTGTAATGAAAAATCCTGACATTGCATATTTCCTGACAAAGGATTTATACGTTGCTCCAATGTCTTATGACGAGCCTCAGTTTTTCTCAAATGACCAGATGTTTGAATTCAAGAAAGGCGAGAAGAAGAATGTTGGAAATCTTGAAGTTGAATTCGTGGATTTTGATTTCGGAAGCATAGAAAAAGGCGGAAAGGAAATGATGTCGGGGAATTACACGATAGCCGCTACGATAAATATCAGTGACGGCAAGACGAAGGAGACTGTTTCTCCGAAACTGCACGCTGTAAACGGAAATCAGAATTACATACTCGATGAATCAAAAACAATCCCCGGATTTGAATTTTATTTCCTGAATATGAAGCTTCAGGACGAATCAAAGGGGGGCAACTCAGCCAGCATAGCTATCGTGGATACAAAAGACCCGAATAAAAAATCAAGAAAAGACGAAACACTGGTAGCAAGTGTTGCCACGAAGCCGTTTATCTGGGTTCTGTGGACCGGAGTTGCGGTGCTCGTTATCGGATTCTTTACAGCTGTTTACAGAAGAAGAAAAGAGCTGTTCGCAAAGCAAAAAGAATAGTGTTTAGTGACCGTAGAGTCTTTTGAGTGTATAGAGTTAAGAAGAAAGTGTTACCTAGCAATCGGGGTGACACTTTTTTTGTTGTGTCTTTCAAAAGCATTACCATCCACCCAGGCGGACGCCCACCTTTGCGGGTCTTCGACAAAAAGCGTGCAAAGGCAACCGCCACTGCGGTCTCCTCGGCGACTCTTTGAGACTCAAAAAACGAGGATTTTTTTTGAGGGTTAAGAGCATTTTACCACTCCTTTTTTTCATTTTAAGAGCTGAAACCCCGAAGGGGTGAAATATTTTGTTTTATTTGCTCTCTGCCCCAAAGGGGCAGGATATTTATAGCACCGTGAATCATTCCTAAATCCGCCGCTCCGGAGGTCAACGACCCGCCGTGGCGGGAGCGGAATATAAAAATAAAAAACCCCGAAGAGGTGATAGTATTATAGAAAAGAAAGAAATCGAAAAATAAAACCCCGAAGGGGTGAAATATATAGTTAGCATCGGGAGTCCTCCGATACAAATCATCGGAGAGACTCCCCGAGACGAGAGAAACAATTAATAATTTTTAAAAACCCCCTGCGAAGGGGGTTTTTAGTGTACTCCCCTTTTTTATATTTAATCTTATGAAATATATTCTAATATTATATCATGCGCATTTGTGCGGGAATATTGATTTTTATTTTGATTTCAGGCGGGGCGTTTGGTCAGGCTGTTGTCAATTCGATTTCATTTTCGGGTAATGATTATTTTTCAGCAAACGAGCTGATAAGCTCGATGGGAAACAAGAAGGACAAGCCGTTTAATGCAAACCAGTTCAGCCTGGACCTGAAATCCATAAGGGAGAAATACCGTGACGCCGGATACCTGCTGGCAAAAATCCTGAAGAGCGAAGCAAGCTACAGCACGGATTCGCTGACAGTTGATTTGAGCATTTCACTGGAAGAAGGGAAAAGGGTTGACGTTGGCGTGATAACGCTGAGCGGGAACAAAACAATTTCTTCAAAAAAGATTTTCGAATTATTCGAGACAAAAACAGGGAGGCCGCTGGACGGCAATACGCTGAACAATGACATTAAGGAGCTGCTGAACCTTTACGAGAAGCAGGGAATACCTTTTGCAAAGGCATACATAGAGGAAGTATCGCTTTATTACGACGGGCAGACTCCGAAGACGGGAATATCAATAGTAATTCAGGAAGAATCGAAAGTGACAATAGACCGGATAAAAATAAAAGGCAACGAGGTAACAGATGAAAAGGTGATTTTAAGGGAACTGAAGATTTCGGGAAACAAAACAATTCAGCGGGATGCACTGCAAAATATGAAGCTGAGGCTGGAGAAGCTGAACATATTCGAAAAAGTGGAGGACCCGAAAATATATACTATTAAAAAGACGGGAAAAACGGGACTGCTGATACAGGTGAAGGAAGGAAATACAAATACATTCGACGGGATACTGGGATACGCGCCGCCCGTGAGCGAGAAGGAGAGCGGATACTTTACTGGGCTGATAAATCTTTCTTTTAGAAATATTTTCGGAACGGGCAGGAAAATAGAGGCAAAATGGCAGAAGCCTGTAAAGTCAACGCAGGAGCTGGAGTTCAAGTATGCAGAGCCGTACATACTCGGGCTGCCGGTGCATCTTAACCTGGGGTTCATGCAAAGGATACAGGACACATCTTATACGCAAAGGAAGATTGATTTCAAGGGAGATGTAGATATTACGGATAGATTTATGGTGAGTTTTCTGGGGGGATACGACAGGGTGATTCCGTCTGATGATTCGACCCGGACATTTGTGATTTTCGATTCGAGGATTATGTATGCAGGATTCGAACTGAAATACGACTCGCGGGATAATGTATTCATTCCAAACAGCGGAATAGTGTATAAGCTTTTTACTTCGTTCGGCGACAAGAAAATAGATTATAAGAATATGATAATTGTAGGAACGGAAAAGACGAGCTATTCTATTAAAAAATATTCGATGGATTTGGATATTTATTCTTCATTTTTCAAGAGGCAGACACTTTTGTTGAAATTTTTCGGCGGATATATGAGTTCGGAAAAACTTGAAGACGGTGACTTTTACAGAATAGGCGGAAATAAAAATATACGCGGCTACCGCGAAGAGCAGTTCCTGGCGTCGCAAATTGTTTACAGCAATACGGAAGCGAGATATTCTGTTTCGAGAAAAAGTTTTCTGTACGGATTTTTTGATTACGGATATTATTACAGGCCATCGGATAATGCAAATCAAATTCCAAAGCAGGAAGGATTTTTATTCGGTTACGGTTTAGGCATCAGGCTGGAAACGGCAATCGGACTGGTGGGAGTGAACTATGCGCTTGGCAAGGGAGACGGGCTATCGGACGGAAAAATAAATTTCGGGCTGATAAATGAGTTTTAAGAGCAGAAGTCAAGAGTCAGTATTAAGGAGTAAGTATTCAGAATTCAGTATTCGGAATTCAAAAAAGAACAAAAGACTAACCACTTTTAAATATATAGTAATACATTATTTATAACGCTTTTCTACTATCTACTAACTACTAACTGCTGACTACTGCTCTTTCTGCCTTTATTAAAATTTCCAAATTTCGTATATTGTTAATCAGAAATAAAGCAATACAACTTCTTAGCAAGGACAAATCAGAAAATTCCTGGTATTTATTTCCCAGTCATAGTCCAATGTGTTAATAGAATTTTTTACTAACATATTTAAATGAGTGAGGATACTTAATTGAAAAGTAAAATTAACAAGGTTTACGAAAACACAAAAGATTTCATCGGAATCACTTTAGGCTGCATAATATTTGCAATGGCTTATGCATGGTTTCTGATTCCGTTCAAGGTTGCTCCGGGCGGAGTAGGCGGCATAGCGACAGTTTTATTTCACCTGTTCGGATTCCCTGCCGGTGTATCGATGATGGTTATAAATATTCCGTTGTTTATTTTTGCGTGGATTTTTCTGGGCAAGCAGTTCGGGTTCCGCTCTTTTTACGGAATGATGGTAGGTTCATTTTTCACGGATTTATTTGCGCCCGAATTATTATTAAAAACTTTTCCTTCTTTCTTCAAAGACATCGTAAACACGCAGTACTGGGCATTAACGGATAATATTCTGCTTGCATCAATTGCAGGTTCGGTTTTGCTCGGGGTTGGGCTTGGTATAATATTCCGTTTTTACGGTTCGACCGGCGGAACTGACATACCTGTTGCGGTTTTGAAGCAGTACACGGGAATGTCTATCGGTACAGGTTACTGGGTGATTGAGACATTGATAATTTTCTCTATCGGAATTGCATTCAAGGATTTAAACCTGATAATATGGGGATACCTGAATTTATTTATCACCACAAAAATAGTTGACCTGACAGCGGAAGGAGTGCCGTATGTAAAAGGCGCATATATAGTATCCACGAGCGAAGATGAAATAAAAGACAGGATTTTAAAAGAGCTGGATAGAGGCGTAACAATATTCAACGGCAAAGGCGGATATTCAGGCAAGGAGCAGGACGTGCTTTTCTGCGCAGTGAACAGAAGACAGGTAACCCAGCTTAGAAGAATAGTGAAGGAAGAAGACCCGAATGCATTTATGATTCTGATGGATGTGCACGATGTGCTTGGCGACGGATTCAAGACGAGGATGATAGATTTTTCGAAACCTCCAACCACAGAAATTAAAACTGAAAATTAGTATAAATTGAAAACCCCGCAGCAGCGGGGTTTTTTTTATTTAATCAAAATCATTCTTTTTACATCCGCAAAATCCCCCGACTGCAGTCTGTAGAAATATATCCCCGACGGTAAACCATCCGCATCGAAACTAACCTCGTAAACTCCCGCTTTCTGAAATTCTTTTACAAGCGTTTTCACTTCTCTTCCTAAAATATCAAATATTTTCAGCGTTGAAAATTTGCTGTTTGTTATCTGATATTTGATAATTGTATTCGGATTAAACGGATTCGGATAATTGTTATACAACTTATATTCAGCTGGAATATCGGAAGAAATCAGATTTACACCTGTAGGACATATCGTTGTAAAAGTCCTTACCTGAGACCACTGGCTAATTCCTCCTGTATTGGAAGCATTTACCCTCCAATAATATCTTGTACAAATCACCAGAATATTTGTTGTAACAACATAACCTGAATTTACCAATCCGTTTACATCTAAAATAATTAAATTGAAAACGGGAGATGTTGATATTTGAATTCGGTACATTGTTGCGCCCGGAACATCAGACCAGTCGAAAGCAGGATTCAAAGAAACAAAAAATGCGCTGTCAGACGGATATAATAGGTTTGGGGGATTAGGGGGAAAAGGAGCGGTCGAAAAATTAAATATCTGTGACCAAGGACCTGTACCACCGGTACCTGTTGCATTCAATCTGCAATAATAAAAAGTATTCGGATTAAATGTATGAGGAGGTACTGTATATTCGGATTGCGGAATACCGTTCACGCTTAAAACAGTAATAGCTCCGGAGAAAATCTGAAGACCGTAGCTGATAGCTCCCGTACAGTCATTCCAGTCAAACAAAACCGCACTGTCACAGTTAATTGGTAGTCCGTGATTAATAATTAACTGTGTCGGCGGATTCGGTACTTGCGAATGCAGTGAATTGATTATCAGAAAAAGTAAAATTATTAAAATTACCTTTTTCATTTTTTTATAATTTAAAATTTAAGAACTATTTAATCATCAACATTTTTTTTACATCGATAAAATCACCCGATTGCAGGCGGTAAAAATAAATACCTGACGGTAAATCACTTCCATTAAAAGTCACTTCATAAACTCCCGGTGGCTGTTTTTCGTTAACAAGAGTAACGACTTCTTTTCCTGTTACATCAAAAATTTTAAGAAGAACGAGATCCCCGCTTAAAGCATGCAGGGATGACATTTTAGGAATAGTATATCTTATATTTGTATTCGGATTAAAAGGGTTAGGGTAATTGTTGAACAGTTTATATTCAACGGGAATTTCAGAAGAGAGCTGAATAATCTTTGATGAAGTTATAGTACGGAAATTACATAATGTCGACCATGAACCTTGACCGGAATTATTGATTGCAGCAACTCTCCAGAAATATACAGTATAATATGTTAATCTTCCGGCGGGAATAGTTACTTCCGAACTTGCAACCACAGTATCAAATATACCGGAAGGATTGAATTGAATTCTGTAAGATGTTGCACCGGGAACGTCAGTCCAGTCGAGAGTCAGCGTTAAAGGTACATTAATCTGACCGCAGGGATAAATAATAGATGGTGGCAGGGGAAGAACTGCCTGCGTAATTACCCGCCATACGCTCGACCAACCGCTCGTACCGCTGGTATTCGTGGCATTCACGCGCCAGTAATAAACTGTATTGCTCGTGAATATCGAAGAAGACACTGTATATTGCGAAGCATAGCCTGTAACCTGATTAAGTACAGTAGATGAAAATGTAGGTGAAGTTGAAATCTGTATTCTGTAAGACACTGCTCCTACAGGTTCACTCCAGTCGAATACCTGTCCAATCACCGGAATAGTAGAACTGTCCGCAGGAGAAAGCAAAACAGGCGGGTCGGGAACCTGCCCGATAGTATAAAAATTAAAAACGCTTGACCATGGACTAACACCACCTGAATTCTTCGCACACATTCTCCAGTAATAGTGAGTATTATATTCAAGCGTGACTGTTGCAAGCGGTGTTGTGTCGCATACTACAAGTGAATCAAACAAAGCTGATTTTGAAACGTGAAGTATGTACGCTGTTGCACCGGGAACACCATTCCAATCAAATGTCGGGTGAATTGAAACACCTGTCTGTCCATTAAAGGGAATAATTAGAACGGGAGCAGATGGCGGACCAAGACCAGTTGTAAAATGAAAAAATGTAGACCAGGAGCTTGTCCCTCCGGAAGTCGTTACATTGACACGCCAGTAATAAGTTGTATTTGGAAGAAGATATGAAGATGGAACTAAATACTGAGATATTAATATTCCGGATACATCCAGTATTGTTGTTACTCCCATATAGACCTGCACTCTGTAGCTCAATGCGCCGGGTACATCCGACCAATCCAGTAAAACACTATCCATATTTACATTCGAATTATCTGGAGGCAGCAATAGTGTCGGCGGATTCGGAACCTGCGAATGCAGGGAATTAATTATCAGAAAAAGAAAAACCAGCAGAATTAACTTTTTCATTTTTGTAAAATTAAAATTTTACAATCTTAAATTGAAAGTCTTAATCAATCCAATAACTTTTTTCAATCAGTCTTCATATATAGAAAACATTAGAATCTGAAATCCATACATAAACGTAAGCAACTTTTTCTGAATTTGCAAGAGTAATTTTTCTAAATAAAAAGTCCCCCGAATGAGGAAACTACAAAAGTCTTAGTTAATAAGATATGAATGTTTATTAAATAATTTCATTTTTACAGAACAAGACTTTTGTAGTTTCTTTCTGCTAATAGAATTTCGGATATTTTGCAGGATTTGTTTCAGCCATAATTTCATAAACTGTTTTGAAAACGTCTTCCGAATTCGGCTTGGAGAAATAATCTCCGTCCGCCCCGTATGCAGTCCTGTGGGCCTTTGCGCTGAGCGCAGCGGGCTTGGAATCGAGATACTGATAGCCGCCTTGCGCATCCAGCACCTGCTGTATCATATACGCCGTTCCGCCGCCCGGTACGTCTTCGTCAAGGAATAACACCCTGTTTGTTTTCTTAAGCGATTCAATTATCACTCCGTGCAAATCAAACGGAAGCAATGTCTGCACATCTATAAGTTCAACCGAAATTCCCGATGCTTTTAGTTTATCAATTGCAACTTTCGCAATATCCACGCACGCGCCGTAAGTTACTATCGTAATATCATTTCCTTCTTCCAGCACTTCGGGCTTGCCGAGCGGAAGAGTAATATCGGCAACGTTTGATGGAAGTTTTTCCTTGTACCTGTATGCATTGAGTCTTTCAACAATTATTCCGGGTTCATCGGATTTAAGAAGTGTTCCGTAAAATCCTGCCGCCTGTGTCATATTCCTCGGCACGCAAACATGCAGACCGCGGAATGCATTCACCACCATACCCATCGGAGAGCCTGCGTGAAAAATCCCTACCAGCCTGTGTCCGCGCGTTCTGATAATCAGCGGAGCTTTCTGTCCGCCTGCGGTTCTGTATCTTAAACTTGCAAGGTCATCACTGATAATCTGCAATGCATAGAGTAAATAATCGAGATATTGAATTTCTGCAATCGGTCTTAATCCTCTGATTGATGCGCCTATTCCCTGTCCGATAATTGTTGCTTCGCGGATTCCCGTATCGTGAATTCTTATATCTCCGTATTTTGCCTGCAGACCTGCCATTCCCTGGTTCACATCGCCAAGCTGTCCGACGTCTTCGCCGAATGCAATTAATTTCGGGTCGTGTTTAAATGCTTCATCGAAGAATGCAAGCAAAACTTCCCGACCTGCTACCATAGGTGAATCTTCATTATAAACGGGCTTTACTTCGGTTACGTTTAACGCACTTTCAGCGGTTTCGCTGTGTAGGTGAGAGCTGAATCTTCTTTCATTTTCTTTCAGGAAATTATTCTGCCAGTTTACAAGTTTTTCCTTTGCTTTTAAATTTTCATCTTTCACCGCAAGCAGTACATCGAAAACAGCCTGTCCGTTGACTTTACGCTCCATATCCATATTCGTGTTCATCCATTTCGTAATTTCATCTATCCTGTTTTTCTTTGTGCTCTGCACTGCAACATCAGCAAATATTTTTGTGAGTTCCTGTCTCTCTTTTTTAATCGGAGCGCAAAATTCATCCCACGCTTCTTTTTGAATCTGCTTTACGTTTACTTTTACATCTTCTTCTATTTTATAAAGCTCGTCTTCGGTTGCGATTTTTTTATCGAGTATCCATTTTCTCATCTGTTTTATGCAGTCATAATCCTGTTCCCACTGAAGTCTTTCCTTTGTTTTATATCTCTCGTGCGAGCCGCTTGTGGAGTGACCGAGAGGCTGTGTCATTTCTACAATGTGGAAAAGAGCGGGAATGTGTTTTTCCCTAACGATTTCAATTCCATCCTTATATGTCTTTATAAGTTTCTCATAATCCCATCCCGGCACACGGTAAATATTATATCCCTGCTGTTGTTTTTCATTATAGCGGAATCCTTCGAGCACTTCCGATATGCTTGATTTAGTCACCTGGTAAATGTTCGGCACTGAAATTCCGAAGCCGTCATCCCAGATTGACATTGCAAGCGGAACCATCATAACGCCGGCGGCGTTGATTGTTTCATAAAAAATTCCTTCGGCTGTGCTTGCATTTCCGATTGTACCGAATGCAACTTCGTTTCCGTTAATCGAAAAATCTTTTAAGTATGATAGTTCGGGATTGTGCCTGTAAAGTTTTGATGCATAAGCAAGTCCGAGCAGTCTCGGCATCTGCGCCGCAGTCGGTGCAATATCCGAAGTAGTATTTTTCATTTCGGTCTGCTTCTTCCAGCTTCCATCTTCGTTAAGCAAACGTGTTGCAAAGTGATTATTCATCGAGCGTCCTGCGCAGGCAGGTTCTTTCGATAAATCGGTATCCCCGTAGAGCTGGGCGAAAAGATTTTTCAGAGTCATCATTCCCGTTGCAAGCGCGAAAGTCTGGTCGCGGTAGTAGCCTGAACGGAAGTCGCCGTTTTTAAAAGCTTTAGCCATTGCAATCTGCGCAATTTCTTTTCCGTCTCCGAAAATTCCGAATTTAGCTCGTCCCATGAGCGATTCTTTTCTGCCGAGAATGCTCATCTGGCGGCTTTCATTTGCTAATTTGTAGTCGTTTAAAATTTCTGTTTTATCGTATTTCCCGTTAGTCGGAGTTTTAGATACGTTGACTTCGGGTTTTGTATTAACCTGGTTTGACATAAAGTTCTCCTGTTTTTTACCTTATTTCTGCACAAAAACTAAGTGTTTTTATACTTCTCTGTTAAAAAAAAATTATATTACCATCATAATAATAACAAATTTCATTCTTCATAAGTTCTTAAAATAGAAATATTTATAATGACATTAAACGCAAAAATAATGTTGAGTAGTTTACCCACGGCTGAAGCCGTCCCGATAAGAGAACCGGGGTCAAAAGCGAAAGAGTGATGGGCTACATGAAAAACTTTTAAAAACCCGCAGAGCGGGTTTCCTGTTAATAGGAATATAAAACATAAAATGTAAACCCCGTAGGGGTTTCCTGTTGCATTTGGGCAACCCCTACGGGGTTGAAATATATTATTCGATATTTTCTATTAACAGGTAATCCCTACGGGATTATTATTTTAATAAAATCATCTTCTTTGTTTCTATTTTTATACCATCCGCATAGAGAGTATAAAAATAAATCCCTGAAGATAATGTGCGGGCGTCGAAGTTGACTTCGTATGAGCCGGAGGATTGTTTTTGGTTTACGAATGTTGCGACTTCTTTGCCGAGGAGGTCGAAGACTTTTAACGTGACAAATTTGCTATTTGTTATTTGGTATTTGATATTTGTTGAAGGATTAAACGGGTTAGGATAGTTCTGAAAGAGATAAAATCTATCAGTCAAGGAAGTTGAATTGTTTTCCGAAAATGTAGTAATTCCTCCGTTTGTTGTTCTTAATATTTTCCCATTATTTGCTCCTATAAATCCAATTGAATCACTTGTAAATTTTATGCAATATAAATTTTCGATAACGGGACTTGTCTGTTGAATCCAATTTGCACCTCCGTTTGATGTATAAACGATTTTTCCTCCGTAGCCACAAGCCCATCCTGTTTGTGCATTTATAAAATATACAGCATTAAGGTCACTGTTTATTGAACTGTTTTGGGAAACCCAACTAGCTGCTCCGTTAGTTGATTTTAATATAATCCCGCCTCCACCAACAGCCCAACCCGTATTATTGTTTACAAAGAATATTCCAAACAAATAAGGGAAATTTCCAATTAAAGGCGAAAAAAAAGTTCCTCCACCATTTATTGTTTTTGAAATTACAGACTCATAATTCGAATATAAAATATAGCCTGCCGCATATCCTGTCAAGCTGTCAGTAAAATAAACTGAATAATATTCAGCTTCGGAAAGGGTATATGACTTTGACCAGTTGAGTCCTCCGTTTGTAGTTCTGCAAACTAAACCTTGGGTCACAAATGATGTATCAGGGCTTTTAGCTCCATATCCTGTTCCGACAGCCCACCCCGTATTACCGAAAAATGTAATTGAATGAAAATATCCGTGATAACAGTCACTATAATATCCTATCCAATTAGTACCACCGTTTGTAGTCTTATATATAAAATTATTGTTACCGCATACATAACCTGTTTGGTTATTTGTAAATACAACACTTGATGGTTGTGCAGGCATTATTAAATTACAAACTATTATCCAGTTTATTCCGGAGTTTGTTGTTTTAAATAATTTATTTCCATCCGTAACAGCATACCCTGTTGAATTTTGTATAAATGAAAATGAAACTATTTTATCAAAATTGGGACTTACATCCTGAACTATCCATCCGGTTTGTGAAATAGCAGTGTTGAGAAAAAAAAGTATAATAAAAATAAAATATGACTTTTTCATAATATTGATTTTATGATTCTTTATTGTTGCTGAATACTATTATATTTTACGATATTAGAATTGAATAATCAATTACAATTACAGGTTGTTTTTCTTATCATTCGATTGTGGATCCCGGCCTAAAAACCGCCGGGATGACAAAGTGTGGTGAGTGGTGTGTGTTGGGGTTTCTTTTCTATTTTTTGATTTCTAAATTTATACTATCTTGAAAAAAATCAAATTTTTACAATTATGGCACTTGATAAAATAAAAGAAATGGCAAAAGATGCCGCCGGCGGTCTGAAAGACAAGATTACAGACCTGAAAGACAACATTTTCAGCAAGGAAGAAGACGAAATTAGAGAAGAGTTTAAGGACACCAATACCAGCAAACTTCAGGAAATCATCAATTACATAACCGACTCTACCGACATAGTAAACCGTGCGGGTTTTGACATAAGCGGATTGGGACTTTCGATTGCAATTGTACCGGTCTTGAAAGTCAATTTTGCTTTTCTGAAAAAAATCTCGGATGAAGAGCGCGAGAAAATTATGGAAGAAGTTCAGGAAAAGAAAATAATGAAAATACTTATGGCGTGCCTTTTCAAGGCAAGTGATTTTGTAGACGGGATTAAAGTAGGAAATTACAAGCTCGGCGGTGTCGAGGTATCGCTCGGGCTTACACCCGGTATCAGCGTATCATTTAAAAAATAAACCACAAAATAATATTAATGGATGAAAAAAAATCTTCGGGGATAAAATCCTTTCCAAGAAATTTCTGGGTAGTAATCACTATGGAATTCTTCGAAAGGGGTTCCTATTACGGAGTGATGTCTGTGCTTTCGGTTTATCTGGTACTTAGCGTGGCGGAAGGCGGGCTGGGCTTTTCCAAAGAATCTGTCGGGGTGATTAACAGCGTTACCCGTCCGTTGCTTTACCTCCTGCCGATTTTATCAGGAGCCATTGCGGACAGGTTCGGGTACAAGAAAACTCTTATGTTTGCATTCATTGTGATGAGCATCGGGTATTTCCTCACGAGCCTTGCATCTGCATATGCGCTTGTGTTTTTAAGTTTGATATTTATGACACTCGGTGCGGGATTTTTCAAGCCGATTATTTCAGGCACGATAGCAAGAAGCACTGATGAAAGCAATTCAACTCTCGGATTCGGAATTTTTTACTGGACGATTAATTTAGGAGCATTTATATTCCCGCTCATACTTGTACCGTATTTGAAAAATATTTCATGGTCGCTGATATTCGTTATGGCAGCAGTCGGTACGGGCTGGCTGATATTCCTGAATTTATTTGCATACAGGGAACCGAAGAAACCAGAATCATCCAAATCCGTTATCGATGCGCTTAAAGGTATATTACTTGTATTAAAAGATTTCAGATTTATACTTATGATAGTGATTTATTCGGGATTCTGGATTTTGTATTTCCAGATGTTCGATACCGTTCTCTGGTATCTGAAAGATTATATGGATATGACTCCCGTGAATAATGTTGTAAATTCTTTCCTCGGATTATTCACAAAAAATCCGAATTGGAAATTCGACGCAGAACACGTAACGGTGATAAATGCATTCACAATTATTGCTTTGCAGTTAATCGTATCCAACATTGTAAAGAAAACAAAAGCATTGCCTACAATGATAGCAGGCATAACGCTTGGCACGATTGGTATGGCAATACTTGCAATTTCAACTTATGCGTGGGTGTTTATGATTGGTATAATAATTTTTTCGATTGGAGAAATGACGGCACATCCGAAATTTATTTCTTATATCGGACTGATTGCTCCAGAAGACAAGAAAGCATTGTATCTCGGATATTCATTTTTATACGGAGTAATCGGGAGCGGAATTGGCGGCATACTCGGAGCGAATTTATATGTGCATTTCGTCGATAATCTCAAAAACCCGCAGATTCTCTGGCTTATTTTCAGCGGAATCGGGGTGGTGACTATAATAGGGCTTTTATTATACAATAAATACCTGGCTCCTAAAAAAGTGTAAATAATGAAAGACTACAAAAGTCTAAATTGATTAATATCAGATAATTAAATTTTTCTCATATTTTTTACAAAATGAGACTTTTGTAGTCTTATTCTATTGAATAAACAAAGATTTTTACCTATTTTTAATATTCCCAACAGAGGGCGGTTAGCTCAGCTGGTTAGAGCGCCACGTTGACATCGTGGAGGCCATTGGTTCGAGTCCATTACCGCCCACTTTTTTATACCATTGAGTTTTATTTAGAAGGTATAAATACTCCGTGGAACTCCGCTTTGACTCCGTGCCTCTCTGTGAAACAAAAAGCATTACACAGAGATACACTGAGATGACACTGAGATACACAGAGAAAAATTTTTATAACAAGAAAACTGTTACAATACTGAAATGTCAGATAAAATCAAAATAACATTTCCTGACGGAAACATAAAAGAGTATGATAAAGGCATATCCGCAATGGATATTGCAAAATCTATCAGCAATAAATTTGCAGATGCAATTCTTGTATGCAAGATAAACAAGAAGGCAATTGACCTTTCCGCTCCGATAAACGAAGACGGAAGCATAATGTTTTTCAAGTTCGATTCACCCGAAGGCAAGGAATGCTACTGGCATACAACCTCGCATATGATGGCGCAGGCAATCGAAGAGCTTTACCCGGGCGCAAAGTTCGGAGTGGGTCCGGCGATTGAAAACGGATTTTATTATGATGTGGATTCGACAACAAAGTTCACGGAAGAAGATTTAAAGAAAATTGAGAACAGGATACTTGAAATAGCAAAGCGCGACCTGAAGCCTGTGCGCGATGAAAAGCCGAGAATCGATGCAATAGAATATTTCAAATCGAAAAGAGTTGACCCTTATAAAGTAGAAATACTCGAAACAATTGCAGGCGCGGAAGAATCCGTATCGCTTTATCATCAGGGCGAATTCACCGACCTGTGCCGCGGCCCGCACCTTCCGACCACAGCAAAGGTAAAGGCCGTAAAGCTTTTATCGGTATCGGGTTCATACTGGAGAGGCGACGAGAAGAGGCAAATGCTTCAGAGGATTTACGGAATTTCATTCCCGACTCAGAAAGAACTTGACCAGTATTTAAAGGATTTAGAAGAAGCAAAAAAACGCGACCACAGAAAACTCGGAAAGGAACTTGATTTATTTTTCTTCCACGAAGTCAGTCCGGGCGCGCCATTCTGGCTTCCGAATGGAATGATTATATACAGGGAGATAGAATCTTTTTCAAGAAAACTTCACGATAAATTCGAATATGATGAAATCAGCACTCCGATAATAGTACGAGAGCCGCTGTTCAATACATCCGGACATACAACTCATTACGCAGAAAATATGTTCAAGATTATAAGCGATAATGAACCGATGTACCTTAAACCGATGAACTGTCCTGAATCGACTATTGTATATTCCTCGAAACTCAGAAGTTATAAAGATTTACCGATCAGATTAAGCGAACTCGGCAGAATGCACAGGAACGAAGTGCGCGGAGCGCTCGGAGGAATGTTCAGGGTAAGGCAGTTCACTATGGACGATGCTCATATTTTTTGCCGCGACGACCAGATTCTCGAAGAAATTACGCGAGTGCTTCAGCTTATGACCGAAACTTACGGAGCTTTCGGATTCACTCCGAAATATTATCTCTCGACAAGACCCGATGAATTTATGGGCTCAATCGAAACATGGGATGCGGCGGAAGATTCACTTAAAAAAGCTCTCGAAGCAAACAAACTTGAATACACTATAAATGAAAAAGACGGAGCTTTTTACGGACCTAAGATTGACGTACATATTAAAGATGCACTCAACAGGACCTGGCAGCTTGCAACCGTTCAGCTTGATTACCAGTTGCCGGAGAAATTCGATTTAACTTACGAAGGCAGTGACGGGAACAAGCACAGGCCGGTGATGATACACCGCGCAATATACGGAAGCTTCGAAAGATTTGTCGGAATCCTGACAGAGCATCACGCAGGAAACTTCCCGCTTTGGATTGCGCCTGTTCAGCTTTCGGTTTTATCCATTACGGATGCTTCTATTGAATATGCCGAAAAAATTCATAAAGAACTGAGAAACGAAGGCTTCAGGGTATTTTTAGACACGAGGAACGAGAAAATCGGCTATAAAATACGTGAATCAGAGAATAAAAAAATTCCGTATATGATAGTTTTAGGAGATAAAGAGAAAGAAAACAACAATATATCTGTAAGACAACATAAAGTTGGTGATGTAGGAAAATTTGAATTGAAAGAATTTATTCAAAAGCTTAAATTAGAGGTTTTACAGAAAGCTTAATAAAGCGATAATTCCAAACAAACGAAAGGAAAACTGAATTAAAGACAAAAGATACAAAGAGCGGGTAAACCACGAAATTACTTCTTATCAAATCAGAGTTGTTGATGAAAACGGCGGCTCGCTCGGAATACTGACTCCGGCAGAAGCACTTCGAATTGCTTCCTCAAAAGGATTTGATTTAGTTGAAATATCTCCAAATGCAAAACCACCGGTTTGCAAGATAATAGATTACGGAAAATACAATTACGAAAGGCAGAAGAAAGAAAAACTGCAGAAGAAGAATCAGGTTGTAATGACAGTAAAGGAAATCAGGTTTAACGCAAACACAGACACGCATGATATAGAGTTCAAGACAAAGCACCTGAAACAGTTTTTGATGGACGGACACAAGGTAAAGGCGACAGTATTATACAAAGGAAGGATGATAACGCATCCCGAATTCGGAAGGAAGCTGATGGAAGAAATACTTGAAAAGCTTCTCGAAGTAGGAAAGATAGAATCGCCACCTAAGTTGGAAGGAAAAATGCTAACGACATATCTTGTACCGGACAAAAACAAAATTACCGTTTACAAGACAAAATTAGAGAAAGAAAATAAACAAATTGCCCAGGTTCCGAATACCGAGCCGGCAGAAAATAAATAAACAGAAAGGACATTTTTCGTAAATGCCAAAAATGAAATCCAACCGTGCAGCAAAGAAGAGATTCAAAACAACTGCAACGGGAAAAATCAAAAGGGAAAAGGCTTACAAGAGCCACATTCTCACAAAGAAAACGCCCAAGCGGAAGAGAAATCTTCGCACGGCAACCACCGTCTCTGACGGCGATTCCAAGAGAGTTAAAAGAATGATTCTTGCGGAATAAATGTTCCGGTTAAGCGGGACAATTTAATAAGAAGAGGTTATAAAGCGGGATTTTCCGTACCTCAATTTTAAAAAAATATTTAAGGAGTTATAAATGCCAAGATCTAAAAACAAAGTTGCTTCACACAGAAGAAGAAAACGCACGCTTGCCGCTGCAAAGGGATATTTCGGTGCACGCAGTAAAGTCCACTCGATAGCAAAGAACGCAGTTGAAAAAGGACTGCTTCACTCTTACAGGGACAGAAAACTGAAAAAGAGAGTTTACAGAAGCCTCTGGATAGCTCGTATAAACGCAGCATGCAGAATGAACGAAACATCATATTCAAAACTGATGGGCAAGCTTCACGAAAAGAACGTGAATATAAACAGAAAGACCTTAGCTGATTTAGCGTACAATAACATGGATGCATTTAACGAAATCGTTAAATTCGCAATGAGCTAAAATTCAAAATATATTTTATTTAAAAGCGGATTATATAAAATAATCCGCTTTTTTTTTGCGTTTTATAATTAATCTGACTTTATTATAATTAAAGATTATGCCGGGAGTCCAAAAAACGGAGACTCCCCGACACACATTAATAGAAAACATATGCTTGAGAATCTCGAGAAATTCAGAAAAGAAATAGAAGAAAAAGCTTCGCAAATCACAAGCCCCGAGGCGCTGGAGGAATTCAGACTCTATTACTTAAGCCGCAAGGGACTGCTTAACGACCTTTTCGAAAATTTGAAATCGGTAGATAAAAGCATAAAAGCAAACTACGGAAAAGGCCTGAACGAACTGAAAAATTTCGCTTTCGAATTGTTTGATATTAAAAGCAAATCAATTTCAGAAAGCGCACCGAAAAAGCAAAAGGTGGATGACTTCACACTGCCCGGAAAAATTTACAACACGGGCTCGAAACACCTGCTGACGCAAGCTCTGGAAGATATCACAAAAATCTTCGAAAGAATCGGATTTAAATTATACGAAGGTCCGGAAATCGAGGACGAGTACCATAACTTCGATGCGCTGAATACTCCCGATTATCACCCTTCGCGTGATATGCAGGATACATTTTACGTCTCAGGTGAAGGAAAAGACAAAAGGTATCTTTTAAGAACTCACACTTCCCCGGGTCAGATTCGCGTTATGGAAAATCAACAGCCGCCGGTGAGGGTTATCGTTCCCGGAAAAAGCTACCGCAACGAAGCAATCAGCTCGCGCTCGCTTTCGATGTTTCATCAGGTGGAGGGATTGTACGTTGATAAGAACGTAACGTTCAGGGAACTGAAAGGTACACTGGATTATTTCGCAAAAGAATTTTTCGGAAAAGACATCAAGACAAGGTTAAGACCGAGCTTCTTCCCGTTCACGGAACCGTCTGCGGAGATGGATGTTGAATGCTTCCTCTGCAAAAGCAAGGGATGCAGAATCTGCAAATACACCGGCTGGCTTGAAATCCTCGGATGCGGAATGGTTGACCCAAATGTGTTTAAGTTCGTCGGATATGACCCCGAAGTATACACGGGATTCGCATTCGGAATGGGTATTGAAAGAACCCTGCTTATCAGGCACGGAATACCCGATATAAGGATGTTCTATGAAAATGATGTAAGATTCCTTAAACAATTTTAACAAATATAAAATAATAAATTTAAGAGATTCAAATGAAAACATTAGGCTTAATTTTAACAATAATTTTTTCAGTCACATTTTTAAATTGCAATTCTTCAAAAACAAATACAATAAAAAATATTATGAAAGTAGAAACAAATATGGGGACGTTTAAGATAAAACTGTATCCCGACGAAGCTCCGAAAACTGTTGCGCACATTAAAGGACTCGTGGCAAAAGGATTTTACGACGGAATTATTTTTCACAGAATAATAGCGGGATTCGTGATTCAGGGCGGCGACCCGACCGGCACGGGAATGGGCGGCTCGGGAACGAGCATTCCGGATGAATTCAACAATAAGCTGAAACACGGAAAAAAAGGAATGGTGGCAATGGCAAATTCGGGCAGACCGAATTCGCAGGATTCGCAGTTTTACATCACGCTCGCTCCGCTGGATTTCCTCGACGGCAAGTACACCGTGTTCGGAGAAGTGACAGAAGGCATGGACGTGATAGACAAGATGGGAGCAGTTGCAACAGGAGCAAATGACAAGCCGGTGAATGATGTAAAGATGCTGAAAGTAACAATGGAAGAAGAATAATCACTGATTAAACTTCCCGACAAGTCGGGACATAAAAAATGTGGATTACGCTGATTTCGCTGATAGAGTAAAAAAGCGAAAGCAGAGAAATTGCAAACTATATTTTCGAAAAAAACAATATTTTTTTAATAACAATAAGGAGATAAAAAAATGTCAAAGTTATTTAATCTTTTTGTAATAGCATTATTTGCTTTTGCAATACTTATTTCGGGCTGCGGTAAGGAAGAAGTAAAAGACAAGCCGAAGACCGAAGAAAAGAAAACTGACACGGTAAAACAGCAGACACAACAGCAGACCGCACAGGATACAACAAAGAACGCAACAGACAACGGCGATGCGACAACAGACGCAAAGAAAGACGACAAGCCGACAGGCAACATCGTAAAGTTCGAAACCACTATGGGCACGTTCAAAGCTAAATTGTACACCGAAAAAGCCCCCATCACGACAAAGAATTTTATTGACCTTGTGAACAAGGGATTCTACAATGGAATAATTTTCCACAGGATTATAGACGGATTCATGATTCAGGGCGGAGACCCGACCGGTACAGGCAGAGGCGGTTCTGGTACAAAGATAAAAGATGAATTCGGACAGGGACTCAAGCACGATAAAAAGGGTATCCTCTCGATGGCAAATGCAGGACCGAACACAGGCGAATCACAGTTTTTCATTACACTCGGACCCCAGCCGCACCTTGACGGCAAGCACGCAGTATTCGGAGAAATAATCGAAGGAATGAATATAGTTGAAAAAATCGGAAAAGTGAAAACAGGCGGAATGGATAAACCGGTCGAAGACGTGAAAATGACAAAGGTAACAATGACGGATAAATAGTAGAAAGTTAAATGTAGAAAGTAGAAAGTTTAAAACAAAAATCCCGTCCCGACGTACGTCTGGACGGGATTTGTTTTTATATAATCAATAAAATACTAAATTATAATCATCTCCATCTGGTTGGCTGGATTATATTTAATATTCAGCTTATCGCCTACTCTCGGGACTGCGATTTTTGAAACAGCCGTTTGAATATCCGCAGTAAATTCGGGACCAAACTGCGGCTGAACTTTTAGCTTCATCTGGACTACGGGATTAAAGTTTACCATTGCTCCGGTATCGGCAATGGAAAGCACTTCAGCCGTGCCGGGAAGCCCGGTCTGCATAAGCTGTGCGTGCTTGCCGTCGTAGTCGGTATATTGCTTTGCCATATCGAGGCCTGCATTGGCTTTATCCATGAAGTCCTTGCCCATGAATGTTTTTGCCATAAAGCCCGAAACGCCTTTGTTCAGAGCTTTATCTGCATTATCCAGTGCCTCTTTGGGGTCGTCTGTTTTTTTCTTTCCAAATCCAAACATTGTTTCTCTCCTTTTTTATGTTTGTAAATAATGTTACAAGCTGTTCTAATATAACAAAGTTTTTAGAAATAAAATACAGAGTATAGTAAAAAAAAAATTCAATTACGGATATTATTCAGCGGCAGATGCTCCGTTTTGAAGCAGAAGATTAAATACTTTTCCTGCAATAAAATCCGCGAGGTCATTGAAGTCTTTGGGGTTATATTCGAATCCGGGCATAGCGGGCACCAGTTTTCCGCCTGCCTCCATAACTTTACCCATATTCCTGATGTGTATGCGGTTGATAGGTGTTTCCCTGGGAACAAGAATGAGAGGTTTCGAATACGAGAATGCCCAGTCGGCGCATTTCTCTATAAGATTTTTGCATTCGCCGTTTGCTATTCCCGCCACATAATCCATAGAGCACGGGCTGACAATCATTCCGAAAGCGCTGTACCAGTTCATGAAGATATCGGATTTAAGGTCGAGGTTGCTGTGGAAAGAGACAGTGCATTTGCGCATCATCAGTTCGGGAAAAATATTAGTAACGTTTCCCTGCTTCAGTTCCACTCCGCATTCTTTATAGAGCGTATAATGTGCGAACTCCGTGATTATCAAATCCACATTGAAGTTGTTCATAATCAGGGCTCTCAGCATTCTGAGTCCGTAAATTGCGCCGCTTGTACCGGTGATACCCAGTATAATATTCTTACCTTCACCGTTGTAAGATTTTACAAGGGGTTTTGTTTCGGTTTTCGGGACCGTGAGATCCGGTTTATCCTGTGATTCCATTTTGTTTTAATTACTTTTTAAAGTAAACTGCCTCTTTTTTAAAAATGCCGATACAATTAAAAATGCAAGAACCGATATTCCTACAAATATAACATTTTCAAATATAAAAATCTGACTAACAAATATTACTATTCCCACGAGCATTATCAGCAGAATTTCTCCAAGTTTCGATACGGAATTATACCGTGAGTTCTCAAGGCTGTAAGGGGCGATTTTATCAAACAGAAAGAAAACAGATATAATAAAATAAGAAGAAGTCAGTACAAACACCATATTGCAAAGGAGCGCAAGAGTAGGAATTTTAAAAATCAGGATTAAAGAAAGGAGCAGCACAACGGGAAATATAAAATTTGCATATACGAATTTAATATTTGCATTAATTACCCTTTTGAGGGAACTGACGGGCAGAACGGAAAAAGCCCAAGCGGCACCCTGTGAATTTTCATCTTCGATTTTAGTTGCGGACACAAGCAGCTTGATGCACATAAGCAAAGTAAAAAAGAAAGAAGGGGTAAGAATCTGAACGCTTCCCTCCCCGCCCGGCTCGAACAGCAGGGCACCCGTGATAACCGCTATCATCGTCACAATCAGCGGAATGAATGCAAGGGGTATGAATTTCATCTTCAGTGATTTTGAGCTTCGGAGCTGGTTAACGGTCAGCATATAAGAAGCTTTTTCTTCGTTATTGCTTATGAACTTCGAACATATAAAATTATTATACCCTGTATAAATATTCTTCTTTTCTTTTTCTTTTTTCTTTTTATCCTTCAGGTCATATATAACAGCTGATAACAAGTTGTAATTTTTTTTCAGATAATAATAATATGATGCATAAACGAGCACGGTCAGAAGCAGGAGCATCAGAAACCACAGTGCATTATCAACTGCAAAAGTAAAATAATACTGCGGGAAATATTTTATGTATTCCGAAGCCATGATGTCGCTCCGTACAGTTGCCTTTTTGGAAATGTGGCTCGATATATAAATCACATAGAAGAAAAATATAAACTGCAGGAAGTAAAGCAGGAAGCCCGCCTTTTCGGAAAACAATCTTACGCATATTGTATAAAGAAACAGGAATATCCCGGTAAGCAGAAAGAGCGATGAAACGTTTACCGCGGCAAACATCAGCGTGCCGTAAATATTTTTTTCATAGAAAAAATAGAATGCCGTCTGGGGAATAATAATAACAGCTGCGAAAACTGCGAGGTATGCGAATGCAGCTGCATACTTTGCCGTAACAAGCTCTGAAACGCTTACGGGCAGAGGATTTACGGCGTCTATGTGCCTTTTGGTAAAAAAGATATTACTGAAGTCGCTGAGCACTACAAAGACAAGCAGGAAAACTCCCGTCGAAAAAGCGAGAAGTTCATAGCCGGTTTTCTCAAAACTCAAAAAACTGTTCAGGGAGAGCACCGCATTTGCAAAAAGATATGAAATTACCACTCCGATAAATTTCTTTTTTGCGGAATTTTCATTATCCCTGAATTCGAGCTTAAAAAACGTTTTGAATAATATTTTTACATTACTGTTCACTTTTTTTCTCCAGGTTTTTCTTATACTCCTCCACTGCTTTTAAATGCTCCTGATAAGTTTCCGAAAACTTATGCCCTCCGTTTCCCGTTGCCACAAAGAATATATAATTATTCTTATCGGGCTTCAACACGGATTTGATTGCATGCAGGCCCGGATTGTTAATGGGTCCGGGGGGCAGTCCGAAATGCAGATAAGTATTATATGGTGAATCGAATTTCAAATCGCTGTATTTCAATCTTGCCTTAGGCCCTTCGGGAATTACATACTGGATAGTAGGGTCTGCTTCGAGCCGCATATTTTTTCTCAGCCTGTTCTGGTAAACGCCCGATACGACAGGCATTTCGTCTTTTAGGTTTGTTTCGCCCTGAATGATTGAGGCAAGTGTTATTACCTGCAGAAGATTGAACCTGCTGTTTTTAATTCCTGATTTTATTTCCTCGTCATTCAGCACCCTTTTTCTGAATTCGCCGAACAGCAGCTGAACGAGTCCCCTCTCGTCTATATCCAGAGGAAGATAATATGTATCGGGAAAAAGGAAACCTTCGAGGTTTTTAATTTTACCTTTCAGACCCAGAATATTTATCAGTGAATCATTTTCCGTTTCAATAATAAATTTTTCCGAAGATAGCTGTAATTTATTTTCAATATTTTTTGCAATCTGTTTTATCCTGAGCCCTTCTATCACGGTAAATCTTTCCGTCTGAATCATATTTTTATCCGTAAGAAGATTCAGAAGCTCGCTGTTGCTTATTCCGCTTTTGAATATATATCCTTTCGAGATTATTTTATCATCCTTGCCCGAAAGCTTTGCATAAACTTTAAAAACCAGTTTGCTTTTCAGAATATCTTTATCTTTAAGCTCGCTTATGATTTCGTCGAGGTTTTTTCCGGGTCGTATGAAAAATTTTTTTTCCTCCTTCCCTTCCCAGTAATGCCGCGCATGAAGAACCCTGTATGTGCTGAACCAGATAAGGAGAACATCAAACATAACAAATGCAAGCAGATATATAATCAATCTTTGATAAGAAAGATATTTAATATGCCTTATCAGGTTAACAGGAAAACGGGAAAAAGAAAATGGTTCCGGCTTTTTTTCGTGAACGGGGTGAATGCCTTTTTGCTTTGAGAGCTTTTGCTTCGCAAAATCATATAATTTTTCTGAATACTCAACAGCATTATCCAGTGCGGTTTTCCCGTAATGCAACAGAGCATCATATGTATCTTTGATACTTTTTGACAGGCTTTCGAAGTCCCTTTTTATATCGGGTTTCGATGACCTTGTAAATTCTTCCCACTGCTCTTTAATTCGAATTGCGAGAGGTATGAATTGATTTTTCTTTACTCTGCCCGCCCATATAGCAAATTTTTGGAAATTGGTTTTTACAACAGACCAACTTTTTCCAAATGCAGTTTTAAGATTTGAATAAATCTTTCCTGATATTTTCTCTATAAATATCTGCGTTTTTGCAGCAGCGGGTTTCACATAAGCGGAAGCCTTTGCAAAAAAATCCCGAACCTTATTCATAAAATCGCTCTTCATCAGTTATTTTACTTTTACAGAATCTATTGAATTGTAAAGCTCCTGTACTTTTTTATCGTCGGGATAAAGTTTCAGATACCTTCCGAGATAATTTTTAGCTTCATCTTTTTTATTCATTTGTTTGTAGAAATTCCCGTACTGAAAAAGCGCTTCCTTGTAATCGGGAAATATTTCAAGCGCTTTCTGAATATTTTTCTCGAAATTATTTACATCGTTCAGCATTAGGTATGCATTTGCCAGAAGGTAATACGTATATGAAGATTTCGGGTCAACAAGAATGCTTCCCTGCAAAACCTGCAGAGCCTGCTGAACCGCCTGCGGAGAGCGCTTGCTCATCATTTCTATTGCATACATATTCCTGTCCTTGGATTCAGCGGCGAGTATGTGAGTATAGTCGGGTATAAACTTAAACACTTCCATTGTTTCGAAGTTAGTTCCGGGGGCGGTGGTGAAGAGAGGATTCTGGTTAACGACCCTGTACCACTCCTGCAGGAATGCAATATGAGTGACTCCGGCAGATTTCAGATATTCGGTCATATAGGCGTTGTAATTCCTGTCATTGATTTTTGAAATCAGTTCTGGAGTAACAAGTCCCGCCACATCGACAATTTTTCTCCCGCAGTAAAATCCAAGCGCGCCTACATCGTGAGTGGCTATTATATCGCCTTCCCTGGTGTTTTCTTTAAGCCACATTGCAGTTGCCACCTGCCTGTCGGCTATGTACTTGCATTCTGCCGCATAGTCATTTTTTCCGCTGATATAAATATTTACCGATAAATAAATAGTGATTGCGGAAACCAGTAAAAACAATCCGATTGCAAAATTTCTGTTTTTAAAATATGAACCGAGTAGTTTTGCTATATCCCTGTATCCCAGCCCCGCAACGAGTATGAAAAAAGGAATAATCGGCATCATATACCTTCCGAAGCGGTGAGCATAAGGCATCTTATACCAGTAAACAAAAACCAGACCTAATGCAAATGCTATATATAAAATATTTCCGTTGTACTTTTTCTTAAATAAATCATAAAGAACTTTCAGTGCGGAGAAAATAAATCCCGCCATTATCACTGCATATCCGCCTTTTGTAAAATATTCCCAGACTTCCACCTTCATAAAAAATTCCTTGCTCTTGGCGGAGTAATAGACAATCTTGGCAGTGTAGGTATTCGGCAATATCGAGCCGGAGAGCATCAGGTTCATAATAAAATACACGAGCATTATTGCACCAAAAATAATTCCGATTTTTGCCAGCTCGCTTTTCTCAAAAAGCTTTATGGATTTATCCGTTTTTGCAAAATACTTTGCGATAAGGTAATCCAGCACGAGCGCGATAATAAAAATAAGTCCGTCAGGCCTGCCCCATAAAATCAATCCTGCAAACACCGCGAAAGGTACGGCTTTCCGGGTTTTATAAAAATACGCCGATGCAATAAGTATAAAAATAAACATCGTGGTTTCCATTCCCGAAAGTGAAACGAAATTCATCCATTTATCAAGAAGGAAAATTCCCGTAAATATCAGGGCATAATAATTTTCCTTTCCGAACTCGAAGCTGCTGAGTTTATAGAATGCAATTCCGGATAAAAGGAGAAAAGCAATGCCGAGAACGTAGCTCAATACCATTTCATTTTTCATAAAGAAAAATCCCGCTGCGAGAATCAGGGTGTAAATGGGAGAGGTGGAGCCGGCGGTTGCCATTTCGTTTTTGAAATAGGAAAAGCTATGGTAATCCACAAGGTTTTTTGCAAACGTAAGGTGAATCCACGGGTCATCCAACGGAAAGCCGAATGCGCCGTTTACGGACTTAGCAAAGTTCAGGTAATAGAACGAAAGTCCGAAAGAAATCAAAGCTATGGCTGCAAAAATCAGGTATCTGATGTTTTTCGCCGGTTCAAAAGGAAGCTCGAGGTTTATTGCGGGCGCCTTTTGAGTCTGTTTTTTAATGTCTTTTTTCTGTGCCATTCTTTAAAATACTTATTTCACATTGTTTTATCAATTTTGTAATTTGCCACTTGCCGATTGCCGCAGAGACATAGAGAATAAAGCTATCCCCTTTACTCATAAGAAACTAGATACAAAATCCTCGTTACCAAGCTCCAGCTTGGTAACGAGTTATTGTTGTAAAATTATTTTATCGTTTTTTATAATCGAAATAAATCATATTTTACTATATGAAAACCAAAAAAACACCACAGGAAAAGAAAGAAATAAGTTACAAAAAAGACAGAAAAAACGATTACGGCGAAAACAATAAATCTTCAAGAAAATCTATTAAATATCGAAAAACCTGGGTAAATCAAACATTTAGAAGAGGAATAAACCAGATATTAACAGATACAATCAAAACTGAAGATGGTAGCGAGGAAGCAAATGAAAAAGTGAACTCAGTTAAAAGAAAACCCTGGAAGAAACAGACGGATATTCCATTAGGAATATATCTTAAGCGTAAAAGTAAAGATAAGGGTTAAATATATTACTAAAAACAAACTAACAACTCGTTACCAAGCTCCAGCTTGGTAACGCAAAAACATATGCGAACCCGTTATAAAATACCGGATTATAAAGCATCTTGTTTTATCACATCAACTATTATTGATTGGATTCCTGTTTTTAATGAAAGCAAATATTTTGAAATATTAATTGATGCAATAAAATACAATCAACAACATAAAGACTTTGAAGTTTTCGCTTATGTCATTATGGTTAATCACTTTCACATGATATGCCGTTCAGATAATTTATCAAATATTTTTAGGTCGATAAAAAGTTATACCGCAAAAAAAATAATTGAAAAATTAAAAGCCGACGGAAAATTGAACTTGTTGAATATGTTTGAGGAAAATAAGCGAAAAGGGAAAAAGGTAAGCCAATATCAAATATGGCAAGAGGGTTTTATGCCGAAAGAGATATTATCTGAAAAAATGTTTAACCAGAAACTGTTATATATTCATTACAATCCGGTCGAAGCGGGAATTGTTGATAATCCACAGGATTATGAGTATAGTTCTGCATTTGATTATTATTGGGCAAAGACAGGCAAGTTGAAGTTAGATTGTGTTGAGTATGAGAGATGAAAAAAATGTGTTATGCGTTACCAAGCTGGAGCTTGGTAACGAGGAGGTGTGATTGTTTTATCAATTTTGTAATTTGGCACTTAATGATTGCCACAGAGACACAGAGAAATTTCTCCCCCTCACTTTTTCCTTGATATTTACATACATAATTCAGACATTTACGGTGAAAGAGTTTAAGTCGGGTTAAATCTATTTAATCATACAATAAGCAAAGGGATTTGAAATCAATACCGGTAAATCCCGATTCTGAATAATTCCTGCCGGATTATAATAAAAACAACGATAATACCGGATTGCGGAGGAAAAGAGAATTAAACCAAAAATATTGTTTTTTATGTTTTTCACTTGAAACTTTACGTAATTTATAATAGTTTATATTAACATCATTAGACATTATATATCACACCGGTATACTTCTATCGAAGATTATAACATGAGAGATTAATTAAATACAATATATTTAGACATTTAACAACCAATAAAAAAAATCCATAACAATACTTAAGGAAAGGTAACAGAAATGGCAGAAAAAAACGGCAAGAAAGAGCCCGTTGCACCGGAAACCCCGGATAAAGATAAAAATTTCGAGATATTAAAGACAAAGAAAGTTGCTGAGCTCATTCAAATCGCTAAGGAACTGAAATTAACAGGTTACAGCGATTTGAAGAAGCAGGAACTTATATTCAAGATAATCGAAGCAACATCTCAAAAGGACGGCTACGCTTTTGCCGCCGGAGTTCTTGAAGTTCTGCCCGACGGATACGGATTCCTGAGGTCAACGGATTATAACTATTTACCCTCCCCGGATGATATTTACGTCTCACCTTCACAGATTAAAAAGTTTTCACTCAAAACGGGAGATACGGTCAGCGGACAGGTTAGACCGCCCAAGGAAGGAGAAAGATTCTTTGCACTTCTTAAAGTAGAAGAAGTAAATTTTGGCGACCCTGAGAAAATAAGGGAAAGAATCATCTTCGATAACCTTACGCCGATGTATCCCGACAATCGTTTTGTGCTGGAGACCGTACCTGCCGAATACGCAATGCGCATAATGGATTTGTTTACCCCCATTGGCAAGGGCCAAAGAGGGCTGATAGTTTCCCCCCCAAAAAGCGGTAAGACTATTTTGCTACAGACGATAGCAAATAGCATTACCCGAAATCATCCGGAAGTACATTTGATAGTTCTTCTGATTGACGAAAGGCCTGAAGAAGTAACGGATATGCAGAGGAATGTGAGAGCGGAAGTAATCAGCTCGACATTCGACGAACCGCCTGACCGTCACGTGCAGGTTTCGGAAGTTGTATTGCAAAAAGCAAAACGCCTTACCGAAGCAAAAAAGGATGTGGTTATACTACTTGACAGTATTACACGTCTTGCGCGCGCACACAACACAGTGATTCCGCACAGCGGAAAGATATTATCCGGCGGTGTTGACGCAAATGCTTTGCATAAGCCGAAAAGATTTTTCGGAGCTGCCAGAAACATCGATGAAGGCGGCAGTCTGACAATCATAGCCACGGCTTTGATTGAAACCGGCAGCAGAATGGATGAAGTCATATTCGAAGAATTCAAAGGCACGGGTAATATGGAAATAGTCCTGGACAGAAGACTGTCCGACAGGAGAATATTCCCTGCAATTGACATCAACCGTTCCGGTACGAGAAAAGAAGAGCTTCTGCTCGATAATGACATGCTGAACAGGATGTACTTATTGAGAAAAATTACTTCGGATTTAAACCCCGTCGAGGCGATGGAGTTTCTCCTCGAAAAGATGCGCGGTACAAAATCCAATAAAGAGTTCCTTGCTTCTATGAATTCTTAAATCAAGAATATTGTAGAACTTAAAAAGCTTTAATGAAAAAAGAAATTCTGATTAATTCCACTTCAGACGAAGTAAGGATTGCTATAGCCGAAGAAGGGAAATTAACCGAACTGTTTTATGAAAGTCCTGACCTGAGCCGCAATGTGGGTGATATTCACCTTGGCAAGGTGGCAAAAGTAATGCACGGAATACGTGCGGCTTTCATTGACCTCGGCTTCCCCCAGGATGCATTTTTGCACTTCTCCGATATGGATACAAACGCAAACGATTATTCCCTGCTGGGAGATGACGACGACATCGACGATGACGACGAAGACGACATTCCGCAGTCAAACGGCAAACCTGCTTATTACAGGGAAAAACCCCTGCCCTCGAACATTCAACGCGGACAGGATATAATCGTACAAATTACAAAAGAGCCGGTCGGAAACAAAGGCGTAAGAGTAACCACAAAATATTCCATACCGGGCAGATACCTTGTGCTGATACCTTATAATAGGCGCATAGGTGTATCTAAAAAAATATACAACTTCAGGGAAAAAAGAAGATTAAGAAATATCATCAGACCCGTTCTGCCCGAAGGATTCGGCGCAATAGTACGCACCGTGGCGGCGGGACAGGACGAAAACCTGATTCTCAACGACCTTAACCAGCTTATTACTGCCTGGAATGAAATTCAGGCAAAAATGAAATCTTCAAAAGCCCCGACACTGCTTTATAAAGACGCTTCCACTATGTCATCCGTGATGAGAGATTTATTCAGGGATGATATTGCTAAAATCACGATTGACAACAAGAAGCTTTTCCGGACAATTAAGAATTACGTGGATGATACCTCGCCCGAATTTTCTGACAAGGTAGAATATTATTCCGGTAAGGCGCCACTTTTCGACGTAAGAAATATAGAGAAACAGATTGAGGAATCGATGAATAAGAAAGTCTGGCTGAAAAATTCAGGCTACCTTGTAATCGAAACCGTAGAAGCAATGACCGTAATTGATGTAAACAGCGGAAAATATGCAAAATCTCGGGACCAGGAAATTAATTCTCTTAAAATAAATTTCGATGCAGCAAAAGAACTTGTCCGCCAGCTAAGACTTAGAGATATAGGCGGTATTATAGTAGTTGATTTTATTGACCTGTATGAAGACGAAAACAAGCGCAAGCTCTATGAAGAAATCCGCAAGGAGTTCCGCCGCGACAGGGCAAAGGTAACCGTACTGCCGATGAGCGATTTCGGAATCGTGCAGATTACCAGACAGAGAATAAGGCAGAGCATATTGCATAGAATGTCCAACCAGTGCCCGATGTGCAGCGGCACGGGCAGAGTACAGAGCAATATGAGCTACATTACCGAAATAGAGCGCTGGCTCCAGAGATATAAAGGCGGAAGCGGCAGCAAGTTTATAAAGCTTAAGGTAAATCCTTTAATATTCAATTATCTCACGAGCGGATTTATAAATAAAATCCTGAGACTTTGTATCAGGTACAGGGTATTTATAAAACTCGGTGTTGACGAAAAACTTCCTTTAACTGATTTTAAATTCTTAAAGGACAAAACGGATATAACGGAAGAATACTCTATGTAAAGTAATGAGTAATGAATAATGAGTAATGAGTAATGAGTAATAAGAGCATATCTGCTTTTTCGAACCCCGCTTAAGCGGGGTTCAATGTTAATAACCCCCAGCGAAGCCGGGGGAAATGATGCCCCCACACCTCCGACCCCGAAGTCGAAGACCCGCCGCGGCGGGGGGTCGAATATCCGCCGTTGTTTTCATAAAAATCTCTCTCAATTTATGAATTATTTTATTCTATCATTTTTATAAATAAGATTTTATCTTTAATTAAAATTTGCTGATATTTTAAAATGAATAAAATATTCAAATTAACTTTATTCTTCCTTTTATCATTACTGTTTGTAGCAAACATTTCAGTTTACGGACAAAGCGGTTTGCAGTTCAGATATCAATATAACGATTTTTCAGGAAAAATCTCTTCGACAATTAATATTATTTCACCCGATAATGTAATCCATAAACTGTACTCTGATACTGCAGGGAAATTTAGTTTAAATGATGAAAATTTTTTTACCAAAGATGGAAAATATACTCTTTCCGTACTTTTTGAATCAGAAAAATATGGCAGGGATTCAATTAATTACGACTTTACTCTTAATGGCAGTGAGATTTACACAGAAATTAATACTCGTTTTTTCTTTAAAAATAAATCCATTAAGCAAGGGAATAAATATATAGAAGGTGAAAAGATACCCAAGGGGTGGATTGAAGTTGTTAAAAATTACGACGCTCCGGAATCAATCGAGATATCCCTTAATACAAAAATGAAACCAAGTAATACTTACAGAGGACCTTACTTTATTATAAAAAATAACACGAGCGATACTCTTTATGGAGAATTTTTGCCGGGTTATTTTTGGGGAAGACTTAAAGAATATAGAAATGGTGTGATTATAGATGACAAAAAAGGATATCTTGATTTGAATTTTACGAATTCTCCGCCTCTTTATCCAGATTCTTCTGACTTAGCACTTGTAGGCTCCTTTGGATACAGTAATAACCTTGAACCTGCTAAATATATATATGAAATTCGGCTTGGAAAGGAATTTCAGCCAATAGGTGTTAGCAAATTTTTAGAAAAAGAGGATTTTGAATGGTGGGCAGATACAAAACAGTTTTATGTTTTGAAATGTGAATTTGAAATAAAAGAAACGACTGAACAGTAAACAAAATATATATTGTACCCCACGGATGAAGCCGTGGGCTACATAGAAAGAACAAGTTTCGTTACCAAGCTGGAGCTTGGTAACGAGAAATTGACAATTACAAAAAATTAGAACCCCGTTAGGGGTTCAATGTTAATAACCCCCGGCGAAGCCGGGGGTAAAGATATTCGCACCCCCCACCCTCCCCTTTACCCAAAATTATGTATAATTTTTATTCTATTAATTTAAAGTTTAACATTTTATCTTTATGAATTGTTATAATTTTTAAATAATACACAGGTTTTGGCGAAAATTACTATAGATAAAAAGGAAATCGAGTTTAAACCAGGACAGACAATCCTGCAGGTGGCTAAGGAAAACGGAATCAAAATCCCGCATTTCTGCTGGCATCCGGGATTGAGCATTTCAGGCAACTGCAGAATATGCCTTGTGGAAATCGAGAAATTCCCGAAACTGAGCATAGCTTGCGCTACGCAGGCAATGGACGGAATGGTAGTGCATACGAAATCGGAGAAGGTGGTGAAATCTCAGAATGCCGTAATGGAATTCCTGCTGATAAATCATCCGCTCGACTGCCCTATCTGCGACGAAGCAGGCGAATGCAAGCTTCAGGATTATGCTTATAAATTCAGCACGGGACAATCGAGATTCGATGAAGAAAAAAATCACAAGGATAAGAGAGTCCCGCTCGGGCCTAATGTAATGTTCGACCAGGAGAGATGCATAAGCTGTTCAAGGTGCATAAGGTTCTGCGATGAAATTGCAAAAGACCCCCAGCTTACTTTTATTCAGAGAGGCGAAAAAGTTACCATCACTACATTTCCCGGAAAAGAACTTGACAATCCATATTCGATGAACGTTATCGAAATCTGTCCCGTGGGCGCACTGACATCACGCCATTTCCGCTTCAGGGCAAGAGTCTGGGATATGTCTTTCACGGATAGTATTTGCATTGGCTGTTCGCGCGGATGCAATTCCACTATCGGCGTGAGGAATAATGAAATTTTAAGAATCGAACCAAGACAGAATTTAGATGTAAATGAATACTGGCTCTGCGACTGGGGCAGACTGAATACATATAAATATGTGAACGATGAATCGCTGAGATTTAAAACACCAATAATAAAAACGGAAGAAACCGAAAAACAAATTGGAGTTGCGTGGGATGAGGCAATCTCGAAAGCGGCATCTGAACTCAACGGCGCAAAGGATATTCTGTTTATCGCATCACCATATTCAACTCTCGAAGATAATTACACGCTTAAGAAATTTGCAAAAGAAATTTTCAAATCCGATGAAGTTGTTTACATTCCGAACATCGATGAATCTTTTGCAGATGACCTTTTAAAAAAAGCAGACAAAACTCCAAATTCAAATGGGCTGAAACTGCTTGGAATAAATCCGATTTCAGAGAGTCATATCGAAAACCTGAAAGCAGGGAAATATAAAATTGTTTACATAATCGGCGATGATATTTCAAGGATTCCCGAATCGGAAAAATTTATAAAGAAAATAGATTCGCTTATATACCATTTAAGCACGAAGACAAAAAATTCCGAATATGCATATGTAATTTTCCCGAAGTCAACCTATGCGGAAATAAACGGGACGTTCGTGAATTTCCAAAACCGCGTGCAAAGACTGAAACCTGCAGTGGTAACTCTCGAGCAGGAAAGGCTGATAGGCGAATACTCGATTTCGCGGCTTGATAAATTCGGAGCTCAAAATGACACATGGTCTCATGGCACGAGATTCAATGCGCGTCCGACCTGGAAAATACTTGCCTCGATAGCAAAGAGCCTTGGGCACGACTTTAAATTCGAGAATTCCGAAGAGGTATTTATGGAGCTTGCAAACACAATCCCGCAGATGAAGGGCTGGGATTATGAGATTGTCGGAGCTAAGGGAAAAAATATAAATTCATAAGATTCATAAGATTCGTAAGATTTATAAGACAATACAGTTTCATTAGCAGTAATTATATTGGGTGAATTGTATATTTTATAATTTTCATTTCTTAATTTTATTATTATAAAATTTCATTTATCTTATTATAACTCCCAACTAAATAATAAAAATTATGAAAAAGTTTTTTTTTGGCATTTCGATAATATTACTTGCGGCATTTAATTTATACTCACAGGATATAAGACAACTTACTATTCCCGACGTAATGAATAATTTCAGTGTTTTGAAATACCAAAACAAAGGATTCAAACAGGTTACTTACAATACTGATTCATTCCCGAATTTTACCGGATTCCCTAAAAACATTTCAGGTACTACTTTCGAAGGATATATCTTCTGCAATATGGACAGCGACCCTGAGCCCGAGATTGTGATTAACATCGGCTACACGGTGCAGGCGTTTAATCAGGACGGCTCGGCTGTTACCGGCTGGCCGAAGACAGTAGCTTCTTACGGGCTCGAAGGTTCACCTGCTTTCGGTGATATAGACGGCGACGGGCAGGGCGAGATAGTCGTAACAAATCACGGCCTGACTTCAGGCGGATATATTTATGCTTATAAAAGAGACGGAACAGTGTTAACCGGGTATCCGATAAATCACGGATACTCATCAAGGTCACCAGTGCTGGCTGATGTGAATAACGATGGCAAGATGGAAATAATAGTGAACAAGAGAACATATCCGACGGGACAGGTTTACATTTATAAATACGATGGAACAATTCTTACCGGCTGGCCGAAAAATATGGGACACGTACCGGCTTCGAGCTGTGCAGTTGGTGATATAGACGGGGATAATGCGCCCGAAATAATAATGGAATCCTATACGGGACTTTATGCATGGAAGGTAAACGGAGATTCTCTCGCCGGATTTCCATTTATGATGCCGAACGGAGACGTGAACTCTTATTCTTCTCCCGTGCTCGCAGATGTTAACGGAGACGGTTTCAGGGAAATAATTTTCGGCACGCACGTTTCGGGCGGCGGCGGATATGTCTATGTTTTAAAGAAAGACGGTACGGTGCAGACAGGCTGGCCGAAAACAACAGGAAATTGGATTTACGGTCCCCCTTCGATTGGATATATAGATAATGATAATTATCTCGATATTGCCGTAGGTGACCAGGTGATGAGCGCTTCACCGGCGGACTATGTTTACGCCTGGGACAGGAACGGAAATGCACTTTCCGGCTTCCCTATCGGTCCTGTGAATGCGGTAAATTGCCAGATTGTGCTTGCCGATATAGACGGGGATAATATGACTGAATTAATTTTCGATGACAATACTTACAATTCAACTACAGGTATGGGACAGTATCTCGGATATAACCACGATGGTACACCCTGTTCCGGTTGGCCGATACAAACCATGGGAACAACATTTTTCACGACTCCGTGTCTTTATGATATGAATTCAAACGGAATACTCGATATAATCGGAACCGGAATTCAGGGCACTGCTCCGAGCCAGTCAACTAATGTATATTTATGGAATACGGGAATTTCATATCATCCGACAAAAATTTACAATCGCATGTGGCAGTATAATACACGGCATAACGGAGTTTACGGCGATACGCTTACAATGACTGGGGTGCAGAATTCATTTAACAGCGTACCCGTTAAATATGGGCTATCGCAGAACTATCCTAATCCGTTTAATCCGGCAACGATTATAAGATTCAAGATTAAAGATTCAAGATTCGTAACATTAAAGGTTTATGATATTCTCGGTAAAGAAGTTTCTACTTTGATTAATGAATTTAAGAAATCGGGAGAATATGAAGCAAGATTTATTGCAGAGAATCTTTCTTCGGGAATTTATTTTTACAAGCTGAATGTCGTAGATCCGCTGGGGCGGACAGGAGATTTTTCGGAAACAAAGATTATGACGCTGATAAAGTAGAAGGTTTACAAGATTTAGGAATAGCACTAATTTAATCTGTGAATCTGTGGCATATAATCACAAAAAATTTGTGATTAGACTTGACATTTACCTCATTATACCATAATTTTATGTGGCTTATTAAAATAGGGTATTTTACCGCTCTTTATTTCAATAAAAAATATATTTAAAATCATCCTTAAGTTTGTTAAATTATTGCAAAGATTACAAAAATTTAAATTATAATATATATGGCAGAAGAAAAACTTTCCAAGTTAAAATCACTTGATATAGCTATTGAACAAATCGAAAAAGACCACGGAAAAGGCTCCATAATGAAGCTGGGCGACAAGCCCGCAGCAAAGCTGGAATTCATTTCAACGGGCTCGATATCGCTGGATGCGGCGCTTGGGATAGGCGGCGTACCGAGAGGCAGAATCATAGAGATTTATGGACCTGAATCATCGGGTAAAACTACCGTATGCCTTCACATAATCGCCGAAGCGCAGAGAGGCGGAGGACTGGCGGCATTCATAGACACCGAGCACGCAATGGACACAAACTATGCGCAGAAGCTCGGAGTGGATGTAAGCAACCTTTTGATTTCCCAGCCGGAATACGGCGAGCAGGCGCTTGAAATCTGCGAAACGCTTGTAAGAAGCAATGCACTGGATGTAATAGTAATTGATTCCGTAGCGGCTTTAACTCCCCGCGCTGAAATTGAAGGCGAAATGGGAGATTCCGTAATGGGTATGCAGGCAAGGCTGATGTCACAGGCATTGAGAAAACTTACCGCGGCAGTTTCAAAATCGAATGTGGTGCTGATTTTCACGAACCAGCTAAGGGAAAAAATCGGAATAATGTTTGGCAATCCCGAAACAACAACGGGCGGTAAAGCACTGAAATTCTACGCCTCGGTGAGAATGGATATAAGAAAAATCGCCGCAATAAAAGAAGGCACGGATGTAATCGGAAACAGAACAAAGGTGAAGATTGTGAAAAACAAGGTTGCACCCCCGTTCAAGGAAGTGGAATTCGATATTATATACAACGAAGGAATTTCAAGAGTCGGAGATGTGATTGATTTAGCGGTAAATAAAGAAATCGTGAAAAAAGGCGGCGCGTGGTTCACGTACGGCGACCTGAGAGTTCAGGGCAGGGATGGACTGAAGAAAGTATTGATGGACGATACGGCATTGATGGAAAAACTTTCATATGAAGTCAAGTCAGCGCTCGGATTCAATAACGGCAACAACAACAATGAGCCGAAAGAAGAAACGCCGGCAGCAGCGAAAGAGAAAAAAAGTAAATAGTAAATTGTAAAATGTAAATAGTCAGAGTATTTTTTTTACTCTTAAAATTTAAAATGTAATTAGTTTGAGCTTTTGCTCTTACTTTTTACATTTTACTTTTTACAATTTACGTTAATTATAAAATTTTAATGCAAAGAATAACCGCCATCGAACCCCAGAAACGCAAAGGGAGATACAACGTCTTCCTTGATGAGGAATTTGCATTCGGCGCGGACAAGGAAACAATTTTTCATTTCGGACTTAGGAAGAATGATGAATTGAGCGATGAAAAGATTAATGAAATCAGGGATTACGACGAATTCAATCTCGGCAAAAAAACCGCATTCAGCTTCCTCGGATACAAGCCCCGCACGGAAAAGGAATTGATTAAAAAACTCAAAGAGAAAAAAATCTCAGTAAAGAATATCGAGAAAACTCTGAAAGTCCTGAAAGACCTGAAATACCTTGACGACGGGCAATATGCAAAAATGTACCTCGAGGAAAAACTCAGCCGCAAACCCGCGGGCAAGAGATTAATTTCAATGAAGCTCGCCGAAAAAGGGATTAAGAAAGAAGTAATAGAGAATGTTATGGCTTCGCAGTACAGCGAAGAGAAAGAAAAAAAGAAAGCAAAAGAACTGCTCATCAAATACCTTAAGAAAGTAAGAGCAAAATCCGACCTCGATAAAAAGCAGAAATGCTACCGATTCCTCCTTTCAAGAGGGTTTGATTACGAGATAGTAAAATCCGTTTGCAGCATAGAAAGTACGGACTAACCTTCCGTTTTTTTACAGGGAATCCTACATATAATTTTAGTAAATTTATTAAATAAATATTAATCCATGAAAAACAAAAAATCACTTTTTTATATTATCTTTCTGGCAATAATTTTTGCCATGCTGCCGAAATACTCCTTTTCACAGGAAGAATTCGAAATGAAATCAGGCGATACCACCTACATAATGAAAAAGTATGTATTCGGAATGTATAAAAGAGGTGAGAATAAAAATCTGGATTCTACCGAGCTTGCAAATATTCAGGCAGAACATCTTAAACATCTTGGCGAACTTGCAAAGCTCGGTAAGCTATGCCTTGCAGGTCCGATAGACGGCAAGAGTGATTTAAGAGGTCTGCTTGTATTCAATGTAAAGAATATCGAAGAGGCTGAAGAACTTATCAAAAAAGACCCTGCCGTGATAGCGGGAAGGCTGACCTATGAACTCTATTACTGGTGGGCGGCAAAAGGTTCGACATTAAAATAAATTTTTAAATACATTATCATGAAAAAATTCTTTTTAGTAATTTTTGCGGTTGTTTGCATATTAAGCATATCGTTTGCACAGGAAAAGAAACTGTTGACTCCCGAAATCCTCTGGTCATTCGGAAGAATCGGTGAAGTATCTGTATCACCCGATAATTCAACCGTACTTTTTTCCGTAAGATATTATGATATTCAAAAAAACAAAGGACAGTCGGATATATACACCGTTCCCGCAAACGGAGGTGATTATATAAGACTCACGAACTCTCCCGATGCAAAATATTCCATTCAATGGAGACCCGACGGTAAGAAAATAGGATTCGTATGCACTAAAAGCGGCACGACACAAATTTGGGAAATGAGTCCGGACGGAAGCGACTGGAAACAAATCAGCAATATCGAAGGAGGAATAAATGATTTTAAATACTCTCCCGATATGAAAAAAATTCTTTTCACAAAAGATGTGAAAATCGATAAAGACATTCACGACATTTATCCCGACCTTCAGAAAACCAATGCAAGAATATATAATGATTTAATGTACCGCCACTGGGATACCTGGGCCGACGGCACATACAGCCATTTGTTTGTTGCAGATTATTCAGATAACATAAAAACAGCACTCGATATTATGCAGGGTGAGCCGTATGAAACACCGATGAAACCTTTCGGCGGTATGGAGCAGATTAACTGGTCACCTGATTCAAAACAAATTGCATACACCTGCAAGAAAATGACAGGAAAACAGTATTCGATTTCAACCAACTCTGAAATTTATATTCATAATATCGATTCAAAAATTACAAAGAATATTACCGAAGGAATGATGGGTTATGATGTGGCACCTGTTTTTTCCCCTGACGGGAAAAAAATTGCCTGGTGCTCGATGGAGCGTGACGGATACGAAGCGGATAAGAACAGGCTTTTCATACTCGACTTTGAATCAGGAACAAAAACTTATGCTACAAAAGATTTAGACCAGAATGCAGAGGGATTGAACTGGACTAAGGACAGTAAAACAATTTATTTTGTAAGCGGTGTCAGAGGAACTCAGGAAATTTTCAAATATAACCTGCTCGAAGGAAAAATCACAAGGGTTACAGACGAACAGCATAATTACCTCTCCGCAATTCCTGCAGGAAACAAACTTATTTCCGAAAAGCACAGCATGCAGAAACCTACCGAAATATATGCAGTTGACACTGCTTCGGGAAAAGACATTGAGCTGTCTTTCGTAAATAAAAACATACTCGATAATCTCGCAATAGGTGATGTGAAAAGAAGAATTACAAAAGCAACCGACGGAAAAGATTTGAACTCGTGGGTAATATATCCGCCTAACTTCGACCCGAATAAAAAATACCCGACACTCCTTTTCTGCGAAGGCGGTCCGCAGAGCGCAGTTGACCAGTTCTGGAGCTATCGCTGGAACTTCCAGATTATGGCGGCGAACGGATATATCATTATAGCACCTGCAAGAAGAGGCTCGCTAACTTACGGTCAGGAATGGGTGGAACAAATCAGCGGCGACTACGGCGGACAAAATATGCGCGACTACCTAAGCGCAATTGACGACATTGCAACTGAACCTTATGTTAATAAAGACAAACTCGGATGCGTGGGAGCAAGCTATGGCGGATATTCCGTTTACTATCTTGCAGGCATTCACGAAAAAAGATTCAAAGCATTTATTTCTCACGACGGGATTTTTAACGAAGAAGCACAGTATCTCGAAACTGAAGAAATGTGGTTTGAAGACTGGGATATGGGCGGACCATTCTGGGATAAAGATAATGCGGTTGCTCAAAAATCATTCACATATTCTCCGCATAAGCTCGTACAAAACTGGGATACACCGATACTGTGCATTCACGGAGAAAAAGATTACAGAATTGTTTATACGCAGGCAATGCAGGCATTCAATGCGGCAATACTCAGGGGAATTCCGGCACAGCTTCTGATTTTCCCGGATGAAAACCACTGGGTGCTGCAGCCGCAGAACGGAATAGTCTGGCAGAGAACATTTTTCGGCTGGCTGGACAGATGGTTGAAATAAATTTTAATATTTAAAACTAAACATAAAAATAAGAATTTAAAAAGCTTATAGTACGGAGGAGTTATGGTTACGAAAAAACAAATTGATGATTTTCTGCTTCTGAAAAACATTGCTGTGATTGGTGTTTCAAGAGTTAAGAAAAAATTCGGCAATGCTATTTATAAGGAATTAAAGAATAAAAATTACTCGGTCTATCCCGTGCACAAGGAAATGAGTAGTTTTGGAAATGATGTGTGCTACAGGGATTTAAAATCCATTCCTTACTTACCTGACGCCCTTTTGATATCGGTCAGCAGGGAAAAAACTCTCGGTATAATAAAAGATGCTCATTCTGCAGGAATAAAAAATATCTGGCTTCACTTAATGTCGGAGACAACAGAAGCAATTGATTACTGCAGGAATAACGGAATCAATTTAATTTACAAAGAATGTATGTTTATGCACCTTCAGCCCGTAAAAAGTATTCATTCATTCCACAGGTTTATTAAAAAATTATTCGGCAAAATGCCAAAATAAATTTCATAAAAATGAATATCAGGAAGGTATTTTTTTCAGTAGTTATTTATCTGTGCTTCACTGCGGTTTCTTTTGCACAATATGACCTGGTTGACGTAAAAAAACTGGACTCTACTATTATGCTTGATATAAAGTATGCAACGGAAAATAATTTTACAGGAAAGAAAATATATGATGAAGCAAAATTCTACCTGAGAAAAGAACCTGCTCTAAAAATCCTCGAAGTTCAGAAAGAATTGCAGAAGTTCGGGTTGGGGCTGAAAATATTCGACGGCTACAGACCGCTCTCCGTTCAGAAGAAATTCTGGGAGATAATGCCGGATGAAAGATATGTAGCTGACCCGAAAAAAGGTTCGAGGCATAACAGAGGTATGGCAGTGGATTTGACTCTCGTGGATAAGGACGGAAATGAAATTTCCATGCCGACACCGTATGATGATTTTACGGAAAAAGCTTCGAGAGATTATTTCGATCTGCCTGCGCAGATTTTGATTAACAGAAAATTTCTGGAAGACATTATGGTTAAATACGGATTCACCGGATTCCCCACTGAATGGTGGCATTTTGATTATGAAGGGTGGGAAAAATATGATATACTTGATGTGGATTTTAAAGAGATAGAAAATTAGTTCACTCTAAACCGATAAATTGAAAACTATGACAAATAACATTAACATTCCATTCCGGCTTATTGACTGGTCAGAAATTTCAAAAACAGAGCATAAGGGAGAAAAAGGTACTTCATTCTGGCAAACTATAGATTATCCGGGATTAAGAATTAGAATAGTTGAATATTCTGCCGGTTATTTAGCTGACCACTGGTGTAAAAAGGGGCATATAGTTCATTGTCTTGAGGGTGAATTCACAAGTGAATTACAAAACGGAAAAAAAATCCTTTTAAAAAAAGGAATGACCTATGTCGTTTCGGATGAGCTGAGTTCTCACCGTTCCAGCACCGAAAACGGCGTAAAAGTTTTGATTATAGACGGAGATTTTTTAAAATAAAAAATATAAAACAAAAAAAGAAGAAAAACTTCTTAAATATTAAATTCCTGACCTTCCATTTCCTTTGGAACAAATGCCTACAATTTGTTGTTTAACTTCCATATATTAAAACTTTTTATAACTAAAAATTTATCTAAAAATGCACAAAATATTAGCCTACACGCTCATCTTCTTTTTAGCGGCAGCTAACTTCTTATTTGCCCAGGTAACACCCGATACCACACAAAATGCTGCAAGTTTCATTAATGCAGGTGTGAAGAAATATACCGATAAAGATTTCAACGGTGCAATTGCTGATTTTACAAAAGCAATTGAAATTGATGCAAAGAATCTGGAAGCCTATTACAACAGGGGTATTTGCTACAATAGTCTGCAGGATTTCGCAAATGCTCTGACTGACTTTGATAAAGTAGTGGAACTGGACCCAAAATTTAATGATGTATATAATTTCAGGGTAAATATTTACATGAAGCAGAAAGATTATGAAAAGGCAATCGGTGATTACGATAAAATCATTGCTGCAAATCCGAAGAACGAGAAGGCTTTAATGATGAGGGGTAAATTGTATTATGCACAGAAAGATTATATGATGGCAGCATCGGATTTCGACCAGGTAATAGAGTTAAATCCCGGAAACGCAGACGCATACAACAGCAGAGGACAGGCTAACAAAAATATGAACCAGACCGATAATGCGATAGCTGACTACACAAAAGCGATAGAACTGAATCCCGGAATGTCTATTGCATATTTCAACCGTGCATTAGTATACGGCAACCTGCAGAAGAACGATCTTGCCATTGCTGATTATAACAAGGTAATCGAACTTACCCCTAATGACGTGGATTCTTATGTTAACAGAGGCTCATTAAAATACAATGCAAACGATACCAAAGGCGCCTGCGAAGATTGGAAGAAAGCGAAGGAGATCGGCTCGAAAGAAGTTGATGAATTAATAGGAAAGTTCTGTAAATAAGATTAAAAGATTCATAAGATTCTTAAGATTATAGAAAAAAGTCCTCCGATGTACATCGGAGGACTTTTTTTATTTCAGAAATTCTATAATTTTTAATCTTATAAACTTAAAACTGCAAGCTGAATCCGCCTACCGGCATAAAAGCCCACTGGTAAACGGTTCCGACTTCGTTTTTATCCTTGTTCCAGAAATATCCGAAAACATTTTCACGATTATATACGTTTTGGAGTTCCATATATGCTGTAAGAGTTGCGGCTTTGAAATAAAATTTCTTATCCACTCTTAAATCAAGCCGGTGGTAATCAATATATCTCTCACCGTTGAATTTATCCATATTATAAACTCCCCTGCCGAGCGATTTTGATTTTGCGTTATCAAACGGAGTGTAAGGCCTGCCTCCTGCATATTTGAACTTAATTCCAATTAGCCAGTCATCCGCAACCTGATAACCTGCAATTACAGTGAACTGATGAGTCGGATCGAATGCCGCAGGCTTTTCTCCGCCTGCAAGTGCCGTGAACCCGGACTTTGAATATGAATAAGTGAGCAGTCCGTAAATTCCGTTACCCGTAAGTTTCTTCTGTAATGAAATATCCAGTCCCTTAATATCACCATAACCAGCACTTGTCGAAGCACCTACAAGATTAGGTCCGTAATTTGCTCCGCCGTCTATTAAAATGTACCTCGGGTCATCTAGGCTTACCGGATAGCCGTTATATACTTTATGATAAATTTCAACTACTGCATTGAAAGAAGAGCTTAGCATGTGCTCTATTCCAAAAACATAATGCTCGCATTTAATGCTGTTCAGGTTTTTATTTTGAGAATTAGATGCCAGCCAAACATTTTCAGGACTCTGGCGGAAAATACCAAAAGATGCGTTAATAGAGGTAGTTGGTAATACTTTGTATGAAACACCGATTCTCGGAGAGAATTCTGATTTCAACCTGATGTAATCAAAATAATCGAACCTGCCGCCTACATTCACAATGATTTTTTCATTGAAGAGTTTACCCGTAAAATTAAGTGAAGAATAATACTTATTTGCATTTAATTTTGAACTAAAACGCAATTCAGGAATCGGATACCCTTCCGGTGTTGTGTCTGCTTTTGCATACATATCACTTTTGAATATCAAATGTTTTCCGCCTGCACTGAAATTCATAAAAAGGTAATTACTCAGCTTGTAATTCAAATCGAATTTGAAGTTTGTTGTATTTTCATATGAATCGTTAAAATATTCCCTGATACCTGTTTTTGAAAAAATTAAATCGTCATAATAATCGGTACGTGTATTTGAAACTACCGCCTGCATATATCCTTTGTTAAATAATCTCGTATAATTTAATCCGGCGGTGTAAGAGTTCGTCCTGTCATCTGAATCGTAGGGCCAGTCATTTACGGTTGTATTTTCATCGACCTTGAAATTTATTTTATCTATTGCCCCGAATCCAACTAGACTGAGAATGTTATTGTTGTCAAATTTATAATCAAGCTTCATATTTATATCCCAGTAATTCGGAACTGCGGTCAGGCGGATTGCGCTTTTAAGCAAATCGAGATAACTCCTTCTGACCGAAAGAATATATGAGGATTTTTTCGAAATCGGACCTTCAAAAAGTCCTCCGAACCCTGCCATATTAAAATCAACATTGTTGATATAATTTGTTTTGCTCCCTTCCCTGAATTTAATGTCAACTACACTGGAAAGTTTATCGCCGTATTTTGAAATGAATCCGCCCGTATAAATATCGGCTTCGCGAATTAATTTGAGATTAATAAACCCGATTGGTCCGCCTGTTGTGCCGAGCGAGCCGTAATGGTTTATGTTTGGAATTTCAATACCGTCAACAAGAAAAAGATTTTCGGAAGGTGAGCCGCCGCGAACAATTAAATCATTTCTCTGGTCGTTAACAAGCGATACTCCGGGTGCTGTCTGAAGCATTCTGGAAATATCTTCCGCCGCTCCCGGTGCGCGCCTGACCTCTTCATAGTCGAGATTAAGTGAACTGACATTTACATCTGAATTTTTCTGGAAGTAATTTGCTTCTACGTTTATATCTTCCGTCGTAATATTTGTTGAGTTAAGCTCAACTACCACTACAACCGGTTTTGAAGAATAAACAACTATATCCGATAAATTCTTTGGTGTATATCCAATATTCGATACTTCGATGCGGTATGTTCCGTAAATAAGTCTCTCGAATTTGAACTCACCATTTTTATCGGAACCGGTTTTTAAATCGGTATTAATAATTTTAATTACAGCTCCTTCGATTCCCTTTTGAGTTTCATTATCAATCACCTTGCCATAAATTATACCGTTATCTTTATCATTAATATCATCTGCGTTTGAAATCCTGTAAAATAAAAACATAATCAGTACTGCTGTTATAATCCTCATTGTAAATTTTTCCATAATATATTACCTTTATTTAATTAATTACTTAATATTATTTAATAAACATTGTTTAGTATTTGGGCAAAAAAAATGTCCTCTTATTTTCTTACGTAATTATCTGCTAAAAAGTTTAGTGCACCGTCAATTAAATTTTGTTGAACCTCTTTAGGGATAAGAAATCCTCTTTTTATAACAATAGATGCTATTCCGTGAACATATGACCACATAGAAAAAGCAGCAATCTCCAAATCCATAGATTTCATTATACCGGCATCCATACAGCTTTTAATATTATCCTTAAGCTGCTGGTATGAATCAAGCTCGGCTTTATAATCATCGAGGCACTCCTGCTTCATTGGAGAATCCATCAGAAACATCAATTCATAATATTCCCTGTTGCTAAGAGCAAAATCAATATAAGTTTTCCCGTGTGCAGTAAGCCTTTCCAGCGGATCTTCTATATCCTGTATTTTTAATTGGAATTTATGAAATTTCTCGAATGCCATTTTTTGCAGAGTAAACAGTATTTCATCTTTATCTTTAAAATAAAGATAAATTGTAGCCGGGCTGTATTCGATTCTTTCGGCAAGCTTTCTAATAGTCATATTTTTGTAACCAACTTCTATAAATAGCTGCATCGCTGAATCAAGTATCAGCTTTTCCATTTCCTTTTTTTCGCGGTCTTTTCTTTCTGATATACCCATAAGTTTTATTTGCTGAACAATGCAAATATACTGAACATTGTTTAGTTTGTCAAGAGAAAATTCTTTTCCTTAAAAATTAAATTTAATTTTTCCTTGATTATAAAAATTAATATTATTACGTTTCGATAAAAAACGAAATGAACACTTTATCAATTCAGGAAAATATTTTTAAAGCGCTATCTGATAAGAGCAGGCTCAGAATTATAAAGATGCTTCAGAAAAAACCTCTTTGCGTCTGCGAAATAAAAGAAATACTTCAGCTGGCTACATCGACAGTGTCAAATCACTTAAGCGTTCTATGCGACGCAGGCCTTGTAAACAGTGAAAAAGACGGGAAGTGGATGAATTACAGCATCAATACCGAACCAAAAAATAACATGATTTCTTCGGCATTATTATATTTGCAATTTATTTTGGAAGACGATGAAACTATCCTAAATGACAGGCGTATTATATCAAATGTGGACAGGAACGTGCTGTGCTGCAAGTAAATCTTATTTCGTTAATTATAAAAACAACTAAAGTTTATGGAAAACAAAGAAAACATAAAAGAAATGGTCCGCGAAAAATATGCGGATATAGCAAATCAAAATAAAATCGTAAATGAATCTTCCTGCTGTGGAGTAGGAAGCTGCACTGGAGTTGATTATACGGTTTTTTCTGAAGATTATTCAAAACTTAAAGGCTATAATCCTGATGCGGATTTAGGGCTTGGATGCGGATTGCCGACGGAATTCGCGCTTATTAAAGAAGGCGATACTGTTATTGACCTCGGCTCGGGTGCGGGAAATGATGCATTTGTAGCCAGAGCAATAGCAGGCGAAAACGGTAAAGTAATCGGAATAGATTTTACAGAAGAAATGATAGGAAAAGCAAGAGCAAATGCGGATAAGCTGGGATTCAACAATGTGGAATTCAGATTTGGAGATATTGAAAAAATGCCGGTAACCTCAAACAAAGCTGATGTTATTATAAGCAACTGCGTGCTTAATCTTGTACCTGATAAAACAAAAGCGTTTAAAGAGATATTCAGGGTACTGAAACCCGGCGGACATTTTTCGGTTTCGGATATAGTAACCATTGGTGAACTTCCCGATTCAGTTAAATCTGTTGCAGAACTTTACGCAGGATGCGTTGCGGGAGCAATAAAACAGGAAGAATACCTTAAGATAATAGAAGATACGGGTTTTGCGAATATAAAAGTTCAAAAGGAAAGAGTTATTACAATTCCGGATGAAATAATGTTGAAATTTATTTCACAAAAAGACCTGGACGGTTTAAAGGAAAAAGGAATTAATCTGGTCAGCATAAATGTATATGCCGATAAACCATTGGGTTTTGAAATTCCGGTTGTTAATAACGATTTAGAAAAATCCTGCGGCTGCGGGGATGGTTGCTGTTAAATAAAATAAAATTATAATGGATAAAATAAAAGTTCTGTTCGTTTGCATTCACAATAGCGCAAGAAGCCAGATGGCAGAAGCATTTTTAAACACACTCGGCGGAGATAGATTTTCCGCCGAAAGTGCAGGACTTGAACCGGGAACTTTGAATCCGCTCGTTGTTAAATCAATGGCAGATGCTGGTATAGACATTTCACAAAACAAGACAAACGATGTTTTCGAATTTTTCAAAGAAGGCAGAAGATATAATTATGTAATAACCGTGTGCGACGAAGCATCAGGAGAAAGATGTCCGATTTTTCCGGGCGCCTTGAAAAAACTTAACTGGTCATTTCCTGACCCTTCAGCTTTTATGGGAACGGAGGAAGAAAAGCTGATGAAAATTGCGGAAGTAAGAAATGCAATAAAATTAAGAATAAAAGAGTTCATTATCACTTCAAATTAAATAAAAAGTTATGGTTGAAATAAAAGTACTCGGCACGGGTTGCGCAAGATGCAACGAACTTGAAAAATTGTGCTACAATGTTGCCGCAGAAAATAATATAGATGCTGATATTAAAAAAGTATCAGACTTAAAAGAAATAATGTCTTATGGAATAATGCAGACACCGGGACTGGTAATAAACGGAAAAGTTAAAATCAGCGGAAAACTTCCGACTTCATCTACACTGCTTAACTGGATGAAGGAAAATTAATTAATTTACTTGCAGAGTGAAGTATAAAAAAAAGTTATGGACAGTAATTCTGCTTTTGGTTATCTGGGTTGGAATATACTTTAACCTTGAAAAACTATCGGCACTTATTAATGATATCTCAGGGCTTTCTTCCATAAAAGAAGGTTATGCCCGATCGATAGAATTTTTCATATTCGAAGTTCCAAAAGTCATTTTACTGCTTACTTTAATAGTTTTCCTTATGGGAATTGTTCGCTCTTATTTTTCTCCCGAAAAAACACGTGCACTGCTCGAAAAGAAATCCTTATTTCTTGGAAATGTTCTTGCATCTGTACTTGGAATTTTTACTCCCTTTTGTTCCTGCTCGGCAGTGCCACTTTTTATAGGATTTGTGGAGGCGGGCATTCCGCTTGGAGTTACGCTTTCGTTCCTTATATCAGCACCAATGATAAATGAAGTAGCTCTTGTTCTGCTGTTTGGTTTATTCGGATGGAAAACTGCCGCGATATATATTTCCACAGGATTACTTATCGCAATATTTTCGGGATATATAATCGGAAAACTAAAACTGGAAAAATTTGTCGAGCCCTGGGTTTACGAAATTAAAAGCGGCAAGAGGGAAAACGAAGAAGAAAAAATTACTTTCGGAGACAGAATAGATAGCGGTTACATTGCCGTTAAAGATATTGTAAGTAAAGTTTGGATTTATATTATTATAGGTGTAGGTGTTGGTTCATTTGCGCACGGATATGTTCCGGAAGATTTCATGGCAGGACTGATGGGAAAATCGGCGTGGTGGTCGGTTCCCGTTTCGGTATTAATAGGGATTCCGCTTTATTCTAATGCCGCGGGAATAATTCCAATCGTACAGGTCTTGCTCGAAAAAGGAGCCTCGCTTGGTACTGCTCTGGCATTTATGATGTCCGTAATCGGCCTCTCTTTGCCTGAAGCGGTTATACTTAAAAAAGTTTTGAAACTGCCAATGATTTTTATTTTCTTCGGAATAGTCGGGTTAGGAATAATAATCGTGGGATATATTTTTAATTTAATTTATTAGATGATATTTTTTAAAATTTTATAAATCAATAGCCACGACTTTTAAATCGTGGAAAGATTTTTTAAAAAACAAGGGCTTTAGCCCATAACTGTAATGGAAAAAATTACTAAAAAACTTTCTTTCTTAGACAGGTATTTAACACTCTGGATATTTACCGCAATGCTTTTAGCGGTTTTCATTGGATATTTGTTTCCGGGTGTTGCGGGATTCTGGAATATTTTTCAGTCGGGAACGACCAATATTCCGATTGCAATCGGTCTAATTTTAATGATGTATCCCCCACTTGCAAAAGTAAGATACGAAGAACTCGGTGAAGTATTCAGAAACTATAAAATTTTATCTTTATCCCTTATCCAAAACTGGATTATAGGTCCGATACTTATGTTCTTTCTTGCTATTCTGTTTCTTCAAAATGATTCGCATTATATGACCGGGCTGATATTAATCGGACTGGCAAGATGTATTGCTATGGTGATAGTATGGAATGAACTTGCAAAAGGCGATACAGAATACGCTGCAGGTCTTGTTGCTTTCAATTCAATTTTCCAGGTGCTTTTCTTCTCCGTTTATGCTTACATTTTTATCACTGTCCTGCCGCCGATATTCGGTTTATCAGGTTTTGTTGTTAATATTACAATCGGACAAATTGCAGAAAGCGTTTTTATATATCTCGGAATACCTTTCATAGCAGGAGTTTTAACAAGGTTAATTCTGGTCAAAGCAAAAGGCAAAGAGTGGTATCACACAAAATTTATTCCAAAAATCAGTCCGATTACTTTAATAGCTCTTTTGTTCACTATATTCGTTATGTTTTCTCTGAAAGGCGAAATGATTATTAAAATTCCACTGGATGTAATCAGAATTGCAATTCCTCTTATAATATATTTTGTAGTAATGTTTTTCGTATCCTTTTTTATGGGAAAGAAAATCGGTGCAGATTACTCAAAGACAGCAACATTGTCTTTTACTGCGGCGAGCAATAACTTTGAACTTGCAATCGCCGTAGCTGTAGCGGTTTTCGGTATTAATTCGGGTGAGGCATTTGCCGCTGTTATCGGACCGCTGGTGGAAGTGCCTGTATTAATCAGTCTTGTTAACGTAGCATTACGGCTTCAAAAAAAATATTTCAAAACAACAGAAGGGGGAAATATTAAATCTCCCGATTTATGTCCTTAATAATAGATTATATGAAAAAAATATTCTTAATTTTTATTTTAGCTTTGTTCATAATTTCCTGCAAAAAAGAAGATATTAAAACGGAGAGTGGAATTTCCTTTACGATGTATTACTTCCATCCTACTGCCCGGTGCGAAAGCTGTATTAATATAGAAAATTTTACAAAAGAATTAATTGAGACAAAATACAATAAAGAACCAAAAATAAAGTTTATTGCTTTAAACATCGAAGATACTCAAAACGAACATTTCAGGAAAGATTTCAGTCTGAAATTCAGTTCAGTTGTTTTGACAAAACAAAAGGATAATAAAGAAGAAAAATATAAGAATCTCGATAGCATCTGGACATACAGCGGTAACAAAGAAGGTTTTATAAAATATATGGATTCCGAAATAAAGGAATTTATTAAATGATTAGAAAAATATAAAAACCCCGTAGGGGTAACCTGTTTGTAGAACATTAGGTATAATATGATTAGAAATATATAAAAACCCCATAGGGGTAACCTGTTTGTAGTACATTAGATACAATATGATTAGAAAAATATAAAAACCCCATAGAGGTAACCTGTTTGTAGTACAATAGATACAATATGATTAGAAAAATATAAAAACCCCGTAGGGGTAACCTGTTTGTAGGACATCAGATACAATAATTTTCAAGCTCCGTAGGAGCGGCCTGTTAGAAATAAAATTAGAAAAATGATAATAAAAATTCTCGGTTCCGGTTGCAGCAGGTGTGAAAAACTTTTTAAAAAAGTAAATTCAGTTGTGAAAAGCAACATTATTAATGCCGAAGTTATTAAGACCGAAGATATAAAAGAAATTGCGAAATACGGAATAATGATGACTCCCGGATTGGTGATAAACGAAAAACTTGTATGCTCAATCAACGTTCCCTCTGAAAAAGATATTTTAAAATATATTAACGAAAACTCTTAAAAAATTGTTATGAAAAAACAAATTACAATTCTAATTTTTCTATTCATTATTATTGCATCCTGCAAAAAAAGCAATACGGAAAACACAACACACTCTTCGGGTATTAGTAATTCCGATTCGGCAAAATTCAAAATCGAATTTGTCGAGCTTGGTTCTGTAAACTGCGTCCCCTGTAAAAAAATGCAGCCGGTGATGAAAAACATAGAAACAAAATACAAAGGACTCGTAAAAGTGACATTTCACGATGTGTGGAAAGACACAAAAAAATCTGAAGAATACGGAATTGATCTGATTCCAACTCAGGTATTCAAAGATGCAAGCGGAAAAGAAATTTTCAGGCACCAGGGATTTTTCGCGGAAGAAGAGATAGATAAATTTTTACAGTCACAGGGAGTAAACATACCACAATAATATGACAGACAGCATATTTGATTTCTTAAGTACTGCTTTATCAGGCAGTTCAGCTGCCGCCGTTCTTGCGTCCTTCGGTTGGGGAATTATCAGCGTCCTGTTAAGCCCGTGTCACCTATCCAGCATTCCGCTTGTAGTAGGATTTATCAACTCGCAGGGTGAAATCACTTTAAAAAGAACTTTTATAATTTCATTTGTTTTCGGAATTGGTATTTTAATCACAATAGCTTTGATAGGAGTTATTACCGCATTAGCGGGCAGATTAATGGGAGATGTTGGAGCAACAGGCAACTACATTGTTGCTGCTGTTTTTTTTATAATGGGTTTGTATCTGATGGATATAATAAAGCTTCCGTGGGATGCGGCAAGCATAAAGCCAACAAAGCAAAAAGGAGTTCTTGCCGCATTAATTCTCGGACTTCTATTCGGTATCGGGCTTGGTCCCTGCACGTTTGCTTATATGGCTCCGGTACTCGGAGTCGTCTTTCAGGTGGCAAAAACAAATATTTTTTATTCGGTAATCTTGCTTCTGGCTTTTGGAATCGGGCATATTCTGGTAATCGTAGCCGCAGGAACATTGACAAAAAAAGTACAGCAATATCTTAACTGGACTGAAAAATCAAAAGCCGCAAAATATATTAAACGAATTTGCGGCTTACTTGTGATTTTCGGAGGGGTTTATATGATTTATAATACTTTATAAAAAACATTATGAAAAAGTTATTAGTATTAATAATAATATTTTTATCTCAATCATCATTTTCTGTTTCTCAAACCTATACGGACTTTGTTGCTGATGACATAAACGGATATGAAATAAAATTAAGTTCTTTTGTAGAAAAAGGACCTGTTATGCTCGGATTCTGGCGTTCATGGTGTCCTTCTTGCAAAGAGGAGCAGAAAAATATGCAAATCATATATGAAAAATATAAGAACAAAGGATTTTCATACATTGGAGTTAATATTGACAACCAAAAATCTGTTTCAAAAGTGAAATCATATGTCTCAACTATGGGATTCACATTTCACGTTATCCTCGACACTGACAAAAAAATATTCGAAATGTACGGAGGCAGCGAGGAAGCCGTTCCTTATTACTTAATAATCGGAAAAGATAAAAAAATCTTCAGCACACATTTGGGGTATAAAACCGGTGATGAAAAAATGATTGAGGATGAAATAATAAATGCATTAGGAATTAAATAAAAAAAATGAGATTAAATATCTCAATATTGCTTCTTTTTCTTTTTTACTTTTACAGTAATGCTTATTCACAAATTTCTCCGAATATAAAAGCATCATTGAATAATATTTTCAGGTATGGCAACGGAAAAGAAACATTTAACGGTAAAGATAATGCAAAGGAATATTTTGAAAACATTGGCGATGCAAGATTTCAGGTAAATGATATTATTTTCGGAATGAGATATGAAATCAGTGACCCGATTGAGTATGGAAGTGACTTCAAAGGAATAAGAAAAAGATTTGTAGAGTATAAAGGCTCTGACATACTGAATGTAAGAGCCGGGGATTTCTGGGAAGTAATCGGAAGAGGGCTTACCCTTAATACTTTTGAGCAAAGACAATTGTTTTTTGATACAGGTATAGACGGGGTAAGAGTTATATTTAAAAAAAATCTCGGAGAGAAGCACCCAATAAAAATAAAATCAGAAATCCTCGGCGGGAATATAGAATACAGGGATTTCTTAAATCCCAATAGAGTAGAATCATATAAAGTTAGAGATTTTAATTTTGAAATATCACCATTTAAATTTTTAAATGTCGGAACTAATTATGTTTATGCCACGGGAAGCATTCCTTCGGGAAATGTTGTGACAGAAATCAAATCTTATATTCCGGAATTATTTGCAAACATTAACCTTCCTAATTTTCAGATATATTCTTCTTATGCACATAAACACACGAATACAAATGCAAACGTGCTTTACCCTTTTAATCTGTCCGCTGACGGGGATGCTTTTTATGGTTCCGTCTCGTACACTAAGCCTGGTTTAGGAATTACATTTGAATACAAAAATTACAGGTTTGATTTAACTACACCTGATAACCAAAGCACCGAAAGACCTACAAAAATGCTCCCATTCCAGAATCCACCCACCGCTGTGAAAGAACACACTACAACCCTGACCTCGAGAACACCTCACGTAGTAGATTTTAACGATGAAGTTGGCGGACAATTAGAGATTATGTGGTCGCCGAAAGATAATTTATTCTTCGTTTTAAATGGAAGTATTGCTTCCAGACATTATAGTTTTTCAGATATTGATACGGGTTCAAGAGTTATGTTTAAAGCAAATGACAGAAAATATAATTTCATTCCTTCGCTCGATAATGCGTTTTCACCATACTGGGAGGTTAGTATAGAATCGGAATATAATATATCCGATAAATTATTTTTAAAATCCGGTTTATATAAACAATACGGAGTTTTGTATAATGATATTTTTCCAAACGGTTCGGATAAAAAAACTTTGTTAACAGTACCTTTGGAAATGAGATATACGGTTAAAAAAGATTATACACTTAAATTTCTATTTGAAAATCAATGGGCTAATTATTTATTAAGAATACCGGATTATCAAAATTTTACAAATCAATTTGTGGCAATCAGCTTATCCAAATCACCTGATTTTTCATTTACTTTAAGTTCGGAATTCACAAGCGACAAATTAGAGCCAACGGGAAAAAGTAATTGGGTTGAAGCAGAGGTATCATATAATGTTAACTCATCGAATGTAGTTATAGCATCTTATGGCTCCGAGCGGGGGGGACTTAAATGCACAAGCGGAATATGCAGGTATGTAAATCCTTTTAACGGATTCAGATTAACAATACAATCAAAATTTTAATTTGAAAAAATTTTACATACAAATATTCATCTTATTAATTTCGTTTTTTGTGCTTTCCTGCGAGGATAATCTTAATTCTCCCGTGCATACCGATCCTGATTTAAAAGCAAACAGCAAGGTACTGATAGAACTGTTTTCAAATGTTATGTGTGTTGCTTGTGTTCAATCGGCAAACTACTGCGACGATATTACTTACCTGCGCGGGGTAACCATAAATGATACAAATGTAATCACAATAAATATTCATACATCTTTATTCCCGGGTGACCCTTTCTATGCTTTTAACAATTCTATGAACGGTTCACGTGAAGATTATTATAATGTATTGTTTAATCCGGCAGGATATTTAATGGGAAGCATAATGACTTCACCCTTTTCTACGGAGCAATGGACAAATCAGGTAAATCAAAGATTGAATAAAACAAATTCTATTTCGATTTTACTCAGCAATATTGTAGATACTCTTTCAAGAACAGGAAATCTAAGCATAACTATTGGACAGGTTGACGGACTGTCTAACTCTGACCTGAAATTATATGCCGTTGTTACGGAATCAAATTTATACTTCAATTCACCTAATGGAAAAACAAATTACAATAATATCTTAAGACAAATGCTTAACGGCTATAACGGAGAAGATGTTACAATTAGTCCGGGACAACCTGTAAGTATTATTAAAGAATATACACTTGACAGCAGAATAATTTTGAAAAATTCACAAATTATTGTATTTATACAGAATAATTCTTCAAAAGAAATTCTTGGAGTAGATAAAATTAAAATATTACATTGAAATATTTTAAAGTAGTAATTCAGTACTTTAATCTCCAAAAAAGTTAAATACAAAAACTGACGAATCACCCACAAAACTGACGAACGATATGTAAACACACCCTGATTAAATGCTTTTAAAACAGATATTTTATGGCATAAATTTTGTATTAATAACATCGATATACTTTATTATTTTCAATTCTAACTAAAATAGTTATTAAAACAAAAATTTATGGCACAAAAAAGAAAACTCTTAATTACAGTTTTACTTGTTCTATTCCCGATTATTCTGCTTGCGCAGGAACACGAAAACATGAAAAGCGGAAAAGGATTCTGGGATTTTATTTTTTCGATTAAATATATTGCCGTATTTATTTTTACGGGTCTGACTTTATTTTTTCTCTGGTATGGAAAATTTTCATCAAAAGTCCGTGTATGGATTGTCGCATCTGCATTTTTAATTTTCGGAGTTATTCCGATTTTCTGGCACAATCTTTTCATTACACCTTCACCAATCTGTGCAACTACAAAACCGTTTTTATTCGGATTGAAACCTCAATTTCTTGCTACCCTTTCCGCGATAGGAATTCTTTCCCTGATAAGCGTTAAAGGATTTTGCTCAACTGCCTGTCCTGTTGGCGGATTGCAGGAACTGCTTTTTAAAATTCCCTCCAGGAAATTCAAAATACCATTTAATATTACAAATTCAGTGAGAATCGGACTTTTTGTTTTTTTTCTTATTGTTGCCGTTACTCTTAAAACATCCACTTACTTTTATTATAACCTGTTCGACCTTGTTCACTGGGAATTCGATATGCCTCTGTTTGACCTGATTGAATTTATTGTTTTTTTGATTCTGATTTTGACTGCAAGCGTTTTTCTTTTTAAACCGTTTTGCTATTTAATATGTCCAATGGGTATATATACCTGGATACTCGAGCATTTTTCGTTTTTGAAAATCAGAGTCAATAAAGATAAATGCACAAGCTGCGGAGATTGTGAAAAGAAAGCACCCTGCACTTCCGTAAAAGCAATTTTAGATGAAAAGCTAATAAGGGGTGACTGCCACCTTTGCGGTGAGTGTTTAACAGCTTGCAAATTCGGCGCCTTAAATTACGGAACACCGGTAAACACTAAATAAATTGCACTATTGAAAAAAATCATTACACTTTTAATTTTATTTTGCTTTTATTCATCGGCAATATTCGGACAGGATATCGAATTTCTTAATTCGGATGAAGATACTGTAAAATATCATCCTGAAATCAATTCGTATTTTAAAAAATCTTCAATAATTATCCCGATCTCGGAAATTGCAGGCATGAACAGCGGATTATGTTTGTTTAACAGGTTTGTTTCGCAGGAAAATTTCGCTAAAATATCATTCAGCTCGGTAGCAAATAATTTTAAAAAAGGATTTGTATGGGATAATGATTTTTTTGTTGTAAATCAATTCGCTCATCCTTATCACGGAAATATTTATTTTAACACGGCAAGAAGCAACGGTTATTCGTTTTGGGAGTCCGTTCCCTTTACACTCGGCGGAAGTTTAATGTGGGAAATGTTTATGGAAACAGACCCGCCTCAAACGAATGACCTTGTCAGTACCACTCTTGGAGGAGTCATGCTTGGAGAAATCACTTACAGATTATCTTCATTGATTCTTGACGAAAGCAAACGCGGTTTTGAAAGAACTTCGCGGGAAATATTAGGGGCTGTTATTAATCCTGCAAGAGGTTTTAACAGACTTATCAGAGGAGATATTAACAGGCATACAAAATATAATGTGAATGATGTATATCCTTTTACAAGCAAATTAAATATTGGGTATGCCGAAATAAACCCAAGAAAAAAATTCAGTTTTGAGAAAAATAATTATCTGGCTGAATTATCGGTTATATATTTCAAAAATCTTTCGAGCAACGATTATAAACCGTTTGATGTATTCAGATTAAAACTCGGAATAGACGCTCAGGAGGAAGATACTCCTTCTTCCTGGGTTGATGTTTACGGAATTCTATACGGAAAAAGATTAATTACATTAAAAGATAAAGTTTTAGTGCTCGGACTATTTCAGGATTTTGACTTCTATAACAATTCTATTTATAAACTTGGTGCACAAAGCGCAGGTCCCGGAATAATCATGAAAATACCTGTAACAAAAAAAATAAATTTTGCTGCAAATGTACATGCAAATCTTATAATTTTATCTGCACTAAATTCAATTTACAGAGGTGAAAACAGAGATTATGATTTCCTGATGGGAAGTAAGATTCTCACTGAGGGAATACTTGATGTCGGACCTTTCAGCCTGCAAATAGAATATAAGTTTTACTGGATGAAATCGATTAACGGTATAGAAGGCAAGCACACAATGGGCATATTAAATCCTAAATTATTCTTGAATATTTACAAGGGACTGGGTGCAGGTGCCGAATATTTATTTTACCACAGGCACAGTGTTTACAAAAATATTGAAACAACGAATCTTAATTTAACCGAGCACAGGTTTTATGTATCATACTGGCTGTAATGTTAAATATTTTCTTTTAAGATTATCAATTATTTTCGTATTAATCTTTACTGCGGTTTTTAATATTTCCGGAAATCTAAATGCACAATGCTCATCCGGCAATATTATAAAATGGTCAACATGGACTTTAATTCAGTCTGTACCTTCCCCGGTTTTTTTTCGGGATAAAAATAATTACGGAAGCAGGCATAATTTCGGATTCAGATGGCAGATTACACCCGTAAATATTTCTTTTAGTATGAATAAATTGGTAAGTCCGGTATCTATTCTGAAAGTAAATCCCCTAAAAAGGCACAATGGTTCGATGGAAATTCTGCTTGAACCTCAATGGGCTATGGAAGATTTTAGTTATTCGGATTTAAAAAGATTCTCTCTCGGAACAGGTATGAGAATTTACTTTCCTTTGAAAGAATACGGAGAGTATTTATCTTCTTCGTTTGCAATTAAATATAACTTCCAAAAAAAGAATACCGGCACGGAAAATAATTGTTCGGGAATCGAAGCGGGTTTATATTCATTTTTCGGAATTGTCGGATTAAAATTTAATTATAACTTTAACAGCCCCTCCGAATATAACGTAAGTCTTAATTTAAAATATTATTAATGGTGATTAGAGCTTTATACTATTCTTTATTTCTCTTCTTTGTATCAATATCAGGATGCGGAACCTTTAACGATATGTTTAAAAATATTGGGAATAACTTCAATACACCCGAAAAAGTAGTTAAGATAAAAAATCCTATAAAAGATAATGTTGAATTATCCGCTTTATGGGTTGGGCATGTCACCGTATTACTGCAAATATTTGATAAGGTAATAATAACCGACCCTTATTTGAATAATAACATCGCAGAAATACAAAAACGTGTAGTTGAAACCGGAATAGAAATTAACGACTTGGATAAATGCGATATCATCCTTCTTTCACATTCCCATTTCGACCATTTGCAGCTCGGAAGCCTGAAAATTTTGAGTGAAAAATTTCCTTACGCTAAATTGGTCTTCCCGCTTGGCTTGGAAGAGTTTCTTCCCGATTACTCTTTTGATTTAATTCCTATGAGGAAAGCAGAAGAGCAAAATAAAATATATACCGGTGAAGTAAAATATATAGATGGTGTAAAAATCACTACGGTAGCAGCTTTTCACTGGGGAGGCCGGTATGGACTTGACGGATTAATTTGGGGTGAAGATGCATATACAGGTTTTATAATTGAATATAAAGGAATTACGGTATATTTCGCGGGAGATACATCCTATGATGATTATTTTTATAAATGGCTGGGAGATAATTATAATATTGATCTCTCAATAATTCCAATCGGACCCTGTACAGACTGCACCGAAACAGATAAGCCGGGAAGACATTTATACCCAAAAGGTTCATTAAAAGTTCTTGAAGATACTAAATCGGAAGTTATGATTCCGGTTCACTACGGAACTATCATAGAAAAATCACATCCCGATAAACCTGTCGAGATTTTAAAGTTATTGATAAAAGAAGATGTTAACAGTAATAATAGAGTTAAGATATTGAAAATCGGAGAACAAATAATTTTAAAATAAATTAATTCAAATCTAATAACTCATTTCATCGAGTTTTACTTTTCCTTTATACACTTTATAAATAATAACGGTGTATGCGATTACAAAAGGCATACCTATTATTGCAATGATAAGCATAATACCGGGTGTTTTTTGGGAGGATGCGGCATTATATAAAATTTCCGAGCTAAAATTTCTGTATCCATTTAAAATCCGGTATAATAATTAATAATAATTTTCCGATTTACTAAATACAACAATATGAGCTGTTTTTGGTTCGTTTTTTATTTCCCTGATTATTTTCAATCCTGTTTCTTCGGATAAACCGTATATACCGTTATTTTTTAAAAACGTTTTGAAATTTCTATTGTGATTTTTTCCGGCAAGAAATTCTACCACCCTGTTAATCATTCCCGCTATGCTCTTCGGATGAGGAACAAGATAATCGATAATAATAATTTTATCTGCATATGATGACAGCAGGTTGAGGATATTTGCCCTTTTTCTCTCGCTTATTTCGTGAATTACATATGATAAAACCGCAAAATCGTATTTGTCTTTAATTTCTTTTTTCTCAAGAAAAGATTTTATATCACTATTGTAAAAAGTTATATTATCGTGAGGTTGTCTCTTAAGATTATTTTTTGCTGTCAGAATATTTTTCTCTGATGCATCTACTCCGTCTATTCTTTTGCAAATTCCCTGCAATCCGAAACATAATCTGCCTGTGCCGCATCCGGCATCGAGTAAGGATGAACCTTTGGGAATAAATTCTTTGATTTTCTCAAAAGCCCTGTCCTGATTCGGCGCTATTAATAAATCATAGAACCTGCCGTCATACCAGTGAGTAATATTTTCAACCATTAAATAGTTAACTATTGTTCCCTTGAAAAATGAATAATGGAGATTTTAAATATCTCCGTACTTCAACTTGATGTCTTTTAGTGATTTCTTTTAAAACCCTCAATGAAAATTATATCAATTTCAATTTTCATGATGATGCCCGTGCTCGTGACTATGTTGGTGATTATGATCGTGATGATGCTCGTGCTCTTTACACAGCTCACCATTATCTTTTATATTGCCTTTCAGCCATTCATCCAGAACTTTTTCTATATCACCTGAGCAGCCTCTTACAACCACAATGCCGTTACTGCTTAATTTATTAACAGCGCCACCTCCAATATTTCCCGCAAGCATAACCTTAACACCGATATTTCTTAATTTTTCAACGATATCCGATTTGCAGCCGCAGCCATTTGGCGAAGGAATTATTTCTTTATGAATAATTTCTTTATTATCGTTTGTTGTGTAAACCATAAAGTTTTCACAATGTCCGAAATGATCGTCTACTTTTCCCGAATATGTTGGAATTGCAACTTTCATTTTTGAATCTCCTTGTAATTAAATAAATTTGTATTTTATAAATTATTTTCTTTTAACCAATTTTCATTATGATATTTAGATAAATACCTTTCACCTGTATCGCAAACAATGAAAACTACAAGTGAATTATTGTCGAGTTTTTCTGCAACTTTCAAAGCAAGGAATGCGGCCGTGCCTGATGATGCTCCTGCGAATATACCTTCTTCGTATGCAAGTCGTTTGCACATTTCGATGGAATCTTTATCACTCACCGATACAATTTCATCTACACAGCTGAAATCCGTTATAGGCGGGATTATATCAGTTCCAAGACCTTCTATTAGATGCGGTTTTACTTCGTCTGTCTTTCCCGTGTCTTTATATAATTTAAAATTAGAGCCGGCAGGGTCGGCACCGATTACTTTTATATCGGGATTTTTCTCTTTCAGATACTTTGAAACGCCTGTAATTGTGCCTGCAGTTCCCACTCCGCATACGAAATGAGTTATTTTTCCTTCGGTTCCTCTCCATATTTCAGTGCCAGTTGTGTAATAATGAGAATTCGGATTTGCAGGATTTGCATACTGGTTCAGGTTTATTGCATTGGGTATTTCAGAAGCAAGTGACTTTGCTTTATTCCTGTAATAGTCGGGCGAGTCCGGCATTGCCTCTTTCGGAACGATTACAACTTCAGCTCCAAGTGCTTTCAGATAATTTCTTTTTTCCTGACCTATTTTATCGGTCATTACAAGTATCACCCTGTAGCCTTTCACCCTGCCGGCAAGCGCAAGTCCGATTCCCGTGTTGCCGCTCGTAGCTTCTACTATTGTGCTTCCCGGCACAAGCAAACCTTTTGATTCAGCATCTTCAATCATTGCGAGTCCAACCCTGTCTTTAACGCTTCCGCCCGGGTTTATAAATTCTATCTTTGCAAGAACCGTAGCTTTAATTCCCCTGGTAAGATTGTTTATTTTAACAAGAGGAGTATTTCCGATTAAATTCAAAATGTTGTCGTAATACATTTTTATAATGTTTTTAATTTTTATATCTTGACTGTTAAAAATATTACCATTACTTTTGTTATGAACATATGTTCATAATCAATTTACACAAAATAATATTAAAACAAAATGAAAATTGCAGTAGCATCTGACAACGGATTGACCTTAACGGGTCACGTAGGCAGGTGTGAAATGTTCGTTGTGTTCGAAACAATTAAAGATAAAATATTGAATTCGGAAAAGCGATTGAATAATTTCACACTGCACAGAATTGAAGGTCACAACCATGCTCACAATAGTACCGATATAAATCATCAGATTAAATCTCATTCAGCATTGGTCAGCGGTTTACGGGATTGCAGTTACCTGATTTGCTCTTCCTGTGGCCCGGGACTGGTTGGCGACCTAATGTCCAGCGGTATAAAAATAATTCTTACAGAAGAAATGGAAACCGAAAAAGCGGTAAAGCTTCTGATAGAAGGAAAATTAGTTAACGACCCTGAAAGAAAATGTAAGGAACATCATCATTAATTATGGCAAGACCTGTTAAGCCCAGAAAACTTCTTATCCCCCACAGGAATATATCATTTGTTCCCGAAGGGGATTCTGTTCAAAATGCCGAAAGTATTACATTGCTTTCCGAAGAATATGAAACTATAAAGCTTGTGGATTACGAAAGAATGAATCACCTTGAAGCAGCAAATATTCTTCATGTCTCCAGATCGACATTGACACGCATCTATGAAAAAGCTCGCAAAAAGATTGCCGAATGCCTGGTTGAGGGAAAAACACTTAAGCTTTCAGGCGGAAATTCAATTTACATAGAAAACTGGTTCAGGTGTGAAAAGTGCAATTCTATTTTTAATATTCCCGACAAAAAACGGTTTGGTGAAAATTGCCCTGTGTGCTCCTCGGTTTCAATTAAGTCTTTTCAAAAATCAGATTTGAAATTATGACAGCAGTTACTGTAAAAGAAAATAATATTAAATCTCCGGTAGAATCCTGTTTCGGTAAAAGCGAATTCTTTTATTTAATAAATCTTAAAACCGGAGAAAAAAAATTTATTAAAAACCCGCACAAAGATATAAATAAAAACTCGGGAAGAAAAGCGGCAATGATGCTCATAAAAGAAGGCGTTTCGACTGTAATTTCTTCGAATTTCGGCATCCCTGTCAAAAAACTGTTCGATAAGCATAAAATCCAGATGGTAATTATTCCTGAAGGAATCAGCTCATTACCCTTGTTAAAACTAAGAAAAAACAGCAGGTAAAAACATTTTACTTGCTATTAACAACTATTATTATTATATTACAAATAACTAATTCGGAGAAAAAATATATGATTATGGAAATCACACTCGGCGAAGGAAGAAAAGTAAGCGCCGAATATAACGGACACACAATTATGACAGACCAGCCCGTGCAATTTGGAGGGGATAATTCAGCTCCCGCTCCTTTTGATTTATTCCTTGCATCACTCGGCACGTGTGCGGGATTTTATGTAAAAATTTTCTGCTTAAAAAGAAATATCCCGACAGATAATATCAGGATTATCCAAACAATGGAAGTGGAAGAAACAAACGGAATGATTGGAAAAATAAAAATTGACATTAAACTTCCTGCGGATTTTCCTGAAAAATATAAGGACGCAGTAGTGAATTCGGCAAACCTCTGCGCCGTGAAAAAACACATCCAGCATCCGCCGGAATTCGAAGTGTTTACAAGCACGATTTAATTTTTACCGGTAAAAGAAAAAGCACAAATAAATTTTGTTTTTTGTATCTTTTTATATGTACTTATCGTAAATTAGTCATATAAACTAATCTTATCATATATGAAACGCAGATATTTACTTGTGCTTTTTGCATTATTTTTATTTGTATTTTCCTCTTCCTATTCTCAGGATTTTAATTCAATTTACAGCCTGTACAAGCAAAAAGATTATTTCCGATTCAGAAATAATATCGGTTATTATAATCCGTATTCATCGTCATGGCAGAAACCCTTTCTTGAATCAATGTCAGACTGCATTTTCGGCAATTTCGAAAAATCAAACAGGAATATCGATTATATTATCAGCAATTATATTTCCGATATTCCCGATTCCCTGCTTAAAGACATTTACCAGAAAAAATATTTCAACCATTCTTTTCTGCACGAATATAAATATGCTTATGAATCTGCACTGATTGTTTTGGAAAAATATACTCCCTACCTCAATGCAGAGGAAAATCAAACTCTACCGGATGATATCATGATGTTCAAGGCTTTGGTAGACTCCCCTCCCCAGAAAATCACAAAAGGAAGTCAGGATGCAAATATTAAAATATCGAAGGATATGGCGGGGCTCTGGAGGATGCCGGTAAAGGTGGAAAATTTCGATTTTAATTTCGTCTTCGATACTGGCGCGGATTTTTCCGTCATTGTAGAATCACTTGCAAAAAAACTTGGTATGAAAATATCTGATGAGGAATTTAATGTAGGAACTTCTACAGATAAAAAAATCAAATCAAAAATTGCAGTAGCAAATTCCGTGATAATCGGAACTGTTCTTCTGGAAAATGTGGTTTTCTATGTAATGAAAGATGAGGATTTCACTTTCGGTCCGTATAAAATAGAAGGTATAGTTGGAGCTCCGATAATGAGAGATCTGGGTGAAATCAGAATTTCACAGAAGAATGAACTGACAATCTGCGTGAACCCTGAAGACAAAGGGATAAGGAATTTTGCATACGACCAGTACACGCCGATAATTCAAATGGTTTACAGCAGTGATTCTCTGAATTTTGTTTTTGACTCGGGTAATAACAGCATTATGCTTTTTACTCCATTTTTAAAAAAGTATGAAAATGATATTACATCAAAATATAAGCTTACAAAAATCGGACTCGGGGGAGCGGGTGGAATTATCGAAACAGACGGTTATATTCTGGATGAAATCACGTTAAGCTCGGGAAATTCCATTGCATCTATGAAAAAAGTGAACCTTCTTTTAAAACCGCTGTCAGATACACAGAAGTTTTTCCACGGAAATCTGGGACAGGCATTCATCGGACAGTTCGAAACGCTTATTTTGAATTACAAAAACATGTATATTGAGTTCAGGAAATAGGTATTTATTATCTGATTGAAAATGGTTATTTTACATAAATTTAGAAGAAAAAACTGTTTTTCTTTTAATATTCACGGAGCGTAGCGTAGTCCGGTTATCGCGTCCCGATGTTTTGAATCGGGAAGGTAGCTGGAGATTCGTTGCTTTTGTTCTTATTATAACTTTGATTTCGGAGCGTAGCGTAGTCCGGTTATCGCGCCAGTTTTGGGAACTGGAGGTCGCTGGTTCGAATCCAGCCGTTCCGACAAGAAAATTAAACCCCCTCTGCCGATATATAACAGAGGGGGTTCGGTATTTATAATTACGAGGGTAATTATTTAAGTTTATCTAAATATTTCTGAGGCTCTTTTTCAAATTTCTTTATGCAGGGATTGCAGCAGAAATAATATTTTACACCGTCATGAATAGTTGAAACATTTTTATCAATCGGCTCTCCCATTACAGGACAGTTCAATTCTTCTTTAATATATTTAATCGGTTCTGCTTTGAATTTCTTGACGCATCCGCTGCAGCAGAAAAGATATTCTTTTCCAAGATATGTAAATTTTACAGGCTCGCCTTCGGAACCGTCAATTTTTTCACCTGATACCGGACAAATTTTTACCGAATCAGAAACTATACCCTGTGAATCACCTGTCTTTGTTGTGCATTCGCTTGAACAGTTTTCTTTTTCCTTGGTGTTTTCAGTCATACCGCATTCTTTTGCGCATTTTTTCGAGCAGTCGCCTTCTTTATGGTTTACCTGTGCAAATGAATAATTTGCCGCAAAAAAGATTATCGCAGCAACTGCCAGGAACAACATTTTTCTTACTTTCATTTTTTTCTCCTTAATTTATTAATTTTTTTAATTTTTTTATTTAATCATATATCTTATTCCGAAATAGATTTCCCTGCCGCGTGTCGGACCCCATACATAACCGGTTTCAAAATTTTTATCAAATGGGTTGTCTGCGCTGATTATCGGATTCGGCTGTGTATAATTCAGCAGGTTTTCAATGCCGGTGTAAAATTCGAACAGCCTGAAGTTTTTAGTGAACTGAATATTCATCATTGCATATGCGTCGGATTCGGACGGAACCTGATACTGCACGGGATACTTTGCAGTCGAAGGAATGCTTTGCTTTCCGAACCACTGTAAATAATAGTTCAATATCCAGGAGTTTCCCGGGTATGTATAAGTAATTCCCATCAATACTCTGTGTTTTGAATTGAACGGCTGTTCCAGTCTTGCGCCATTTTTATAATAATACAGGTCTATGAATTTGTAAGCAAGCTTGAAATCCAGCTGCTGCAGGAAATTCACGCTTGACTCGACCTGAAACACATTCGAACCCGCATCGCTGAAATTTGTAAACATATACATATAGGGCATTGCGTCGCATTCAGCAATGACTTTATTGCTGAAAACAGTTTTGTAGAAATCCACGTTCACATTTCCCGACAATCCGCCGATTACAAAATACTGAAGCAGGTCTATGCCGTAATTAATGGTCCTTTCAGGCTGAATATTCCTTATTCCCCTGATATCCTTACCGCTTCCGAGGAAAGATGGATATTCACTGTATGGATTTACTGTTCTGAATCCCGTGCCGAATGATGCTCTTGCAATTGTTTTGTCAGAAATCTGATACTTCACAAGGAATCTTTCTGTCGGAATTGTTCCGTGCTCGTTGTGAAAATCAACCCTCACGCCGCCTATGAAAGACAGTTTAAGTTGTTCAAGTTCAAAAGAGCCTTCGGTATATACTCCCGGAACTGATTCATTTTTTTCGTAATTTCCCGCATACGTTTTTGTTGAAGCTGAAAGGAATTTCACATCTTCATTTATATTTTCATATTTATAGCTCGAGCCGAACCTCAGAGTGCTGTGCTCGAAAACCGGGAATTCATAGAGAGCATTGATATTAAAATTTCTCTGCTTTCCTTCATACAGTGTGGCTCCGTAGTAAGAAGTCTGGTTGAAAAATCCGCCGTTAAGGTATACTTTAATCTGACTTTGATTTCCCAGCAACTGGTTTATTCTTGCATAGGCATCTCCGTTATGAAGGTTTACTGTCTGTCCGTAAACCGTGCTGCTTCCAAGATTGGAATTATAGTCGAAGTTTTTCTGACCGCCTATTCTTCTTTCGTCGAGATATCTAAGACCGATTACGGCATTTGTATTTGTACTGTCTTCGGGAGAACCGTATTTCCACTTGTTATAAAACATATACCTTCTTGTAAGCGGAGCATCGAGGAATCCGTCGCCGTTATCGTCAACCTTTCTCGATTCCTGAACTGTCTGGAATGCAAAAAGCGTATTCCATTTTTTCAGCTTTGCCGAAGTGTTCAGATTGAGCTGCGACTCGAGCGCGCTGTTGAGAAATCCGTTCATCAGAACTTTTTCGGATGTCGAATAGTCTTTCAGCATAACATTCATTATTCCGCTGATGGATTCGTATCCCTGGATTACTGAATTCGAACCTTTGGAAATATTTATCCTGTCTATTAAAGTACCGGGAATGCTTGTCACTCCGTATTTTGTCACAAGTCCGGTCATTATAGGCATATTATCAACAAGTATCTGAGTATAAGATCCTTCCAGACCGAGTACTTTCAGTTCCTTTGTATTCGTGAGTATATCCGTAACGGTAACATCCACAGATGCGTTTTTACCAAAACATCCCGAAAGGTCACAGCAGGCATCCTTCTTCAGTTCGGCTGAGGTTATTACTTCCGTTTTGGAATGGTCGTGGTCGTCTATGAAACTGGAATTTACCTGCCCTTCAACTACAATTGTTTTGGTTGAGGCGTTATTCAGGATGCTGATTTCGATAAAATTTTTATCGCCAACTTCTACGGTATCGGTTTTATAACCGACGAAAATAACTACGAACCTTCTGTCGGATATTTTATCCGCTTCGATGCTGAACTTCCCGTCTTTTTCTGTAAGGGTTCCCTTGCGGGTACCAATCCATTTAATGACTGCGCCTTCGAGCGGCTCTTTGATATTTCCTGTTAACCCGTAAACCACACCCTTGACTTCGTTTTGATTTACCTGTGAATGCAGACTGCCCACGCAGGCAAGCATTACAAGTAATGCTAATACTTTTTTCATTTTTTTTAAATTTGAAATTGTAAAACTGACCTGTAAAAAGGTCAAAGTGAATAAATCGAGGGTTTGGTCTAAATCCTGAAGTTGGAAAGGGTTATGTAAATCCTGCTTGTTTTATCCGGCGGTCGGATGGAGTTAAAAGAAATCGAACCTTTAACTGCAGTATTTACAGAAAGTGTTTCGGCAGGAATATTTACTCCTGATGTTTTAACTAATTTTGAATCATTGACAGATTTGGGATTTTCAATATCGCTTTTCTTAACGGTGCATTTTGTGCAGTCTTTTTTATTGCCGGGTACACTGCATTTATTATCTCCATTGCAACAGCTTTTTTCATTGTCACAGCATTTTGTTTCCTTTTTCACACTGCAGCATTTCATTTCTTTTTTGGTTTCCTGCCTTGATTTGCATATACAGTTGCAACTGTCAGCCGCAATAGTGGAGAAACTGAAAACAAAAAGAATAAACAGGATTGCTGCTTTGAAAATTCTGCGATATTTAAAAATCATATTTTTCACTATACAAATATACATATATTTTTTGGCTAATGTCAAATGCATTTGTGAAAAAAATATCGGTTTTACAAATAAAGCATTTTAAAACAGGGAGATAGAAATTCAATAAAACAGGCCTGCACCAAACTTTTTCAGCCATTTATCCGCATTCCTGTATTCGGGATACACAAGAGAGACCTTGCGCCAGAATTCGGGTGAGTGGTTCATTTCATCCAGATGAGTAAACTCGTGCACTATCAGGTAATCAATAATTTCCATCGGAGCTTTGATTAATCTCCAGTTGAAAGAAATGTTTTTATTGCTTGAGCAGTTTCCCCATTTTGTCTTCTGACTGCGTACAAATATTCTGTTGTAACTGAATCTGCCGTCTTTATTTATCACGTTTATTCTTTCGCTAATTACCCTTTTTGCTTCCTGCTTAAGCCAGTGTTCCTGCATATCCTTTTCGAGCAGGTTCACTCCCGAATATATTTTCTTTGCCTCCTCATCTACAAGGAAAGTGTTTTTCATTTCGGGTTTGAGAACGAATAAATACCTTTCTCCAATATAGAGTATTTCCTTTTCATCGAGTCTGAAAAGCTCGGATTTCAGCCTGTCGAAATATTCTATTTTTTTGTTTATCCATTCCGACCGGTTTTCCAGAAGCGGTTTCAGACGGTGAAGCGGATAACGCAAAGGAATTACAACGTGGACTTCCTTGTCGTGTGTCACCTTTATGCGGATGTTTTTAACTTTCCGGCGTACAATATTTAAATTTATTCCCGGCAGCATAGGCCTTGATTAACATAATGTATTGAGGTAAAATTATCAAGATTATTATTGTATTACTGCACTTTTGACTTATTATTTTTGATAAATTATTTTAAAATGTAATATGTTAATATTATATATTGCAGAATTATGAGCAAAAAGAAAAAATGGTCTTTAGTGATTTTGATAGTGTTGATTTTGATTCTGGCAGGATTTACATATTACCGGATAAGCGAAAATATCAAGGCATCCCGGAGGCAGGGCAGACCACCGCAAACAATTGAACTAACACAGGTTGAACGCGGAGACATTGCAAGCGAATTATCTTTTACGGGAGATATTCAGCCTATACAACAGACAAATATTTATTCAAGGGTTACGGGAAACATACAAAGACTTTATGCGGATATAGGTGACTATGTGCCGGCTGGTAAAACGCTTGCTCTGATTGATCAGAGTACGTTTATACAGACAGTCAAGCAGACAGAAGGACTGCTGAACCAGGCGAAAGCAACACTGCTGAATAATCAGGTGAACTATGAAAGATTAAAAATTCTTTTTGAAAAAGGTCTGACTTCAAAAGGTGACCTCGATAATGCTGAGACTCTTGTGAAGGTTTCTGAAGCTCAGGTGCAGACGGCGGAAGCAAACTATAACAACGCCCGGCTGCAGCTCAGCTATTGCAGCATCAGCGCACCGTTCGGTGGTTATATTACGAAAAAATTCCTCGACCAGGGCTCACTGGTTTCTTCGGGTACTTCCAATTCGATTTTTCTTCTTGCAAATATCAGCAAGCTTAAAATAATGGTTAATGTGCTGGAAAAGGATATCCCCCTGCTTGAAAACATCAAGAAAGTTACTATTAAAACGGATGCGTATCCGAATGAAGAGTTCACGGGTATATTTAAAAAAATGTCGCAGTCTGTGGATTTAAGCACCAGGACAATGCCGGTCGAAGTGAACATCGACAATAACGGCGGAATGTTGAAACCGGGAATGTTCGCTCGTGTAGAGCTGATAATGGACAGGCACAATAACGTGATTACCCTTCCTGTGCAGTGCGTCAGGAAGGATGATAAAGGCAGCTTTGTTTTCACGGTTGATGCGGAAAGCAGTGCGGTTAAAGTATACGTAACTACAGGCATCGAATCAGACAATAAAATTGAAATTGTTTCCGGACTGACAGACTCAGACAAAGTTGTATCCGTAGGACAGGAATTAATAAAAGAAAATACAAAAGTAAAAATTTCAAAATAGAATATGTGGCTTACACGCCTTGCGCTTAAATACCCCATCAGCACCCTGATGGCATCGATAGCGATTCTCGTACTGGGATTGGTTTCATTTTTCCAGCTTCCGATTGATATGTTGCCGGATATACAGATTCCGAGCGTGACGGCAATAACTTATTATTCCGGTGCCGGTCCGAAGGATATGGAACAGAGCGTTACGATTCCGATAGAAAGGTCGGTAAGCTCGACGAACGACGTAAACTACATACAGTCCGCAACGCGCGAGGGACTTTCGCAGGTCAGAATATATTTTAACTGGGATGCAAACACGAACGTGGGACTGATAGATGTCATTCAAAAAATTAACCGCGTGATGAACCAGATACCCGACGGGGTATCCCAGCCGCTCGTGCTGAAATTCGACATTACGAACATGCCGGTAATATCCATAGCGCTAAGCAGCGACATGGACCAGAGGGATTTATACGACCTCGCTTACAACATAATCGAGCCGCAACTCGAGCATCTTCCCGGAGTTGCGTTTGCGCAGGTGGTCGGCGGAAAGATAAGGGAAATTCAGGTAAAGCTCGACAGGAACAGAATTGAAGCAGCAGATTTATCGGTACAGCAGGTGATTCAGGCAATTCAGGCATCGAACCTGATAATGCCTTCGGGCGAACTGAAAACGGGCGTATTCGACTATTCGCTTAAAACGGAAAGCCAGTTCAATATAGTAGAGCCGATGGGCGATATCATAGTTAAAACCGTGAATAATGTTCCTATTAAAGTGAGGGATGTTGCAAGGATTGAGGATACGTACCAGGAGCAGACACAGATTATTAGAACGAACGGCGAGCACGGAGTTGTATTGCGCGTGCAGAAAACCCCGGGAGCCAATACAGTGGATGTTGTCAATACCGTTATAGCCGCGCTGAAGAACCTTAAGGACGTTCCTCCCTCAGTAAAAACCTCGACTGCGTTTGACCAGAGCGAATACATCAGAAGCTCGATAGACGGACTGCTGAGAGAAGGAGCGCTCGGCGCCCTGCTTGCTGTCGTGGTGATTATAGTTTTCTTAAGAAACTCGAGAAGCACTTTAATAATATTCGTTGCTATTCCGCTTTCCATTCTGGTTACATTCATCTTCTTCAGATTTTCAGGAACCTCGCTGAATATTATGACACTCGGTGGACTTGCTCTTGGAGTGGGAAGACTTGTGGACGATTCGATTGTTGAGCTGGAAAATATTTCCAGACACTATACATTTATGAAACGGGATAATATCAGTAAGCTTCAGGCAACGCTGGATGCGGCGCAGGAGGTGGCTTCGCCGATTTTTGTTTCGACGCTTACAACCGTGATAGTGTTTCTTCCCGTAATATTCTTAACCGGTATTGCAAAGCTTCTTTTCATTCCGCTTGTTATCACAATCTCTGTTGCCCTCTTTGCATCATTTTTTGTTTCAAGAACGGTGACTCCCCTTTTGTGTTACAAGGCATTATCGGGTGAAAGGGAGGTTGACCCCAATTCCAAAAAAATTACAGACCGGCTTCAGCTTAAAACAAAAAATATTCTGGATAAGCTGGATAACCTTTATGAAAGCGCATTGCGGGCATCATTAAAGAAAAAGAAAAAAGTCATTCTCGGGATATTTATTTTTTCTGCGGGTTCATTCATACTTTTTAAATTTATCGGAACGGAATTTTTTCCCGATGCCGACGAAAACCAGTTCACCGTGAATATAAAAATGCCGGTAGGCACGAGGATTGAGGAAACGGAAAAATTTGTAGAAAAGATTGAAAAACTGGTTAAGGAAAATGTTCCGGAAACGAATACTATAATTTCCGATTTAGGTGTGCCGGGCGCAAAGAGCGGAAGCTTATTCGGAAGAAATGCCGGAAGCCATGCGGCAAATGTCCAGGTATCGCTGATACCTGCGGGCGAAAGGGACAGAAGCGTATTCGAAATTATGAATGCAGTAAGACCGAAAATTATGAGCCTTGCAGGTGCGGAGCTTTATCTGAGCTCCGGGGGATTTCTTAAATTCCTGCTGAACTTCGGCTCTTCTGCTCCGATTGATGTAATGATACTGGGGTATGATTTCGAAACTTCGGATAGCCTTTCAAAGAAAGTATTCGACTTAGTAAAATCAGTGCAGGGAACTACAGACGTGCAGATTAGCAGGGATGCAAACCTTCCTGAAGTAAGAATTACTGTCGACAGAGTGAAGGCGGGCTCGCTTGGAATTTCGGTTTCGCAGATAGCAAACACCATAGCAACCGGAATGAGCGGCAATATTGCATCACAATTCAGCGACCCGAAAACAGGAAATATGTACGGAATACTTGTAAGAATGTCTGAAGAATACAGGAAAAATATTGAGGATATTAAAAAGCTCACTGTAGTTACTTCTTCGGGACAGGTCGTTCCCCTTGGAGGACTGATAAATGTCACAATGACTAAATCACCTGTTCAGATTGACAGGAAATACCAGCAGAGGCTGGTAGATGTGACTGCTAACGTTTACGGAAGAGACCTTGGAAGCGTGGCGGAAGAAATAAAACAGAAACTGAATGATTTGGAAAAACCCGCCGGGTTCGACATACAGCTCAGCGGAAACGTGGAGCAGCAGAGCAAGACATTCAATTCATTGTATCTTGCGTTCGGACTTGCGATAGTGCTCGTTTATATGGTAATGGCATCACAGTTCCAGTCGCTTGTTGACCCGTTTATAATAATGTTCTCCGTTCCGCTTGGAATGGTCGGGGTAGTCTGGATGCTTTTCCTGACCAACACTACGCTTTCGGTAACATCATTCGAAGGTATAATTGTGATGGTGGGGATAGTTGTGTCCAACGGAATTCTCCTTATTGACTATACAAACAGACTTCGGAAACGCGGCGTGGAGCTTCACGAGGCAGTCGTTAAAGGCGGAAAAACCAGACTCCGCCCCATATTAATGACTACGCTGGCAACCGTGCTGGGATTAATTCCTATGGCAATTGGTATCGGAGGCGAATCCTCGCAGGCACCGCTTGCCATAGCTGTCATAGGCGGACTGACTGCTTCTACTTTTCTGACTTTGATTTTCGTACCAACACTTTATACTGTATTCGAAGAAAAATTCCACAGGAAGCCAATCATAGAAGATCAAAAAGAATTAGAGAGTTTATAATACCTGATATTATAAAGCAAAACAGCGGAAAACTTACTCTGGGGGAAGTAGTAAGCACCGCTGTTTTTTTTGTTACTGAATATATCTTAATTAACCAAAAACTCAAATAAGCTATCAATAAACTCCATTAATTAACACAAATTTTTTTCCAATTCAGGAGGAAATCCAAAAAATAAATTGGAAATTTTTGAAACACCGGTAATTTCAGCTGCAGATCACGGATACTATCGGAAAGATAGAATCAGGAACCCCGCAGCTTTCTATTACCTTTGTAATTCCCTTTAATCATGAAAGAACTCTTCTACTCTTCAATATTATATATAGCAAAGTCCATACCAAAAAAAACCTTAGTTTTTTAAAAAAAATGATGTTTTACTAATTATCTGAGTCTCATTTTGATACCCCGCTCCAAAAATGAGATTTAGACCCGATTTTATGTGTTTTCAGTTATGATAATAATGAGAAAATATTCTTTTTTTGTCAAAAAAATATTAATTTAATACTATCTTTGGTTGTTTTTACAAAGAATTAAAATTCTTATTTTAGAAAGATGATTTATAAACTCTTTATACGACCTGTATTTTTTTTGTTTAATCCTGAATTAGCTCACGATATTATTTTCTTTATCATATCTAAATTCACATTTATTTATCCTTTGTTCAGACTGATATTTTCCCCCAAAGAAAACTGGGAGGAAATTGAAATCAACGGTGTGAAATTCCGCAACAGACTCGGCATTGCCGCGGGGCTGGATAAGGAAGCCGTCGCAATCAGATTTTTCGATGCAGTCGGTTTTTCTCACATAGAAATCGGAACTGTTACTCCCCTGCCCCAGCCGGGAAATGACAAGCCGCGGCTGTTCAGACTGAAAAAAGATAAAGCCCTGATAAACAGAATGGGATTCAATAACTCCGGAGCGGATGCAATCAATCAAAATATTCTGAAAGCAAAAAAACATCTTAAGAAAGGTTTTGCTGTCGGCGTGAATATAGGGAAGAACAAAGCTACGCCTCTGGAAACCGCTTACAGCGATTATGAAATTTGCCTCGGGAAACTTTATGATGCCGCTGATTATTTCACCGTAAATATTTCCTCTCCTAATACAGAAGGACTGCGCGAACTGCAGGGTGAAAATTACCTCGATGAACTGCTCGGAAAAATTTCAGAAAAAAATAAATCCCTTGCAGCAGAAAAAAACATCAGGCAGAAAAGCATCTTCCTGAAAATCGCTCCTGACCTGACTCCCGAAGAAATTGAAATGATATACATACTCGCTTCCAAGCACGAACTCACCGGAATAGCCGCAACCAACACGACCATAACCCGTAATAATCTTATAGAAAACACGGAAGAGTCCGGCGGACTGAGCGGAAAACCGCTGAAAGGTATGTCTGATAATATTCTGAAACAGCTTAAAGAGCTGAACGACGGAAACACATTTCATAAAATGTACCTTATTGGTTCGGGAGGCGTTTTCACAAAAACCGATTACAGGGATAAGCTCATTTGCGGCGCCGACCTTGTTCAGGTTTACACGGGATACATTTACGAAGGCAACCGCATAATTAAAAATATTTTTAAATAAAATGGCAAGTATTCTCGATATACCCGTTACCATAACTTTATTATTTGCAAACGCTGCAATTTATTTATGGATAAGATATTCAAACCCGGTTTATTTCCAGAGGTTCGCAGAGTGGCCCTTTCAAATCGTCTATAAAAAAAGATATTACCAGATGCTGACCTCGGCGTTTCTTCACGCGGATACTATGCATCTCTTCTTTAATTTATTTGCACTGTATTCATTCGGACAGGTGCTCGAAACTCTTTTCGTGCGAAGCTTCGGATTTGCGGCGGGAAGCATTTATTACATACTGATTTATTTTATAAGTCTTTTCAGCGGCTCGATTTTCACGGTTTTATTTCATTATAAAAATCCCGGCTACGTGGCTGTGGGTGCATCGGGAGCGGTTTCGGGAATAGTCTTTTCATACATAATATTTTTCCCGACCAGCACCGTGGGATTTTTCTTCATACCAATGCCTGCATTCGTATTTGCTTTGCTGTATGTAGCGGCATCGATTTACGGAATGAAAACAAGAATGGGTAACATCGGACACGAGGCTCACCTTGGCGGCGCTATCGGCGGCGTAATCGCAACCCTCCTCCTCATCGAAGGCGCATTTCAGATTTTAGTGGGGCATTTCGGGTAATCACATCACATATATAATTTATTCTAATACATAGATAATTATTTTGCTACTTATAGAATGTAGATTTATAAGTAGCATTAAAATATTTTTGATAGAACATATCCATGTAAAATGAGCATTTTAATAAAATTAGGTAATAATATAAGAGCGAGGCGCAAAGAATTAGAATTGTCTCAAGAAGAATTATCTTTTCGCTCTAATCTACATAGAACATATATTGGAGCAGTTGAACGAGGTGAAAAAAATGTTTCATTTAAAAACTTATGTAAAATCTCAAAAGCGCTAAATTTATCTATTAGCGATTTAACAAAAGGAATTAAATCTTAGAAAAATCCTCTTTAAAACTGTGATAGCTTTTATTTAGATGAAGGACCAAATACTTTTATACCGAGAAATGTGTGATACCGAAAAAGTTCAAACACTTCAACGTGGTATGAATTATCGCTTAAATGTCAATTATTCGGTAATATTAATGTCACAAAGATCAAATGCACCATACTCAGATTTTATTCATGACAATGGTATTACAATCGAATATGAAGGGCACGACATACCTAAAATAGGTAATATTGAACCAAAGCAATTTGATCAACCTGAGAAAACAAAAACTGGCAAGCTAACTCAAAATGGCTTATTTAAAAAAGCAGTGTTAGATTATAAAGAAGGGAATCGAGAAGCAGAAATTGTCAGAGTTTATGAAAAATTGTTTCCAGGAATTTGGTCTGAAAAAGGATTTTTCTTGCTCATAGATTATAAGTATTTGTCTGATGGTAAAAGAAAAGTGTTTAGGTTTATCCTTGAGGAAACCGAGTTTGAATATAAAAATGATCATTTAACTGAAAACAAACTTAAACCACGATCTAGGGTTATTCCAACAGAAATAAAAAAAATAGTATGGGAAAGAGATAAAGGGAAATGTGTATTATGTGGAGCTACTGATGAATTACATTTTGATCATGATTTACCTTTTTCAAAGGGAGGTACGAGTATTACTGTTGATAATGTTAAAATACTATGTGCACGTCATAATTTATCTAAGTCTGATAAAATTGAATAACTCCTCCCCCCCCCCTAATAGCTCTTCCTGAACATATACCTGTCCACCAGGGAACCGGCGGCGATGAGGGCTATTAAGATGAATCCGTAAATAAACACATCAGGGGAAACCGTAATTCCCAGCACTGAAAGTGAACCGGAAAAGAATTCTTTTATATAAGAAGTGATTGTATTGTAATTTGAGCCGATTGCGCTTTCTTCGTTTGCAAGCTGGGAGGAAATGTAATAGCTGAATACAAACACGACCGACAGGACAAACACAGACATTCCGGCTATAACATACCTGAACGAACGGTTTACTTTTTTGTCCTGCATTTCGAATTCCCTGCTCAGCTCTATTTCCCTCATAAGCTTATCGGCAAATCCTTCCGGGGACGGAACATAAAGCGAATTTGCTATTTTGTTATCTATATATTTATTTATTTCTTCGGGCATCTTTTTTAAGTTTTTCCTTTTTTTAAAAGTTTTGCTTTTAAATATACTCCAGCAGTTCTTCAGTCGGGTACTTCCTAAGCAGTACCTCTTTCAGTTTTTCCTTCGCGCGGAATATCCTGTTCTTGATGGTTCCCAGCGGAAGGGAGAGTATTTCCGATATTTCATTCTGGCTCAGCTCGTTCACATAAAACATCGTAAGTATCACCGAATAGTGCTCGGGTAATGCGCCTATATATTTATTTACTATTTTCTGAATCTCGGCGCTTAAAACATTTTTCTCTGTGTTCAGATTCAAATCCTCTATATATAACCTCCCGTCTATTTCGGTTTCGTCGAAGCATTTCAAAAGTTCGTCGCCTTCCCTGTAGTTCGAATCGGTCACATCGATTGATGTTATGTTAAATCTCTTCGATGTGAATTTCCTGTAATGGTCAACCGCAGTATTATAAACAATCGAATAAAAATATGTCGAGAATGACGACTTGCCTTCGAATCTCTTTTCCGATACCGAGCGGTAAAGCTTAAGGAAAGCTTCCTGCAGTGAATCTTCGGCTTCGTGATGGTTTTTCAAAATCCTTAAAGTAAGCGAGAAACCCCTGTCCTTGTACTTTTCGACAATCTCACCGAAAGCCTGTATATCGCCGCTTTGAACTTTCCTCAATATTTCGATGTCTTTTTCCTGCATCAGAATGTGTTCGTGTTACTTCTTTGAAAGTTTTATGCTTCCATTTATTGTTTCCATAATAATTTCAGCCTTTCCGTCTCCGAGATTTCCCTTAAAATTCTTATTCTCTTTTGATATATCTTTAAAGCTGATATCGTTTGTTTTGATTTTTCCGTTTACTGTTTCCAGGTTAAACCTGCCCGAAAAATTATCTCCGAGCGCAAGGCTTATACTGCCGTTCGTGATTTTAAAGTTAACCCCTCTTGCCGAATCCAGTTCGCCTTTTATTTTACCGTTTGTAATATCTACCTTTAAATTTCCGGTGGGATTGTCAAAATAAATGCCTCCGTTAGTGATATTAAGACTGATGTCGTTATTCACATCTTTAACCTCGGCTTTTCCGTTCGTGTTGTCCACGCTCACTTCAATTCCTTCCGGTACTGCAAGCTCATAATCTATCTCACTGCCTATATTAAACTGAAAGTTGATGAATCTTTTTTCCTTAATGTAATCCGTCTTGATTTTAATTTCTTCACCCGTACTGTCTATATGGATTCTGATTCTGTCTAATTCCTCTTTCATCTCTTTTTTTGTCAGGTGAAAAGTCCCCTCGGCTTTTATCCTGAGCATGCTGTCGGAAGTATTTTTAACAATCTTAATATCGCCGTTGGTATTATCCAGAACTACTCTCTTTTTTCCGGAAACATTAATTGAAAATTCTTTCTTTTCGGTTTTTTCATATCTCTTCTGGAAGAGGCTGCAGCCCGAAAAAAGGATTCCGCCAATCAATACAACTGCAACAAATACTCCGGCTTTTTGAATATTAAATGTTTTCATTGTCGTTGAATATTAATTGTTTGAAATGTTTGAGCTACTGCCGCTGGTGTTTTCAATTTTTCCCTTAACCATAAGGAAATAAGTTATAAAACCGGCTCCGAGAAACAGCAATACAACACCAAATGTTATACCGTCATTGAAGTCCATTTTCTGCTCGAGCACATTTGCGATAAATATTCCCGCGCCTAAAAACAGCAGGAGTATTCCCCATTTCAAAGCTCTGTATGGATTGTGCGGTCTTGCAACTTTATCAGGACTTGAAAAATAATTTTTTACCTCTTCGGGTGTTAGCCCTTTTTCAATCAGTCTCATTCTTTCGCGGTGTTTTGAGTATATTGCCCAGAAAATTATGATTCCGGGGATACCGAACGTGAAAATGATACCGAAAATCGGGATGGTTTGTTCGATTACATGGTCCATTTTGTTTTCCTTTCGTTTTTTCTTATTGTGACGTGCAGGGCTCTAAAAAGGTTGCATAACCAATTTTATATGTTAAATGAATATTTACAATTATAAAAAACTGTTAAAACATAATATTGAGGTCTATAATATCGTTTTTTCGGTTACGTTTGAGTATAAAGTCCCACTATTATATACAATATCACGGGATCTATAAATTCTATCGATTTTCAGGTTCTATCCCTAAAATTAAAAACGTTTTCCGGAATTAACCGGAAAACGTTTTATATTTATTTAAACCACTATTAGTTATTGGCTATTGGTACTTTGATATTTGCAATCATTTCCTTTTCATCGTAAACTTTTCTTTTCTTTTTCTGCTTCCTGAGGTAGGCATCCCTGGAAGTCACTTTGGATTCATCTCTTACATCGGGATATTCATAAATATTATACTTATAATTCCTGAGTATAATCTTATCTTCGTCTCGGGATATAACATAATTCGGGAGCATCGGGATTTTTCCGCCGCCGCCCGGCGCATCTATTACAAATTGCGGCACAGCAAGTCCGGAAATGTGTCCTCTTAATTTATCCATAATATCGAGCCCGACTTCTAGCGGAGTCCTGAAATGGTTAGCTCCCTTGGTCAGGTCTGCCTGGTATATATAGTAAGGCCTTACCCTGATTGCGAGCAGTCCTTTCATAAGCTCTCTCATAGTTTCTGCATTGTCGTTCACGCCCTTCATCAAAACGCACTGGTTGCCTACGGGAATTCCTGCATCTGAAAGCATATTGCATGCTTTCGTGCTTTCCGGAGTTATTTCCCACGGATGGTTGAAATGCGTATTGACATAAATCGGGTGATATTTCTTTAGCATATTGCATAGCTTAGGTGTGATTCTCTGCGGCAATACGCAGGGCATTTTTGTGCCGAGGCGGATTACCTGTATATGTTTTATCTCTCTGAGTCTCATCAGGATTTTTTCGAGCATTGCATCCGTATGCATCAGCGGATCGCCACCTGAAAGTATCACGTCGGAGATTTCGGTGTGCTGCGCAAGATAGTTGAAAGCGGATTCCAGATTTCTTAACGAAATTTTATTCGAATTTCCGACTTTTCTTTTTCTCGTACAGAACCTGCAATACAGTCCGCACTGTGAAGTAACCAGGAATAATGCTCTATCGGGGTATCTGTGTGTTATGTTCGGAACAGGGCTCATATCATCTTCGTTCAGAGGATCTTCAGGACCGTCGATATCTTCGAGTTCTTTTTCATCAGGAACGCACTGCAGCCATATAGGGTCGCCCGGATAGCGGATGAGCGACAGGTAATAAGGATTCACCCTTGCCTGAAAAAATTTATCAAGCTTTGCCGCAATTGTTCTGTCGATTTTGAACTTGTCAACAAGCTGGTCGACCGAGTGAATACTCTGTCTGATCATCTCCTGCCAAAGTTCCATAAAGTTTTTCCTTCTGTTAGTTTGTAAATATATTTTAAAACTTTACTATTCTTTTAGACAAATAATTATCCAAAAAAGTTACACATTTATAAATATTTTCCGTAAACAACAAGCGAATCTCCTACGTTGTAAAAATCTTTTATCTCAACGAACTTGTCGTATTTGTTCTTTTCGTAGAACTTTCTTTCCTTTTCGTATCCGGGCTTGCCGCTTGTCTCTATCAGCACGAGCCTTCCGGATTTTCCTTTTATATAATCTTCGATATACTTAATCAAACCGCTGCCTATCCCGCGTGCCTGAACATTCGGATTCACCGCAATCCAGTACAGGTCGTATGTCCCGACCGTTAAAGGTCTCGGACCTATGCACACATATCCGTTAACCATATCCCCGTCCCCGTCAACAAATATTTCGTAATCTTTCTGGTCTTCGTTGTTCAGGTAAAAATCAATCAGCTCCATTGCTATCTTTATTTCTTCGCTGTTGAAATTATCCGTATCAACGAGAATCTTCTCTATCTTGTCCCTGTCCCTGTTTTCTAAATTCCGTATCATAATTTTTAAACAAACAAATATTTTCTGTTATTTGCTATTTGTTATTTGCTATTTGTTATTTGCTATTTGCTATTCCCCAGCGCTCTGCCGAGTAATTAATAATATTCTGTATCAGTGTTTCATAAGACCACCCGTATGCCTTTCCGCTTCTGGTAAATCCTGTGTCTTCATCCACATCAGATGCAATATCAGGATTCGGATTCAGCTCCAGCACATACGGTATTCCGTCCTTAACACGGAAGTCAACCCTCGCATAATCCGATGCGCCTACAATCCTGTAAACTCTCTTCGCCGTCTGCTGAATTATTTTTTCGAGCTCAGGCGAAATATTTTTCGCCGGGCATACTGCTTTCGTGCAGGCAAATTCAACTGTCTTGTACATCCACTTGCTGTTGTAGCTTACTATCTTCGGATAATCTTCCGGCATTCCCGTGAAATCTATTTCCGAAATCGGGAATACAATCAAATCATCATCGCTGTTTTTGAAATTTCCCACCACGCTTACATTTATTTCCCTTCCGTCTATAAACTCTTCTACTAAAGCGGGCTGTTTGTGAACATCGAGTATATATTGTATTCTTTCTTTTAATTCTTTCTCATCCTGAACAATCGATTTATTCTCAATTCCGATGCTTGCATCTTCACGCGATGGCTTTACTATCAGCGGGAATTTCCCTTTTACTTTGTCATACCCGTTTTCACTGAACTTATTAGCATTATTGCAAAGGTAATGTGCCGCAGTCGGAATATCATAGTAATGAAGAATCTCTTTCACTCTCGATTTATTAAGCGCAAGCCCCAGCGTAAGCGCGCGTGAGCCTGTATATGGAATTTTCATAATTTCAAAAAGCGATGCAATATTCATTTCCTGTGTAGGGTCTCCGTCAACCGATTCGCAAAGATTAAATATTATATCAGGCGGATCGCTTTTCAGCTCATCAATCAGCTTATATATATCCAGCGCAACCGGAACTATCTTTGTCGTGTGCTCGCTCTCGCGAAGCGCGCGCTGTACCGATTTCATTTCATCCAGCACCCCGTATTCGCTCATATCGATTGCTTCTTCTATCTTGTCTATATCGGTAACCCCGTCATCCCAGACTTTGTCTTTGGAATACTGCGTAGGGTCATTGAAAATAATATCAATCTTCATTAATCTATTATTAAAATCTTTAGTTTATTTTTTTTTATTAAATTAAATCGCAATCAACTTTCAATCTTAAGAATCCGCGCTCTTTGCGTCCGCCGTGGCGGATTATGAATCTTATGAATTTCTTTTCACCGCTTCATTCAGTACCGCATTTATCATCGCATTGTAATCCATTCCCCCGTGCCTTGCCGCCTTCGGGTAACACGAGTTATCCCTCGGGTCGGGAAGTATTCCCGGAAGAGGATTGATTTCGATGATGTTCGGTACATTGTTTTTATCCAGCCTTACATCTATTCTTGCCCAGTCCCTGATTCTCAAAACTTTATAAGCATCCTTGCATACTTTTTCTATCTGCTTATAAATTTTCTCATCAACTTTTGCAGGACAGGTGAATATATCAAGCTGGTTTTCTCTTGTATCAAAAAACCATTTAACTTCGTATGAATAGATTTTATTGAATCCTTCGGGAACAAAGTCGAGGTTCAGCTCAACTATGGGCAGAACCTTAACGTTTTCCCCGTTACCGAGCATTGCCACGGTAAATTCTTTTCCTCCGATAAAATCTTCTACGAGCGCAGGCTGGTTGTAGCATTCTTTTATTCTTGCAATTTCGCTTATCAGCTCTTCTTTATTGTTTGCAAGAGATGAATTGTAAATGCCTTTAGACGAACCTTCGTGCAATGGTTTTACGAATTGCGGAAACTCTAAGTTGTTGCTGTCGAATTGAATATCTGATATGAAAAATTTCGAGTTCGGGATATTGTAGTAAGATAAAATTTCTTTGCATCTGGATTTATCGTGGCAGATTCCTATCGTAATCGAATCACTTCCCGTGAAAGGGATGTTCAGCATCTCAAGCATTGCAGGAATCTGCGATTCCCTCGATGCGCCGTAATATCCTTCCGCAACATTGAAAACAAATTCGGGCTTTAGTTCTTTTAATCTCTCGTATGCATTTTCATCCGCTTCAACAAGCATAACGTCGTGACCGCCGCTTTCCAGCGCTGCCTTTACTGCGTCGATAGTCTCCATCGAATCCCATTCCGCGTATGTGTCATCTATTCTCTCGGGATAGTTTTCTACAAGCTCCCTGTTGATGTATTTCGATGTTACGGAATTCTTCGCATCTTTGACTGAAGACGAAATTTCTTCATCGGTTTCTTTCTTAACGTTATATGTTAAAGCTAATTTCAAAAATTAAATTTTATCTTTAAAAAAGTTTTCACAAATATAACATTATAATTGCAATTGTCAAGAAGATTTCTTGCAAAATAAAAAAAAATTTGAAGAATAATTATCGGGGAAAATATTTTTTGATTTGTGTTTTGGGGAAAACATTTCACGCAACCGGAAAACCGCACGGGATAAGGATTTCAAGAGATGAAGAAAAAACAGAAAAAGCGCAGGAAAAATTAATTTCCTGCGCCTTTTTAATATCAAAAAAATATTTCTTATGAAATAAGAATTGTTTTTATTTTTTTAATTTATGCAGAGCATTTCTCAATGCAAGTGCCGCATCTTTTGCATCCTGAACACTGCACGTTCCTACCGATAACCTGAACCAGGGTAAATCATTCGGTGAACCAAATGCATAAAAAGGAACGACTGCAATCTTTGCTTCATCCAGAATGTATGCGAGAATGTCATCAACTGTTTCAAGTACTTTTCCGCTTCCGGTTTTCATCCCTTTTAAATCAACTTTAATCGTAAGGTAAATTGCGCCCTGCGGAGAAATCGAATCCACATTGTATCCTTCTTTTTTCAGATATTCGAATTCATTGTAAAATATTTTCAACCTCGTTTCTATTTCACTCTTGAAGTTTTCGAAGTACTGATTCACTTCTTCTTTCTTCTGAAGGAATTTTCCGAGAGCTACCTGTTCGGGCTTCGGACACCACGCGCCTATATGTGCAAGAATATTTTTTATCTTATCCATTATCGGCTTCGGACCGTATGCCCATCCAAGTCTTACTCCGGTTGCCGCAAAACATTTTGAAATTCCGTCAACAAAAATAATGTAATCCCTGATTGAAGGATTAAGGTCAACAGGATTGATATGCTTTACACCGTCGAAAGTGAGTATCCAGTAAATCTGGTCAAAGAAAATGTATACAGGTTTTTTGTTCTGTTCGGCGCGGAGCTTGTTTTCTTCCACAACCAGGTCAATAATTTCTTTCAGCGCTTCTTTTTTGAAAGCCGTTCCCGATGGATTCAGAGGCGAGTTCATTGCAATCAGTACAACATCTTTAATATAAGGCAGTAAATCTTTTTTAGTCGGGACGTAATCATTATCTGCAGATGTCTGCATTGCCACTCCGTTTGCTCCTGCAAGCTGAACGTAGCAGTTGTTATTCCACGATGGAGCTGGATATAAAATCATTTCTCCGGGGTCAACAATTGTTTTGAAAAGCGTGTATGTCAAAGGTCTTGCTCCGCTTCCAACAACTATTTCATTCGGCTTGTAATCGAAGCCTCCTCTTTCTTTTATAAATTCCGAAATCGAATTGCGAAGTATTGCCACGCCTTCGGACGGCGGATAATTTGTCTGGTTATCCTTATATGCTTCTGCAATTTCTTTTTTCAGACCTTCGGGAATCGGAAATACTTTCGGATTATAATCCCCTATTGTAAAATTGTAAATTTTTTCTCCCTTTTCGATTCTTGCATCTATTACTTCCGAAATTTTTCTAATGCCTGAACCAATAAGATTTTCTGCTGTCTTTGATAATATATATTTAGCCATAACGGATAGGATTGATTTCTTAAAGGATAAATATAAAAACATTAATATTTTTATTAAATACAGTAATTTGTATCCGAATTAGATATTTTATAATTAATTTTGATTTTTCAGAAATTAATTTCCCGATTTTTTCGTTTATTTCTATAGGAATATTTCATAAATTCCAAAAACTCAAAACTTTAAAATTTTAATTAAAATGGAAACTAATTCTTTTTTTGGTGATGTATGTAAATACTTCGATAAAGCGGCTTTGCATACTGACCATCCCAAAGGCTTGCTCGAACAAATCAAAATGTGCAACAGCGTTTACCACTTTAAATTCCCACTAAGACTCGATGACGATAAATATGAAGTAATTGATGCGTGGAGAGTAGAGCACTCCCACCATATGCTCCCCGTAAAAGGAGGAATCCGCTTCAGCTCAATGGTCTGCGAAGATGAAGTTATGGCGCTTGCCGCTCTTATGACATATAAATGCGCAGTCGTTAACGTTCCCTTCGGCGGCGGAAAAGGCGGAGTGAAGGTTGACCCGTGGAAATACAAAACTAACGAACTCGAAAGAATCACAAGAAGATATGCGGTTGAATTAATCAAAAAGAATTTTATCGGTCCCGGAATAGACGTGCCTGCACCCGATTACGGTACAGGACCCCGTGAAATGGCGTGGATTGCGGATACTTATATGACTTTTAATTCAACAAATACGGGTCAATCAGATTCTCTTGCCTGTATAACAGGAAAACCAATTTCACAACAGGGTATCGGAGGAAGAAAAGAAGCAACGGGACGCGGAGTTTTCTTTGCAATACGTGAAGCCTGTAATGTTGCTGATGATATGAAAACTCTGGGATTAAAACCCGGTCTGGATGGCAAAACCGTTATCGTTCAGGGACTTGGAAACGTAGGCTACCACGCCGCAAAATTCATCGAAGAAGGCGGAGGCATAATAGTCGGGCTTATCGAAAGAGAAGGCGGCATCTATGACCCGAAAGGTCTTGATGTGGAAGAAGTATTCAAACATAGAAAAGATACAGGCTCATTGCTTAATTATAAAAACGCAAAAGAATTTAAAAACGGCTCTGAAGTGCTGGAACAAGAATGCGACATACTCGTACCGGCAGCACTCGAAAACCAGATACATAAAGGCAATGCCGCAAACATAAAAGCAAAAATTATCGGAGAAGGCGCAAATGGTCCTATCACCGCAGAAGCCGAAGAAATCCTTCTCAAAAAAGGAAAACTCATTCTCGCGGATATGTATGCAAACGCAGGCGGCGTAACGGTATCATATTTCGAATGGCTCAAAAATCTTTCCCACGTTGCCTTCGGCAGAATGGAAAAAAGGTATGATGAATTCTCACACGGAAATTTCGTTGACGTAATCGAAGACCTGACAAAAAGCAAACTTACTCCCCAGCAAAAAAATATGGTCATTAAAGGCGCAAGCGAAGTAGACCTTGTAAACTCCGGTCTCGAAGATACTATGATAACCGCATACCACCAGATACGTGAAACCTGGAAATCGAATCCGAAAATCGACAGTTTCAGAACTGCCGCCTTCGTTGTCGCAATCGAAAAAATCGGTGAATCATATATGAATCTCGGAATATTCCCGTAAATTTTACTTGTACTTTTGTAAAATTCGAATTCCTATATTAAATTTAAGGCTTACTGTTTAAAATGAATTGAAAATAGTAAGCCTTTTTTTTATTTTGTCTTGATTTACCTGTTTTTACTTGCAGAAATCAATTAGGATTGTTGTGAATTTTATTACATTTCAAAAAAAAACTACTCTACATTTATAGTAATATGAATTACTACTCTTATTCATTAATCATTAAATTAAACGGAGGTTAAAAATGCCTACTTGGAATACAGGCGACACCGGATTTATGTTATTAGCTACATCTCTTGTTATGTTAATGACACCCGGTTTGGCGTTTTTCTACGGCGGTCTTGTCGGAAGAAAAAATGTTTTAGCAATTATGATTCAGAGCTTTGTCTCTATGGGCTGGACCACAGTAATATGGTGGCTGTTCGGATTTTCTATGTGCTTCAGCGGTAACTGCGTTCAGGGTACCGATTTGCTCGGCGGAGTTATCGGTAATTTTGACTGGGCTTTCTTTAGAGGAATTGATTTAAACACATCTTCATTGGTTACAACAAATGTAAACGGTGCTACGGTATCAATTTTCGGTAATGCCGGAATTCCGATGCTGGTTTTCATTGCATACCAGATGATGTTTGCAATCATCACACCTGCTCTTATTACAGGTGCTTTTGCAAACAGGGTAAAATTCAGCGCTTACCTGATATTCCTTACACTATGGTTAGTGCTGGTTTATTTCCCGTTCGTGCACATGATTTGGGGCGGTGGAATTTTATGGCTTTGGGGAGTTAGAGATTTTGCAGGCGGTATAGTTGTTCACAATATCGCAGGTATGGCGGCACTTGCATCTGTTCTATACGTAGGAAAAAGAAAAGTTATCGATAAGGGACTTCACAGCATTCCGCTTATTGCTCTGGGTACTGGTTTGCTGTGGTTCGGATGGTACGGATTTAATGCTGGAAGCGAATTTGCAGTTGACCAAATAACTGCAAGTGCATTTATTAATACCGACCTCGCGGCTTCCTTCGCGGCTATTGTTTGGGTTTTGCTAGCCTGGTGGCTGGAAAAGAAACCGAAATTTGTCGGCTTGCTTACCGGTGCAGTTGCAGGCCTCGCCACCATCACACCTGCGGCAGGCTTTGTTACCACCAAATCCGCAGTGGTAATCGGAATTCTTGCAGGAGCAATTTGTTACTTTGCAGTCGCACTGAAAAACAAAATGGGATGGGATGATGCACTCGATGTCTGGGGCGTCCACGGCGTCGGAGGTATGATTGGTATCATTTTCCTCGGAATATTCGGTTCAGTTGCAGTGAATGCTAACGGATTTAACGGATTACTGCACGGCGAATCTTCTTTCTTTATAAAACAGGTTGTTGCTATTTTAATTAGCTCGGTTTATGCATTTGGATTTACTTGGATTATGTTGAAGCTTATTAACTTTGTCACACCGGTTAGTCTGACAAAAGAAGAAGAAGAAATCGGTCTTGATGAAATACTGCACGGAGAAACTGCATATACAGACGCAATGTAATACTTTTTTTATTCCCGCTCTTTGAAATAAGAGCGGGATATTTTTATAAGAACAAAAAAATTTATTTATGCAAAAAACAAAAAAAATTTTACTGATAATGGCAGTTTTATTTTTACTGCCCGCACTGGCTGACTCGCAGGATAAAGACCTGACGGAATTCTTTAAGAATTTCAAATTAAGCACCTATGTTGATGCTTATTATGCATACGATAATGACAAGAATATAGATAAAACACCGAGACTCCTCGACCTTATTTCCCCATACAGAGACCAGATAAGACTGAACATTGCGGCAGTTTCATTAAAATACGGTACTGAAAAAATCAGAAGCACGGTAACGATTCATTACGGAGATATCCCCGAGTTAAACTGGAAACCGGTAACCAAATACGACTTCATACAGGAAGCCAACATCGGCTTCTCTCCATATAAAAATTTATGGATAGACGCAGGTTATTTCATTACACACATCGGAGCAGAAGGCCTGCCGAAGAACAATGTGCTTTCTTCGTTTTCACTTCCCGTATATGTAGAACCGTTTATTCAGAGTGGCGTGAAAATCGGATATGATTTCAGCGATAAATTTTCGGCATGCCTGCACGTTCTCAACGGCTATAATGTTTTCGAGGATAACAACAAAAATAAATCTATAGGCGTACAGCTTGCTTATACGCACAATGAAATGCTGAAGCTCACCTATAACAACATTATCGGGAACGAAATGCCTACAGGCTCAGACGGAAAGACAAGAATCTTCAATAACTTAATCGTTAATCTGTCTCCCTGTAAAAAAATCGATATGATTGCAAGCGCGGATATCTGTATGCAGGAAAAATCAAAAAGATTAAATGCAGACGAATCCGCATATTCATACGGAGCACTGTTCAGCACTAAATATAAATTCAACCCGAAATTCAGCGTGACAGTAAGAGGTGAATATTATCAGGATATTGACGGAATATTATCAGGCTCAATCGGCAGCTATAACTGGCTAAAAGGCAACGGAGTAACTATCGGATGCGAATACAGGCCGGTTGAATCCGCTTACCTGCGCGCCGAAACAAGATATATTAAACTCGACAGCGAATTGCAGCCTTTCTATAAAGGCAGCGAAAGAACAGAGGGAATGATTTCCTTCGGATTTGAATACTAATCGATTCGTAAGATTTGTAAGACAATAAAATTATATCAAAGAGCTTTTTCAGAAGCTTTCAAGGAAATAAACTGCAAGACGGAAGTATTTGCAAATACAGGTTTTGAGATTTCCTTGTAACCGTTCGGAAAAGCTCTTTTTTCATTACCCCTCCGGAAAACCCCTTATGCGCAGAACTTAATCCCGCAGGAACCTGTCAAACATTCAGGGAGTATAAATACTGAAGAATGTCCCGATTGAAGATACTGTTACCCTGTAAGGGGGTAAAAATTTTCATTTGACATTAATTTTAAAAATAATATATTGCATAAGAATAAAACAGAAAGGCACTATCATGAAAACATATATTTTTATTCTCCTGCTCCCCTTCCTTCTTTGCTGCAGCGGATTAGCCGTCAGCCAGGTCGAACAGGAAGAAGAATTAATCATCACAAAACCTGAAACGGATTCCGTCGATATCGATACTTTTTACGATGAGCTTTCAAAGGACGGAGAATGGATAAAAGTTGACAGAAGCGACATAGATAATGAAGAAGTGCTGGAAATGAGCGAAACAGTGGAGATAGATGAAGACGTAATAACCGAATATATCTGGCGACCGAGTGTCAGCATTACACTTGTTGACTGGAATCCTTATACTTATGGACACTGGGAGTTCTGCAGGTTCGGCTGGATCTGGGTTTCGGATTACAACTGGGGCTGGGGTCCATATCATTACGGCAGATGGTGGTTTTCCCACAGGTGGGGATGGGTCTGGTCGCCCGGACACAGGTGGGCTCCAAGCTGGGTCTCCTGGTGCCACACGCGGCATCACGTTGGATGGCATCCGATATCTCCCAGAACGCACTGGAGACATCATAACGGAATTATTGTTACTCACCCAAAAACCCCCAAGCAAAAAGGGATTACAAATAAATGGACATTTGTCAGCAAGAAGGATTTCACAAGACCGATTACAAAAAATTCCACTATCGATCTGAAGAAAAATAAGGACATCCTAAAGGATGCAAAAATGGTAGTTAAGTCGGACGAAGTCTATAACCTTGGCCCGAAAAAATCCGATATCGAAAAAAACGCAGGTGAAAAAATTTCCACAAGAAAGGTTTCGGTGACAAGCCTGAACGGAAAACCGATTGACGATAATACAACAAAAAAATTCGAAAAGAAAGTAAAGACGACTCAGATTAACAATACAAAGAACGAGAAAAACTATTCCACAGAGAAGAATCCTAACAACACTTCCGTGAAGCGACAGGATAACACAAAGAAAAAATCAGAAACGACTAAAGAAAGCAATACATACAAGAGCCCTAACACAAAGAAAGATAACGGAAGCTACAAGAGCCCTAACACAAAAAAGGACAACGGAAGCTACAAGAGTCCCAACACAAAGAAGGACAACGGAAGTTACAAGAGCCCTAACACAAAGAAGGACAACGGAAGCAATAAAAACAGCAACAAAAACTCGAACAGCAATTCTAACAGCAATAAATCCGGCAATACAAAGAAATCAAGTTCAAATGATTATAACTGGAATTCGGGTAATACAAAGAGCAAGGATACATATAAGAGTAATGACTCCTATAAGAGCAGCAACACATACAAGAGCAATGACTCATACAAGAGCAATAATTCTAACAGCAGTAATTCATACAAGAGCAGTAACTCTCACAGCAGCAATAATAACAGCTCTTATAAAAGCGGAAACTCGAACAGCAGCAATCATAATTCAAGCAGCAATACAAATAAATCGAGCAATAATTCAGGTAATAATAACTCCGGCAACAAGAAGAAATAAATTAAAGACACTTTTCCTGCTTGTTGTTTTTGTCAGGCAAACACCTTTAACCCCCGTTAAAGGTGTTTTTATATTATCAGGTTTCACAATATTTTTGCAATAATTAATTGATAGTTAATTTTTAAAAATCTATTGAATTATTAAGTATTATAATTTAATTTGTAATAAAAAATCAAAATGCCTGAAATATCAAGATTTCTCGGTATTGTAATAAAAATGTTCTATGATGACCATAATCCACCTCATTTTCACGTTGAGTATAATGAATATCTGGCAGAAATTAATATAGAAACTTTAGAAGTATCTGCAGGAAATATTCCTGCTCGTGTTTATTCGCTTGTTTTAGAATGGGCTTCACAACACAGAAAAGAATTAATGGATGATTGGAATTTAGCAAAATCAAATGAACAACCGAATAAAATTAAACCTTTAGTTTAAAATGAATATTATTCATAAAATATCAGAAGCAATTCCTTTAGAAGAATATAAAATAAAAATCATCTATGATGATGGCTTTACAAAAGTAGTAGATTTGAAAAATAAAATAAAAAAAGGAATTGCAAAAGAATTAGAAAACAAAGAACTTTTTAATAACGTAAAAATAGGTTCTGGCGGGGAATTATATTGGGATAATGGTTTTGACCTCTGTCCCGTGGCATTAAGAACAGAATAATTCCTAATTATTTCCCATTCGATAATTCTAAAAAATATTTAGTTATCAAAGCTTCGTAATCTTCCGTGTAACCTTCTTTCTGAAGCCTCAGGAAATCTTCCTTCAGTGAGTTTACGGAGTTTGGTCCCGATATTACAACTTCGGGCGGAGTGGTTCTGATAAAATTTTCCCCGGGTCTTGATTCGCGCTTCTGCTCGAAATCTTTTTCCCTCTGCGAAAGCTGTGCGTCCAGCATTCTCGATAAAATTTTATTCTGCCGCTCAAGCAGCTTGTCGTTTATGTTGTATTCACTTAAATCCTTTACTGTTTCCCTCATCTGCTTTTCAACTTCTTTCAGGTCGCCGAGAAGTTTTTCTCCCGACCTTTCTTTTTCAATTTCGAATTCCCTGTTCAACTCTTCCAGTGATTTTCTGACTTCCTCCTGCTCAAGTTTAAGGCGCTCTATCTGCATTTTTACATCGGGCTGCATTTCCTCCTGTCCGTCTTTTCCGTCCTTACCCGATTTTCCGTTCTTCCCCAGCTTCTGCATCTGTCCGTTCAGCGATTGCTGCTGACCTATTATCTTTGCAAGCTGCTGCATTAGCTGTCCGAGCCTGCCCTGTCCCTTCTTGTTTCCTTTTCCCTGCTGAGATTTCATTTCATTCAGCATTTTACCAAGCATATTTGCGGCATTATCGAGCGAAGTCTTTGCCTTGCCCTGATCGCTCACGGCATTTTCCTTTTCGCCGTTCTGGAGGTTGCCTTCCGCCCTGTCCATTTTATTATATGCATTGCCAAGCTCCTTGCCGAGTTCTGGCGACATCTGCATACCGTAGTTTGTCAGGTTCATCAGGTCGTTTATGTCTCCCGTTAAATCCTTTTTCAGTTCGCCCTGTTCATTTGCGTTTTCCCTGAATTCGTTTTTATCGCTCTTCTTCGTATCCTGTGTTTTTTCCTTCAGTTCCTGCTGCTCTCTGCTCAATCTTTCCAGGTCGTTTTTAATTCTTTCCATTTCATCCATCATCTTCTTTTCCGTGTTCTGCGTGTCCATTGCGCTCTCAAGTGCATCCTGCATATCATCATTCATTTCATTAAGGTCCTTTAATATATCTTCCTGAGTTTCTTCTGAGTTTTCTTTCTGTCCTTTCATCAGTTCGCTGGAAGATTTCTGCATCTTGCTCTGAGTGTTCTTCTGATTCATCTTCTTATTCAGATTCTGCAAATCATTGGGATTCATATCCTCTTTCATTTTAGTCATTTCATTAATCAGATTCTGCAGTTCCTCCTTGAAATTATCCATATTCTCTTTAATGTCCTGCTGACGGTTTGATAGCGTATTCATCTTACCCGTCTCGTCTTTCCCGGTATTCTCTGTCGTTTTCTTTAATTCTTCCTGCTCTTTCTTTATATCATCCAGCTTCTGCGTCAGCTCTCCGAATTTCTGAAGGTTCTCTATTTTCTGCATCAGCTTCATAAGCTGCTCAATCTGCTTCTTGAATGCCTCTTCGTCAAAATGGAAATTCTTCATTTCCTCCCTCAACTGGTTCATATCGTTTTTCTTCATTGCTTCCAGCATCTTCTTCAGCACTTCGCGGAACTCCGGCGTGTTGATTTTATTGAACATTTCCTGAAGCTTCATAAACTGCTCGAGTGTCTTTTCCGTCAGCATGTTTTTTTGCCTCAGATCTTCCATTCCTTTATCTAATTTCTGCTGGGCGGCATCCAGGTTGCTCTGGACATTTTCCATTTTCTTCTGCAAATCGAGTTTCTTCTGCGCATCGTTTAATCCCAGGTCCTCTGTATTATTCTTCTTCAATTCTTTTATTTCTTCCTGAAGCTTTTTAACGTCTTCGAGCACTGACTTCAAATCCTGCTCGAGGTTCTTGGTGATTTCTTCTGTGTTTTTCAAAATATCAGGCAATGATCTGAAAGTAAGAACTTTTATTCCGGACCTGCCGGTTTTGCCGCTGTTGTCTGTTGCTTCAAGATAATATTCCACGACATCCCCGGAGCGGATATTTATTCCGCCTATATTCCACAGGTAAGGAACTTCCAGTTCGGTTGCATTAAGGTTCTTAACCGGAACATTCAACGGTGTAAAATTCTGCGATGCCGAAGAGTTTGATTTCGACTTTCTGTAATTCAATGTCAGTTTTGAAAAGCCGTAATCGTCTTTCATACGTCCTTTAACGAGTATTTCGCGCTCTCCTTTTATGGAATAATTGTCTTCCTGCGGCTCGGTAATCTCGACGCGGGGCGCTTCGTTTTTAATGAGTCTCAGGGAAAAAACCTTTTCATTCCTGCTTTCTTTTCCGCCAATATCCTTCATTCTGATTTTATAACTTCCCTCTTCAGTCGCATCCAGCGTGCCTTCTGCCCTGTCGCCGTTTATTTTTAAATCAATATTTTTATCGTTCAGATAAATTCCTGCAGAAGAAAGCTCTTTGCTGGCGGTTATGTCAAAAAATATCCGGCTTCCCTCTATGCAGTATATATCACCTTCGTTTTCATTTAATTTTTTTTCGTGCAGTCCGGTAAATTCAGGGGGGTAAACCGTTATATTGAGTTTCTTTAAAATCGGGTAATCGGATATTTTAATTTTATAAATATCTGAGCGTATCTCCCTGTACTCGGCATAATATGTCAAATCAGTATTTACATTTTCTATCGAAGTGTAAAATGTATTTTCGGTTACGGCCTTCAGGTCCTTTGAATCGGATAGTATTTCGTAACCGTCGGGTGTAAACTGTTTTGTATAGAACTCTATTTCATCAATTTTTAAGTCGGGCTTTGTGGATTTTATTTTTATGGCAACATTTACCCTGTCCCCTTTGAATGTTTCATAATTTCCCGGGGTGATTTCAAAAGCAATTCCGTATGAATTATCTATGTAACTGTATTTATAATTCACCAGTCTTTCAAGTGAACCCGGCAATGCATTTGGGAAAATCGCAAAACTCAACCCTGTTATGAAAACCGAAAGCAGGAAAAAGGAAAATTGTTTCTTTAATTTTTTATAGCTCACAAAGGATGACAGATTAATACCCGATGCTGTATTATTTACTTTTCCCAGATATGCCAGTATAAGATTCTCTGAATAATACAGGCTGTTGAAATCCTTTTTTCCCGCAAGTTTATAAAGGGAAATCGAATTTGCCACAGAATCTTTTATATCAGGGAAATGCTCTCCTGCTCTTGCGGCAAATGTCAGTATTTCTCCGGATTTAAGAGGGGAAAACAATTTCAGGAAATAGTTTGCAAGAAAATAAATTACTGTTGTCGAAGTCAGCAGTAAATACGTCCAGAAAAAAACCGTTCTTACTGACGAACGGAAATGAAAAACAGTTTCAAGAAGAACAATTATGAATCCGGAAACCAGGGCTGACAAAACCGTAAATAAAAGATTGCGCGTCAGGTTAAAGGCAAGTTCTTTCCTGTAAGCACTTGAAAGTCTTTTTTCAAATGAATTGTAAATTTCACCCGCTTTTGAATATGTTAATTCCATCCTATATTATTTACTCTGTTTTCCTTTATCCGGTTTCAGATTTAATTTATATAATAGTATATAAGAATTCAACAAAAAAGCGATTTTTAAAATTTTTTAGCATTTTCACAGTTTTTAACATTCTGATTTATATTAGATTTTTAAATGGAAATTGCTATTTTTAATGAAATTACAATTTGAAATTTCTTATTTACATAGTCCTTGCCTCTTTTTTATGGTTTGTGATGTTCGTGCTGAAACCTATGAACTTCTGGGTAATGATGGCTTTTTCAACATCTGTCCTGTATGCGGTTTCAATATTTCATTACAGGGAACAGCTTAAAAAAGATTTTTTCAATCTAAAAGAAATCTCAATCGGTATATCGGGTGCGGCTTTGCTTTACCTTATATTCCTGTTCGGGAAATACATCCTTGATTCATTCGGAATAATTCCGAATCATAATCAGAATATTTCTTCCGTTTATGCAAACAGGGAAGCCTTACCTTCCTGGACAGTTGCATTGCTTCTTTTTTTCCCGATTGGTTTCGGAGAGGAGATGTTCTGGAGGGGATACATACAAAGACATCTTTCGGAAAGATATAATAAGTGGACAGGGTTATTGATTACTGTTTTCTTTTACACAGTCGTGCACATTCCCACGATGAATCCTGTTCTTGTTCTTGCCTCCTTCATTGTTGGTTTATACTGGGGACTGATTTTCCTCTGGAGAGGAAATATCACCGCCGCCGTTCTTTCTCATATGCTCTGGGATCCGTTTATATTCGTGATTTTACCGGTAAATTAAAATATTTTTGCTAATAAAATATATTTTTAAATTAATATTATTTTAAAAACGTAAAATGTAAATAGTAAATCGTAAAAAGTAAAATCAAGAAAAAAAATGCTACAATTAAATCATAAAAAACTAAATGTTTGGAAAGAAGGAATTAATCTTGTTAAATTGATATACAAAACCACTGAATCATTCCCAAGAAACGAGATCTTCGGGTTAAGTAACCAACTAAGAAGAGCCTCTGTTTCTGTTGCTTCAAACATAGCCGAAGGTGCATCTAGAAGAACCAAAGCTGAACGTATAAGATTTTACGAGATTTCCAGAAGTTCTGTAGTTGAAATCGATACCCAGTTAGAAATTGCAAATGAACTTAAATTAATTAATGAAGACCAATTAAAAGAATTAGATAATAAAATATCTCATATTTTTTCGATGCTGTCTAACCTGATAAAAAATTGCATTTAACAGTTCTTACGTTTAACTATTTACGTTTTACATTTTACATTTTACTAATTTATTAAAAACTTATTTAAAAATATTATTGTTAATAATCTTAAATTTACAATACGCTAAAACCAAAAAACCAACTTATGACACCAGAAACCACCATATCACCCCCTAAAGGGCTAAAACTGTTTTTTATGGCTGTCAGGGCTTATTCCTTCCCTGCATCAGTGATACCTATTATATACGGCTCGATTATTGCCGTGCTGTTCAATCCCGGAATGAAATTCAACTATTTTCATTTCATTCTTGCCTTAATCGGTTCGGTTGCAATTCACGTAACCACCAATATAGTAAACGATATTTATGATTTCAAAAAAGGCATAGATAAGGAAGACAAGGAAGTGGGAATTCCTCACGGCGGCTCGCAGGTTCTTTCTATGGGGCTCGTGAGCAAAAGCTTTATGAAAACAACGGGCATTATTTCCACAATCCTTGCGGTCAGCATCGGGGTTTATTTGTATACTCAGGCAGGTATCTGGATTTTCTATCTTAGCATTTTCGGACTTCTTTCCGCAATTTATTATACAGCCTCCCCGTTTGCACTTAAATATAAAGCGCTCGGAGATATTCAGGTGTTCGTATCATTCGGTACAGGTATGACACTGGGAGCATACATTGTGCAGACGCATGAATTCTCCTGGATACCTGTGATTCTGTCCATTCCTTTCGGACTTTTGATAGACGCTATCCTTCATTCAAACAATATCAGGGATTTGAATTTCGACGGTAAGTTCGGTGTGAAAACCTTACCTATATTAATCGGCGAGAGATTGTCATTTTATTTTTATTATTTCCTTATTCTCGGTGCCTATACTTCAATTATAATTTTTGTTGTTATCAAATTACTCCCGTGGTTTGCACTGCTTAATCTTGTAACATTCCCGACAGCACTGAAATTACTCAGAATGCTGAAAGATTATCCTCAGGAAACAATGGCAAGACACGAGCTCGGAACAAAGCATAATATCCTTACAGCCCAGTTTAACACACAGTTCGGACTTGCACTTACAATCGGACTTTTAATATCATTATTCTTTTTATAGAAATCAAAAATTATAAAAGCCCTCCGATGCACATCGGAAGGCTTTTTTGTTATTCATTAATAATTGTTTTTACTCAAAGTACTCGCGGAAAATCTTCCACCTGTATCCGTTTTCTTCGCCTTTATATAATCTCAAAGTTTTTGTACCTGCTTCTTCTTTCTTATCTGATGTGTAAACCTGCCTGAAGGATACATTTGCATAATCGGGTGAAACGGAATCTATAATAATTTTTATATTGCTGATTTTAAGCTTTATTTTCTTGTAGTTGTCGAATGTCCACTGCATTCTTTTTATTTTATCATCTGCCTTTACAGGTTTTCCGTCCTTATCGTAATATATGTAATCTTTATCGAGGAGTTCTTTGTATTTTTCTATATCCTTGCCTTCCCAGGAATTTCTCCACTCACCGAGAAATGTTTTGATTTTGTAATCATCTGAGTCATAATATGCGGCAAGCTTTGAAATCCCGAAATAAGCAGAAATAATAAACAGCAGTGCCAGTATGCTTATGCTTGTCAGGGTAACTGCAAACCTTTTTCTTTTCGACTTTATGGAATTCCTGTATCGCATCCGGAATTCTTCTTCAAATTTCTTTTTGCCGTCTTCTTTTTGATTTATGTCTGTACCGCAGTACTTGCAAAACTGTGATGTTTTTTCTATCTGCTTTTTGCAGTTCGGGCAGTCTGTCATTTCGGCTGAATGCATTTCCTGAACCAGCATCCGCTCTATGCTGCCTACCGTACGGTTTCCTATATCAACCGGTTTGGTTTTGGTCTGCGGATTGCCCGAACAGCCGTAAGTAGTGCACCCCCTGTTTTCCTCCCAGCATTCCCTGTGATGGGGAGTGTGGCAGTCTGGGCAAATAACCTTATCTGCGGCTTCCTTTATATTTGTCTGGCAATACGGGCAGTTCAAATCAATTATAAATTATTAATAAGTAATAAGAGCTAAATAAATATCTCCATGTTATTAAACGCGATATGGACTTCATTGTTTCCTTTTCTCAAAGTAATTATATCGTTATACGGGATTTTCAATTCGGTCAACTTTAAATTTAATGATTTTTTCGAAACAGAGGATTCGGATTCAAGTTTATGAAATGAATTAATTTTATATAATATATCACCTCTTCTGATGTCTTTCTGCGTTAAAAGATTCATATTGGCAAAAAACTCTATTGAATTATTTTTTTCATCAGTCATTTCGTAAACAACTTCATTGTTGAATTCTATTTCGAATTTGTCGCCGCTAAAAACCTCTTTTCCTTTTCTCAGTATATCCGAAATAACAGCGTCCTGAAAATTAATTCCCGAATCAATAATATGTTCAAATGTATAATGCGACGGACAGTTTTCATTTTTCTGGTATTCCACAATATAAGATTCATTTGTCATTCCGCTGAAAACAAATCCTTTTCCGCTTAGCAATTCAAAATCTTTTTTGTGAAGATACTTAACTGCTTCCTGAACCTGCAAGCCCGCTATGACTGAAGATACAGTCGGCGTGGTAGGGATTTTCCCCTGCTGAATATCTTCCAGTCCCAGCAACAGGCAGGATTTCCTCTTGTTCATCAGCTTGTAATCGGTCTCATTCATCGTGCATTCATAACATATACCTTCGGGCGGAATGAACATCCTCGCAACCCCGTTCAGCGTTTCTATCGCACCGTCAACCCACGGACGGTTTACCTTCCAGCAGGACTGGTTTACAAAAAGTCTCGCTTCCCTGTTGTCCAGTCCGCAGATAACAATATCCATTTCCCTGAAAACCCCGAGCCCAAGCCCGAAAACATTCCCGTTGAAATACTTTATGCTGATTTCATCGTTTAATTCCTTAGCTCTTTTGCAGACAGTTTCCGCTTTTGATTTTCCCTCGTCTTCTTTCCTGAATAGCACGCTGCGCGTGAGATTGCTCTTTTCCACATTATCCATATCCACAACATAAATACTGCCGATACCCAGCATTGAAAGGTTCTTCACAATCTCATTGCCAAGCGCTCCGCACCCGATTACCAGCACCTTTGCATTTTTCAGCACGGACTGGTCCCACCAGGAAATTAATCTGAACCGCGAATATCTGTTGTTTATGTCAGAAGATATGTCAATCATATTAAAAAAGTAAAATGCAAATAGTAAATCGTAAAATGTAGAAAAAAATCAACTGCTCTTACAATTTACTATTTACGTTTTACAATTTACATTCCTTTATTATTTATCAACTAAAAAGGATTAGCTAATCAAAATCTCCCCGCAGTAATCTCCGGGTACAGGCGAAGCACATCCCCGTCCTTCACTCCGGCATCGGCAAGTGTCTGGTTTTCTGTCAACTGCTTGCCCGAAGCCTTATGATGAAATTTATACGAAAGCGGGTCTCCGTCAGGACCTGTTACGGGCATTTTCATTTTAGGAAGAAGGGCTTCCATAATCTTTTTAACAGGAGCATCATCAGGAAGAATCGCTTCCTGCTCCTTATTTCCCGTTGCGTCTATTATTATAACATTAATTCGTGCCATGATTTAATTTATCAATAAATCACGTCATCTAAAATACAAAAAATTATAATACAATGACTCTATTTCAGACCGTTTTTTTTCTTTCCGCTTTTCTTCTGAAAAAATCCGTAATGTAGAAAATGAATGCAAATAATGTCACTACTGCCATTATGATAATATATATATTCGACCTCATAATTCCAGTAACTGTAAATGCAGCAAATGCAAGACCTGTCAGACCAACACCAATATGTGCGGCTATATGATTTTCTTTTTTAATCGGAAATGCAAGAATAAATAAAACAAGTCCGATAGCAGGAGCTATCAGAGCCGTAGGGCTGTGAGGCGGAAGTGTGTACCCGTATACTCCCAAGGCAATCAATACAATCGCATTAAAAATCATGACTTTAAAATTGTCCATATATGTAAATTTTAACTTTATTTATTGATAATATCTTTATACTTTAAACAAATACAATCCCGCTCCCGTTCAATTTGAGGAACATAATTTTAAATTTGATAGTATCAAACAAAAAAACACAATTATGGAAAATCTGAAATCAAAGGCCGTTTTACTTATTTTCGCATTGTTCGTTTTCTATGCAGGATGCCAGAATAAGGATAAAAGTGAGCAACTGACCTCCCCCCAGCAAACAACGAACTATGAAGAAAGGGAAATGACAAAAAAAGATGCTCCGACAACATTATCAAAGCAGACTTCAGAAATGCAGCAGACGGATAAAGTTTCCGGAAGCATCACCGAACAGGGTACCGAAATAAAAGACGTTACAAAAAGAATGATTATTAAAACCGGCACGATGGGAATTGAAGTTGATAAATATGATGACGCCGCTTTAAAGGTAAATGAAATTGTTAAGAAATACGGAGGTTATGTTTCAAATACAACCTCCTCACAGAACAGCAGCGGAAAAAAACAGGGCACGCTGACCCTTAAAGTCCCTGCCGATAAATACGAATCCCTCGTTGCCGAAACTGGCACGCTCGGAAAAGTGATGACACAGAATATAAATGCAAATGATGTGACCGAACAGTACGTTGACCTCGAAGCACGCCTGAAAACACAGAAGGAGCTTGAACAGAGACTTATTAAACTGCTCGCCGAAAAAACCGCAAGACTTACAGACGTTGTGGAAGTGGAACAGAAACTCGCAGCCGTCAGACAGGTTATCGAAAGCATCGACGGTAAAATGAGATATATGAGAAACCAGTCGGAAATGTCAACACTGACTCTGTCTCTCTATGAACCTGCTATACTCACTACATCTTCAGGCGGAGGATTTTTCTATGAACTCGGCCAAAGTGTTAAAAAAGGCCTTAGAGGCTTCACCGATATTCTCGCAGGTATGATTACTGTCTTCATTGCTCTGCTACCTGTGATAATCCTCATTGTAATTATCTACTGGATAATTAGAAGGATTATTAAGAAAAGAAAACAACAAAAGAGCGAATAAGTAGAAAGTAGAAGGTAGAAAGTAGAAGGTAGAAAGTATAAAGCGATATCATTCAAGTATATTTAAATACTAAAAAATTTAAAATGAGCATAGAAAAATTTGAAGATATTATAGCTTGGCAGAAAGCCAAAGAGTTAACGATTGAAACATATAAGATTTTCAAAAATAGCAAAGATTTTAATTTCAAATCTCAAATAGAAAGAGCCATGGTTTCGGTTATGAATAACATTGCCGAGGGTTTTGAGAGAAAGACCAACAATGAATTTAAACACTTTCTTTACATTGCAAAAGGAAGTGCCGGAGAATTCAGAAGCATGTTATATTTGGCAAAAGAGCTTGAATATATAACAGATGAAAAATTTAAAGAATTATTTGAAAAAATCTTAGTTGTTTCTAAAATAATTGCAAAATTTATCCAATCTCTGAATTAAGTACTATCTTTCTACTTTCTACCTTTTACTTTCTACTTTCTACCTTCTACTTTATACTTTCTCTACGATAACCGCCGTGCCGTATGCCAGCACTTCGGTTACACCGGACATCACTTCGTTTGCATCATACCTCATACCAATGACGGCATTGGCTCCGAGTTCCTCGGCGTGCTGAACCATCAGCTCGAAAGATTCCGACCTGGTCTTTTCGCAAAGCTGGGTGAAAAGAGTTATGTTCCCTCCGACTATAGTCTGAAGCGAAGCGCCTATCGTTGCAAAAACATTTCTCGACCTGACTGTAATTCCCCTTATTATTCCAAGGTTTTTCACTATTTTATACCCGTCAAGTTCAAAAGCAGTTGTAATTAAATTGTGATCCATAATTTTGATAATTTACATTTCTTTAAAATTTGCCATTTTATATATTATTAGAAAGGAAAAACGTAATCCATGTTAAAAATCCGAATATTCTCTTTCAGCTATTTATACAGCGGCTTACCCGAAGATACGTCGGGAAATGGCGGAGGTTTCGTTTTTGACTGCAGGTTCATTTATAATCCCGGAAGAAAACCCGAATTCGGAAATTTAACGGGTAATGATTTGCCTGTAAGGGATTTTCTCGATAATCAGGAGGAAATGCAGATTTTTTTAAATAACATCTATAAAATTATTGACACTGCTGTTGAAAATTATATCAGCAGGAATTTTTCTGATTTAATGGTAAGCTTCGGCTGTACGGGCGGTCAGCACCGGTCTGTTTACTCGGCAAATAAACTCAACGAACACATAAATCAAAAATACCCCGGAACTGAAACAGAATTAATTCATTATAATTTATAAATAAAATATCTTTACATTGCAAAAACTATTACTAATAGTCATCATTATGACTTTTTCCGTGCTTGTTGAGGCGCAGGTAACTCCTAAATCAATTGCCTATGATACGGTGATTACAAAAACTGCAAATGCAAAAACTTTCTATGTGAAAAACCCTACGAATAAACTGATACAGATTACAAATGTTAGAACCGTTACAGGTAAATTTTATTTCAACCTTTCTCCGTTTAATATAAATCCGAATGACAGTGTCCTCGTTACCGTATATTTTAATTCACCGCAGAATATTACTCACAGGGATTTTCTTATTTTCGAAGATAAAGGACTTAACTGCTCCATTATTTATTACGGACTCTGCACGGCAAAATTTCCCGAAAGCTATTACCTGCCCACGCAGAACCTCTGGGATGAAGCACTGAAAACCGCAATCAGAACTTATACTACCACCGGTTATGTGACTCTCGGATATAATACCGCAAGGGACCATATGTTTGCCACCATTGATAAATATTTGACAAATGACACTATTGAATGTGTCTATACCGGTTTCAAAGTGAGAGCCGTGAACAGAACCGAAGCGCAGGCTCAGGGATTCAACACTGAACATACTTTTCCGCAGAGCTTTTTCAACAGCAACGACCCTATGGTGAGTGATTTGTTCCACCTCTATCCGACACTCGAATCGCCGAATTCCTGCCGCTCTAATTATGACTTCAATAAAGTGTTCACAATAACCAGTACAAGCTGTAATGTCGGCGGCTCCAAGCTCGGCACTGATTCCACAGGCGAAACAGTTTATGAACCCCGCGATAAGCACAAAGGAAATGTTGCCCGCTCGCTTTTTTATTTCAGTGTTAAGTATAATAATATTTCACCCGGCGGATATATGGATACGAAACAGGAAAACAGGCTCAGACTCTGGAACTACTTCGATACCACCGATGCGAACGAAAGACTCCGCAATACCAGAATTGCAAATTACCAGCACGTCAGAAATCCGTTCATAGACCATCCCGAACTTATCGACAGGATTGCAAGCACCTTCTCGGTTGTAAACAGAACTCCGGTCGGGAAAATTTCCGCGACTCCCTATACCGTTACTTATGACACTCTCCGCGCAGGCGATACTTCGTCTTACTTAATTGGAATAATGAATTACGGCACCGCTAACCTTACAATCAGCAATGCAATTTCCTCAATCCCGCAGTTCACCGTCGTTTCCACCGCATCGCCCATTGCCGCGGGACAGTTCGGATATATAAGGGTTAAATTCAGTCCGACATCTACATATACAACTTACAACGGAACCCTTACTGTCAGCAATTCCGACAGCACAATCATTATTAACCTGAAAGGCGTCAGCTCGGGACCAATTGGAATTCAAAATATCTCGAGCACCGTGCCGAAAGAAACAAAACTTTTCCAGAATTACCCGAACCCGTTTAACCCTGTAACCATTATCCGTTTCCAGATATCGGGATATGAAAACGGAAAAAAGAAAAATGAAAATAGTTTTGTAACACTAAAAGTATATAACCTGCTCGGACAGGAAATCGCAACGCTCGTAAATGAAAAACTTACACCGGGAATATACGAAATACCATTTTCCGTTTATCAATCGTCCGGCTCACAGATTTTATCGGGCGTGTATTTCTATAAACTCGAAATCGTAGATCCGCTGGGGCGGACAGAAAACTTCAGCCAGACGAATAAACTGATAATAGTAAAATAGCTTTTTTTATTCCATTGCCGTCAGCTTAAGCTAACAACAATGAGATTAGAAAAGTTTTTAATTCAGAATTCATAATTCTTAATTCAGAATTCTATAAACATGTTTCTCTACCGCACAAAATTTGCAAAAGAAATATTAACCGAGTTCACTCCGCCTTCGCGTAAACTGAAAAAACAGAAGGTAATCATCTATTGCGATGGTATGCCCTCCAATCCCCGCAAACAGGGACTCTGCAAGCTTCTTGCTAAAAAAGGATACTGGGTTTTCTACCTGCGCTACCGCGGCTCGTGGGAGTCGGGCGGAAGCTTCCTTGCAAAATCTCCCGCGCAGGATATTTCAGATATAATAGACGGATTGCAAAAGCCGTTCAAAGAAGCCGCATTCGGAAAAGTTTTCTCGTTCACTCCCGATGAAATCTATGTCATCGGCGGAAGCTTCGGCGGATGCACGGCATTAATGTCTTCGCTTGACCCGCGCGTGAAAAAAGTAATCGCGAACTGCCCCGTGGTTGACTGGACTATCCAGAAGAAAACCGAGAAAGCCGAAACCTCGAATAAAAGTTACGCCGCATACCTGCGCGAAGCCTGGGGAAACGGATACAGACTGAAACCCAAAAACTGGACTAAACTCTACAAAGGAAATTTCTTCAACCCGATGCACCACGTAAAGGAAACTAAAATAGAAAAATCGGATGGAAAAATAACAAACCGAAAAATGGATGGCACAAAAATTATGATTTTCCACGCCAAAGATGACCCGTATATTCCTTATAAATCGGTAGTGAAATTCGCAAAGAAAACAAAATCAAATTTAAAGCTCCTCGCCCGCGGCGGCCACCTCAGAACGGATTGGGTTATTGATAAATACTGGAAGCGGATAAAAGAGTTTTTGGAATCGTAGAGCCACAACAATAACAAACACCTATATTGTCATCCCCGCATATGCGCTCTCTGCATCCGCCGTGGCGGGAATTTAGGCAGGGATCTCGCTCTTAAAAACCAAATTTACTTTACATAATAATTGCACAATTTTATGTTCAAATGTGCAAAAATTGTGCAATTTTGAAAAATATATTATTGAAAAATAGTGATTTAAAATTTCCGGTTTCTGCTTGTAAAATGATATGATTTACCGCTACCGTACAAAGCAAAATATTTGAAAGAGCGTATATCCATATTAATATATGGTAAACAAAATTAAAAAGCAAGGGGGGAAGAGAGTTGAAAGTTTATATAGTTATAAAGTTGAAAGTAGGAAAATCTTTGCACACGGAAGGAGCGGAAAGATATAGATAAGCTCCGATAATATTGCGTTCCCAAGCGAGTGAAGGAAGAACAATTAATTATATATTTAAGAACTTGAGAACTTTATACCCTTTGAATTAAGAAAAGAATTCCAATCTTTTATACATTTTGTTGCCAAATCGACTGCATCATATTGTTTACTACCAATAGTTAATATCACTTTAGCGGTTGCTACTGGATACCCTTTTCTTAAACTTCTTGAAATTTTAACAGTATCGCCATGGTTGAAATTTTTTACCGCTTTTATAAAGCCTGGTTCAGCACTATTTGAAAGGTCAAGGCTATATGCCATATTTATTTTATCTAAATTATTTCCTGTTCTTGATTTTTTGTCTAGACCTGCATGCTTAAAAGAATTGCATAAATCAGCAGCCAAAGAAAGTGACAAACTTTTATTAATGAAATTCTCGACCTCATTAGGTTTTTTTATTCTTGAATCCTTTTTTAGCCAGTCTTTTAAATGATAACAATCATTAAAGAAAGTCTGAGTAGCATCACTTGCAGCATGATCACCAACTACAACAGTTTTACCAATGTCAGTAGCAATTGAAAGTAACTTTTTATAAGCACGATACATGCTTTGATATTTATCTTCTGCGTTGTATTTCATTGAAACCTCTCTATGATTATAGCATTTTTTACGGTTCTAAAAAGAATTTCTGAGAACAAGGAAAAAATTATTATTTAATTAAAACCATTTTTTTAGTTTCAACGAATTTCTCAGTTTGCAATTTATAAAAATATATACCACTTGGGTATTGAGAAGCGTTCCATATTAAAAGATAACTACCCGATTCTAATTTTTCATTTATCAATACGGCTATTTCTTTTCCATTTAAATCAAATATTTTTAAAGTAACATTTTCATTTCCAGATAAATCAAACTTAATACTTGTCGATGGATTGAAAGGATTCGGATAATTTTGGAAAAGTTTATAAGTTTCCGGTATTTTATTTCCAATAGGATCTATACCTACTCCACCATTTGTTGTTTTTCTTAGCTTACCTTCATTTATGTAATCATAGTAGCTTGCTAACCATCCTGTATTTTGGTTTATAAAAAAAACAGAATTAAAAATATCATCATCATATGTATATAGTGTAATCCAATTATTCCCTCCATCTGTTGTTTTTCTTAGCTTACCTTCATTTAAGTAATCATAGTAACTTGCTAACCATCCTGTACTTTGGTCA
>JACREY010000016.1 GCA_016218085.1 Ignavibacteriota bacterium
TTGCCACATCCCGACAGATTATGGCCTCGGATCCAAATTCTACCAAGGGTTTAACAAAAATGGAAATAGCTGTAACAAGGGCATAGTCTCCAAAAGCCTTAAGCCCAAGATATCTTGCAATAAAAGGTGTTGTAATTATAGCAACACCAATATCTGATATCCTCGATGTAACCAAAAAGAAAGAATTCTTAAATAATCGGTTTAATAAATTAGAGCCGTATCCTTCATCATTTATCATTAATTACACTATTCCTTTACTAAAAAAGTTGGCGCCCTTGATTAATCGGTAAAAATATTTGATTCTCCAACAAGGGTTTTGCTTTTTACCTCATAAACATACATAAGAAAGTGTCCGGGATACTCTCTAATGTAAGAATCAAGAATCTCTATGTATCGTTCTAAAAGTGATTCTGCAATAGGATTGGTATCAACCTCAATAGGTTTTTCAATCTTCAACTTTAGCGCTCCATTTTCATATATAACAAAGGCAGGCAAAAGAGACGCCCCAGTCTTCAAGGCCATCTTAAATGGAAAAAGATCAAATAAAGCAGTCCTCTCCATGAACCTTACAGTATGCCAACTTTTACCCCCCCTGCCAGTTGATGGATAAAGGACTATTTCATTATTTCTTAGGGCATTTAACGCCTCTTTTATTGATATCGGTCCTGCAGCAGCATTTATAAATTTTACTGGCATATTACCTTCTATAAGGTTAAATTTAATATCAAACACCTTTTTATCAATCCTTTTTCTATGCCCCCACCGATAGTGATCCCCCTGAAGCGCCATCTGGTTTATTTTGTATCCCCGGTGTCCTAAAGCAGGCATAATCATCAAAAAGGGTCCAAAGTGTGGATTTAAAATTACAACACCCTTCCCCTTAGCAAACCCCTTTTCCACATACTCTAAACCTTCTACCGAAATGTGGTTATCTATATTTGAACTATTAAGAATTGGTAGATACAACAAATGTAGCTGAGAGGCTACATAAATTGTAAAACTGTCCCACACAGCCTTTTTCATCCTTTCTGTGGACCAGACATTGCCGAATGATTTAGTAAGCTCCTCTGCAATAATCTTTCTTCTATCTATTAAAATAGTGTATGCGGCAAATGACAGGATTTTCTCGACAATAAAAAGATATTTTCTATCCATTAATAATAGAATCTTTCTTACGGGCCCCCAAAACATCCATCTTGTAATATCTAAAATGGTTTTCATAATAAGAAGATTTAATCTATAAGTATTTTTTATCCTCCATTTTTAATCGGGATATACACTTCTGCCCCACCGACCTTCATAGCAATTCTTAAAACTGTTATTACTAATGCCAAAAGCAGCCAAACATGCAGGGATTGAAAATCTTCTTGTACAAGAGAGTGTATACCCATAGAAATCAGGCTTACAACAAAGCAGTATACCATGAACACCATCTCTGGATCTTTGCAAACCTTAAGTGTATTCCTAATGTATTCTAACAACATAATAATAATAGCTAAGAAAAAAAGGATCCCAACTATCCCCAAATCAAAAATAATGGAAAAATAGAAACCATGCACGCCAGGAACTGGGTCGATATACTTTAAGTATCCACCAGCTCCAAGCCCTAAGCCATAAGTATCCGAGAGCTTCTCAAACCCAAGCATCCACCAGCCCAACCGATCGTTCTTTACACTTATACCCTTTTCTATCATTAATAATATCCTTTTTATCACCCTATTTCCTCCAGCTGCAAGTGCAATTATAAAGAAAAAGGCGGAAATGGAAAACATCCTAAACCTCCATGCCTGTAAGTGAGGCATAAAGAAAATTAGCAGGACAAATCCCATAAATAGGCTGATCATCCCAACTTTTGATGCGGTTAAAAGAATGCAGATTACTAAAAAGGCCGATAATAAACCCAACATTATTCTTGTATATTGTCTTGCCCTATACATCAGGGCAATGTTGATAAAGATAAACATGTTCATTATCGCAGAGGCAAGATCAGGAGGCGCAACTCCCCCAGGCCTACCCTTATCTGAAATGATGGAAATTGATATGGAAATCTTCTCTATAAGAATGTCTATTTTGTCGGTTCCAATAGACCAACTGTACCAATGCGAAAGTAAAAGGAATATTCCAAATACCAAGCCGAGGAATGGGAAAAACCATAGTATATTAAATAAGGTCTCTTTATCTTCTATGAGGAGGAATATCTGCATTACAAGAAATGCAGCCAAAAAGGTCAGTGCAACATTTACACCATGATATATATCATGCGTCCAGAAAAGAGATATAGCCGTCCATCCAGAAAGTAGCGCCATTAGAATAACCGTATATTTTACATAATTATCACCAACTTCAAAGCCATTAACTATTTTAGGAAAATTAATTAGATAGATAAAGTATATTGGAATAATCGCAAGGGGAATTATCTCAGCTGTTTCACGATAGGGGGAGTCTATAGTTATGGTCATGGTTATAAGGATTACTGCTAAGCTTGTAAGGGCAAGGGCCACAAATGACTTTGCGTATATAATAATAAAAATAAGGAATAAAAAAGAAAAGGCCAAAATAATATAAGGAAGATAGACAACCCCTATTGACATAAAAATAAGAATGGTAAAAATTAATATTATTCCTGATGTCTTCCATTTATTGTTAAACATAAAAATATTTTGTTCCAAGGTTATTCGCCACTTTAAAGGCTATTTGAAGAAATGATGATCTTTATTGCTTCTTTACCCATCCCCGTCCCTGATAGGGACATTACAGTTACCTTTGTCCCTTTCTTAATCTCTGCAAACTCAACCGGTGCCTCTTTAAGCAATTGCGTTCTTTCAGATATTTTAACAACCCTTGTCTGACCTGACTCAAGCGCAACTGTCAATGGATCAACCCCAACAACCTTTCCTACAGGCGGCCCAGATATTTTAGGCCCATCTACAACCCCTTGAGGAGGAGAAGACGGTTTTTTCATCAGTTCATCTTTGTCAGATAAAATCTTAACTATAAATGGCTCACCTTCAGGTGGCATCACAAAGAGGGTATCCCCTATTTTAATCTGGCTCTTATCCACCTTCATTTCTTTTGAGAATGAAGTCATTTGTGTGATGGAAAATTCCTTTTCATCACCCTTTTGTGTTAGTATTGCTATACTTTTATTATCAATTCTAATCACCTCTCCCATCATTACCCCTTCATGGGGTCCAGAGCCACCCATTTCTGGTCTTCCGCCACCCTGCTCAAACGGCATTTGAGAAAAAACATAGCCAACATTAAAGAAAAGAATAATACCTGCAAAGGCCTGTATTATGATACATTTTCTAAGTTTATTCATGGCGCCCTCCTGTTTAAGAGTTTTAAGATTGAGTGCTTAGCGATAATTATATACCCCGCCCCCATAGGGGGAATCTTATTATTTGATCTTCCTGGCAAGCAATATCATCTCATCCCACTGGGGAATGGTTATCGTTTTGCCAGCAAAACCAGTCCTTTCGCATATTTTCATGATTATTTCCATAATGCCTTTGGACATAGAACCCAAATAATGGCTTAAATGGAATAGAAGTAATCTGACGCTCATCATTTTATTTCCGCTCTTAATTTCGCGGACATCAAACCCTATCTTACACAACATGTCTGTCAATACATCTTTTGAAAAAAAGACAACATGGTCTGGAACAAGAAACTGCACCCAATGTCTTCCCATCAAGGATGGCAACCAATGAGCTACATTTGGGGTTTCAATCATCAAAAGACCTCCAGATTTCAGAATCCTGCATACCTCCTCAAGTGTTTCTTTTGGATTTACTAAATGTTCAAGGGTATTGATTAAAGTCACAACATCAAAATTATTCTGTGGTAATCTTGCCTCCAATAGTGTGGAATTATAAATAGTGACCTCATGTGCGATTTTTGACGCCATAATACTGGTATACTTAGAGGGCTCTACTCCGTAAAGCTGTAGGTTAGAATTGGTACAGGCAAAAAGAAAGGCGCCCTGAGCACACCCAACATCTAACAGTTTCCCGGTCTTCTGGTATCTTTCAATATCCTTTACCCTCTTTCTAAAAAGGAGTTTTTTTATTTCACCCTCCTTTTCCATGATCTTATCCAGCTTGAACTCCACACCATTTTCCATTAGTCCAATAAGCTTATTCTGTTTGTCTTCCCTATTAGATAAATCTTCATGATCAACATAGTTCAGAATACCATTTCTTGGATTAACCTGTACCAAACCGCATTTTAGGCAAATAACTATGTTACGATTAGATCGCTTGATAAAATATTTTTTCCCGAAGGAATATCCACCGCAATTTAAACAACAATCGTCCATTTAAAATCCCTGAACCTTTATGGAGAAAAGCAAAACCCGAGGGAGAAACGAAGCGTATGTAAATCCATTTTTATCATTTATAGTAGTAATAACTGTAATAGTGATATCCATGCACCCTAAACTTATTCAAAATACCACCAATAATATTGAGCCCAGACCTTGTCATAAGCCCGTATGCATGTTCAACCATTTCATTTGTGGTTCTTCCGTACTCAATAATGTGTATTATGCCATCTACTGATTGCCCAATGATAATGGCATCACTAACGATCATTAAAGGCGGTGTATCAATAATAACCATGTCATACATCTCTTTTAGTTTATGAATTAGATTTTTTGTTTTCAGCGATTCAATTAGTCTACTTGAATCGGGTGCAACAGGCCCGCTAAGCAAGAGATCAAATCCTTTAATATTACTACTGATTATTGCCTTTTCCAAGGACATACCCTCAGCAAGGACATTTGTAATACCCTTGTTATTAGGGATGCCAAAAATCCTGTGTAAAGCAGGTCTCCTCAAATTAAGGTCTACCAATATAACCCTTTTATTTTCCATACAGAAATTTAATGCCATATTCGCTGCCAAGCAACTTTTCCCTTCACCTTCTATTGAACTGCTTATCAAGAGGGTCTTTACATGTTTATCTGTGGAAATTTGCCCGATACCAATCCTCACGGTGCGAAACGCCTCTACAACAGGTGAAAGTGGATCTATCATGGAGATTAAACTATTATTCTTAAGCTCCCTTGAGAAAGGGATCATTCCAAGAATAGCAAAAGATTTAATTTTAATATCTTCAGGTAACTTGATGGTAGTGTCTATATACTCTATAAATAGACCTATCGCCAATCCCCAGAAGATAGCCAAAGAAAACCCTATTGCATAGTTTAATGGTTTTCTTGGGAAGTAAGGCTTATCAGGATTAGTAGCATGTTCAACCACTCTTATATTGGAAAGGGTGATTGACTCTGCCACCTCCACCTGAGTCATATACTGCAGCAGGCTTTTATACATATCTTTATTAACTGAAAGGATTAGATCGAGCTTGGAATATTGAAATGACTTTTCAGATACCTTCTGTAATTCCTTACTAAATTCATCGTACAAAGGATCCCTTAAGGCCTGCTCCCTGTTTAAAATAGGCTTTGCTTCATTCTGTATAAGTTTCTCAGTAATTTCCAGATCTTTTTCCAACTGTTTGTATTCAGGGTGTTCTTTCGTAAAATCTATCCCCTTTTTAGAAATACTAATTTGAAGCTCATTGAGTCTCCCTTTCAGGTTTTTAAGCTGCTCTGCTTGCATATTGCTAAATTTGTTAGCTATGTTTTGGATATCAAGGTCAAGGCTAACAGTTTTTTCCTTTATCCTAAAATCTTTAAGATCCACTAAGGATTTTAGATATTCCTTTTTAACCTTGGAAACCTGGTTTCCTAAGAATTCACGCACTGACTTATATTCTCCCCCGGTCATTTGAACCCTGTCCTTGATATAAAGCTCTGCGAGTTTATTTGCCATATTTGTCGCTTCAACAGGGTTAATTGAGTATGCTACAAGTTCCAGCATATCCGTATCTTCATACTGATCCACTTCTACAAAAGGCTGCGGTCTTATTGTAGTTTTTAGCAAATACCCCTTAACTAAAGCCTCTGGTTTTAGTGGTTTCTCGTCAGTTCTCTTTAAATTCAATGAAATTATCAACTCTTCTAATAGTGGTCTGGTTTTTGCCAATGCAATATCTGTATAGTAAGTGTTCCCGCTGCTGCTGCTGCTGCTTGTACTCGTAGCGCCACCCCCAGCCTGCAATCCCAGAGATGATAATAAAGATGTTAAACTATCTGACTTCTTAACAAGGACAAAGGCCTTTGCCTGATAGACAGGACGGACAAGATGTGTTCCTATTACAACGGTGGTCATAACAACAAAAAAGACACCGAGGATTATCCATTTTCGTCTTAGTAATATTTCCCAAATTTTTAAAAATTCCATTATTCTGACTCTATAACCAGCAAGTGTCCCGCAAGCTCCACCTGAATGAAGGGGTCCCTGTCTGCCGACAGGCAGGAAGGGGCGCGATTATAAATACTGGGAACCCCAACTTTTTCGGTAGCTTCACTAATTTGCAGGTATTGATATTGTTGTTGTTGTTCCGTCTTTTCCTCTTAAAACATTTTTAACCTGTGGCCATAAAACCATTCCGCTCTCAAGACTTACAATAGGACTAAGTATCTGCCCAAGATGACCCATAAACCAGCTTACATCCGCAATCATTACTGAAGGCAGATATACTATATCCCCGCTGCGGAGTATCTTATCCTGAGACAGATCATCACCTTTTAACACCTTTTTTAGGTCAAGGGCAGTAACCTCTGCCTTACCATCCTGCCGTCTTATTAACAATACATTATTGAGCTTGGCGTTTCCTGTCATTCCACCTGCCTTTGTTACCGCCTCCATAATAGACATGTTAGCCTCTATTGTGAATATCCCTGGGTTCTTAACCTCTCCAAGTACAATTATCTTTTGGCTCTGAATCCCTGTTATATTAATTGTAACCTGTGGATTAACAATATACCTTGATAACCTTTTTTGAATCTCATCCCGTAATTCAAAGACTCCCAATCCTGCTGCCTGTATATCACCTATTAGTGGGTACATTATCTTGCCTGATGAATCTATTTTTACACTTCTTTTAAGGTCATCGTTTCTGTAAACAGTGATATCTATACTATCACCAGCGCCGAGGATAAATTCAGAGATCGTCACATTATCAATCTTTTCAGCCTGTTTCATACCCTCTTCTGGTATAATTTCTTCCTTAGCCCCATCCTTTTTAGCGCCTGTAGAAGCACAGCCAGATAAAAGCATAATTACCAGAGATATATAGATAAGTTTGCTGTACCTATGTTTTTTCATAATTTATTCCATCAATAAGAATAAAATTTTAATTGCCAAGCAAAATACAAGTTGTCAATGGTTAAAAAATAAATGCTCCCCAAAAAGTTTAATGTTATCATAATGTCCCTTTTATAGTCAACAAAATTATCCATGTTAATATACTTTATTTGCGTTCAAAATCATCATCAAACCTGACTATATCATCTTCTTCAAGATACGCCCCATTTTGTACCTCTATAATCTCCAAAGCTGTATCAACTGGATTTTCAAGTCTATGTTTAACACCCTTTGGTATATATGTGCTCTGGTTAGTCAACATATCCACTATCTCTTCCCCCCTCTGCACCCGCGCTGTGCCTGATATAACAACCCAGTGCTCGCTCCTATAATTATGAAGCTGAAGGCTTAGGCGGCGGTGCGCCTCAACGCGTATCTTTTTAATCTTATAACCATCCCCTTGTTCAAGAAGTGTATATGATCCCCATGGCCTTTCAACTGTCTTATGGGATTCGTGCTCAGTAAACCCATTCCTTTTCAATAATGTTACAATCTCTTTTACCTCCTGAGCCCTATCCTTGGGACATACAAGCGTTGCATCAGGGGTATCTACAAGTATGATATCCTTAAGCCCAATGGTTGCAACAGCCCGGTTTGAACCAAAGATAACCGAATTCTTGCTTCCTATATCAATCACACGGCCCTTTATGATATTCCCATCCTTATCAGGTTTTAGGATCTCACCAAATGATTTCCAACTCCCCATATCAGACCACGGAAATTTAGCAGGGATAACCACAACATCCTTTGCCTTTTCAAGCACCCCTCTATCTATTGAGATATCATCAAAGGCCTTATAAATTTCCGCTATTTCACTGTTATCTTTTTTAATGCTATTAAGCCCATTATAAATCTTTGGCAGATATAGCCTTAGCTCCTCTAAAATCCTTTCAACCTTCCAGAGGAATATTCCGCTATTCCAAAAATAGCCCCCATCCTTCATATATTGGCGAGCCCTTTTAATATCAGGCTTTTCAACAAACCTCTCAACGACTTTTAACTGAAAGCCGTCTATCTTTTTTAATGTCTTGGGCTCAGCCTTTATATATCCATATCCTGTTTCAGGGCTTGTTGGAACAATCCCAAATGTAACAAGGTGTCCCTCCCTCGCTGCATATATTGCAGCCTTCATAGCCTTACGGAAAGACCTTCCATCCTCTATGATATGATCTGCTGGGAGAACAGCCATAATAGCGCCGGGGTCTTTTTTATACAGCTCCATGGCGGCAAGCCCTATAGCAGGCGCAGTATTTTTCCCCATAGGCTCAACTATATAGGCAGGATTCAATGCCTTACCGTCGTACGAGAGGTGAAGCCTTATAATCTCCGCTTGACGGCTATTTGTAACTATCAAAACCCTCTCAGAAGTTATCAAGGGATTAAGCCTGCGTATAGTGGATTTCAAAAGGCTCTCATCACCAACAACCTTAAGGAGCTGCTTTGGGGTTGTCTCCCTGCTTAAAGGCCAGAAACGGCTGCCAATGCCTCCAGCAAGTATAGCTGCATAAACCTTACCGCTTGATTTAGAGGAGATTACTGCTTTTACATTCCTCTGCATTCACACCCTCCCAGAAACAACATTTAAATTAAGTGGCATTGCTCTTCTAAAACTAATTTATAATTATAACAAAAATAGGGGGATTTCTCAATCTGTTTTAAGAATTTACATCTCCCGTAATGGATAGATATAACTTTAAATCCTTATCAATATCTTGGCATCGTCTCTCTCAACAGACCTCTTTAATGCCTCCATTACTTCCTCAAAAGGGTATTTTCTTGATATCATAGGCATTACATTAAGTCTTCCTCTGCGCAGTAGCTTTATAATATATGGGAATATTCCATAGCCAGCATGACCCCTTGCCCCTATAACCTTGTTTGCCCCTGAAACAAGGATATCAAGATACATGGGTGTGCTTGTTGCCGCCCTGCCAAGATATATAATCTTACCCTGGCTTGCTAATGACATCTCCATCTCGGGGATTGTATGTGGAGCTGCGCCTGCTGCCTCAACCTGAATCTCTGCGCCCAAACCCTTTGTAAGCTCTAATACCTTATCCCTCGGTTTACAGTCATTCATCTTGTTTATGTTGAAGGCAAA
>JACREY010000019.1 GCA_016218085.1 Ignavibacteriota bacterium
CTAATAGGCTGTTGAAAAAGCCCATTTATGTCATTGCGAGGAGCAAGATTCCTCGCCTATCATTGCGAGCGAAGCGAAGCAATCTCAAGACAGGCTCGGAACAGGCTCCGCAATCTATAACTTATTGATTTATAAAGAAACGAGATTGCTTCACTTCGTTCGCAATGACGGTAATCCGAGTTTTTCAACAGCCTGCTAATCAACTATCTTAAAATTATCAAATTTTTTACTCTCAACATTCCAGTGCTCACTTTTATGCCGGTTTGAAATTATATGTTCTGCACAGACTCTACCCATCTCAATACAGTGATCCATATTATTATAATTGAACATCCCCTGCCTCCCGTTTGTAATTAGATTTTCAATCCCGTCGATGTAGGAGAGGATTCTTGATATGTGTTCAGAAAATCCAACTTTATATAGAGGATAGGCATTTACAATCCTCCTACTAAAAAACTTCTTCACTCCATGACTGTAAACCAGCCCAGCCTCTTCTAAGCCGGCAATAACATGCTTATACAGTTCTTCGTCCGAAGAATTCCATTTTTCATCGTTCAGATTGCAGGTTATCTCTGTGCATAGTATGCTTTCTCCCTCTGGTGCCATCGTAGGACTAAATCCTTTTTGCTCTGAAATTCGATTAAAAATGAATTTTTTTTCAGGGAAGAATATCCAGTTGTCGTTAAGTATCCTGTCCTTACCCACAACCAGATAAAGTAATATCAATGATCTAAATCCTATACTATCTGAAGCCTTTTTTACATCTGCAGGCACTACCGGCGATAGCCTATTGACCAGTTCATTGATTGGTATTGTGCTGACGAGGAAATCCGTGTCAAGTCTTACTTTTTCACCTTTATTGGTAATTTCGACGTACTTTACTCTCTCCTGCTGTATCTGAATCTTATCAACACTTAATAAGGTCAATATTCTACCACCTTTGCCCTCTATAGCTATTCTCATCGCCGATGACAACGAGATAATCCCATTCTTGGGATAGTAAAACTTCTCTGCGTTCATCGAGGGGTTATTGCTTTTGTTAAATATAAGCCCTTTCAATAATTCGATCAGATTAGGAATTGCCACCCTGCTCTTTGCAAGCTTTGCATCGAGTTTGTCAGGTTCCCCCCAAATCTTCTCAGCATATGGTCTGAATACAATATTATAAAGATGCACACCAAATCTGTTAATAAGCCATTGTTCATAGGTATCATCAGCCGGTTTTGCAAATGTTCTTATGAAGACGGATTTGATATATCCTAATCCAATTTTAAAGCCTGTTATAGGACTCAAACTCAGTATTAGCTCTTTTATGCTTATAGGATAATTGAAAAACTTTCCCATCAATCTGATGCTGCTTTTTTTAGGTATTGCTATTAACTCATCTCCCAGCAGTTTAACTATCTCGTTTAATACACCGTCAATTTGTGTATAAATCTTATGAGGACCAAAATCAAGCTGATATCCATTATGTTTGAACGTAGATGAAATCCCACCAATATATTCTTCTTTTTCTACTACTGTAATTTCATGTTTCCCTGTCTGTGATAGCTTATACGCAGTAAACAATCCTGTAATTCCAGCACCTATCACAACAACCTTTTTTTTCATTATATTATCCTTTAAATTTAACAGCGATGATGTTGGTCTGGGACGCATAGTATATAACCTGAAAGTCACCTATCTTGAATAGTTGAGTAAAGCCATTTAAAAAAGTGAAGAGTGTTTTACTGTACGGTTTTAGCCGATATACCAAATATCCGAAAGTTAGCCTCTGGAAATGAGGCCTTACGGCCTTCACTTCAAAACCGCTCTTTTTAAGCATTTCAGATAGGGTATTTGGAGTAAAATAATATAAATGTACGGCCAAGATAAACCACCATCTACGTCCAAACAACCTGGCAAGAGGATCTCCGATATTAGGGAAATTCACAACCAAAAGGCCGCCTTTTTTTAGTACTCTGTTTGCTTCCCTCAGAGTTGCCATTGGATCTCCGGTATGCTCAAGAACATCCCACATAGTAACAACATCAAAATAATTATCAGGAAATTTTGCTTCTTCAAGTGTGCCCTGTTTTATATTGACACCAAGAGTTCTATTGCCGTATTCTGACATCCATTTTGATGGCTCCACGCCGTAAGTTTCCCACTTGTTCTCTTGCGCGGCTTTCAGAAAGAATCCCGCAGCAGCTCCGACATCCAATACTCTGCCTTTTTGTTTTGAATACTTCTCAACCAGGCTTATACCCTTCCTGAAGGTTTTTATCCTACCTTCAGCTTGTGATACATAAAGTTCATCTACAGCCTGAGAATAACATTCGATTATGTTATTTATCTTAGGTCGCGGATTTACAAATACCAGCCCGCAAAAGTCACATTTTACTATGCGGTCAGTAAGAATTATATTACTGGAGGCCGAATAATCCTTTTTGAGCGCCTCCAGCGACATCGATGGATCATCCTTTATGTTCCCTTCATAAAGCACTTTATACAAAGTCCCTCCACAGAGATTGCAGGGGACTCCCTCGTAAAGCAAACCCATATCGCCTCCAGTTTTAGTCAACAAATCGGTATTTGATTAGGGTCCAAATCGCTGCCAAGCCATCCTTGAACCTTATTTTTTTCCCCTCTTTCAAGCTGCGGGGTTTATAATAGATAGGTATTTCGTATATTTTGAAACCCTTTTTCCTCAGCTTGGCTGTTACCTCTGGACAAAACTCAAATCTCTCACATTTCAAGCTTAAACTTTTCAACATTGATGTTCTGAATACCTTATAACATGTCGGTTCATCCGTTATTTTTGCATTGTATAACACATTAGCCATAAATGTAAGCAGCGCCGTTGCAAGCCTGAAGCGATTACAAGAGAGATTGCGAAAATGGGACATCAACCATCGCGATCCATAAACAACGTCTGCTACCCCATCAACAATAGGTTTAATCAATATTTTATAGTCGTTGGGATCATATTCTAAATCCGCATCCTGTATAATGACAACTTCTCCAGTCACATGCTGAAGAGCTGTTCTGATCGCAAATCCTTTACCTTTATTTTTAGGCTGACATAATACTCTTACTATTTCATCTTTCGTAAACTGGCTTAATATTTCTTTTGTTCCATCTGTCGAACAATCATCAACAATAATTATTTCTTTCTCAATATCGACATTCTTAACCTTCTCAAACAAGGCTCCAATAGTATTTTTTTCATTATATACAGGAATAATTATTGATAATTTCATTTGTTAATTGTAAAAGAACTGACGCCAGCTTAGAATTAAGCGTAGGTGTCAATTAAAGTAAAAATTTTTGTCCTATTGCTTAACCTGCAGCAACTTCTTGAGAAATTTCGCCTTTAGAAAGTGTCCCCAATTATCAAAGAAAAATCTGTCCATGTAGCATGAGGTTACTTTTCGGTTTCTTTGAATCATTGCCCGCTTTCTCAACATTTGCGGAACACCCTTTAAAACCATGAATGGGAGCTTGAATATGAAATAGTTTCTCTGTAATATACGGTCTAAATAAAATTTTAACTCAACGATTAAAAGCAATAAGATATTTTTAAGTAAATTTAACAAAATTACATTCTTAATAATAGTCCAGTATCTATTTCTATAACCAATAAGGAGATAGTCTCTCTTCATTTCAGAATCATTTTTTCTGGTAGCACCTCTGCTGTGATATGCAATTGCCAATGGAGTATAAAGAGCTTTCCAGCCGTAGAGCTGGGCACGCCAGCATAAATCTACATCCTCAACATAAATATAAAAGTCTTCATCAAAATATTCTTCATTTAGCCTGATATCTTCAAGCATTTCACGTCTAAAAAGTGGCGCTGCACCAGAGGCGCCAAAAACATCCTCTACTTTAGCGTACTGATTAGAATCAATTTCATTTTGTCCTCTGTCAGCGGGAAACATACCTTGCATAGTGATTCCTGTTGAGTCAATAATATTTGTTTTTTCTCCATCCCTCAGAATATAAAGCTTTCCGGAGACAATACCCACTTCAGAAGAGGATTCAATGGCATTAACCATTTCCTCCACGAATGTGGGAGCAAGGATAATGTCAAAATTAAGAGGAAGAATATATTCACCCGAGGATATTATTATTGCTTGATTATGAGCTTTGCTGAATCCCTCATTCCGCATATTTTTGACAAGCTTTATATCTGGATATTTTGTAGTAAGGAAATCCACCGAGCCATCGGAAGAATTGTTATCAATAATATTAATTTCTATATTTTTATAAGTTTGCAATTTAATGGAATCAATGCAATGTCCTATAAATTGAAGACCGTTCCAATTTACGATATTTATCGATACCAGCTTCATTATTTAGTCCTTTTTCGCATGGTAATGTTTATTGTTAGCGCAATCTCTCTTTATCACGGCTGTCCGTCAGCCTTTCTCTGCACTGATATGCAGGAATCTAGATTGGAAACTCCAACAACCCTTTTCGATGTCACCACAGAAAACTTAAGTGCATTTTCCCGCCAGTCATAAGAAGTAATGCCGTCTGGGTAGGCTATTGACGGATCGATGTAATAGACGTCTCCAACAAGATTCATCCTCTGCCTAAATGTTACAGTTATTTCTTCCCCTGCATGAAAAGTAGCAAATTTCATGTCATGCCACATTGTGTTCGTACCATAAACCCACGCTCCATGGCTGTTTCTTAATAAAATCCCGAATATTGGATTCTCTGCATTTTTTTTGAACCTTACACGTACTACAAAAAGAGCCTCTTCTCCAGATTCGATTATTTCAACCTCTTTTCCTTCGTGGTTAAACAGTCTGATATCGGTAATCTCGGCATCCCCGCTTCCCCACCGCCTCCCCTTTACCTCTGAGTTCTGCATGATACCGACGGCATTGCGGAAATACCTATTAATTACATCTCTGGGAACGCCTGTGTCTTTAATCACCCCAGCATCTACCCACATAGCACGATTGCAGTAACCTTGTATAAGTTCCATTGAGTGCGAGACTAAGACTATAGCCTTTTCAGCACTCTTAAACTCATTAAGCTTTGACATGCATTTTCTTCTAAACTCTTCATCCCCCACAGCTAATACCTCATCAATCAACAGAATATCAGGCTCGCAATGAACAGCAACTGCAAATCCCAGTCTCACATACATCCCTGAACTATAATGTTTGACTGGAGAATCAATGAAATCTCCTATATCAGCGAAATCTACAATCTCCTCAAACTTTCTGTCTATCTCTTTCTTCGTCATTCCGAGGATAGAGCCATTGATATAAACATTCTCTCTGCCTGTCAGCATGGGATGAAAACCTGCGCCGACTTCGATTAATGCCCCTACACGGCCGTTTATTTCAATCCTCCCCTTATCAGGCATAAAAATGCCGTTCAGCATCTTAAGAATTGTGCTTTTGCCTGAACCGTTTGCGCCAATCAGTCCGAGCGTTTCCCCGCGCCTGACCTCAAAAGAAACGTCATTCACAGCCCAGAACTCTCCATTGCGAAGTTTTTCTGAATGAGAACTCTGCCCGATGACATTCTTAGCAATATCATGGATTCCATACATCATAGTATGTTTTAATCCACGGCAGTATTTCTTCGAGACATTCTCAACCCTTATGACACTATCATTCATCATACTCTCTCAGCAATCCTCGACTCTGATAAAAAAAAGATTCTCCAAGAAACAAGAAAAATTATAATTGAAAGTATTGATGCCACCAGAAATCCAGAGGGATTAGATAATGCACCTGAAATTAAAAGATCTCTACATCCTGTAACCAAATGGCTCAAAGGATTCCATTTATTCAAGGTAGCAAGCATACCTGATGATGGTGCTGGGTAAAGGGCTGGGACTAGAAAGAGGAGTAATGTTGTAAGAAGTGGCACCCCATAAACTATATCCCTGAATATTCCACCAAGTAGGGAAAGAATAAAACCTATCCCTAAAGTGATAAGAACGACAGGGAGTAAAGTAAAAGGGAGAAAGATAGCAGTCCACTTTGGTACAACACCAAATATAATGAATATAACCATTATCAATACCAATCGTACTAAAAACTCTACAATTGACTGTCCTACAGCAGCAATAACAAGACTTATTTTAGGAAAGTTGATTTTCACAACCATGGGGCCTGCTCCAATAATACAATTTGAACTTGCTGAAAGGCCGGTAGAAAAGATACCATAAATAGATATGCCTATTAATGCAAAAACAGGATAAGGGACAGAAGTCTCTCCTATGTTAAGAATTCCTGCCCTGTTAAGGAATATAAAAACACCAACAGTAATTATTGGATTTATTATTGCCCATAAAACACCGAGAAGGGACTGTCTGTATTTAGCGCTAAAATCCCTGAGAAAGAGCCTCCAGATAAGCTCACGGCTCTGAAATAGGCTTGAAAACATTTCTTTCCACAGATTTAAAAAACCAATTTTTATTAGCCTATCAGGAGAGTAGACAATAATCTTATCTTTTTTCATCTTTATAATTATACCATTTTTTTATGAAATTTCAATGGCTTTGTAATCCCCAAATCCCGATTTAGACCTTACAAGCCCTTACACTACCTGTCATTGCGAGCACCCCCTGTCTGCCCTGTCTGCCGACAGGCAGGCGACAGGCAGGGAAGGGTGCGTGACAATCTAATCACAAAAGGCGAGATTGCTTCGCTTTGCTCGCAATGACAATTTCTAAATCGGAATTTGGGTAATCTGTGGCGTGTGCTGACTCTTCTGTGTAAATTCTTTAGAAGGAAAATTCTTCAAGGAAGGCGACAGACCAAACGCAATATAGCCTTCATTTCAGCTTAGCAAAACTGACTAATCAAAGACCTTTTTTGCCAATATATTAAATCCTTCAATAAGGCCTGACTTTACCACATCTTCACCTTTAAAATTGCCGAGAGACTCAAATTTGCCATTTTTATTAATAAATACCTCTATTGTCTTTTGCATTGGGTCAACTATCCAATATTCCTTTACACCGCCTCTTTCATACATCTCCTTCTTTATCCTGAGATCATAGTATGCAGTGGCAGGAGAAAGGATTTCAATTATAAGGTCAGGCGGCCCTTCAATCTTCTTCTCTCCAATAATATTAAGCCTTTCCTTAGAGATAAAAATAATATCCGGCTGATATGTATCGGTCTCTGAAAAATAGACATCTATGGGGGCGAAATATATCTTTCCAAGCCTTTTTTCTTCCACAAAGGCTGCAAGTTTAAGCCCCAGTATCCTTAAAATATCCTGATGATACGGAATGGGTGAAGGCACCATAATAAGTTCCCCTCCTATAAGTTGACATGGAGTGCCCTCTGGAAGCCTTTCATAATCTTCAAAAGTATAGGTCTTCTTTTTCTCTATCTGAACAGTGATTGACATTTTTGACCTCTTTTAAAGATATTATAGTGGATATAACACCTTTTTGCAACATCAATAAATTACCCATATATTTAATCCTTCTAATTAAATATGCTATTAAGCTTAGCAGTATTTTTGCTGATTTTCTCATAACTTATACCAGATCATCTAACAAAATTTTGAATACCCAGGGTGGGATAAACAGGATTAGTGGGATATAATTCAATAGCCTTTTTAAACTCCTCTGCAGCCATATCCGCTCTCCCTATTTGCATATAAAAAAGCCCCAGATCGCGATGATGATAGGAATAAAAGGGATTCAGGAAAATTGCCTTATTGTAATGTCCAATTATCTCTGAGATTAATTCGGTTTTATTTTCTTCCCCCGAGACCCCTTTTTCAATGGCACGCGCCAATGTAAGATGATAAAAATCATTTTTAGAGTCAAATTTTATTGATTTTCTTATATAAAAATTCCCTTCAGAAAGGTTATTTTCCGATAGTCTTTGAATCCCCATATTAAAAAAACTATCTGCTATGAGGTATTTAGCGGCAAAAAAGGAGAGAAAAAGCAGCAAAGATAACAGGACTGCCTTTATATTCTTATTAAGCTTAACTTCCTGCGGTATGGTTTGCATTCTTGCTGTCAACAATCCTATAATAACCCACCAATGAAAAGCCACCTCTGGAATAAAAAAATCAAAATCAATAAAACTGTGCATTAAGAATGCAGAGACGGCTGCTAATAAGCCTAAAGAAATGTAGTCTCTATTTTGTTTTAGATAGTTGTAACTTATTTTATATAGCTCAAGGATTATACATAAAAAAATAATCAATCCCACAACCCCTGCCTCTGCAGCAAGCTGCAAGTAGTTATTATGGGCATATTTCGTCTCATTTGCATTTGGCAGTTTATATTTAGGATAAATAATGCCAAAACTTCCTATGCCAACACCAGTAACTGGAAAATCCTTAATAATTTCTACTGAACTCCTCCAATTTTCAGTCCTTTGCTTTATTGACTGTGGAAAATAATTTGGCAGGTTTTGGTCTTTAGAACGTTTAATAATTATTGAAGACAGAAAGACTGCGGAAGAAAGTATAGTTATTACCGCCGCATATAAAAACAATCTTTTCATCCTTTCATTCTCAATGCCTTTAATCATTAAATAACTAAAAGGTATAAATACCAAAAAAAATGAAAGCCATGCGCCAATAGACCTTGTTAATATAAGAGCAATAAATAAAACAATAATTGCTAATATAAGATAGCTAACAGTCCTTTTTCTTAATTCTTCTTTTTTTATCATATCTACATCATTAGTGAACGCAGCGATAAGAGCGCCAAAGGTAATAGGTATCATCATAATAAGATAACCACCAAGCATGTCAGGTGAAAAGGTGGTAGAGAAAATCCGCTTTTCTTTTAATGTTGTTATTACATAATTAATGTTTATTATCTTTTCTGGATTTTCAAGAACATATTTAAGCGTTCGTTCAAACCCTATAAAATATTGATAAATTCCGTAAATGGAAATAATCACACTACTGAGTATCAGTGCGAATAATATCCTTTCTGTGTCCTTTTTAGAAAAAGAAAATATTATTAGGATAAAAATTAAAAGATAAGAAAGATAACTAAATGCCTCTCTGAGGCTGTTGTTTGAATAAACTGAAAAGGCAATTGAGAAAAGGCTTATTAAAAAGAATAACCCAATAAAAGAGATGAGACGATTATTAAATATTTGAATTGCCTCTTTGGTGTATAAGAATAGTAAAAATATAAAGAATAATATTAAAGCAAAATAAAAATTTGATTCTTGATTAATTTTACCGGAAAAGAAAGGATAAACAAATATAACTGCTGTAATTAAATAAGGCAAAAGTCCTTCTATCTTTCTTTTCTTCATGAGAAGCTCATGTGCTGTGTATTTTCAACAGGTTGGATTATATTCTGCCTTTTTATGTAACTTCTTCCGCATCCCTTACAATTCGTTACTTCTTCATCATGCTTAAGTATAAAAGTTAACTTTGTTCCACAATAACATATCCATCCTTTTTGTCTTCCAGGATTTCCATATATCAAAGCGTAATCAGGAACATCTTTTGTAACCACACTTCCAGCGCCTATAAAGGCATACTTACCAATGGTTATGCCACATAAAATGGTTGCATTTGCGCCAATAGTTGCGCCTATCTTAACAACCGTCCTTTTAAATTCCTTTTTCCTTGGAATATGGCTTCTTGGATTAAATACATTTGTAAAGACACAGGAGGGCCCACAAAAGACATAATCCTCTAAAACTACCTCATCATAAAGGGAAACATTATTCTGAATCTTTACATTATTCCCTACCACTGCCTTAGACGCTATAAAAACATTCTGTCCGATATTACAGTTCTCACCAATCCTGGCGCCTGATGCAATATGTGAAAAATGCCATATCTTTGTCCCTTTTCCAATCTCAGCGCCTTCATCTATATATGATGA
>JACREY010000018.1 GCA_016218085.1 Ignavibacteriota bacterium
CTACTAATGCTTCAACTTTGAGATCTTAAATTTCTATCACATCATGCTTATTTTAGTCTCCAATGATGATGGTGTTCACTCGCCGGGTATTCATATTTTGGCTGATGCTCTCAGGTCTATGGGTGATGTATACATTATTGCTCCGGACAGGGAGCGGTCAGCCGCAAGTCATGCGCTGACACTTCACAAGCCGCTAAGGCTGGAAAATTTTGGTGGAAATATATACGGCGTTAATGGCACTCCAACAGATTGTGTCAATCTTGGTGTTAATGGTTTGCTGCAAAGAAAGCCCGATTTAGTTGTTTCCGGTATTAACAGAGGGGGCAACCTGGGTGATGATGTTACATACTCAGGTACTGTTTCGGCTGCTTTCGAAGGTACGCTCCTCGGTATACCTTCTTTTGCAATCTCTCAGGTTGCAGAGAACGATTATAAGTTTGAAACTGCTGCAAGGTTTGCACTTCAATTAGCCATGATGATTAAAGAACAGTCACTTCCTCCTGGTGTTCTGCTGAATGTGAATGTACCCAATCTTGATGTAAACGGGGTAAAGGGAGTTAAAATCACACGTCAGGGGAAGAGGATTTATGATAAAAATGCAGTTGTTGAGAAGGTGGATCCGCGTGGCAAGAAATATTACTGGATTGGGGGGAGCAGGCTTTCATGGGAGGAGACAGAGGATAGTGATTTTGCCGCCATTGAGCAGGACATGATCTCCATAACTCCTTTAAGGCTTGATCTGACAGAGGATAATGCCATAAAGGGCCTCCGCAGATGGGAAGCAACACTGAGGGAGAAGATGAAGGCAGGGGGGTAAGTAAGGGGTCAAGGGGTCGAGGATTCAAGGGTTCAAGTGAAATACTTTAGAATCTAAACACTTGACCCCTCGACCCCTGGACCCCTTGGACACTTTATTAGCATGACTGACTTTGAACGACTTCGGAATTACATGGTAGATGAGCAGCTTATACCGCGTGGTATAAAGGATGAGCGTGTATTGTCTGCCATGAGGAAAGTACCGCGGCATCTTTTTGCAGGAATGGAACTTGAAGGACGGGCTTATGGTGATTATGCCCTTCCGATCGGTGAAGGTCAGACAATATCGCAACCCTATATGGTTGCTGTTATGACTGAGGCGCTGGAGTTAAAGGGCGATGAAAAGGTGCTTGAGATTGGCACAGGATCAGGTTATCAGGCAGCAGTACTTGCCGAACTGGCCGGGGCTGTTTATACCATGGAAAGGATTGTGTTGCTTGCGAACCGGGCGGAAGATTTAATGAATGAGCTTGGATATTTTAATGTATTCGTCAGGATATCTAATGGTACCGTGGGCTGGAAAGAGGAGTCACCTTTTGATGGGATTATAGTTACTGCCGGAGCGCCCATTATCCCTGAAAGTCTGGTTGAGCAGCTTGCTGAAGGAGGGAGACTGGTTATTCCAGTTGGAGACAGGTATTCTCAGATGTTAACGAAAATAGTCAAGACGGCTAAAGGGATAGTAACCACACAACTTCTTCCATGTGTATTTGTTCCGCTTATTGGGGAATATGGATGGGATATATAAAATAAAGGGTTCAAGGGGTCGAGGATTCAAGGGGTCCAGACAGAAGTAAGAAGTAAGAATCAAGAAGTTAGAAAAATAACGGTCATGTTTCACGGGATTTTCTACCTGCACTTGAACCCTTGACCCCTCGAATCCTTGAATCCTGATTTTCAGAAGGATTTTCGAGTGAACTTTATGCTCAGAATATACAATACATTAACTGGTAAGAAAGAAGTGTTTGAGCCATTGGTATCCGGCCAAGTGGGTCTGTATGTATGTGGTGTAACCGTATATGATGTATGCCACATTGGACATGCAAGGAGTGCACTGGTATTTGATGTTATAAGGAGATATCTCGAATATAAGGGTTTCAATGTCTCATTCGTTAAGAATTTTACTGATATAGATGATAAGATTATCGCAAGGGCTCAAAGGGACGGGGTGGAATGGAAATATGTTGCTGAGAAAAATATTGAAGAATATTACAGGGACATGGAGTTACTGGGAGTCAGGAAGGCGGATATAGAACCGAAGGCTACAGAACACATCGCCGAAATGCAGAAGATTATAGATTTGTTAATGGAAAATGGATATGCATACACGAAAGATGGTGATGTATATTACAGGGTGAATAATTTCAAAGAGTATGGGAAGCTCTCAAAGCGTGATATTGAAGAGATGTTAGCCGGCGCCAGGGTCGAGATAGATGACAGAAAGGAAGACCCTCTTGATTTTGCACTATGGAAGTCATCGAAGACCGGGGAGCCTTCATGGAATAGTCCGTGGGGAGGAGGAAGGCCTGGATGGCATATTGAATGCTCTGCCATGTCAATGAAATATCTTGGTCAGACATTTGATATTCACGGCGGTGGAAAGGATTTGATATTTCCACATCACGAGAATGAGATTGCCCAGAGTGAAGCATCTACAGGAAAAACATTTGCCAGGTACTGGATACACAATGGCTTTGTTAATGTCAATCAGGAGAAGATGTCCAAGTCTCTTGGGAACTTCTTTACTATCAGAGAGGTGTTTGGCAAGTATCCTTATCCATCTCAGGTAACAGCAGAGGTTTTACGGTATTTTCTTATTTCGAATCATTACAGGAGTCCGGTGGACTTTTCTGATTATGGGATGAATATTTCTCATGCTACCCTTGACGGGTTCTATGCAATGCTGCAGAAGGTTGAAGAAGCAAGCCGCCGCACGCTGGATGTGGCATCGTCAGATCAGGCTATTTTATCTGCAATAGAAGAGTGTGAAAAAGAGTTTATTGAAGCCATGGATGACGACTTTAACACTGCTGCGGCTATAGGTAGCATACAAAAATTGAGGAGAGAGATAAATACTAAAATAGAACATGGAATTACTCAGGATGTTGCAATGGAAATATTGGGTCTATTTAAGATCATAGGCAGTATTCTCGGGTTGTTTACAATTGCCCCGTTTAACTGGGAATTTCTAAAAACTGTCAAATCAGAAGCAAGTTTTAACATTGAGTGGGTTACACAGGTGAGTTCTTCAATGACTGATGCGGATATTGAAAGACTGGTCAATGAAAGGGAAGATGCGAGAAAGAGAAAGGACTGGAAAAGGTCGGATGAGATAAGAAAACAGTTGTCAGATGCAGGGATAATTTTAGAGGACAGACCGGACGGCACTACCAGGGTAAAACATTGAACAGCGACAGAGAAGGTTTATTTGGAATAAATACATTGCTTGAGGCGCTCAGGTCCGGTTCAAGGGACTTTGAAAAGGTACATATTGCAAAAGGTCTCCATGGAAAGGGTATAGATGAGCTAATCAGATTGTGTAAGTCACAGAATATTTACATCCATTTTGAGAGCAGGGATGTAATTGAGAGGTTGTCAGGTACAGCAAAGAATCAGGGAGTTTTTGGAGTAGTTGCTGCCAAAGGATACTCATCTGTTGAAGATATTATTGAGGTATCACAGAAGAGGAATGAACAACCGTTTATCCTTATACTTGACGGTGTTGAAGACCCGCGAAATCTTGGGGCTGTAATACGGACTGCTGAGGGGGCTGGGGTGCATGGTATTATTATCCCAAAGCATCGTTCGTCCGGTCTGACAGATGTTGTTGCCAGGACATCTGCCGGGGCAATAGAATATGTGCATATTGCAAAGGTTACCAATATATGTCAAACGATTGATTGGTTAAAAGAACAGGGTGTATGGGTTTATGGCCTTGATATGAAGGGTGAAAAAGCGTATAATCAACTCTCTTATACTGCTCCTTTAGCAATTGTAATAGGTGGAGAGGGTAAAGGCATAAGGGAATCAGTCCGTAAGGCATGTGATGAGATTGTCAGGATTCCACTATTCGGAAAGGTAAGTTCACTTAATGTATCAGTGGCTGCCGGGGTTATCTTGTTTGAGATAGCCGCACAAAGAACGGAAGCCAAAATCCCCCGCTGATTTTCCTGTTAAATAATTCTGACAACAAACGAAATTTCCATTGACTGCAAAATCTCACCCTGCTACTATAACCTCTAAAAACCAAATTCATAGAAAATCATAGAAAATGAACAATAAATGACAGCAATAATCATAATCGGAATAATAATTTTTATAATTTTTGCCTTATCGGGTAAAAAAAAGCAGACGCAGCAGACAAATACTTATTCAAATACCAAACAGAAAACTGAGAAGGAAATAAAAGAAGAATTAGTGCAAAGTATCCTAAAGAATATCAAAGTAACAGTAACTACTTCTAGTTCATCAAACAGTTATAATGACGATTCAATTATTGATGTTACAGACCAGTCTTACAGAATAAATTCAAACAGCAATTTAATAAAATACAGTAATGGTGTGCCCTACTGGCCACACCATTATGTTTATTCCTATTCTGAAATTAATAGTGCATCTAACGAGCAGAAAAGATTTTACAACACGTTTAAAAATAGCTTTTTGAATGGTGAGTATTTGGATTTGGAAGGCAATACAAATTACGCTTTCATTTTGCTGTTTGACCTACTCAATGAATATGAGAATCACAACAACATACCTAAGTTAGAAAAACAACTGCAAGTATTAGGACAACACTATCCTAAAACCAAATCTTATGGAGTTTCCTTTTTGATTCAAAAAATGGAATCACAGGGAGACAGCGAAGGCGTTTCAAGACTTAGAACAGAAGATAGATATGGATACCAAAACTATAATACAGATTACGACTATTGGAGACTAGGAAGTAAATATAAAACCAAACTGAAATTAAACGATGATGAAGTAAAACTTCTCAACAAACTTTGGTATCCAAGTAACAATTTTTGCAGTGTTGAATTTTGTTGTATTGAAATTCTGAAACTTTATATTGCCACAATTTCAGAGTTAAAAAGTAAATACATTCAAGAAGAAACAACATTAGATGCAGAATTTTTAGCCGTTGCAGATGTAATTGCAAGAAAGCATTTCAAATATAAAACTGGCAGCCAGAATTATAAATACTGTATCGAAACAACAACCAATGAATTCTATTCCCATATTTTTAAGCATTGCGAAAATGCTGTTCGTGAATATTATGGACATAAACGTAAAATAAACACTGACACCTATTGCACAACAGCAGAAGCGAAAACAGAATTTGATACAAAAATAATTTCAAAAGTTTCAGAGTTACTACCAACCTTAGTTTCAAAAGTAACTCCACCTGATGAAGCAACAGACATAGAACTATATTCTCAAAACACCAATCGTTGGAAAATTAAATTTGAAGAACTCACAACCAACTACAAAGACAACCTCAAAGGATTTATTGATTCTATCATTTCCCTTGGAAATTTGAATAAGAAGAATCCTTCCATTGAAAACATATTTTTTGAGGCATCCAAATTTATTGCCAAATACGACAAAGAATCGGCACTTACTTTCTATGTTCATTATTTGTATCACGACTTAAAATCGGCAACTTATGATAACAAGCAACTCACAAAAACAATACAGAAGAGTTTGTTCAAAACAAATGAACAATTACACGACTTTGAAGTAATTGTAAGTGAACTAATCAATGATAAAAACTTGGAAAAGGCATTACAAGCCGTTTCTAAAGTATATGTAGTTAAGAGAAAGAAAATACAACTAGATACTGTTTCAATAAAAGAAGTTCAACAAAAACATTCTGGAACTGTTGAATTGTTAAACGAGTATTTGAAAGATGATTACGATGATGAAAACAACACAATAAAAACACAGGAAATAAGTAACGAAGAAATAAAAATTGAGATTACTCAAAAGTCCGATAGAATTATTCAATCAATATATATAGCTGACATAGCGTTGACAGAAATACACACAACAGCGATAGAATTATTTGCTAAAAATAATTTTTCGATTTCTCAAACAGACCTCGAAACATTTGCAAAATCTAAAGGCGTATTTAAGAATCAACTTATTGAAAGCATTAACGAAGTTTGTTACGATTATTTAGATGATGTATTCATTGAGGAGGAAGATGAATATTACACAATTAACACAAATTATTATCAAAGACTTTTAGCAAAATGATAGACAACATTAAACCGAAAGAGGCAACATCAATTATCAATTCATTGATTGGTGGCGTAGTTCCTAAAATTGGCGTTCAACATATCACTGTTGGGCGTTCAGAAGAAATCAATGCTGTTGTGTCGGCATTAGAAGATGTAAAGAATGGACACAGTATGGTAAAGTTTTGGATTGGCGACTTTGGTTCAGGCAAATCCTTTATGCTTCATTTGCTCAACACAGTTGCGTTAAAGCAAAAGTTTGTTGTAGCAAATGCTGACTTTACTCCTGACAATCGTTTATATTCTAATGACGGAAAAGGTGTAGCACTTTATTCAGCTATAATGGATAATGTGGCAATTCAAACTAAACCAGAAGGCGGAGCATTGCCAACTTTATTGGAAAAATGGATTGAACAAATTATAACGAAAACAGCAGACGAAAACAAGGTTCCATTAACAGAAATTCGTAATGAGCAATACTTAAATATCATTCAAACCAACATTATGAAAACCATTAATGAAATCACCGATGTTGGTGGTTTTGACTTAGGAATGGTGGTTATGAAGTATTATGAAGGTTACATAAAAGATGATGAACATTTAAGACGTAATGCGTTAAAGTGGTTGAAAGGTGAATACAGAACAAAGGCCGAAGCAAAACAAGATTTGGGAGTTAGGGAGGTAATAAATGATTTGAATTATTACGATATGCTCAAGAACTTTTGCAAGTTATTTGTAAATATGGGTTACAGTGGTTTTATGGTAAATTTAGATGAAGCCATTAACCTTTATAAAATCTCAACCTCAGTAATGAGGGAAAAGAATTACGAAAAGATTCTTACGATTTACAATGACTGCTTTCAAGGAAAAGTAACCAACTTGTTTTTCAATTTTGCAGGGACAAAAGAAGTTTTGGAAAATGAACGAAGAGGACTTTTTAGTTACAACGCCTTAAAATCAAGGCTTGTAACAAATAAATTTGAAACAGCAGAAATAAGAGATTTTGCACAACCAGTAATTCGTTTACTACCACTTGACCACAATGAAATATTTGTGTTGCTTAAAAAACTAAAAGCAATATTTGATTACAACTACAAAACTGAAATATCAATCAACGACAGCGAAATACATCATTTTATGGAAGAGTTGTTTAATAAACCTGGAGCATCTGAATTTTTAACACCGAGGGAAGTAATCAGAGATTTTCTAAACATTCTAAATATCATTCGGCAGAACCCCACATTTGATAAGAATAAACTTTTTAGCGAACTTGAAATTTCAGATGAAAGACCAAATGAAGTTTCACTAGACAGCATTGAAGAATTATAATGTCATTTGATTTACTTTCAGAGCCAATCCGAAAATACATTCGTGATAAGGGTTGGGAGCAGTTGCGACCAATTCAAACGGCATCTATTGCCAAAATTCTTTCGACTGACGACAATTATATTTTAGCATCAAGAACAGCATCAGGAAAAACAGAAGCAGCATTTCTTCCAATTCTTTCTAAAGTAGATTTTAATGAAACAGGTGTTCGAGTGGTTTACATATCACCTTTAATAGCACTAATAAACGACCAGTTTTATCGTATAGAAGAACTTTGTAAAAACCTTGATGTAACAGTTACTAAGTGGCACGGAGAAGCCAATAAAACTCTTAAAGACAGATTAATCAAACAACCAAATGGAATTGTTTTAATTACCCCCGAATCATTAGAAGCAATGTTTGTAAACAAACCTTTTAATGTCAAGCAACTTTTCTCTAATATAAAATATGTTGTTATTGATGAAATACATTCATTTATAGGTACAGATAGAGGCACACAATTAAAATCTCTTTTATCAAGACTGCAAAATGTAAATTCAAAACCGTTTAACATAGTTGGATTATCAGCAACAATTGGAGATTACAACGAAGCAAAGAAATTTACAGGGAATGAATTGAAAACCAAAGTTTTATTGGATAGAACTGCCAAAGAGATTAATGCCTTATTTCGATACTTTAAAAATAAGAACGAAGAATTGCCTTTAAAACTTTTAAAAGATTTATATATTGAAACAAAAGACAATAAGGTTTTAATTTTCCCCAATAGCAGAGGCAGAGCAGAAGAAGTTGCAGTTAAACTCAAAAAGATTTCAGACAGAGTAAAAGGACACTCAGATTATTTTTCGCATCATTCATCGGTAGACAAGGAAGTAAGAGAGTATGTTGAATACTTCGCAAAGAACAACAACCGACAAAGCTTTTGCATCTCATGCACATCAACTTTAGAACTGGGTATTGATATTGGGACAGTTGATGAAATTGTTCAAATTGATGCTACTCACAGCATCACATCATTAATTCAAAGAGTTGGTAGAAGCGGACGTAAAGACAGAGAAAGCAGTAATTTATTTTTATATGCAACTAATGAATGGAGTTTGCTTCAGTCTGTAGCTTGTTGGTTATTGTATAAGGAGGGATTTATTGAACCACCTCAAACAAATGAAAAACCTTATGATATTTTGCTTCATCAAGCATTGTCAATAACCAAAGGGCATTCAGGCGTTAGATTAACTGACTTAGTAAAACAACTAAAGGAGAATTTTGCTTTCAACCAAGTTGAGGTTTCTGAAATTGAAGCAATACTTAATCATCTAATTGAAATTGACTTTTTAGAAAAATTACAACACGAAGTTATTATTGGAGTTGAAGGAGAGAAAATTGTTAATAGTCGCGATTTTTACAGCGTATTCAAGACAGAAGAAAATTTCAAAGTAGTAAATGCAGGAAATACAATAGGTGAAATTCCATTTTCACCACAAATTATTGAGGATGAAAATATTTTATTATCTGCCAAAATTTGGAAAATCAAATTCGTTGACCATAAATCAAAAAAGATAGAAGTAATACCAGCAAAAGACGGAAAGAAGCCAATGTTTTATGGCGGTGGTGCAACAATCCATTCAAAAATAAGAGAGAAAATGCTTGAAATCCTCTATTCTGAAACAGGCTATGATTTTTTAGACCAGCCAAGTTGCGATGAAACAGAAACATTGCGTAAAGACTTTTCAGTTTTTAATGTTCGAATTTTACAGTCTGACAGACCTTTGCTCACGACAGAAAAACATTTACAACTCTTTACTTTCACAGGGACAAGAATAAACCGAACTATACAACTACTTCTAAACATTGCAGGAATAAAAAATACACTTGACGACAGCAGTAGTTCATTTGACATTGAAGTTCCTAAGCAAGAATTAATATCAAAATGGAATTCATTAATCCAACCACTGGCTGACATTGACTCTCATATAACTATTTTGTTGCAGGCAAATCCTGCCTTATTGGATTTTTCTAAATGGGGACGTTACTTACCTGAAAACTTTCAAGTGAAACTTATAAAAGACAAATACTTTGACATAGAATATACTGGACAACTTTTGGCGACAATGAAACTAATAGAAAATAAATAGCATTGAACAATTCGCTTGACATATCGCCAAAGCTTTTGGGATCACATGTGCATTTTTCCCAACGCACAAAGCCAAAAAAAATGCAAAAGAGCTAACAAGCCAACGCACAAAGACAGACCAAAATGGACAGACAAACCACGACAGAAAAAAAGTGCTTTATGTACATATGCTCCGGGCGCAACATCTGTAGGGGATAATTTAATTCTCCTATAATTTTTTATTGCAATTAACCCCATCTTTATCTTATAATAAATAAGATTGAAAGGAGGTTAATAATGCCATCTTCGAGTGCGCTGCGTAAAGCAAAACTTACAGTAACAATAAGCGGTGATGTTGTTAATGAAATAGATGAAATCGCAAAGGAAACAGGAACTCCAAGAAGTCAGGTAATGGAAGAAATGCTGCGTGATTGGCTGCTGAAATTTAAAAAGAGAGAGGTTGAAAAAGATATTGAGACTTATTACCTTTCTCTCACAGAAAAGGAAAAGAAGGAAGACAGAGAATGGGCCGGCATAGCGGCAGAAAGTGCAAAAAGGACATGGAATGATTGAGTATCCAAAAAGAGGAGAGCTATATTTAGTTAATCTGCCTTCAAAGCCAAAGGACATTAAGAATCGTCCTGCCTTGATAGTCTCTTTAGATATTCGAAATAAGCTGGCTAATGACATAATTGTCATTCCTTTATCTTCAAACTTGAGACCATCTCCTACCCATGTTTTAGTTCAAAAGGGTGAAGGTGGTTTATCAAGGTCATCAATGGCTAAATGTGAACAGGTAACAACAATAGATAAATCCTTACTTATAAGGGGCCCTTTCGCAGGCAGGATAAGCGATGAAAAGATGAAAGAAATAGAAAAGGCGATTATGATAGCCATTGGAGTAATAAGATGATTTACCTGCAACCTTTTTCCCTAATCCCCCTATACACGCTTCCAGCTCCTGTGTCTGCGCCCGGCCGCAAGTCCCCATGTTACATCCACAGGTGGTGATACCTGAATCATGATAACACGCATACTCCTCCCGCCACTTGTTTTCTATGAATTTGCTTTTTCGAGGTTATAGTAGCAGGGTGAGATTTTGCAGTCGGTGGAGGCTCTTGCAAATGGTTAAATAATTCAGTTAAATAATTCTGACTTGACTTAATGTTTTAATCTTATATAATGTATAGGTTTTTGCTGGCGTAGCTCAGTTGGTAGAGCAGCTGATTTGTAATCAGCAGGTCGGGGGTTCAAATCCCTTCGCCAGCTCCACTTGTTTATTGGATGCGTGGGGGGAGGTACCCAAGTGGCCAAAGGGAACAGACTGTAAATCTGTCGCTGCACAGCTTCGGAGGTTCGAACCCTCCCCTCCCCACTTTTAAATGCGGAATTCGGAGTGCGGCGATGCATTTTCAGCAGTGGCGAGTTTACGCTCAAAAATGCCCAGGTGCAAGGAAGGAATTAAGATGCTTGCAATGAAGGGCTGAGCAATGGATGGAGATTTTTCTCAAAAATGCACAGATGCGGCTACACCTGGGACTGAGGAATTACAAGTTGTCTCTCAAAAATGCCCAGGTGCAAGGAAGGACTTTTGATTTATGCCGAGGCGTACTTCCTGTACGTTGAGGTATAAATCAAAAGTC
>JACREY010000003.1 GCA_016218085.1 Ignavibacteriota bacterium
CCACGGATTTAGGGCTTGTGTGATAATTAATAAATTACCCCACCGTTTACAAGGCTGTGAGATTATTCGAATTTGTAAATCCCGCAGGGATGAAATTATTATAGAAAATTGATAAATGAATAGAAATCAAACCCTGAAAGGGTGACATTGCAGTAATAATCCCCGTGTCGGAGAGTCTCCTAATCGGTGGACTCTCGAAAGAATAATCAAAGCAAACAATAAATGGCTCTAAAAAAATCAAGATACGACAAAGATGTATTTTATTTTTTCACGTTAACTTGTTTTAAGTGGCTAAATTTATTTGAAATTAGAAATCTATAAGACCATATTTAAACTTTCGGATGATTATAGAAAATAAACACATTCGAGATTTCTCGGGAGTCCCCTAAAGAGCAGGGAGACTCCCCGAAACACACAGTGTGATTATTCGAATTTGTAAATCCCGTAGGGATGAAATTATTATAGAAAGTTCATAAATGTATAGAAATCAAACCCTGAAAGGGTGACATTGCTGTAATAATCCCCGTGTCGGAAAGTCTCTCTCCGCCGTGGTCGAAGACTCACCGTGGTGAGCGGATTCCTAATCGGAGGACTCCCATAAAAATAATTCCCTTCCCTTTCTTTCCCCCTGCAGTTTTTTTATACTCAAAAATTAGTATGGATTGAAACGAAAATCTATATTAAATTACGCAGTTACCAGGTAAAAGAAAGAACTTTTTAAAAATATAAAAAAGCTTCTATCAAAGAGAGGAAAATTTATGAAGTACATTTTATACCTGCTTATCCTTATGATTCCGTTAACTGCTTGTAAAAAAACTCCAAAACTTTCTGTAAAAAAAGAATTAAAAAACACTACAACTGCTGCGTTTGAAGTTGATTCTACAGGCGTTCCTGTTGACCCGAATATTAATTACTTCCCGCTTGAGCTTGACTCGGCAAAAGTACCGTTTTTCTCAAAAATGCTCTTTGCAATGTATGAGCCTGTTTTATATGACTGCAAAATGGACAAGGAATCTTACAGGTTCCTGTGGCTGCGAACAGTGAAAAATCCGGTGGCAATCAGACTGGAAAAAATTAAAGATACTGTTATAATGTATATCAAGGTTACAACCGGGCAGGGCGGAGTGGCGCCGGGCAGGCTTAAAGTCAGCGATTCAAAAGTGCTAACTGCAAAAGAGTGGAATGAGTTTTCGGAACTGATTAAGCAGTGTGACTTCTGGAATATGCCCGCTCTCGATAATGAAAAAAAGATTTCCGGCGAACAGTGGATTATGGAAGGATATAAAAAAGATGACTATAACCTGACCGAAATATGGAATCCCGAACTGGACGATGCTTTGAGAAAAGCGTGTGAGTACCTGCTTAATGTTAGCGGCGTACCGACTAATTGATTTTTAAGTTTGATTTTTATAAAAGGCTGACTCATTTTTTAAGTATTGAATTTATGTCTGTTACTACAAGAATGCTGTGATGTAAATTAAATGCTTAATTCCTGAGCCTGCCTTTTTTTTAAATACTTTATGCCAAAAAAAGTAATAATCATAGGCGCCGGTATCGCCGGACTTTCAGCAGGATGCTATCTGCAAATGAACGGATACGATACTGAAATTTTTGAAATGCATTCCCTGCCGGGCGGCCTGTGCACTTCCTGGAGCCGCTCCGGATATACATTCGACGGTTGCCTCCACTGGGTGGTCGGCTCTACCCCGTCCGATAACCTCTTTAATCTCTGGAATGAATTAATCGATATGAAAAAAATCGAATGGGTGGAATTCGATTACCATTCCGTGTACAGCGATTCTGACGGAAAAACTATTACCTTCTATAATGATATCGAAAAACTTAAAAAGGAACTGCTCGAAAAAGCTCCCGAAGATAAGGTTACATTGAACGGTTTCCTTAAAGCCGTAAAGAAATTCTCCAAGTTTTCTGCTCCGTCCGATAAAGCCCCTGAAACATCAGGATTCTGGGACGGGATTAAAATGTTTTCCAAAATACTGCCTTATATCAGCCGGTATAAAAAATGGATTAATCTGTCCATTAACGAATTTGCCGGCTTTCTCAGAAATGATGCGTTAAGAAAATCTTTTTCGGTTCATCCGGTTGAGGATATGTCCGCTTTCTTTATTGTTATGATGCATGCCTGGATGAATAAAAAGAGCGCCGGTTACCCTTTAGGCGGCTCGCTTAAATTTTCACAACTGATTGAAAAAAAATATCTTGAACTCGGCGGCAGGATTAACTACAGGCAGAAAGTAACAAAAATTAATGTAAAAAATAAAACTGCCTGCGGAATACAAACCGAAAGCGGAGATGAACATAAAGCCGATATAGTGATTTCTGCAGCAGACGGGCATTATACAATTTATAAAATGCTCGAAGGCAACTTCAAAGATAAAAAAACTGATAAAATCTATAAGTCATTTGAAACATTCCCGTCTTACGTACAGGTATCGCTTGGCGTGAATCACGATTTTTCCGGAATCCCCCATATGCTAAAATTCCCTCTCGGTAAGAAGCTTAAGCTGGATGAAGAAACGGAATATGACAATATGTTCGTAAGAATATTCAACTTCGACAGAACTATGGCCCCCCCGGGTAAAACATCTATGTACACTCTGTTTGCAACCAGGAATTCTTCTTATTGGGAATACCTCAGGAAAAATGACAAGGTCAGATACCAGTCGGAAAAAGACAGAATCGCAGGTGAAGTTATCGAAGCCATCGATAAAAAAATCGGAAATGTGAAAGCAAATGTGGAAGAAATCGATGTATCCACTCCTGCAACAGTTATCCGCTATACAAATAACTGGAAAGGAAGCTATGAAGGCTGGATACCGTCCGGTCAAACAGGTATTATGGGCCTGAAAAAAACAATAAAAGGACTGGAAAATTTTTATATGATTGGACAGTGGATTGAAGTCGGAGGCGGTGTGCCCTCTGCATTGATGTCGGGAAGAAATGTTACACAGATAATTTGTAAAAAAGACAAAAGAAAATTTTCAACAACACATTATTAAATAAAAAAGGATATATTTATGAATCAATTCTTCGCTCGAAAACCTCTGAGCCTCCTCCTCGAAGAGATGAAAGGTGAAAACCGGCTTAGACGAATACTCGGCCCGGTAACGCTTACCAGTCTTGGCGTCGGCGCTATCATCGGAACAGGCATTTTCGTTCTGACGGGTATTGCCGCTCACGATAAATCAGGTCCTGCAATAATTCTTTCCTTCGTCGCTGCAGGGATTGCCTGCGTTTTTGCGGCTCTCTGCTATGCTGAATTCGCATCGATGGTTCCTGTCGCCGGCTCTGCATATACATATGCTTATGCCACGATGGGAGAATTTTTTGCATGGATAATCGGATGGGATTTAATTCTCGAATATGCGGTCGGCTCTGCTACTGTTGCACACGGATGGTCGCATTACTTTCAGGATTTCATCGGTATATTCGGCTTGAAGATTCCGCTGATATTCCGAAAGGCGCCGATGGACTTTGACCCCGCACTCGGCCATTTCGTTGCTACGGGGTCATATTTCGATTTGCCTGCAATCATTATCACAATAATAATTACTTTTATACTTATAAAAGGTATTCAGGAAAGTGCTAATTTTAACGCAACTATGGTCGGTATAAAAGTCGCTATAGTTCTGCTTGTTATTGGCGTTGGAATATTTTTCATTAATCCTGATAACTGGTCAAACTTTGCTCCTTTCGGATACGGCGGACTTACTTTCTTCGGAAAAACCGTATGGGGACAGGAAGCTATGGATGGCGCTCCGCTTGGAATGCTTGCAGGCGCTGCAATGATATTCTTTGCGTATATCGGATTCGACTCCGTATCCACTCACGCTGAAGAAGCTAAAAACCCAAGAAAAGACGTTCCTATCGGAATAATAGCATCACTTTTAATTTGTACAGTTCTTTATATTCTTGTTGCGGGAGTCCTGACAGGAATGGTTCCCTATAACCAGATTAATATCGATGCACCGGTTTCCGATGCATTCAATAAAGTCGGACTGACCTGGGCACAGTTTGTAATTTCGCTTGGAGCACTGGCAGGTATCACTTCTGTATTGCTTGTTATGATGCTCAGCCAGCCGAGAGTTATGCTGGCTATGGCAAGAGACGGACTCGTTCCCCCAAGCGTCTTCGGGGCAATTCACGAAAAATTCAGAACACCCTGGAAGTCCACAATTATAACAGGAATATTCGTAGGAATTCTGGCGGGCTTTCTTCCTCTTAGAGTACTTGCAGAACTCGTAAATATCGGTACTCTCTTTGCATTTGTCGTTGTCTGCACTGCGGTTTTAATAATGCGCAGAAAACATCCTGAAGCGGAAAGACCTTTTAAAGCGCCTTTTTTCCCGCTTACACCTATACTCGGTATTATTACTTGCTCAGTGCTTATGTTTTCACTCCCGCTTGAAAACTGGTATCGCCTCTTCGGGTGGCTTGCAATTGGTATGCTGATTTATTTCTTCTACGGCAGAAAACACAGCGTTATGCATAAAATGATTCAAAGCGGAGAAATAAAATAATTTCAACTCGGAATAATAAAAAAACGCTCTCATTAATTATATGAGAGCGTTTTCTGTTTATGACAGGAACAGGATTCCACTTTTTGAGTATAAAAAAGTGAACACCTTATTTTATTATATAATAAAACATTAATTTTGCATATTTTAAACAGTACATTTCAAATAACTAATTTTTTTTAATTATGAGAACTAATATCTTTGCCCTCGCATTTCTTTTTTTTGCATTATCAGTTCTGCCTATAAATTACAGCCATGCTGTTGAAAATAAAGATAGTAAATCACCCGTTTTCCTTCAGGACTATGATAAAGATTGGAAAACAGTTGATTCACTTGTAAACTACGGATTGCCGAAATCCGCTCTGGAGATTGTGCTGAAAATTTATGAACAGGCAAAAAATGAAAATAATGCTCCGAATTTCGTAAAGGCTGTCATATACAAAGCAAAACTGAATCTTAACACAAAAGAGGATTCCTATGAACAGAACATAAAGGATATTACGGAAGAAATGAACTCCGCATCCTTCCCTGTCAAACCGGTTCTGCAGTCAATGCTCGCTGAAATGTACTGGACTTATTACCAGCAGAACAGGTATAAAATTCTCGACAGGTCAAAAACCACAGGATTCGAACAGAATGATATTAAAACGTGGGATTTGAGCAAGTTCGTCGAAAAAGTTATTTTTTATTACAGGGAATCCCTCACCGATTCCTGGAATCTGCAGAATACAAAAATCGATTTGTATGATGAAATTCTGAACGATTATAAAAATAATAAATATATACCCAACGGAAGAGTATTCAGACCGACACTTTACGACTTTCTCGTTCACCGCGCAATTGACTTTTTTATGAATAAGGAATCAGACCTTACTAGACCGGCCGATGAATTTAATCTTAATGACCCTGCCTTCTTCTCGAATGCGGAAGATTTTGTAAAATACGAAATTAAAACAAGTGATAAGAGTTCTTTTAAATATTACGCTTCTACCCTGCTTCAGGAAGCATTGAAATTCCATATAAGTGATAATAATACTGATGCACTTGTCGAGCTTGACCTGAAAAGATTTACATACTTAATTACATACTCCGGAAATGATGACAGGTATAATCTCTATATGAAAGCTCTTGATGATATGGAGCAGAAATATTCATCAAATCCCGTCTCCGTAAAAGTTGCTTATTACAAGGCAAATTATATTTATTCGAGAAGTTTGAAATATGACCCGGGTAAATCCGAAGAATATAAATGGGATGCAAAAACAGCTTATGAAATCTGTGAAAATGCAATCAAAAAATTCCCGGAATCCGACGGTGCTACGAACTGCAAAAGCCTGCAGTTAAGCATTCTTAACAAAAACCTCTCTCTCGAAGTGGAAAGCATAAACCTCCCGGGAAAGGATTTTAAATGCCTCGTGTCTTATAAAAATGTAAGTACACTTTACTTCAGAATTATTAAAACATCGCAAAACGATATTAAGGATATACTCTCCGGACTTGAAAATAATTACGGATATGCAACCGATAAATTAAATGAAGCGCTCATAGAATATTATTCACAAAAAACCCCTGTGGAAAAATTTTCTATAAACCTGCCGAATGACAATGATTTTCAATCACACAAAACAGAAACAAAGATTTCAAAACTTGGTTTTGGCGAATACATCATAATTGCAGGTACAAATGAAAATCTTAGCTATGAAAAAAACGGCGTCGCGTACTGCTTCTCTACCGTGTCAAACATAAGCTACTTTAACCGCAATATGCCAAACGGCTCAATGGAATTCTATGTTATGAACAGGCTCACAGGCGAACCTTTGAACAACGTGGACGTGACTATGTTCCTTCAGCACTATAATCCCGATAACTACAGGTACGAATATAAGAAAGAAAAAACATTTAAAACCAACAGTGAAGGATTTTTTATTATTAAAACTCCTAAGGATTATATTACTTATTATCTCGAATTTGAAAAAGATGACGATTATCTGAACTCCGCTCTTACAGGCAGGGATTTTCTTAATACATATTATATGAACGGATTGTTCTATCAGTCCGATACAAGGTATGATGAAAATAATTCCCAGCCGTACACGCACGTGTATTTCTTCACGGATCGTGCTATCTACCGTCCCGGCCAGACTGTCTTTTTCAAAGGGATTGTGCTTGAATCCAAAGGTAAGGAAAATAAAGTTTTACCGGGATTCAATGTAACCGTAACTTTTAAAGATGTAAACTATAAGGATATTTCAACGCTCAGCCTGGCAAGTAACGAGTTCGGAACGTTTAACGGCTCTTTCACTGCACCGACAGGCGTTATGAACGGACAGTTGCACATTATCGCGGAAAACTACGGCTCTATTCCCGTTCAGGTCGAAGACTATAAAAGACCTAAGTTTGAAGTTAAGTTCGACCCCGTTAAAGGCAGCTACAGGCTCGGCGATATTGTGGAAGTAAAAGGAAATGCAAAATCATTCTCCGGCGCAAATGTGGATAACGCAAAAGTAAAATACAGAATCGTTAGAAAAGCTAACTTTCCATACTGGTGGTTTTACTGGTACGGATACTATCCTTCATCACCCGAAGTTGAAGTTTTAAACGGTACAACTGTAACAAATGAAAACGGTGAATTCGAAATTAAATTTAATGCCGTTCCGGATAAATCAGTCCCGAAAGAATCAAAACCTTATTTCACTTATAAGGTAATGGCTGATATCACCGATATCAACGGAGAAACCAGAAGCGGAATCAAAAACATTTCCGTCGGTTATAACTCGCTGATTATCGGTGTTGAGATTCCGCAGTATCTCGATAAGAACGACAAATCTGATTTTAAATTAACAACTACAAACCTGAACGGTGAATTCGAACCCGCCGAAGGCAATATCACGATTTATAAACTGAAAGGACCTGATAAAGTCCTCAAGAGCTCATTCTGGGGCAAGCCCGATAAATATCTTTATTCAAAAGAAGAATACAATAGACTCTTTCCCGATTTCGAATACGGTGAAGAAAATAATTTTCATAAATGGGAAAAAGAATTTAAAGTTAATGAATTCGGATTTAATACGGCCGTTGATTCCATACTTCACATCACAAACCTTAACCAGTGGAACCAGGGACTCTATCTCGCTGAAATGACTTCAAAAGATAAGTACGGAGAAGAAGTAAAAGAGCAGTTCTACTTCACTGCGTTCAGCACCGGTGAAAAAACTCTGCCCTATATGACAAGCGACTGGTTTAATGTTACAAGGGAAAAAGCCGAGCCCGGCGACTATGCTTCATTCATCGCAGGTACGGGAGAAAATGCAAAAATACTTTACGAAATTGAACAGAACGGAAAAATTATTGAGAAGCAGTGGTTAAACCTCAGGAATGAACAAAGATATTTCACAATTCCAATCAAGGAAGAATACCGGGGTAATGTTTTTATTCATTACACATTCATTTCGAATAATAGGGGGTACATTCATCAGAATATTATCGAAGTGCCGTATACAAATAAAATGCTCGACATTAAATTTGAAACTTTCAGGGATAAACTGACCGCCGGTGAAAATGAAGAGTGGCGGCTCAGACTCAGCGGCAAGTACGGCGATAAAGTTGCCGCTGAAATGGTAGCTACTCTTTACGATGCTTCACTTGATGCATTCAAGCCGAATAACTGGGGACTCAGTCTGTACTATCCCTATTCAAGCAGGATTTACTGGACAACGGGAGGTAACTTCGAGGCAAATACAGGTTTTGTATATTCGAAAGAATGGAATGAGTATTATTATCCGGTTTATTATTATTATGACTATCTCAATTGGTTTGGTTATCCCAGCGCTACAAATTATTATTATGGCTATATGGATTATATGCAGATGCCTGTTTCTAACCAGCCCTACTTATTTACTACCGACGGGCTGAAATCAATGGATGAAGAAAGGTCCGGAAGGATTTCCGATGTCTCTTTCAAAAAAGATTACGCAAAAGAAAAATCAAAGGACGAAGGATATTCCGAAACTGAAAAAGTTGCCGAAGAAAAAGTTATAGACCAGAAAAATGGGAAAGGTGATGATTTAAGAGGCGGGAGATTGGATAATCAACCCGGCGAAATCACCGGCGTTACCGCAAGAAAAAATTTTAGTGAAACAGCATTCTTCTATCCCGAACTCCGCACCGATGAAAACGGCGAAATCATTGTCAAATTCCAGGTGCCCGAAGCGCTTACAAAATGGAAAATGCTCGGCTTTGCCCATACAAAAGATTTGAAAATCGGATTCGCAACAAACCAGCTCGTCACTCAAAAAGAACTGATGGTAGTCCCGAATCCTCCGCGCTACTTCCGCGAAAGTGATAAAATTACTTTCAGCGCAAAAATTACAAACCTGTCCGAAAAAGATTTAACAGGCAATGCCCAGCTCGAACTTTTCGATGCTTTCACAATGAAACCCGTTGACAACTGGCTCGGCAATAAGCAGAAAGTTATTTCATTCGATACTAAAAAAGGGCTCAGCACTTCCGTAAGCTGGACTCTCGATATTCCTTTCGGACTCGATGCCGTTACTTACAGAATTGTGGCTAAAGCAGATAACTTCTCCGACGGAGAAGAGAATACCCTGCCTGTGCTTACAAACAGAATGCTCGTAACCGAAACTATGCCTCTTCCCGTCAGGTCAAACCAGACAAAGAATTTCACGATGGATAAAATGGTGAATAATAAATCAACAACGCTGACTAATTATAAACTGACTCTTGAATTCACTTCCAATCCCGCCTGGTATGCGGTTCAGGCTCTGCCATACCTGATGGAGTATCCCTGGGAATGCGCGGAAAATGTATTTGCAAGAATATATGCCAACAGCATCGCAACTCACATTGCTAACAGCAACCCGAAAATAAAACAGGTATTCGATACCTGGTCGAAATATGAACCTAATGCCCTGCTATCGAACCTCGAGAAAAATGAAGAACTTAAATCAGTAATGCTCGAAGAAACTCCCTGGGTGAACGAAGCTAAGGATGAAAGCGAAAGAAAAAGAAGAATCGGTGTGCTCTTCGATATCAGAAGGATGACAAGAGAACTCGATAAATCAGTCGATAAACTTGTCAAAATGCAGTACTCGAACGGCGGTTGGCCCTGGTTCGACGGTATGCCCGAAGACAGGTATATGACACAGTATATCATAGAAGGATTAGGACACCTCGACCACCTCGGCGTTACTAATATCCGCAATGATTACCGTATATGGGAAATGGTTACTAAAGGAATCCGCTATATGGACTATATGAATAAAAAAGATTATGATTACCTTGTGGAACAGGCAAAGGAAGGCAGGATAAAATTATCGGATAACCACCTCTGGCAGATTAATATTAGCTATCTCTATACCAGAAGCTACTTTAATGATATACCGATTCCCGATGAAAACAAGGAAGCATTCGAATATTTCAAAGGACAGGCTGAAAAATACTGGCTCGAAAACAACCGCCATCTGCAGGGTATGATTGCACTCGGCCTGCACAGGTACGGCAGCACATCAGTTCCGGCTATGATTGTAAAATCTATGAACGAAAATGCAATCCGGCACGAAGAACTCGGAATGTACTGGAAAGATAATGAAAGCGGCTGGTACTGGTATCAGGCTCCTATCGAAACTCAGGCTCTGCTTATCGAAGTCTATGATGAAGTTGCAAAAGATAAAGTTGCAGTTGATGACCTTAAAGTCTGGCTGCTCAAACAAAAGCAGACACAGAACTGGCAGACAACCAAATCCACTGCCGAAGCCTGCTATGCCCTGCTCCTGAAAGGCACAGACTGGCTCGCATCCGAAGTCCTCGTGGATATCACTGTCGGCAGTCAGAAAATTGACCCGAAAAACATTCCCGACGTGAAGGTCGAAGCGGGCACGGGATATTTCAAAACAAACTGGTACTACGATGAAATCAAACCCGAAATGGGAAATGTTACGGTCTCCAAAAAAGATGAAGGCGTAAGCTGGGGAGCGCTCTACTGGCAGTATTTTGAACAGCTCGATAAAATTACAAAAGCGGAAACCCCGCTCAAACTCGATAAAAAACTCTTCCTGCAGGAAAATACTTCCACGGGACCGGTGATTACACCTATTACCGATAATACTCAACTCAAAGTCGGCGACCTTGTCAAAGTCAGAATCGAACTCCGCGCCGATAGAGATATGGAATATGTCCATATGAAGGATATGCGCGCCGCGTGCTTCGAGCCGCTGAATGTTATTTCGCAGTATAAATATCAGGGTGGACTTGGATATTACGAAACCACGCGCGATGCTTCGACTAACTTCTTCTTCGGCTGGCTGCCTAAAGGAACCTATGTATTCGAATATTCTTTGAGAGTGAATAATACCGGTGACTTCTCCAATGGCATTACATCAATACAATGTATGTATGCACCCGAATTCACCGCCCACTCCGAAGGCGTAAGAGTAAATGTGAAATAAGATATTGTTAATGTAAATAGCGTCATTATAAATAGTAAAACGAAATTTATTGATAAATTAATATTTCAATATAATGATTGGTCAAAATCCATTTACACCACGTTCAGGTCAGGAACCTAAAGTATTTATAGGACGCGAAAAAGAGATTGGTGTTTTTGAAAAACACTTAAAAGATGCACTTAATAAAAAATATAATCATTTTATTACTACGGGCGGTTGGGGTATCGGTAAAACAACATTATTAAAAGAATTTAAGAAAATAGCTCAAAGCAAAAGTATTATTTCATCAACATTAAATGTTCCTGAATTTATTGAAAAAGATCTTTTAACACCTGTAATTAATTTGATTTCTCAATTACCTCGAAATCTTCCTATTAAAAGAGAAAAATTAAAATCATTCTATGAATCAATGAAAGGAATTGGAATAACAATTCCAGTTATCGGAGGTGGAATAGAATTCAAAGAAAAGAATAAATATGAAGGAGATCCACAGGGATTGCTATTAGATTCTATGATAAAACTTTGGAAAAGTCTGAAAAATGATATGAAAGCACTTGTAGTATTATTAGATGATGTACAAAATTACAGAGTTATTCCTGAATTTCTTACTTTATTAAAAAACGTACTTTCAGATAGTGAATTTATAGAAAACACGGGCTATTTATTTGTCTTATCTAGTACGTACGATGGATGGAATATGTTTTTGCAGAAGTTAAATCCAATTGGAAGATATTTTATTCCAATATTAAAACTGGAAAATATTAGCAAAAAAAGTTCTGATGTTTTAATTCAAGAATCATTAAAAGAAACAGGTGTAGCATTTAGCAGTGATGTAACACATAATGTTTTTGAAATAACTGAAGGACATCCATTTTTAATACAAATTATATGTAATTATCTTTTCGATAACCAAATAAAAGGCAAGGTATCTATTGAACAGTTCGATACTTCTTTAAATCAAGCAATTTCGGAGTTAAGCCCGATTATTCTTGATCCTCTTTATTTCAAAGCAAGTGGACAGGAAAAAGACATTTTACATATTATGTCTTCTGAGTATAGAATATATACTTTCGAAGAATTACTAATTTCAGCTAAGAAATTTAAAATCGGGAAAGGACATTTGTCTGCTACATTAAACAGACTATATGAAAAGGGTATGATTGTTAAAATTGAACGTGGGAAATATAGGATTATTAATAAAATTTTCAACATTTATTTAGAAAAGAAATAAAGTCAGCAAAGTCTGCAAAATAGACTTATTTTTGCAGACTTTGCTGACTATTGCCTTTGAGTAGCTCGAGTAAAGAAAACTTCATGAAAATGAGGATGTTTTGTCCGCCATTGTTGGTGTTAAAGCGAAGCGTCACCAACAACAAATTTAGTCTAGAAAATTTTTAAAACTTCCTCACCTAACATATCTATTATTTTTACGGCGATTTTGGAGTTCCTGTCATTTAACTCGAATTCGTATTCGCCGATTATAAAGTCTTTCTTTTTTTCAGGAACATCGCTGATGCAGATATTGAAAACATCGCCTTTGTAATTTGTATCGATTAATACAACATCGATTTGACTGCGGAAATCTTTGATTTGCGCCTGAAACAATTTGCTATCAATATTTAATCGCTGTAATATTGTTGGTGATATAAAATCTTTTATTATAACTTTTGCTTTATCTTTTTGTTTGGTTATTGAAATGTCTGCCTGTGCAGGTTTGTGCACGAAGAAAGAACCATATTTCTTATCAGTTCTTAATTCAATTGTACGGATTTTATTAACAGGACGTAATTTATTGTAAGAATCAATTTCAGTTTTTACATTGACTTCCATGCCGAGAGAAACCAAAATAATATTTCTTGTTTCATCTTTACGTTTACCCAATTCATTTTTTACTAACTGAACATCATATAATGAAAGAGGATGATTGAAAGGAATAATTTTTACCAATTCAGTTCCTAATGTACCATCAAAAAAACTATCGATTCGTAATCGTTTGATTCCAAGATGCTCAATAACTAATTCTTTCAGTTCATTATGCTGAATTTGAACGTCATAATCATTAATTTTATAATGAGCGAAGGATGTATAGAAAGTTTTTCTTTCCTCTAATTTAAGTTTGCCTTTTTCTTTCTGGATTATTTTTTCTTGACCTCTAATTATGCTTTGTAGACGACTGCTTGTTGTTTGAATAGAACTTTTGTTTATGTCGCATGCTATCCACTTCATGCCTAATTTTTGAGCCACAGCTGCAGTCGTTCCACTTCCATTAAAACAATCCATTATAACCTTATCAGGCTTGGCACAAAGACGAATAATTCGATTTAATAAATCCTCAGAATTTTCAGTTGGATAACCTGTTGTTGTCGCATAAGACGGTATATCCATCCAATTATTATTTACTTGTACATCATCATTACCTAAATATTCAACATTGAAATTGTCTTTCCCGCAATTTAAACATTCTTTTAACTCTATTACAACTTTAAATTCTGTTGATGATGAAATATCGTAATATTTGAATCTATTTTCTTTCTTTTTTGATTGCTTATTAAAGTTATGTTCTGAATCACCATAAAAATATATACACCCACAGTCTTTACATTTTAATCGCAAAAAATGTTCTTTGATAAGTTTGTCGCATTTTTCTTGTTTTAAGGTAAAATGTTGTCCGGGTAATGGAAGAAATATTTTATTAAAAAAACTTCTTTCTGGGGGATTTCTATCACCACCCATAGTAAAGCCTGTCCAAGCAATCTCCGAAATTGGTCTTTTGGCAAAAATTTGATTTAATTTATAATCATTAGATTTTGAATACAAATAGATACTTTCAGTTGTCACTTCTAATTTCGAATGGGAACCTGCAGTTTCGCGACTTCTACCAATAATAATTTCATTAATAAAATTATCTTTAGAAAATACTTCATCCAAAATAACTTTAATATAATGCGAATAATTATAATCAATTCTTACTGCTATTAAACCAGTATCTTTATTTAAAAGATTACTTAATAACAAAAGTACATCTTTCATAAATTGAAGAAAATTGCTTTCAAGAAATGCGTTTTCATACATTATTTGTTCATCAAAAGACATTTCATCCCCTTCAAGTTTTTTATTTGTACCTCTGAGTTTTACTTTCCGAACATAATCGAGTCCTGTATTAAAAGGTGGATCGATATAGACAAAATCAACTTTATTTTGAAATCCATTTACCAACAAAGTGGACATAACTTCTCGATTATCCCCATGCAATAATAAGTTAGTCCAATCATTCTTTAAATTCTCAAAAGTAGGGACTTTGGGGATTGTATCTGTATTAAAGGTTTCCACCAATTGTGCTGGAAAGGATTTTACTGTTTCCAATGGTTGTTTACCAATCCAATGTAACATTGGACGACCTTTTACTTCGGCTATTTTCATTTCTTTCTTTTCTGACATATTATTCTTTGTTCAAAAATTCTTTAATATTTTTGTATTTATCTGAAGGAACAGTGCTTCCGGGAACAAAAACAATTTCATATTTGAAACGGTTTTTGTTTAAGTTTTCCAGTTCGGTTAATTTTAGTTTTTTCATTCCATTTTCTCCATCGATAGCATCATCCCTTTCGCTTTCAGCTTTGATTTCAACTATATAAAACTTTCCATCTTTTTTCCCCTTTGACTTTTTTCTTATAATAAAATCAGGAAAATAGTTATGATATTGCTCATCTTTACCTTTGTATTCAAAATAGAAATCAGTTTTATTAGGGTCGGTTAATGCGCCAGTGAAATAAATGTCTTCAACATCTTCGGGTTTTTCATTAATCATATTTAATAAATTGATGTAGAAATCTTTTTCGGGATTAGAATCAAAATTGTATGGTGTATAATGAAAACCGAAATTACCATTATTGTTTTCAGTCTTTTCTTTTGAAAGGAAGTTTATATCGTTACCTTTTGTATATCGAATTTCAGTGAAAAGCCTACCTTTATCATCAATTTGGAAATTGCTATTACCATCAATATTATTTAAACGAATAATTGCGAGTGCTTCTTCGACTTCTTCTGTCGTAATTTTATAATTACAAACTTGAGATTCAACCTGATCAAATAATTTAATTAAATGAGAAGTGGGAATTTCTTCGGAATACAAATTTTTTAGTTTCTTAAGTATTTCAAAACTATCGAGGTAATAGTTTTCCGCAATTAATATTGATGCTGCATAAACATCAATTGCAGAATCTACCTCAAGTGTTTTACTTCCCTCTGCGGTTTGATAAAGAACTTTTCCATCGCTAACGGTATTCGGGTTGTATGTATTTATAGAAATTAATTCTTCGTTCGTTTCATCAGGCAAACTGAGAATGACATTAACTTTTTTGTTTTCTACTAAGACTACTTTTTCAATAATTTTTTTAATGAGTAACTTAGGCATTTCTGCTTTAGTAATAAATAAGCGTTGTGTAACCATGTCCGCTTTCTTGGCGTTCAATTCAACTAAACTGCTGCCATAGGTTTCTTTTAACTCATTATCGAGAGTTTGAACATTCTGACCATCGAGATAAATTGTGGCATTCAGTTTATTATTAGCAATCTGCCTTAAACAACGAGTACTTGCCTGTAACAAGAAATTGTTTGCACCTGAAATTTTACGGATAAGTGCAGTAGCAAATAAAGACGGACAATTCCAACCTTCAGTACCCTTACCAACTAAAAGCATAACACGGTATAAAGAATTAGGGTCGTTGAGAGCGTTAAAATCATCAATTTCCTGTTTTGAGGATGTTTGAGTATTTTTTAAAACAATTGTAGATGGCTGTCCTACTTGAACTAATGAAGTATCGATAAACGGACGAGCATCTTTAAGAGCTTCTTCGGTTGGAAAATAAAATGCTATCTTACTTTTACAACCATCAACAGTTTTTATACCGCCATACTTATCCCAAAAGTGCTGAATAATATCGGCAATCATTTCTTTGATGCTATTATTATCTCTGCTAATACTATAACTGCGAATACCGTTCTCTAAACTTTTAAGTATATTGTCCTGAATACCTTCGGCAATACCATACCAGAAGACAACATCTTTAAGAGTTTGTGATTTGTAATAAGGCGTTCCTGTTGTATTAACAACACAAATAATTTCTTTCTTTTCGTGTAGATAATTAATGGTACTGCGTACTCGTTTTAATTCTTCGCCTAATTTCTGACCGTAAGTGTGATGTGCTTCGTCAGAGAAAATACCAAGATTTGGAAGACTTGATATTTTTTGCAGACGGAGATTAGAATAAAGCTGTTCCTGTTTCTCTTTTTCTTCGAATTCAAGTGAAGTTTGATTTGCATTTTTACGAATTTTCCGTAACATAATTTTTTCAGTATTAGTCACAATTAAATTAAAACTTCCACCCTGTTCGACAGGAATATCTTTCTCGCCAGATTTTGTATAAGTCAGTTTTATATTTGCCATAAATGGACGATATAAACGAGAAGGCAAGATTTTATTAAACGGAATATCAGCAATTTCTTTTAATGCTTCGATGATTGTAGTACCGGGTGCAAATACCAAAGCATTCTTCATAAAGTTTGCATCAGGATATTCGATGCTCATAGCAAATTCAGTTGCAATAATAGTACCTATTAGTATGGTTTTTCCTGCACCCATAGCAAGAGCAAGAATATAACTTGGATAATCTAAATCAAGAGATTCTTTTAATGATTCAAGCTTATTTCGCTTAACAAATTCATCGTCTGTTTTAATCTTTTCGAGATAGTCTTCTTCGTTTTCAATCATATCGGTTATTTCCTGATTAGTGTGAATTGATAAAGCTTTTCTAAAATCCGATTTTCTGGGAAACAAAGTTTTGTAGAGAGTAAGAAAATCAGGAGTTTTTTGGACAATACGTAAATACCAATAAACTTCTAATGCTCTGAATTGAGGTTCACGAAGAAACCGCAATTTACCATCTTCTTTATTGTAAAGCAGAATTTCGGATATAGCAGGAAATTCATCTGAATGATAATTATTTTCTCTCCATTGTTTAGTTTTTTCGACTAATGATTCAAATAAATTCATATATATATACTTTATACTTATTTTCTTACTATTGATACATTTTCCTAAATCTTATTAGTAAAATTAACGTAATTTATTTGCTATTTTTTTTCAAGATATTAATATTTCCTTTTAATAGAATTAATATCCGTCCACTTCTTTCCCTCTTGCTTTTTAATTTTAATACCCTTATATTATTATGGTATATAGTTCTTTGACATAATGGCTGGAAAATGGATTAACAAAAGGGCGTTTCCCGCGTTTCCCAAAACTGCAACACTTTTCCCCGTTCAGCCGGCTTGCAAATAATTGTTTTTTAACTAATTATCCGGGTGGAAAACAAAACTGCTACGTACTGCAACGCGGAAACGTTTCCCAAAAGTGAATTGTCTGAATAACAGTACTTTAGAAATTTTTAAAAATTGATATGTTTCCAAGCTTAGTCAACTCGGAAAAGTGATGAAAAATTGAAATGCCGGATAATCAGTAATTTCAAGTTTTTTGAATTTAGTGATGAATCGTCTTTTATTTATTAATAAAACAATACTTACAATATTACACCCCCCCCCGTAGCTATTTACTTTTTGCTATTGGATATTTGCTATGTGCAAATTGTTATTTGCTATTTGTGCGTTCTTTGCATCCCGATGTTCTTTATCGGGACTATTTGTTATTTGCTATTTGTCAAAAGTAATACGATGCGCCTATGCTGACTTTCAGGCCGTCAACATACACCTTCGAGTATAAATCCTTTTCGAAGTAATATATCTGACCTTCGTATGTGATGCGGTTTGTGGGATACTGGCTGTGCACCTTGAATTTTCCGTCGCGCACCTTCATCTCGGCGTTGAAGGAAATATTTTTTTCAACAAAATATTCGGCTCCGAAAATTACATTAAGACTGAAAAGCGGGTCGCTGGAAATTAGCTTTGTCTCCATTCCTGCCATTTTCTCCGTTCTCTTGCCGAAATATAATCCCGCTCCTCCTCCAAGGTAAATGTTTAGATTGTTTACAAACCTCGGAATGTTGAAATATGCTGAAAGCTCCACGGGTATCATCTCTACTGTCTCCGTCAGGCGCGCCCTTACATAGTCATTGTCATTCTCCAGAATTGCGGCAAGCTCATCATCATATATTCTCAGGTACTCGGCGGATATTCCGACATAAACATCCTCGAAAAGTTTTTTCTTCAGAGTCGCGCCGTATCCGTATCCGCCCTTAAGCTGAACTGTGGTGTTTCTTTCTATTAAATCCGGACTGTTCGGATTAAGGAGAATAGTTGCGGATGAAACATAATTCATTGAAACATTTAAAGAAAAACCTGAAAATATATTTTTCAAAGTGAAGTTCTGTGCACTCCCCTCCGCTGTGATGAAAAAAAGCAGAATGAATAATATTTTTAATAACCTGAAACTCAAACGGATTATTTTCTTAATTATCGCTAAAAATCAGTTAATAAAAAATTCAAAAATTATCTCAAATAAAAAACCCCGCTTCCGCAGGGCTTTTGACTTTGTTTTTAATCTTCAATCTTTAATCTTATAAATCTTCAATCTTATAAATCGATAGTATATTCCTTATGCAGAACAATTATTCTCAGCTTAACGTGATTATTTTCATCGGAGTTCACAGTTCCCCAGAGCAATGCAAGTTGCTGCATCTGCACGTCGGGCTTGTACTTTGCCGAAAGCCCGATAACTACTTCCCTCACTTTTAAGCTTGCGGCTACATTCATAATGGAATAAAACGCATTGTTAGTGGGCACCACAATAGGTATCACGGGCTTGCCGATTTTTTCAGCCGTGTTCACCACTTCGCTGAAAAGATGTCTTTCATCCGATTCGAGGTCATTCTTCACTTCCGTGTTCTGCTTGTCCTTGAATACGCGCGCTATCATTACCACTATATCGGTTTTCTCGGTATCTGTTTCTTCGATAATTCTTTTTAAATGCTCCAGGTTGGAAGGGTCTCTCACCGCAACCATCACCCTGTCGCTCAATGAGCTCTCAATAGCTTCGGGAGTAATTTGTGATTCGTCTTCAAGATTAAAATGCTCGAGTATTTTCTGATGAGTTTCACTGTGGAATTCTTCTTCTGTAATATTCTTTTCTTCCATTGTCTTCTTTTTCACAATGTGCTCTGATATTACAAACACAATAAAGAAGCTGACGGTGAAAATAATCCCAGAAACTGTCGCGAGAGGTTTTGTAAGTAAGTTTGTTAATGCCGTAAATAATAAAGCCATAAAAATTACAAGCAGTCCGAATGGAATATGTATCTTCTTACCGTCGAAATTTAAAGGCACTCTCCATTCCCTTGGTCTTTTGTCTTTATATCTTAAGACTACCATTGAAAATGCCTTAAATGTAAGACTCCAGATTACCCCGAATGCATATGCTTCACCAAGAATTAATACATCTCCTTTTGAGAGTATAATTGTAGCGATTTGCAATATAGCTATAAGGTTTAAAACTCTGTATGTAGTACCGAATTTCTTGCTCGGTTTCCTGAACCAGTCTGTTAGCACCCTATCTTCGGCAACCCTGTTGATTACGCTGTTTGCACCAACTATGGCAGTATTGCAGGCACCTGATAATATTAAAACTCCTACAATAACAACAAATCCGTGGAATATAAGCTTCAGCCATAGCGGTCCGTAAAGAAACATTGCTATACCGCCAATCATATTATCAATATACTGAGGACGAATATCATCCGGAATCAGCATCACGCCGAGGAAAGCTACGCTCGTGGTAAGAGTGAAACTGAAAATAAAAATTACAGTAACTGTTTTTTTCAGATTTTTTAATTTTGGAAATTCAACTTCTCTGTACACCTGTCCTAGCGTTTCAGAACCGCTCAGTGCAAGCAGTGAATGACCAAATGCAATTATTATACTGATAAAACCTATTGACTTAACCCAGTCCATTCCGTGCAGCCACCCGAAAGCTTCTTCGGGCAGTTCAAGATGAAGAGGCGGCAGATTTGCAAAAAATGGTTTGTCGCTCATAAACAGTGTAACGATACCCCATGTTATTACAATCACTCCCATAACACCTGTGATTATGAAAATCTTAAGTGCCTTGCTTGACGATTCTTCTATCCCTTTAATATTTTCCCACCAGAAATATATAATAATTATTATGGCGATTGCCATCGAGGAAATACTTCTGTCAAGCTGGAAATGCAATCCGGCACTATGCAGTAATTCATTTATTAATCCGGTGAGATACTGACCTGCAGATACACTGCTTATCGGGCCTGTTAATACATAATCAAACATCAGTGCACTTACAGATATTTTTGCAAACCAGTTGCCCATTGCAAGTTTCACAACCCTGTAAACACCCCCCCTTGTAAAAAGTGGCGATGATTCCACGTATAATGCATTAACTGCTAATGAAAAAAGCATTACCAGAAGAATAAAAAAAGGTGCAATCTTTCCGACAAACTGCTCAGCAATACCTCCTATGTAATATGCGGTTGAACCTAAATCTCCTACGACAACGGCTGCAGCTCGCCAGTAAGATATGAAAGTGAACATTACCGTAGTAAGTACAATTACTTTTGTTGTTTTTGATCCCAACACGCTGCCTTTACTTTGCGATGAGTCTGAATCCATATTATTTTATATTCTGTAACATTCTTTTATGCATAAAAAAATCCATCATACAATATGCAAAATATTAATAATTTGAAATTGTATAATGGATTCTTTAAAAGCTCTGTTAGTTCAGCAGTCTGTCCCTGTTGTCTTCTATGTCAGCTGAGTTCTGCAGATTCTGCATCCACTCCTGTACCGCCGACTGTTGCTTTGTCATTAACATCTGCTTTCTGATATCTGCCTGCTTTGCAAGATATTCCTGCTCATTGAATGGAGTTATCCAGTCTATTTTAACTATAAAATATCCCCTGTCACCTTTTATAGGAGCAGATATTTCACCCTGTTTCAGCTTGAATATTTCATTGAAAACTTTATAATCCAGTCCCATTTTCTGGTCAGGCTTACCGACTGAAACCGAATCTGCCTTTTCAACTTTATACTGCGGAAAAGCAGCTGAAAGAGAATTCAGGTCATTGCCCTGTATTTTACTTTTCAGTTCAGTAGCGGTTTTCAGCATTACTTCAAATCTCTTTTTATTTTGAAGTTTCGGCTTAATCATTGTAACTTTTACTGAATCAAAATTCTTATATCCTTCTGAAATTTTCTGCATAACCTGGTAAACTCCGTATCCGTTCTGCACTTTAACAGGTCCGTAAATTTTATCAACACCGCTTTCAAGACCAAATCTTATTACGCTCTGGTTTTGACCTGCACCCGGCAGGAATCCGTTTTTAGAAACCTCCGGTGTAACAAGCGAAACCATATTTAACGATTTTGCAAGCGTGTCCATCGATAGTTTTTTTCCGGCATTGCAGGATAAGATAGAGCCCTGACCTTCTTCAAGCTGCTTAATGAAATCTGCGGCTTTCTTTCTTGCAATATCCTTCGTCCTTGTACTGGAGACTACCGGTTTTTTCATTTCTGCAATCTTGAATTCCTTCTTTGATTTTCCTTTAACTTTTATAATATGGAATCCAAACTGAGTTTTAACAGGTCCTGCAATTTCCCCTGCTTTTCCGTTCATACACGCATCTTCAAATTCCTTTACCATTGCTCCCTTTGTAAACCAACCCAGATCACCCTTATTCTGCTTTGCAGAAGGATCTTCGGATAATTCACCTGCAAGTTTATCAAAATCTTCACCTTTTTTTAGTCTTGCTATGATATCTTCGGCTTTCTTTTTCGCTGCTGCAGTATCTGCACCGAAATTGACAAGTATATGGGAAGCATTTACATATGTATCTTCGCCTTCCTTTGAGTCAAGAAGTTTCACGATTTTATAAGCATCCTGGTCAATTATCAAACTCGATACTGAATCTTTTGCCGCACCAAAAAGAAAATTAAGAACACCTCTGCCAAGCGCATTGGGTTTCTGGAATTCAGCATTGAAAGGTGATGCTGATTCATCGTTAATAATTTTAATTAATGAGGAATCTTCAACTACAGCTGTTTTTAGCTGTTTTATATATCCTTCAAGAAGTTTTTTAACGTTTGCTGAATCCTCAGCGGTAGCTGCATCATTGAATATTAAATATCTGAACTTAACTGCTTCATCCTGCTTGAATTCTTCTTTATGCTCATCATAATATTTTTGCATCTCTTCATTTGTGACCTGAAACATAGTAGTATCCAGAATTGTGTTCGGGTCAAATAATAAATAACTGAAACCTGCTTTTAAATTATCATCCTTATACTTCTGAAGCACATCACCTTCCGAAACAGATACCGATGCAGCAATCAGCGAATTCATTTTATTATCCTGCAGAATTTTCTTCAAATACTGTTCGATTTCAACCCATTTGGATTTATTCTCAGGAGCCTGAATTGCCATCTGAAGGTATTCAGCGTGAAAAACTCCAAGCGAATCGTTGAAATTGTTTTTAAGCCAGTCGGGAAGTGATTCGGGTTCATTGAAGACCCAATCAAGAATTTCCTGGTCAGAAACTGCTATACCGAGTCTTTTCATTTCCTGGTCTTTTAATGTCTGCTGTACGAGATAATTCCATACCTGCTCTTTAATCTGATTATAAGTTTGTTCATCCAGTTCTTTTCCTTTATTTTGTTCCCTCATCTGTTCAACCTGTCTCTGAAGTAATGTCTCATACTCCTGATAATGAATCTCTGTACCGTTCACCTTTCCAAACACAACCATCTGAGAACCTCTCAGACCAAGATAATTCATACCCCATTCGAAAATTATGGTACCGAGAAATGCAATAATTAGTATGATGATGATAAGTGGCATCTTATCTCTCATTTTATTCATTATTCCGGTATTATGCTTCGTCTTTGGCTTATCCATTCGCTTGTAAATACTCCTTTAAATAAAAAATGAAAATTTTATTAATTTAAACCTTAAAATTAAGGTTTTTATACTGTAAAATCAATGAATAACAGAGTCTGAAGTTTATTTAACAATATTAAAAAGCACTTAAAAATTGAATTTTAACTTTATTTTAAGTATTATTTAATAATTGCTTATTACAATTTTTTATAAAAGTTTTTATCAAACAGAAAGTGCTTAAATGAAATACTCTAAACTTATTGTCTATTTAGCATTGGCGTTTTTACTGCTTATTCTATATTTCTTTTATCTGAATAAATTTAACACGGAGAACGCGAAGGATAAAAAATCGGAAATTCCGGAATATGAGTGGTTCGAAACTCAAAGAGCATATCCATTTGATGAGATTCCAAATGAAGAAAGAGTTTATTCCATGGAGTATGTTAAAAAAAATGTTCCTGTCAATGAACAGTACAGAAATTCGGAATGGATTCTTACAGGGCCGACAAATATAGAAGGCAGAATAACTACTATAGCTATAGATCCTTCTAACCATCAGACCGTTTATGCAGGATGCGCAAACGGAGGTTTATGGAAGTCAACTAATTTCTGCCAGAGCTGGTCAAGTGTTTTTGACAATCAGAATACTTCATCAATCGGTGCGCTGGCAATTAATCCGATAAATCCGAATATTATTTATTGCGGAACAGGTGAAGCTAATTCATTAAGAAGTTATTACCCGGGAACAGGTATTTATAAATCAACGAATTCAGGGTTGAATTGGACTTTTATCGGGCTGCAAAATACTTACAGCATAGGTAATATTGCAATCAATCCTGTTAATACAAATGAAATTTATGCAGCGGCTGTCGGCTCTTTAAGACATAACAATACCGAAAGAGGAATTTATAAATCGACAGATGCGGGGACTACATGGTCGAAAGTACTTTATATATCTGATTCGGTAGGGGCAATTGATGTTGCGATAGATCCCCAAAATCCTTCCAGGGTTTTTGCGGCAATGTGGGAAAGAACAAGAAGAGAAAATTACATCAAATACGGAGGCCCGAATTCAGCATTATACGTTTCTTCAAACTCAGGGCAGAACTGGACAGTTGTAAACGGAGGTTTTCCATCAAACACTTCGACACTTGGCAGAATTTCGATTGATATTTGTGCATCCAATTCACAAATGATATATGCTCTTCTGGCAAACTCAAGCGGATATACAGCAGGTCTGTACAAATCAACAAACGGCGGAATTAACTGGTCGCTTATTAACTCGTCTGCAGGAGGCTCTTCTAATTATGCGTGGTTTAACAGGATATGCAAGGTCAATCCTACAAATTTTAACCAGGTTTTTTGCGGTGGTCTGTATATGGAGATTTCAACAGACGGTGGAACCTCGTTTCCTTCTGTCTTATCTTCAATCCATGTTGATCATCACGCGGTTTGTTTTGCACCTTCAAATTCATATTACATAGTAATCGGAAATGACGGTGGAATAGACTATTCCACTAACGGCGGCTACACATTCACATCAAGTCCATCGCTCCCGGTTACCCAGTTTTATGCAGGAGATGTAAGTAACCAAAACCCAAATTTGTTGTTGGGCGGGTCGCAGGATAATTCTTGTGTTATGACTTCGGGAAGTTTAACATGGAATACTGTGACAGGCGGTGACGGATTTTACTGTCTTATTGATTATCAAAATTCACAATTTATGTACGCATCCTCACAAAACGGCGGTTTGATGCGTTCGACAAACGGAGGCAGTTCTTTTTTAAATGCTACATCAGGACTTGATTTAACTTATACAAACTGGAGCACACCCTGGATTATTGATAAAAACAATCCATCAATTCTATACTGCGGGACTTATAAAATCCATAAATCAACAAACAGAGCGGCAAGCTGGACTGCAATAAGCCCTGATCTTGCAAAAGGCCATGTGGTTAATCTTGGTAACATTACAACCCTTGATGTATCAAAATCAGATCCAAATGTAATTTATGCAGGAACAGATGATGCAAATATATGGGTTACAACCAACGGAGGTACAAACTGGAATTTAATAAATGCAGGACTACCCAACCGCTGGGTAACACGAGTTACAATTCACAAAGATTCTGCAAATATTTGTTATGTAACGCTTTCCGGATACAAAGTGGATTCCACCGGGGCGCATATTTTCCGAACGACTAATTTCGGAGCAATCTGGACAGCAATAAACGGTAATCTGCCCGATGCACCAATAAATGATGTTGTAATTGATCCGTTTACCCCAAACAAACTATATGTGGGAACTGATTATGGTGTTATGGTTACAACAAATATTGGGCAGAACTGGGCAATTATGGGAGGAGGATTACCGACTAATGTACCTGTACATGATTTAACCCTCCATCCTCCGAGCGGTCAGATATTTGCATGGACTCATGGAAGAAGCGTATTTAAAACTGAGTTTGCTTTGATTCAGAATATTACGAATCTTAATAATGTCGCTGAAGAATTCAGGTTATTTCAGAATTATCCTAATCCGTTTAATCCAACAACTAGCATCAAATTCAGCATACCTGAAAACGGTAATGTACAATTGAAAGTTTATGATATATTGGGAAAAAAGGTCGCAACATTAGTAAATGAAAAATTAGAATCTGGAACTTATAAGGTAGCATTTAACGCCGGTAATTTAAGCTCTGGAATTTATTTTTATATTCTATCAACTGATAATTTCAATAAATCGATGAAGATGGTACTAATCAAATAAAGATATTTTTTTGAATTTTATTTTAAAAATATCATACAGTAATTTTAAAAAAATATTTATAATAATATTTTTTTTAACATTCTTGTATTCCGATAAATTCTCCGGGAGTTGTTATGCTCAGTGGCAAATTCAGACAAGCGGAACCAGCGAACATTTAAGTTCAATTTGCTTTACAGGTACAAATAATCAGATTGGCTATGCAGTTGGACATAATGGAGTAGTTATTAAAACAACAAACTTAGGATTAAATTGGTCATCTGTCAATATTCCCACATTATGGAATTATAATTCTGTTTTTTTTACAAATTCAGATAACGGTTGGGTTGTTGGATTTGAAGTTTACAGAACATCAAATGGTGGTGAAGACTGGACAAAAGTAATTACTAATCCCGAAATTGCGGGTTTTAAAGTGCAATTTTTTGATTCTGAAAACGGATGGATTCTCGGTTTGAAAATAAATACCAGATTAAGAATATGGAAAACTACAAATGGAGGAGATAACTGGGATACATCAACAATTATTTTAAACCCGTATATTTCAGACCCAATGGATATGCATTTCCCTTCAGTTGAAACAGGATTTATCTCAGGTGGAAATACAAGTTCGTTTATCGCAAAGACAATTACGAGCGGAAAGAACTGGTTTTTCCAAAACGTACCTTATGGTCGTTATATTTCCGGAATAAATTTTAAAGATAATTTGACGGGTTGGGCCATATCAGACAGTGGTAATATTTTAAAAACAACTAACGGAGGGACTAATTGGTATAAAACAAATACGGTTGCTTATGGCGGTAAAAAAATCTATTATAAAAATATTAATAATAATGAACAATTGTGGATTATCGGCGCAAATGGATCAATATTATATTCCGGTAATTTAGGGAATTCGTGGCAATCCGTTACTTTTAATTCAGGACATTTTTACGAAGATTTAACTTTTTCCGGAAATAATCAAACGGGAATTCACATTGTTGGTAATAACGGAATGATAATTTACTCAGGAAATGCAGGAGGCGTAAATATTAAAAAAGAATCTTCTGTTAACCCTCAATGCTTTACTTTATATCAGAATTACCCGAATCCTTTTAATCCAAATACTGTTATTAAATATAGCTTAGAAAAATCGGGCTTCGTTTCACTTAAAGTTTATGATATAATGGGAAAAGAAATGAAGATACTTGTTAATGAAAATAAAAATATTGGAGATTATGAAGTTAATTTTCATTCGGAAAATCTGGCATCAGGTATTTATTTTTATCGAATAAAATCCGGGAATTTTTCTGAAACAAAATGTATGTTATTAATTAAATAATTTTGATACCTTCAAACTCAGGGTATTAAAATAAATTTCGAAAAAAACTCAATAAACGAAAGGAGAAAGAAATGAACAAAATCTTAACAATAATCTTTGTATTATTTATTTCAGGTTTTGCCTTTCCACAGCAATATTCTGTTCAAACGGCGATACCGTCAGGAAATATTTCCCAAACAAACCCAAGCTGGGGGGGCGACGTTCAGGTTTCAGCTTATGAACCTATAGGTCCTATCGCTACATCAAAATTAGGTAGCACAATCTATATTGCTCTTAATGACACACTTGTGACAAACAATTTGGGTATAATACTGTACAAATCTACAAATAATGGTGCAAACTGGACGATGCATACATCAGGAATAAATTTAAGAGATAAAATTGACAGGTTTGTATTGACAAGAACCGGAGCAGGGCCTGATTCGTTATATTTGTTTTTTATGTATCAAAATACAATTTACAAATGGAATGTAGTCAACAACTCATTTAATCAGGTATTGACTGCAGGTTTATACAGAACATTTGATGTTGCAGGCTCATCCACAGGAGCGCTTTATTTGTTCTTAGACGTGCTTGCCTCAAACAGTATTCCAAGATGCTCTTCGGTTGACGGAGGCACAACATGGTCAGCGACTTCGACCGTAACATCTGCGGGAGCGATACCGCGTATTTCGCAAATGATGGATGGCGACTCTGTGATATTAAACTATTACAATACAGGTACGATTGTAGGTACTGATACTTCCACAGCAATTATCCGTTCTGCGAGATACAGACAGACTGCGAATGGTACTATGAGCTCAGCCAATTTTGTTGATGTAGCTACAGAAACAACTCCAAAGACAGAATATAAGAGCGTAAAATTTAACGGTAATGTATGGTTAATATATACAACCGGAACAACAGGAAGCATAAATATTGTTGGAAGGAAGAGCGATACATACGGTGTTTCTTACGGCTCACCTGTAAATATTGCATCGAATCCAAATGTGGATGAATACTGGTTTGATGCAAATGTCTACATGGGAACATCAAACGGTTTCGATTTAATTTTATATTCTGACAGCTTACAAACAGGTCAACCGACTAATGGTACCGACAAACTGATGTACTGTTATTCAAATGCCACCGCAACAACTTTTTCAAATCCCGTTGCGATAAGCGAGCACTCACCCGGCTGGTCTGCGAGAGGATATATACCTGCAATTGTTGAACTTCCATCGCTTGACCTCGGTGCAGTGTGGGTAGGTATGGACGCATCAGTTAAAAAAGTGTATTTTGACAGGTACAGTCTTGTCTCGAAAATCCGGAATGAAAACAACCTCACGCCACAGAAATATGTACTTGAACAAAATTATCCCAATCCATTTAATCCTGTAACCAATATCAAATTCTCGATTCCTAAAAACGGATTCGTCAGCCTGAAAGTTTATGATATTATGGGAAAAGAAGTTGAGACATTAATTTCAAAAGAAATGACAACAGGAAGTTATCATGTTGATTGGAATGCAGTGAAGTATTCAAGCGGAATTTATTTCTACAAGCTTGAATCGAACGGATTTACCGATACAAAGAAAATGATACTTGTGAAATAATTTTAAAATACGTTTACAAAAAAGAGTTATTCGATACGGATAACTCTTTTTTTATTTAAAATATTTACTGATTTATAACCGGACCTTCAGTGCTCCAGAATGGATTATTTTTTAAATAACCGTTATTAAGCTTTGGAGAAGCATCATAAGTTACATTACCGGACCCTTCATTCATTTTTAAATACATAATCAGTCCCGGTTCGCTACCCGAAAGATACCTGTTGTAATAATTTGCTATTTCAGACTCGCTTCTGACTATATTCCAGATTCTGACCTCATCAACTTTTCCAAATCCGTATTCATCTGCACCGCTGCTGCCGTAAGCTACATAGAGGGTATCGTGGTAAAAAGTATTTAAGATATATGCAGTATCAATTTGCTTGACTAACTGTCCGTTTAGTTAAAAAATTGTTCTGTCATTTATCCCGTCAAAGGTAATTGCGATATGTTGCCAGGTATTCAGTTGAAGCGGTACTTTAGCGCTTAAAGTTGGCCTCCCCGGAAAAACCAGAGTCCAGGTTGAATCCGCTTTGTAGTATTCACAATACCAGTGATTAAGTTTATCAAGGAAAGAAAAGTAATTATACCTCGGAAATCCTGTAATGTTATACCATCCTTCCAGAGTAAAAGTCCGTTTAATTCCAAGAGAATCAATTGAAGAAGAACTGTTAATTGACACAAAATTACTTGTCCCGTTAAAATCCAAGCAGTAATTCGAAGGGACAGCGCTGTATGTGATAGTAATGCTCCAGGATTTTATTACACCGGTTTTAACCGAGCCGCTGTTAAATATTCTTAAAATATATTGTCCATCAGCAGATAAATTTTTGAACGCAGACATTGGATTTTGTGGTTTAAAAATTCCCGTGTAAGTTCCGCTTCCGTTCGCAATTGGTGTTTCGGATGAATCGCTTAGAGTTGTATTAATAAAACCTATTCCTGCATTTCTAAGTGTGTCAATCGCCAAAACACCTGTACCCTGGTGTATTAGCATAACTTTAAGCTTTGTCACATCGATACCCACGATAGAATCCAGAGTTAATGAAATATCTGAAGTATAGTTACTTAGAACGGAATTTGAAATAACAGCATTCAGAGTATCAAAGGTGAATCCATTGTTACCAGCAATAACTTTATTAACACCTGTTCTTTTGAACTGTTTTGTAACAAGAGGAGATGTTGGTGTTCCGGTATTCGAAATTGGGTTATCTTCTTTTTTACAAGAAGATAAAAAAGTAGAAATAATAAATAAACAAATAGCAATGATTAATAACTTTTTCATAGTTTATAATTTATTTATAAAAATTTCTTTCTTATTATAATTTATCCCCGGGGAGGTAAAACAAAAAAAGGGCTTCTCAATTATGAAAAGCCCTTTAAGTAAAAATTATTTAATCAGCATCATCTTTTTCGTATCTGAAAAATCTCCCGCCTGAATTTTATAAATATAGAGTCCTGAAGAAAGTTCCTTTCCGTCGAAATCAACATTAAACTCTCCTGCCTGAAGTTTCTGATTTACCAGAGTAATAACCAGCTTACCGGTAATATCGTATACTTTAAGAGTTACAAATCCCGGCTTCACTATATTGAATTTAATTTTAGTTGACGGGTTAAACGGATTCGGATAATTATTAAAAAGCTTATATTCACCGGGAACTTCATTACTTATAACCGAAACGGAAGTGGTAACATTAAAAGTAAACCTGGTTGAAGGTGCAGTTGAACCCGGAGGATTTATACCGCTTCCGCCAGCCGGCAGAGTTGATGCTAACGGATTCGGAAGTGCGATATCCTGTGCACCAAAATAATATTCTACCTTGGTACCTAATGCACTGCCGGGAACCTGAAAATAGAAAGTATCTCTAGTAGTAGTTGAAGTAAAATTAGCAGATGTGTAAGCAGTCCAGTTTACCCCGTTGTTTGTTGTTTTCCTGTAATAAATTCTTGGAGCTTCACCTGAACGAGTTCTGATTATACCATTATCGAAAACTCTTGCTTTAAGAGTAACAACTCCTGTATTAGTAGTATTCACAAAAGGCTGAACGTGCTGAATTGTTGGCGCAGAAACATCCAGTTTTCTTGCAGTGTCAACCGATAATTTAGCATTAATAATTCCCCAGCCGTTAAGGTTATTCGGAGAGTTAGTATTATTTCCGAATTTTCTTAAAATTGCCCTAACCTGAAGCGGTGTAAGATTTTTATTAGCAGAAAGCATCAAGCCAATAACTCCCGATGTAAGAGGACAAGAATATGAAGTGCCGCTACCGAATGTGCTGTATCCGGTACTTCCCGATGCTGTTTTATTACCACTTCCGCAAGCCATAACATCAGGTTTAATTCTTGCAGGAACGTCAGTTGTTGGACCGACAGAACTAAATGAAGCCCTGACACCACTTAAATCAACAGCTCCGACAGTTACTATGCTGTCTGCATCAGCAGGACCGCCAAGCGTGTTATGAGATGTGTTATTCCCGTTATTACCTGCAGAATTGCTTACAACAATTCCTTTATATGCAGCCAAAGCTGCAGCTCTTGTAATTAACAAAGTTTTTCCGTTCATATGCTGCCAGGTATAACTGGAATCGGGAGAATCAAATTCGAGATAGCCGAGTGAACTCGTAATCAAATCAACTCCAAGACTATCCACCCATTGAGCAGCTGCTGACCAATGGTCCATTTCAAACCACCTTTCACCAGGGTCAACCTCAGTTCTGCAAAGAATAAAGGTTGAACGGAAAGAAGGTCCAATCATATTACCGGGGTGATAGGCACCTACCAGTGACAACGTAGCCTGACCGTGCGAATGTGCAGTCAGATTAACCGTATCACCTGTATGAAAATCTTTTCTTTTGTAAATATTCATCGGAAGCGTGGTATACGCTGGGTGAGTAAGATTTGAAAATCCTGCATCGAAATTTGCAATCATAACACCCTGTCCGAATATTCCATCGTTATGGACAAGGTTTACATTTATCTGTGTAAGCTGGGTCAGTCCCGAACCGGTACCGTAATTCAATGAGTCAACTAGCGGTTGTTCATTTTTAATTACATTGCCGTGAAAAATTTGATTATCCGGCACTCCATTTTCAACATTTTCATTATTCTTTTTAAATCTCTCGACAAGGTCAATTTTATTGACATATTTCAAGTTTGCGACATCATATAACTGGTTAAGAGTCACTTCAGCAGAAATCACATTGAACCATTTAAGTGCATGTCTGATTTTAGAAACTTTAGAATTTATCTCAGTTGAATAAGGTTCATACACAGGAATATCGGATATATCCACAAGCTGGCCAGGAGGCAAAACTTTGGAGCGTCTATCAAGAGAGCGCTGTGAAACGAGGCTCAATGGATCGGCAAGCTTGGATTCTGCATTTGGTCCTTTATCGCTTAAATAAATATAAACGCTGTAATATGTATCAGTTGAATTTTCGAGTACGTACTTTAACTGCGGACTGAATTTATCTGTCCGTGGCTTTGAAGCTATAAAAACAGCAAGAAAAGCTATTGCTAAAACAGTAAGGGATAGTATTTTTTTCATTTAAATATATTTTTTACTTAATAACAAATTTACAAATATTAAAGTTAAATTTATATATAAATTGTGTAAATAAATATTGAAAATTTAATGAAAATTGTAACAAATTGTAAATAAAAAACCGGGTCAAATGCCCGGTTTTTTAATAATTTCATTCATAGTCTTTCAATTATTTCAGTAACACCATTTTTTTAACTTCAGAATAATTTCCGGCATTTATCCGATAGTAATAAATTCCTGAACTTAATAAGCTTCCGTCAAAATTTATTTCATACTCCCCTGCACTGAGTCTTTCATTTACAAGGGTGGATATTTCTTTTCCCAGCATTTCGAAAATACTAAGTTTCACAAAATCTTTATTCCTGATTTTAAATTTGATTTTTGTAACCGGATTAAAAGGATTCGGATAGTTTTGAAAAAGTGCATATTTATCAGGTACAATAGAAGAAATCTGGCTGATTCCAATTATCCAGTTATTGTTATATAAATTCCATGCAACATCTGAAAGCTGTTTAAGCTTAGTGACGGAATTAAGATTGGTTGTTCCCCTTGCGATTAACTGGCAAAGATAAACCGTTTGAGTATCCCCGTTATTTACTGTAAAATTCTCTGCACCGGAGCTGATAATAAATCTTCTATCGCCTGCAGGATTAGTTCCGATAGCAATTCCTGAATCGTGCAATCCCATATCGCAGTTCTGCACAGAACCGAAATACTCAGTCCAGCCTGTATTTCCTTCAGGGTCACCGTAATAACAGAATTTAGTTCTTTCATAATGGCCAAAGCCGAGAGGTTTCCTCACATCAAGCCAGTTAGAAGAATCTTTTTTAAATCCCTTCATCATTAAATATGCAGGTCCGGGTTCACCATTAGGGTCTTTTTCACAAGGGGGACCTAAGGAAGCAGTGTTTGTAAAAAAGCCAAAAGATGACATTCCTATATCTTTATTTGGGATTACGGATTTATTATACATACCTTTCAACAACACTATCCCAACGGCAGGGGGATTAGCTCCATATACATTATCGTTGTTGCTGTAATTATAACAATATCCGAGTTTTCTCACGGTATCGCATCCGATATAATCATCATTTGAATTACCCAAATCTGGATCGCTTACAACTGAAAAATAAGTATTATTCCACTGCTTTTTACTTTTATTAATAATTTGATATTTAATAAACTGCATATCTGCATATTGGGTTTGTGTATAAGCCCAGGCAGTCAAATGAACCTCAGCATAAATCGGAAGAGTTCCTCCACCAAAACCTTCGCCTGAACTGTGTGTGTACTCAAAACCGTCTGTCAAACAAATGAATATTGTAGATGCGGCATATTTTACACCAGGAGTATCAATCGCAGGTTCATAAATTCCATTATGATTCGCATCAACATATGGCGCACCGTAAGGAACCATCAGACCCCAGTTTGCCCAGTCTGGATTTGTATTTTGATTATCCCCTGCCGAAACTTTATAAATTTTAAAATTGCTGTTTGTCGAAGGAATGCTGTCAACGCAATAACCGGGTCCATATTCTCCCATATAAGACCCCATCGCTTGTCTAAGTTGTCCGTTTATTTTAGCGGCGAGACATATACCGGCAGTAAATATTGCAAATTTATTTGAACCTTTCGGCCATTCAAATCCCGGTGTATTGGAGGTTCTTTTGTCCTGGTCATAAATTCCCGTGTTGTAGAAAAAGGAATTTATGTTATTAGCATTGAGATTTACATACTGCAATGTAACCTGTGCCTGATTAATTCCTGCTGCGAATATCAAAAAAAGAGGAAGGATTTTCAAAAAATATTTTCCCATAACTTTTTCTCCTGTGAAGTGTTAAGAAAAACCAAAATAATTTTTTTAAATATAATAATTCAATTATAAATAATAAGGGCAAATACAATGCATATTGCCTCAGGTTCTTTTACGGATTAAAATAATACTGTCTGGAAACAGGAAAAGAATTTCGAATAGCCAGATTATTGATATTCGGATTAACAAAGTCATTCAGGCTATTAAACTGACTAATTGCTAAAACTTCAAAATATATTCTTGAATTCGGATTAAACCTGCCCAGACCTAATTTACTGATAGAGGATAAGTTAACAGAATTTGCACTTGTAATATATTTAATGGATTTTAAAGAATCGCTGATTGTAAGATAAAAAAACTCCTGTGTGCCTGTTCCGCTGAAGCTTATATTTGTGTTTGAATCTAAAACAGAATTTTCCGCAGGAGATAAAATTATCGGGGTAGAAGGTGCATTTAGTACTATTCCAGTACCTCCTGCCTTTGGAAGCGAATAAAACGCCTGGGTATAATGATTATTAGAAGTATTTTGAAATATTATATACATCAAAGGATAATAATTTACACTTAGATTGGCAGGTAATAAAATATTGAAAGTATTTCCTGAGAAATTTTCAAATTGAATATTAGTACTATAAAAGTTTGTCTGTCTTGGAGAAACAAATATCGTTGAAAAAGCATAATTGTTTTGAATATTATTTGAAAAAGTGTTTATCGAACCTGAAACGGAAACTGAATACGGATGAAAACTGCAAATTGAATCATTGAAAGATAAATTAACATTTACATTTGGAGCTAATGTAACATTATCGATGTAACCAAATTTATCGAAGCTAATACCAGTAGTATATAACAAATAACAAACTTTACCCGTAACGGGTGTGTTATCAGGCAAAAATACCTCACAAAATGGGTCATTTCCGATTCCGCTTACATTTTTTCCGTCAGTGAAAAATATTTTTCTTGCGTTCGATGTTCCAATATTCCCTGAATAACTAACATTGACCGTAGCCCGTAATTCGTTTGGAGAAGTCCCGTTAACAAATTTTAGATGACATTCGGGTTCACTCAATCCTTCATAAATACATCCTCTGCTTGATGCGGAATCTGTAATGTAAACTGTGTAAGGAGTTTTAACTTCAGGAATGTAGAACTTTCCGAACTGGTCTGCAGTTATAATTTTATCCTCAATCCTTATTTTTGCATAAGGTAAGCCCTGGTTAAATAAATAACCGATAACTCTGCCGGAAACGTTAATACTTTTTTGAGTTTCGATTGGGTTGTTATAACTGCTGTCACACCCATTTATAAATGCGAATACAGCAAAAAGCACTGCGGCTAGAGCTATTCTGCCTTTCATTTTAATCTCCTTTTAAAATTTAAAAAAGAGATAGAAAAAAATAATAATTTATCTTTTTTGTTTTTGGAAAAATAACTTTTCGGTAAAAAAGTTTTTCTATAGTCGGGGTTTTGATTTATACAAATCTAAAAAGATTATTTATTATTGTCAATATTCTTTTTTCGGCTGTGCTTTAAATTACGCATTTCAATTATCACAGTAAAATAATAACTTATCCGAAACATAAAACCGATATGATAATACTCAGGACTCTTGTTTTATTGGTTTTACATATATTGACCGCAGAATTACTTCCTGCACAGGATTCGGCATCTTATAAGATTCTTTATACAAAAGATTTCGAATTGCTTATGGAATCAAGCAGAACACTTCATTACAAAACCGGCAAATGGGATACGGAAACAAATTATAAATTTTATTTCGACTGCAATAAACTCACTCCCCTATCCGATTCGAGTTTCAGCGTCAGACATAATGAAGGAAGCGATTTGCTATTGTATAAAAATATTAATGAAATTACTTTTTACGGTAAAAACCGGTTCGGGAAGGGTCTGAAATGGGGAGCGCTTACAGGTTTGGGTGTCGGCATTATTGCGGAATTACTATTTCTTTCATATGATGCTCGCGGTGAGGAAGGAATTGGAAAAGCAATCGCACTGATTTTTTCTATTCCCTTTTTCACAGGACTGGGTACGATAACAGGCGGAATATACGGAGCGCTGACTCGAGAAAGTGAATCATATGATTTTACAAGATACCCAATAAATCAAAGGAGGGATATGACATACAATATTTTAATCAAACATCAAATAAATTTTTGAATGAAAAGAATAATTTTTATTGTCGCAGTTTTATTTGTAAGTTTGAGCAATGCATATTCACAGGACACGCTGATTGGAAAGACAATCAGGACAAAAGAGTTCGACCTACGGACATACGGAATAAAACAGAACCTGATATATAAAGAATGCAATAATATCACACCTGCGAGCGACACATCATTTTTTGCCGGCGAGAAGCTGAACAGCAAACTTATATTGTACAAAGACATAAGGCGTATTGATATTCAATCGGATAATCGCAGAACCTGGGAAGGAGTATGGAAAGGCGGACTGACAGGCGGACTTGCAGGGATAATGGCTATGACGTTTTTCAATAAGACTTTTTTCCCTACAAGCAAAATTGAGGGAGGGGGGGGTGTCTTTCTTGCGATGCTATATGAAACGGTTTTTATAGCATCGGGAAGTTTAATCGGCGGAATCATCGGCTCTATGTCGTTCTATTCTGACTACTACGACCTCACAAAATTTAAACCGGAACAGCGAAAACAGAAAGCATTAAGCATTTTTCTAAAATACAGCTTAAATTTGTGATTATTTTTTTACAATTTTTTCAATTCTTTTGATTTTCTGTAACTCCTTTACAGAAAGGCATTCCGACAGTTTTTCATTTAGTTTATAATTTTAACAACCACCTACCGGCGGTCGGAAACCAGCATAAACACTGATTTTTTTCTTTCAATGTCAATATTTTTCATATTAGTTTTTATTTACCATAATTTTGTATGGAAGTTAAAATTAAAATAAGTGATATGAAAATAGCAGACAGAATAAAAAACATTTTCGGGAAAGCCGAAAAAAAGAATTTTGAAAGCGGATGGCACTCCCTGACCGAATATTTAAATAACTGGGGAGGCGAGTCCTATAAATCGTACACGTTTGCCTGTATCAATGCAAGAGCAGAAAATATATCCAAGGCAGGTATATTCCTTTATAAAAGGACAGGAAACGGTGAGCAAAAAGAAGTAAAGAATCACGAGTTCCTTTCTCTAATAGCAAAGCCGAATAAAAGGAATCAGACTTTCAAGGAAATACTACATAAGATATCGACGTCTCTTGATTTATATGGAAATGCTTATGTTTTCATACACAGGGGATTAAAGAACAAGCCGCTCGGTCTTTACCACCTGCCTTCGAACAATATCAAGATTAACATGAACAAGGGCATGACGGAAATAGAGAGTTATGATCATTACACAGACCAGGGAATCGTGAAATACAAACCCAAAGATATTATACATTTTCTGATTCCCGATCCAGACTCGAACATTTACGGTAAATCAACCGTATCGGGATTTAATTTCACTTTAGAAATAGATTATCTGCAGAATCTTTACCAGAGAAACTTTTACAAAAATGATGCGGCAATAGGGATGCTTCTGGAATCCGATAGCATTTTGCCTGATGACAAATACGAGAGATACGTGAACCAGTTCAAGCAAACATATGAAGGAGCTGTTAATTCGGGAAAAACGCTGCTTCTCGAAGGCGGAATAAAAGCAAAACCATATCAGGCATTCCCAAAAGATGTAGAGATACTCCCCTCCCGCAAACTGATACGCGATGAAATAATGACACTATTCAGGGTGCCGAAGGTAATTCTCGGTATTACAGATGATGTAAACAGGGCAAATTCGAGAGAATCCATTAAGATTTTCAATGATTATGTAATAAAACCATTTGCGAAAATAAATATTGAGAGCAAGCTAAACATTTTTCTCAAGAACAACTATGAAGAAGAAAATCTTTTTCTTTCGCTTGAGTATGATTTTGAAATAGACAGGGACCTGCAGTTGAAAGCTTATGAAATTTACAGGAAGTACGACATTGCATCAGTGAACGAAATCAGGGAGATGGAAGGCTTTGGGCAAATATCAAATAATAAATAACAAATAGCAAATAATTAATTTAAAATAAAAAGTGATGGAATACAAAAATTTTATTATAACTGAGAAATCGTTTAACGACAAGGATATGACAATCACCCATTACATATCCACGGTGACACCGGACAGGTTCGGAGATATAGTCAATCCATTCGGAATGGATGCAGATAACTTCAGGAAGAATCCGATTGTACTTTTCGGGCACAGTCACAATGCAAGAACCAATATAATCGGTAAAAATATATTGCTTGCACCTGATGATTTCGGAGTGAAGGCAATGACTAAATTTGCAGACACTTCCGCAGGTAAAGATATATACAATCTTAACAAGGAAGGATACCTGAATGCATGGTCAATAGGATTCATTCCGAAGAAGACTAAAATCCAGAATACAACTGTAAACAATCAGCCCGGGACTTACAACATAATTGATGAATGGGAGCTACTAGAATATTCTTCGGTTGCTATACCTGCAAATCCAGATGCACTGAACCTGATGTATAAGGAGATAAAATCACCTGAAATACTTCATGAAATTAATTTTGCACTTATTAGAAGCGAACTTGACTCATACAAAGTATCTGCAAAGGAACTTTCTGTAAATCTTGAGAAGCTTGAGGAAAAAACCGCAAAGAAGCTGAAAGAAATTATAAATTTAATCCGAAGAAACCGGATGCAGAAATGCAATTAAAAAAAAACTAAAATAAACTCAAAAGAAAGGATTTAAAAATGGAAAAAGAGACAAAAAAGCTGGAAGATGTAACCATTCCTGATGAAAATGATGAAACAAAAATCGAAAGGATTTCGAAAAAAGTAGCCGAAGATGTAGTTAAAAAGGAACTGGACGAGATCAACAAGAACATTTCCGGCATTCCGACGGAGCAGTTCCGTTCAGTGGAAAACAAGGAAGACCCTTTCGTTCAAGAAGGAAGAAATATCATCAAGGGTATTATTTACAACCGTCCCGAATTATTTTCGGAGAGATATAAAAGCTTCTTGAATGAATCATCGGGGGCAAGCGGAGGTTACCTGGTGCCACAGGAATGGTACAAACAGATACTGAAGTTCGTGACCGAATCGGGTGTTGTAAGAAAAAATGCAACTGTATTAAACATGAGCAGGAAGGAGCTTGCAATTCCAAAGCTCGACAGACTTCCTTCTTTCTCATTTGTCACGGAAGGTTCGATGAAACCTGTAAGTAATCCGACTTTTGCCCAGGTCGTGCTTTCGAGAAAAGACGGAGGATTCATAGTGATTTTCTCGAAACAGTTAATCGAAGATGAGGCGTTTGACATTATGGGTTTTGTATCCAGGCTTGCCGCACAAATCATCAGCAGAACCGAAGACCTTGCCGGGTTCAAGGGCATTACTGATAAAATTGACGGACTTTTCACAAGCGGAATCGGTGCTACGGAAATCGAAATTGACGGAACTGCATTCAACAGTATAAAGTATGATGATATTATCAAGATGGTTTCAGCAGTGCCGTCAGAAACACTTGGCAGGGCAAAATGGTACATGCACAGGACAATATACGGGATGCTGAGGGCAATGAAATACGACGGCTCGCAGGAATACATTATTTCTCCGGATGAGAGAAAGAACAACCTTCTCGAAGGATATCCGGTCGTATTAACTGACCAAACTTACTCTTTATCAGAGGATTTACCAAACAGGGCATTCATCGGATTCGGAGATCTGCAGTATATGATACTGGGAACAAGAAATTCTCTGAGCATAGATTACTCAAAGGATGCAACGGTTGATATGGGAAGCGGACAAACTGTAAACTTATGGCAAAACGGACTTGTAGGATTAAATTTCGGAGCTTCTTTCGATATTAAATTCTCATTCCCGTCTGCACTTGCAGTTGCAAAGACAAAAAGTTAAAAAACATTTTTAAAACAAAAACCCGTCCGCATTGACCGGGCGGGTTAATAAATATATTTGAAATGATAAACTTAGATGATTTAAAATACTATCTTAATATAAACGATGGCACGCAGGATGAATTCCTTTTGAAATTGATAGATATGGCAGTTGAAAGGATTAACAACCTATGCAGAAGAAGCATTAATTACGGTGTCAGATTCGATGTAAAAGACGGAAACGGACAGAATTTAATCTGGTTAAAAGATTATCCTGTCGAAAAAATAACGGCAATAAAATACAGGAAAGAAACAGGTTCGTTCGACCACGATTTATTTCCTGATGGTAATATAGAAGGCAACATTTACCTGGACAAGAAAACCGGTAAGCTATTATTGCTCAATAATTATGTACTTCCCAACGGTGCTTCCAACGTGCAAATCAGATACTATTCTGGATACATGGATAATGCACCCGATCCCGTGAACGAAACACCGAAAGATTTGAAATCGATTGCACTTCTTATGAGTGCAGAATTATTTCTTAAAAGTTTTCAGAATGCAGGCGAAGAGATTACCAGGAGACTTGGACTTCTGCATTTCGAACACGTAATAAAAGGAAACGACAACGAATCAAGGAGGGATTTTACATACAAAGATGAAGACTACGAAAATCTTTTAGAAAAATACAAATCATTAAAAGTCTGATATGGATATAACAAACGGCAATACAAAAATTTCGTTTTACATTTCAGAATTCCTGAAATGGACGCTTGAAGTTGTAATCATAGTAGGTACAGCTGTTGCCTTGTATTACAATCTTACCAACGAATTCAACCTGATGAAATCAGATATGATAAGACTGAACAAGGAATTCGAAGAAATGAAAACAGAATTCAGAATACACTTAAAGGAGAAAAGATGAGGCAATTTTTTATTGAAGGCAACGAATACTCGATGATGCGGCTGCTTTCGTTTTTAAGCGTTTGCGCTGCAATAATAATATCCGGTTTTGCCGTGTTTTTGATTTTCCGGAAAGCCGATATCACATACATTAGGGAAGCGATTCTTCTTTCGGGGACTCTTCTTGGATTCGGTTTTGGCGGAAAAGCAGCACAGAAATTCGGTGAGAAATCAATCGGCAGAGGAGACAGTTAAATGGAAATACTTAAAAAATATTATTTGATTCTGTGTTTATTATTAATCATAATATCAGGAATAATATATTCTATTTACAGATATTCCCGGAAACCTCAGGATAGCGGAACAAAAATTATCCATGATACTACCCTGCTTACCAGATATGAAAAAGAAATAAAGAAGGACACTGTTATAAAATGGCATGAAAGAATAGTACAGAAAAAATCCGAGCCTGAAACAATTTATTATCAGAGAATAGATACTGTATTCACGGAAAAAGTCCTGAATTACGACCTGATGCTGCAGGTTAATAAGGATGATGATAAACTGATTATTAAAGCTGTAAATAATGAAGGCAGGATATTGAAAGAGTATATTTATGATAATGTATATGATAATTTTTCTGTTAAATCGCAAAAAAATAATTTATTTGTAAAGTCATCGAAATTTAAATGGAGCGGAATAAACGCAGCACTGAATATTAAATACCCTATCGGCAAATCTGTTAAACCTGATTACCAGCCGGGCATTGAAACGGGTATAAATATCATTAACAAGCTGGACCTTAGTGCATCGCTAAATTATTCTACTTCAGACAATCAATTTTTTTTTAAAACAGGGATTAAAATAAAATTTTAGAAAATGAAATTTGAAAATATCTGCATACATTACAATAATATAATAAGACAATCAGATGAATACGATTCGGTGAAGCCTATCAGGAATACTGATTTGCTTTTGCCAGAATTTTACAATACTCTTGTTTTTTGCTTTAATGAGTACCAGAAAAAATACCCAAGTCAGAGAGCGTACATCACCGAATCATACAGAAGTAACTCTTTGCAACTGAAATATTATAAGACAGGAAAAAGCAAAATCAGGAAAAACGGGATGCACCATTACGGTATAGCTGCTGACGTAGCTTTTATTATAAACGATAAATTAAGTTACAAGGGCGATTACAATTACCTGAGAAAAATATTTAAAGAGAATAATCTGACTGTACTTGACTGGGAACTGGGGCATGTACAGTTCATACCGGTTTCAGAACAAAGTGCATTGAGAGAAGAGATTGAAAATAGTGTTTAGATACTTGTGATTAGTGATTTGTATAATAATGAAACAAAATTTACCTTAACCATTTTCACTATTTCTTTTTTCTATTTCCGGAATCAGTCTTTGCGGAAGAGAAAGAGTTTCTGGTTTATGCGGAAGGGGAAGAGATATTTATGGGCGTAGAGGTAGAGCTTTTTTAAACCGTAAAACGGAATGAATTCGAGAAGCTTTCCCGTCTTCCCTTTCGAACTGAGTATTACTCCGTAATAATTTTTATATAATCCGAATCCGAGCTGTCCGAATTTTTTCAGAATCCTTTTTTCGGAAATGAACATTTCATTATCCTTGTTTACAGGCAGTGAAATAATTACTTTTGCATCGCTGTTAATTTTTTCGTGCAGGATTTCAAGAAACATCGCCTTTCTCATTTTATCGAGGTAATAAATGCATTCGAGTATGATAATCAGGTCATATGTTGCTAGCTCGCTGTTTGCAATAAACTGAATCATATCGGCACAGATGAACTCGGCATTTGGTATATTTTTCTTTTTTGCCCTTTGAATTGCTTTTTCCGAAATGTCAACAGCAGTTATGCGGTATTCCTGTTTTGAAAGATGTGCCGTAAAATGCCCTTCCGAGCAGCCAAGCTCGAGAATTTTCATATTCGGCTTCTGAATATTTTTTCTGATGAATTCTATTGTGCGGCGGTAGCGGAACTGCTCCTGCCTGCCTCTGAGCTTCCAGGGGTCTTCCGTTGAATAAATTTCCTCGAATTTTTCTTTGTTGGTATTGAAGAGCGCGTATTCATCGATTTTTCTGGTGTACATATCGGAAAAATTATTCTTAAATATTACAGTATATTATCGCTTTGTTTTAAATTAAGAAATTATTCTTTTGATGGCAATATATTTTATTTTAACTTAAATATTTACAGTACCAGTCCGAGTTTTGCAGTGACAAATCCGCTCGGACCACCGCTTCCGGTAAACCATAAATTATATTGAAACTCTGCAAATGTCCTGATTCCGCTTGTGATTTTTAAATTACCTCCAAGTCCCGCTGAAAATCCGAAACAGACTGATGTGAATTTTTCATATTCAGTAGGAGAATCTGGCACTGTGGAGCTTTTTATCCTAGTGTTTTTTATCTCATAAATTTTTGAACTACCGAATCCGGCTCCGAGCATTCCGTAATACATCGTAGGTTTTTCAGGATTCATTTCACCGGTCAAATAGTTAATTTTAAATAGATATGCTTTCGCATCGCCGCCTAAGTATTCCGTAATTCTGGTAACTCCTGCAAAATCAGTCGAAGTGATTGAATATTTTTCTCTGTTGAGTTCGAAATAATCGAAATCAATACGAAGCGCTCTTTTTTGACTCAGCAAGTAAAGCCATTTTACGGTTATATCAAGTCCGTTGGAATATTTATGGGAAGAAACAGGAACAGAAATCAGGTAACCTGCTCCAACATATAGAAATGTTCTTTTAGTTGATTCGGATTTATTTTCCTGAATTAAATAATCTTTTAAAGAAACAATTTTATTGATTTTAGATGTATCAATTTCTAAAGTTAAATTGTCTTTAAAAACGATAATATTTTCTTCAACGATTCCTAAATAAATTCCATTTATGATAATGTCAGGATTTATATAAAAATAAAATTCGTTTCCTGCTCTTAAAGTGTCATTTCTAAAAACGGTATATTTTGAAATGCTGTCTTTTTGAGAGAAAGCACTCTGCAATGTTATGGAAAGAAACAGAATAATAAAAATATTTTTCACTGATAATATATTTTTTTATAGAATAATTCCGAACTTGATAGCCGGGAACACAGGAGGACCTTTATCTCCCAGATACCAGATATTGTGCTGATACTCGGCAAACATCCTGATTTTTTTATTTATTTTGAAATTCATACCCGCTCCAAGTGAAACGCCAATACAAAATCCGGGGCTTGCATCGTAAGTATATGTTGACGAAGGATAGTTGGAATATGTATGAGTACTTGTTTGTTTTGTGTAATAAGCCATACCTATTCCAAGACCCGGAAGAAAATAAAACATTATCGGCTCTTCAGGATTCAGATCACCAAATGCAAGGTTAGCCCTGAAAAGAAAAGCGTTAACAGAATTACCTGTAGTATATGTGGAGCTTGAGAAGGTTCCGTATGTATATGAATAAGTGTGATCTTCTTTATTTATATGATAAAAATCAAAATCAGACCTTATCCCGAAGTATTTTGAAAAAGTAAACAAAGAGTTAGCCGTAATTCCAAAACCGAAATTATAACCGTTTCCATCGCCGTCAATAAGTTTAGGAAAGAGCAACTGAGCTCCAAGGAAATAATAAGTCTTATTTCTTCCGGCTTCCTTGCTTTCAATATATTCACCGAATAAATAGCTTGAGGGGTCGAGTATTTTTAATATTTTTGAAGTATCAATTTCTTCGATATCTTTATCGGTAAAAACTATAAACTCATCTTCCACAAATCCCAGAAGTTTTCCTATTACAGGGTTTTCAAGCTTTTGAATAAATGTATAATGATTTCCAAGTGTCAGAGTATCATTTCTGAAAATGATTTTCTTTTTCAAGCTGTCGTTTTGCGAATATCCCGAACTGAACAGAATAAAAACAATAGAAACAGCAAAAATAATTTTCAGGATTTTCATATTCACAGTTATTAATTATTTTTTTTGTTATTTGTACGAGCTAGCGATTCCATATTCTGTCTAAAGAGCTGAAGCGAATATTCGACAATCTTTCCCGGAGTATTCATCAGTTCATCAAGAAGTGCTGACTGCGGGGATTTTGATTTATCGGTATTGATTTCATACCAGCCGCTTGTTTTCAGGAATACTTCGCAGGTTTTTCTGTTGAAATTTTCCGGAGCATCGAACTGCAAATCGAATGCATTTCCTATTTCCGGCATCAGGTGATAATTTTTATCTCTGATGGAAAGTTCCTCCCTGATATCGGTTCCGTTTCTGTCGGAAGCAAGAGCAGAGTTTAGTTCCGTAATATCTTCATCAGGCACGGATTCATATTCAAAAATCATTCCGACCTGCTCGAACTTCCAGTATCCTGCGGGAGGATTCAAAGTAATTTCGATGAAATCACCGGAAACATTTTCCAGCGGAATCTGCATTACTTTATCTTCGTCAATTTTCGGTCCGCCGCCGGGGATAACTGCTTTCACGCTGTATCCGTTTTCTTCTTTCAAATTTACTTTGAGATAATAGATTTCTTCACCGACAATATATTCGTGCAGTTTTTTAAGTTTGGCTCCTTTTTTGTTAAACTCGGAATACCATTCGTCTATTTTACTTCCGTTCAGCGAAATTGTATTCTTCACCATTTTAGAGCCCCAGTTTGAAATGCCTCCGTTTACAAAAAGGAGCGCGCTTTTTACACCTTCGGGTTTTTTAAATCTGAATTTTAGCGAATGCTTTCCGCTGACGCTGCCATCGTACATTTTGATTAAATCTGTCTGCCATCTGAATTCATCTTTTTCCGAAAAATATTTTGTAATGTCGGTGCCGCTTTCATCCAAAACTGATTCGGGAGGATTTATTTTTCTGTATTTGAAAAATTTATTTTGCAAATCCGAAGTGACTGATTGCCCTTCTTCGTGATTTATCAGAAGCAGTTTCATTTCATCCAGGCGCTGCTGCTCATCATTTTCATTTTTAACAAAAAGTTTGAATTTACCGTCAGAGACTGTAAGATGTTCGAGCCGAGAAACATCAGTCCTGGCAAGAGCTTCGCAGATAACACCTCCGAGCGGCTCGGCATCGTAAATGTAATTTGCGCCATCGAATGAATAAATATACGGACACGAATGTATCGGATGAGATGCAAGGTAAATAAAAACAGAAGCAACAAAAATTACGGCAAGAGCAACTACAATTCCGCCCACCAGCAGGAGTGTTTTTCCCGTATCGAATTCTTTTCTTTCCACATACACTTCATTCACCTGGGATATGGGAATAATTTTTTCGATTGTTTTTACGACAAGCTTTTGTTTTCCGTTTACAATCGTTGCAATTGCGGTATCACCCATAGTTATAATAATTACATTTGTTGTATCTGCATATTTTTCATAATAAAAAACCTGCCTGTCCTGTGTATTGATATAGGTACCGTCTTTTAAAATTATATGAGCAATGCCTTCAAGCTTTGATTTCTTTTTAAGATTTTCGGATGTGTATCGCTCGGTGTATGTTGTTTCGCATCCGTTTGAAGTTATTACATAAAAAACGATTAAAGCAAAAGACAAAAGTCTGAAATAAGGCCTGAAACTTCCTTTGTTAAATGCAGCAAAAAACATTTACCCTCCGGTATAAATGAATAGTTATTATAAGATAAGTAATTTATAATATTTGAGAAAGTCTAATTCAATTAAGGATGCTTTATTTTATCAACATCATTTTTTTTGTTTCGGAATAATCCCCTGCCGATAGTTTATAGAAATACACTCCGCTTGGCAAATGGTTATTTGAAAATTGTGTAATGGAAAATGGTACTTCATAAAAGCCCGGTTGTAATTTTTCGCTGACAAGAGTTGCAATTTCTTTCCCGAGAATATCGAAGACCTTTAGAGTAATAAATCCTGATTCTTTAATCTGGAATCTTATAATAGTAGAAGGATTAAACGGATTGGGATAGTTCTGGGAAAGAGAATAATTTTCCGGAATTGAATTTTCTTCTTTTTTTACAAGCGGATATAAAATTCCACGTTGATATACTTTTCCGCTATCCCCTACAAGAAAAACAACCCAGTTATATCCGTTAATATAATTAATTCCTCTTAATCCGCTCGCGATAGCATAATAATAGGAATATGTCCAGGAAGTGAAAACTGTCTGCCATCCGAGAGAATCGGTTTTCATCAGGAAAGAGGGACTGGAATATCCATCAGAGACACTGCAAACCATTGTCGAAGCGAAAGAATTTGAATCCGACGTTATCCAGTTCGTTCCGCCGTTTGAGGATATGCTGAAATACTTATTTCCTCCGATAAATAATCTGGGAGTTCCTGTATTCACATAGCTGAAGCCGGTCATTGGATGATTAATACCTGGAATAATAATATTCCAGTTTTTTCCGAAATTTGTAGAGCGGAAAACCATTGATTCTGTTCCGTTGTATGTAGCTCCAAAATAAAGAGTTGAATCACGGTATGATGTTTGCTTACCCTGCAGATTATTTGCAAATCCTGTATAATTAACACCGTTGAGAAATAATCCCGCAGAGTCCCAGTTCACGCCCTTGTTTGTAGTTCTCCAAATTTGCCATCTGCCGCCAATTGGCTCACCGATTGCAATCCCGTTCAGGGTATCTTTAAACCAGATGGCATCGAATTTAGCACCCGTCCCGGTTAAAGTATGCACGAGATTCCAGTTAATACCGAAATTTGAAGTCATATAAATATAAGAACCTGAATTATCTGATCCTGTAACATAAGCAAGTCTACGCTCATTGAAAGAAGGTGAATTCATATATTTATGGCTGAAGATATGTATCAGTTTCAGGTTTACAGGTATTCCGTTTCCCGTTAAATTTATCCAGATTACCCCGTTATTCGAAGTTCTTAAAACCGTTCCGCTGTCTCCGCAAATCCAGGAATAATAATCAGCAGCAGAAATTGAATAAAGTTTTTTTGTAGTTCCTGAATACTGGAGATTCCAGTTTTGACTGAAAGATAATTCAGAAATCAGAAATAACAGAGAAATGGAAAAAGCAATTATAATCTTTTTTTTATCGAAAAGCATACTTACCTCTTTATTTAAATTAAAAAAATAAGTACAATATTTATTATAATATATTATTAATTCTAATCAATATCAATTAAAAACATATTTGCATAACAATTCCCCCGGTGGAAGGAAAAAGTTTCAGAGTTGTTTTTTTTGAGATGATTTTTGGTTTATCCGATGAAATATAATTCCCGACAAAATATCCGATTGCCGAGCCGAGTACTACATCCGATGCCCAGTGCTTGTCGGAATATATTCTTGATAGCGCAGTGAGTGTAGAAATTGAATAAAGTCCTATCGATACATATACATTATTAATCCTGTTTGAAAGCACTGAAGACACGGCAAATGCAGTTGTTGCGTGTCCTGAGGGCAGAGAAAAATAACTTTCTTTAAAAGACAGCAATTTATAAAAATCCGGTCCGCGCTCCGAATATGGCCGGCTGCGGCCGATAACAACTTTTGATACATCTGTAATGATACCTGAAAAAGTGACAGCTTCAATTATCATCCTTCCGGTTACCCTGGTATATTCATCCTTTAAAAAAAGTCCGCCTGAATATACTCCAGCTCCAAATACAAGAGGGACGAGAGCATTTCCGTAAAAATTTCCTGCATCGGCAATTTTATCTTTTGTATTGTTATGCCCTTTTAAAAATTCTTTTCTGATATCCCCGTCAAATGGCATAAATGCACCTGTCACTGCAAGTGTTCCTCCTGTTTTAATCCAGTCGCTGCCGCTAAACCTGAAAGGGGCAGTAAACACACTAATCCCGTCATTAAATGATTCAGTAAAATCCCTTCCGATTATTCTGAAAATATTCGATTCTTTGCTTTGCGGATAGATTTCCACAGATAATACTGAGGAAAAAACAAAAAGGAATGCCAGTATTTTAAAAATGTTTTTTAGTATCAATAATATTCGTAGATATATTTAAAAACTTTATTCAGCTTTCCCGATTCAATGTAATATTTCATTTCCCTGATATTATAATACTCGTCATAAATATAATCCAGTGTATATTCCGGTTTTTCCGAAGAAAAGAAATGATTCTCCTGAATTCTGTTGCCGTTAATGTCATATTCATAAACCCATCTTTCATATACTCCCCCATTGGCATAATAATTTATTTTTTCGGCAAGAAGGTTTCTTTCATTATACCTGAAGGCATAGTGAGTGATAACGGCAGCTTCATTATTATAATGAGTTTCATCAACAAGGTTTCCGTTTTCATCGTATTCGAATTTTTTCTCTTCATAAACATTTCCTTTTTTATTATACCACTCTTCGCTTTCCAGCAGGTTCCTGTCGTTATACCTGTACAGAATAGTTGTGCTTTCCTTACCGTTCTGTTTGTATTTTGTTCTTTCAATCAACCTTCCGGATGCATCATATTTATATTTACATTTCAAAGCTATCCGGCCGGATACATCGTATTCAATATCTTCGTTAAGAACTCCCTCACGGTTGTAAAAATACTCGTAACTTGCAGTAATTTTTTCTTTCCGAAGGCTGTATTGTTGTTTCATCTTTAAATTTCCGTTTTGGTCATAGCTGTAATAAAAAACAATCCTTCCGGTTTTTTCCGGCATTTCGTTTGCACATTTATACATCTCGCCTTTGATTTCCTTAATTTTCCGGAAAAGTATTTTATCTTTTATGTTCTCTCCAAGATAAAAAGATTCAATCTGGCATATGGCATCACCAAATGTCAGTAAAATAAGGAAAGTTAAAATAAGCTTCCTCATATAGATTAATTAGGATTAATAGTTTTTTTATTCAGCAGGCATTACAAAAATCTTATCATCTATTTTTGCATTAATTTCAATCTTATCAACAGTAATCATCTGGTTGCTGGTTTGAGCTCCCCCGAGTCTCTGGTCCTGAATGAAAGGAATTAAAATGTCATTCACTTTAGTATAATTACTGAATACAGTCTCCGACGTAAATTCAGAACCGCTCCTTATAAAGCTTGATGTACTTTTATAAATCAGGAAAGTGGATGTTTCAATATAATAATTACTAACTTTTCCGTCTTTATCGGTAAGTTTAATATTGAATACTTCTTTGCCGTCAACCTGTTCAGTTCCTACAAGTTCTACAGCATATTCCATTTCTTTTACATTAAGAAGTTTACCTCCTATAAGTGTATTAGCTTTATAGGTTTTTGTTGTTTCCTCGTCAGTCTTTTCCGGTTTTTTTGAGCCCATCATTGGATTTATCATCCATCCTGATGCACCGTCATAAGCCTGAATAATTTTCATACCCTGTACCTGCACTTCTACAAGCCAGAGCCCTTGTCTTTTAACGTATTGAGTATAGGGTATATCCATATTCATAATATTCATATAGCCGGTTACTTTCATTGATTTTACTGCATCCCAGTTTGCTTTTCCACCGATAGCATCTGTATATTTCGAAATAATCTCGTCCGCACTCTGTGAAAAAACGTTAAAAGAAAAAAGAACTGTTAAAATAACTCCGAATAAAATAGTTTTTGATTTCATATTATGTCTGAAAAGTTTATATGTATATAAAAACATAAATTAATTAAATCAAAAATTAAACAGAAAAATTTGTATTTAAATCAGCTTTTTCGACATGAGGAAAACCTTGAGCCAGTTATATTTCATTCTCTCTGACCTTTTAAGTTTGATGATTTTATATTCATTCCACACCGGATTATTATAGTCATAGTTTATATAGCTTTTAAGCAAAGCTTCGAAATCCTTTATGTCAGTGCTGTATGTTTTCACACCGATTTTTCCTTCTGCTTCCAGTTTCCTCAAAGCAAGATTATGCGGCTCGTTATTCAGGAAATTTTTGTCCCTGTGAAGAATCCTGTAATTATTGCTATTAATTTTTCTGAAGGCAGATGCAATCAGTTTATGCACGTGCACGCCTTCCTTTATTTTATTTTTATAAACATAAACGGAAAGATACCGGGAATACGGGAGTCTGTATTCCGCAATCTGTCTGAAAGCTTCCCCTCCTTTTTGCTTTCTGTATATCCTTCCGTTTTTGTATGCATAATAACCGGCATATCCCGGAATTTTCCTCATTTGTTTTTTATCAAATGTCTCCATCCTAAAAAAATTTATCATTGATAAATATTCAGTTTACGGCTGCATCTTGAGTAAAGAATTCGGATGTTCCGCTTGCCATTAAAACAGCTCCTACGAATGCCCTTTTTTGCGCTACTTTTTGTATAATATTCTTCAAAGAAAGCACCTCAGGGTTTTCCTTTCTCTCCATCCAAACCCATTTATCCTCTGATTTCTTCCACTTTCCGAGTCCTTCAGCTTTCAAAATTCCAATTTTCTTTCTGTCGGGTATTCCTGATGCAGGCTTAAATACATATCTGAATTTAGCCTCCTTACTGTTTGCATTACCATCGCATATTCCGAGCTTTACCCCGGTCTTTGAAGTTATCACACATTTGTAAGTATAGTCAATAAATCCTTTTTGCACATCTACGGTTTCTTTAATGCAGTCAAGTCTTTCAACCTGAAGGTTAAAAGCCCTCCTAATTTTTTCAGCGCCGGGTTTCAGAAGTGCGGGTTTTTTTGTGCCAAGGATAAGACCGTAATCAATATTTACTTTAAGAATTTCCCTGCCAAACTCCTCCATAATTCTGTACCATTTTTTCATTTCCGAAACCGGAACCAAATCAATTCCGTTAAATGTTGTTTCGGAATCCGCTGATTTATTATAATTTTCCAAGTGAATTTTTTCCATAAAATACCCCTTTCTTTTTTTTATTTACAAGTTAACCTAATTAGATAATATTGTCAAGGATAATTTTATCTAATTAGATTATTTAATAATTGGAGGGGAGAGGGTAGAACTACATATATTATTGTTATTTCATATTGTTATTAGTGTTTACAACAGGATAAAATATTTTAATAAATGCAATTGCATCAAAGATATTTTCGCTACAAGTGCCCGGTTGAATGTTGTTGATAATAAAATATATTCGCTGATAGAATTACATTACAAATAGAAGGGTATTTATTTTTCGATAGCTTCCTGAATTACTTTTATCAGATTTTCTTTTGTGAATGGTTTGGATAGATAGTGCGTACAGCCATTGCGGATAAACTCTTCCTTGTCGCCGACCATAGCATATGCAGTAACTGCAACGATAGGAATATTTTCATAGCCGGGGATTGTGCGCATTGCCTGAGCGGTTTCTATTCCGCTAATACCTCTGAGGTTTATATCCATTAAAACAAGATCAAACTTTTCTCTTTTAGCCAGTTGAAGTGCAGATTCACCATCTTCCAGGCTCGTTACATTGCAGTCTTTTTTAAGAAGAACTTTCACTACTTTTCTGCCCAGCATATCATCTTCCACATGAAGTATATTCGGAATGGATTCGAATATTCTGCTTCTTTCAACCGTCAAGGTTTTTTCTATACAGCCGTTCCCGTTTTCACTTTCATCGGCAGGGAGCAAGACTGTAAAAACAGAACCTTTGCTTATTTTACTTTCAACAGTAAGGACTCCTCCCATCAGTTCTACGAATTTTTTTGAAATTGTAAGACCGAGTCCCGTTCCTTCATATTTCCTGTCAAGCCCTTCGCTTACCTGCCTGAAAGGCTCGAAAATCCTTTCTATATCTTTCGGCAGTATTCCTATTCCTGTATCCTTGACTTTTACAAACGTATAATCGCCGTCATCCGAATGGTGTCTGCCGCAAAGAACTTTTATCTCACCTGCTTCTGTAAATTTAATCGCATTATTAATAAGATTATTCAGCACCTGTATAAAAAGTCTCTCGTCAATTCTAGTTTTCGGAGTATCCTTATCGGGAAGGAATTTTACAAAAACGCCTTTCTGGTTTGCAGAAAGTTCAAACAGCTTTATTGAATCCTTTATTAGTTCGATAATATTTTTCTTTTGAATCTTAATATTTATCTTATTCGCCTCAATGCTTGATAAATCGAGTATAGAATTCAGAGTATCAGTAAGTCTCAAACCGCCTTTCAGAATCATTCCTGCCATTTCCTTGAGTTCAGGTTCCAGGAGTTCATTGTGCATAAGTTCTGCAAATCCGAGAATACCGGTCATAGGTGTTCTCAGCTCGTGGCTCATATTCGCAAGGAAATTTGATTTCAGGCGGCTGGCTTCTTCTGCGCGCTCTTTCGCTATCCTTAATTCCTCTTCAGTTTGTTTGCGTTTTGTAATATCCTCTTTCACGGATAGGAGATGTGTTGTTTCCCCTTTATCATTTTTTATGGGTGACATCACGGCAAATTCCCAGTATATCTCTCCGGTTTTTTTCTGAATAGGAACTTCTCCGCTCCACTCCCCTTTTTCACGAAGAATTTCCCAGAGCCTGTCGTCTTCCTCTTCCCACATATCCGGAGGTCTGAGTTTTCTTATGTCTTTACCGATAAGTTCTTCCACACTGTAGCCGCAGGATTCCGTAAATTTAGGATTAACGAATTCGATAATTCCGCTCATATCCGTAATAGCTATAGAAATAAAACTGTGCTGGATACCGCTGGAAAGTTTCCTGATTAGCTCTTCTTTTTCAAAAAACTCCAATGCATAATTAAGGTTGGAAGCGAGTTCATCAAAAAGCTGGATTTCATTATATTTGAAAGTATCCACCTCTCCGGAATATATCGCAAGCACTCCGAACGGTTTTCCAAGGGAGCGGATTGCAAATGCTGCAAGAGAATTAAGTCCGTTTTCCAGAGCGAGTTTGCGCCAGGGCGGGTCAGGTATTTTATATTCCAGGTCAATATTATTGCAGATTGAATTTTTCCCGCTTTTAAGTGTAATTATAACCGGACCAACTATATTATCGTTGGAATTTGCATTAAAGCTAAGGTGGTCAATGTAATCAGTTTTACTTCCGAATTTTGATTTAATTTCCAGATTGCCCGAAGTTTCATTCACAAGCCCGATCCACGCCATTTTATATTTACCGTCTTCAACAATGACTCTGCACACTTCATTAAAGAGGTCTTCCGAATTTCTGAACCTGACAATTGCGTGATTAACATTGCTCAGCACCCTGTATATTTTTGTCAACTGTTCGATTTTTCTTTCTTTAATTTTTCTTTCCGTTACATCACGGGCAACAAGTATGACTTTTTCATCGGCGAGCGGTGAAAGAGATGCTTCGAACCATTTGATTCTTCCTTTTACGGATAGTGAATACTCGACATTAATTGTTTTTCTGGATTTAAAAACAATATCAAAATAGCTCTGGAAGAGTTCGGCTTGCTTTTGCGGAATTGTATCGTATAATTTTTTTCCGATAAGCTCTTCAGGGGATTTATAAAGCAGATCGACATTTGTCGGACCGATTTTTACAATTCTGCTTTCATTATCCAGAACAATTATTACATCTTTCATTGAAGCAAAAAGGGCTCTTAATTCAGATTCCGATTCAACAATCTTTTTTTCGGCTTCTTTTCTTTCAGTTATATCCCTTATAATGCTCTGAAAGTACTTTACTCCTTCAATTTCTATTATTCTAACACTGTTTTCGATTGTAAAAGAGATTCCGTTTTTCTTTACGTGCTCAATCTCTAAAACTTTTTCACCTGTTTTGATAATTTCATCGATATCCTCGGTGTAATTTTTCAGCGATTCTTTGGAGCGCAGATTATACCCGTACATATTCAGAAATTCTTGCTCAGTGTATCCATAAAGGCTTTTTGCTTTTTCATTAACTTCAATAATCTTTCCATCCATATTTACAAGCATTATTGCATCGCTTGCATACTTAATCATATAGTTAAAATGCTTTGTTAGCGCTTCGCGCTGCAGCTGGTAGGCATATTGCGTTTTATAGTATTTAAATTTCTGATGCCTCCACAGAGCAAGCAGCAGAATGCCCTGAAGCAAAATAATGACAAAGATTAAAACAGTTATTAAACCTGCTCTTTCCTTTATTCCCGAATAAATTTCGTTTTTATCCACTTTCACAATCATTATCCAGCCGTGAATTAATATCGGTTTGATGAATGAAAGGACTTCCGTTTTTCTGAAATCAGTGCCTTCGTAAATGCCCGTTCCGCCATTTACGGCAAAAGATGTTATAAGGTTAGTATCTTCAACCGGCTCTTTTAACTTTAGCGATGTATTTTTTTCATTTCGCAAATCATTTAGATAAACAGATTGATTTCCTACTTTTTTAATCAATATGGTTTCAGAGCTGGTGCTTGCAGTTGGCCAGGATTGAAGTGTCGGAAACAAAAACTTATTTGGATTGATTTCAAAGACTAAAAATCCGTAAACAGAATTTTCACTTTTTAATTTTTCAACCAGAGGAACTATTAAATAAAGCCCGGTTTTTCCTGAGACAGAGTCGATAATCCTGAAATCTGTTAATACGCTTTTTCCATTGATGTAATTCTCGGCAATATTTTCAGGTAAAGAATTCAATTTGAAATTACCGGGGAGAAAAAATACCGGTTTACTGTTTTTATCCAAAAGTACTACGCTCTCGTAATCATAGAGCTCGAGCATTTTATTCAGCCAGAGTTCAACATTTTCTTTTGAACCCTTACTTTTGCCGTTTAATATTTTTATTATCTCATCCAGAATGAGCGGATTTTGGGAAATCAGATCTCCGTCATTTAACCTTTCCTTTTGCCAGGTTATGATTTCAACCGCTTTCAGGTTGGCTATAGCAGAGAGCTCGCTTTGCTTTTCGGTTTTTATTCTGTCTCGTTGAGAGTGATAGTATAATGTACCCAAATACCAGACTACAAGTGAAAGGAGTATAAATACTGATATCAGCATCCACGGTAATTTACCCGAAGAGCTTTTATTAAAGTGAGTCAATTTATCCGGATTGAACGAGAATTTTGAATCTATCACTATTATTATTCTGGAATTAAACTGTTCCGTAAGTTATAATAAAATTAATGCAAAAAACAGTCAGAAATCATTCGGTTTAAGAACTTTTATAATTTCTAATTGGTTTTAAATTTAAAGAAAAATTTTTAAATATCTTTTATTATATTTTTTTTCTAATTTTATATAATTGTTAATGCCGAAAAAAAGAGATTCAACTGAAATGCAGCGCGAACCAAAATCTCTGTTTTGTACCGAATGCAACGAAGAGCTTGACGATTTTTGTTTTAACAGCATGTCTAAAAACAAAAAGGCGGTTAGGAAGAGACACAAAAAATGTGTTAAAACCGGAAAGTTCAACGGTGAATTTTGTTCAAAAATTTTCATCTCTGACGACATTCTGCTGAATGAAATTTGGCAAAAGGAAGAATAATCCAGAAATATATTTCCCACTTAAACTATTTTCTTAGATAAACCATTTAACCGCAAATAAAATAAAGTTGTAATTATTAATTCTATTTTATATTTTTGTATAGTATTTCCATAAAAAAATATAAATAATATTGATGCGTGAATGGCGGAATTGGCAGACGCACTAGACTTAGGATCTAGCGGGGCAACCCGTGGGGGTTCGACTCCCCCTTCGCGCACACTGTAAACTAATTTTAAACTATTGATTTTATGACATCAAAAAATACTTCCCGAACAGTTTCACCGCGATGCTCATTTTGCGGAAGAAGTGCAGATAAAGTGACGAATATGATTAAAGGACCGGTCGACACATACGGTAAAGCGATTTACATTTGCGAAATCTGCATAGGCAATGCTCTTCAGATAATAAAAATGAACACAGATTCTGCTTTTAACAGGAGTATGGATAAATTCCGCTCCAATCTTACACCCCAATCAATCAAGAAATTTCTGGATGAATATATTATCGGGCAGGACGATGCAAAAAAATCATTGGCAGTGGCAGTTTACAATCATTACAAGAGAATAGATTCACTTGAATTCAACAGCATAGATGAAGTAGAGATAGAAAAAAGCAATGTGCTTCTTATCGGCGGCACAGGAACCGGGAAAACTTATCTGGCACAGACACTGGCGAGATTTCTGAATGTACCGTTTGCAATTGCAGATGCAACTACATTGACAGAAGCGGGATATGTTGGTGATGATGTTGAATCGATACTGGTTCACCTTCTGCAAAATGCGGATTACAATCCATCAAGAGCTGAAAGAGGTATAATATATCTGGATGAGATAGACAAGATTTCAAGAAAGAGCGAAAATGTTTCTATAACAAGAGATGTATCCGGAGAAGGAGTACAGCAGGCATTACTGAAAATACTGGAAGGAACGGTAGCAGGCATTCCACCGAAAGGCGGCAGGAAGCATCCCGAACAACCGCTTGTTAACATCAACACTCGCAATATACTTTTCATTTGCGGCGGAGCTTTCGACGGACTTGAAAAAATTATAGAGAAAAGAGTAGCAAAAGGCTCGATAGGATTTTCAGGAGAAATATTTTCCAAGAAAGACATAAAGCGCGATGAAATTTTATCGCAGGTTGAGCCTGATGACCTTATAAAATTCGGTATAATACCAGAACTCGTGGGAAGATTGCCTATAGTGACTACTCTCAGAAGTCTCGACAGGAAAGCCCTGCTCAACATACTTACCGAACCAAAAAATGCAATAATAAAACAATACAAAAAACTTCTGAGAATGGAAGGTGTGGAACTGGAATTCGATACCGATGCACTGGATGTAGTTGCAGATATTGCAATAGAAAGAGGAACAGGTGCAAGGGCGCTGCGCTCTATACTCGAAAATATTATGGTTGATATAATGTACAAGATTCCTTCCAAGGAAAACGTACACACTTGTATAATAACAAAAGAAGTAATTACTGAAAAGAAGGAGCCGGTTTACCTTAGCGGCAACGCTGGCAAGAAAAACCAAAGCGCCTGATAATTAATAAATTGCTTTTTATTATTATTACAGAATTCTATTCCTGTTATTCTTCGTTTTTAACCGGTTCATTAGCTTCTTCATCATTTTCAATTTCATAAATTCTTTTTAGATTTACTGAATCCGTGTTTTTGTATTTTTCCTGCAAATCCTTTTCATACCTCTTCATTTTTTCTTCGAACTTTTTCATTTTCTCTTCATATTTCTTTCCCATTTTTTCCATTTTTTCGGCATCGATATTTATTTTCAGGCTATCGACTAAAATTTTTATATTTTTATCAAGTTCATCATAGTTAAAATTGAATTTGAAACTGTTTTCATCAAATTCCGGTATTTCAGGAATTTCCACGTCAACATCAACGTCTACTTCCGGCGCTTCAGGAATTTCAAAATCGAAGTCCAGTTTGGGCAGATTTTTCAGTTCTTCAAGGCTTTCCTGATAATCTTCCATCTCTACCTGATATTCTTCCATCTGTTCATTGAACTTTTCCATTTTCTTGTTAAACTTTTCCATACTCTCATTGAATTTTTCCATCTTCAGGTTGAAGCGCTCTATTTTTTCCTTGCGGTTAATATCGCCGTGTTTAAGCCGGAGATGCAGGGTATCGAGGCTTCTGTGAACTTCATAAAGCACAGCACCGGGATTTATATTCTCACCATTTATTCTTACAATCATTTTCTTTATCACCGAATCGTTAATATACTTAATGGGAGTGATAATATTTTCCATTTCTTCGAGTGCCCTGTCGAGGTCGTAATTATAAACGATATCGTCGTGAATCCTGATTCTGACAGATTCCGGTTCTGCAATATTGAAGCTTACCGTTTTTCCGGCAACACCATTCGGCTGGAAATTAAAGCCGACATAGTTACCGAGCCCTGCGTACTTTAATTGTTCATATACGCTGTTTTTTATTTCTTCCGGATTTGCATAATTTTTATCATAATCATAATTGAAAATCTTTTCCATTGCCACGGCATACAGGGGTTGTTTTACCGGTTCTGAAATCGGCTGAATATCTATAGTCATTATTTCTTTTATATTTGCCAGCTGTGTCTTATATGATTCTATTTCATTTGTATTAGCGGTGGGCATAAGCATTTTATATGTCAGCACTGTTCCGTTATCCGTTTTTGATTCTTCAACTACCAGCTGTGATTTATCTATCCAGTCAAGATTATCGATTTTCTTTATTGCTTCAGTCTTCTGTTTGTCTATTGTCCAGCTCATCACGCTGCCGACCATTTCGGACCTTGTTACGGAAAAGTTTGAAGTGATACCCGCAAGGATAAGGATAATGAAAAGGTATGCAAACTTCATCCTGCCTTCGGAGAACACAAACCGGAAGAAAGCATAATTCTTCTTAGCCGGTGCGGAAGAAGCGTGGGCGGCTTCCCTCCTTAGCCAGTTTCCGACATCATTGAAAGACTCCTTATAGCTCTCTTTTCTGATAGAGTCTAAATATTTATCCTGTATTTTTTCTTCGTAGTTTTCCATTTGTATAAATTTTTATTTTTACTATCCCGATTCATTCCATTCACCGGGATTAGTTTGACTTACAAATTTCAATGCACTTCGTTTTTGAAATTTGAGTCTTGCTAATAAATTATTTCGCTGTCCGCTGCAATATTTCCGGCAAGGTGTTTTTCGTAGTCGGATTCGAGTCCTGTGATTATATCCTTCAGTTTTTTCCTTGCCCGGCTGAGTCTGGATTTCACCGCAGAAATGCTTCTCTCCTGCTGGAGTTCGGTGATTTCCTCAATAGAAAATCCCTCTATTTCAAAAAGCAGGACAGCAATTCTCTCTTTATCGGACAACCTTTCAAGAGCCGCAGAGACAAGATTCCTGGTATCGCTGTGGACGGCGTTTGTATAAACATCCGGAATGTCTTCCCTCGCCTCGTAAAGCTCAAGCGATATCAGGTTTTTCCAGAAATTTTTACGGGTAACGTCGTAAAAGCAATTCGTGATAATTTTAAAGAACCAGGATTTGAATTTCGCCTCCTCTTTCAGCATTCCGAAATTTTCCAGAGCGCGCAGAAATGCCTGCTGCAAAACATCTTTTGCTTCGCCCGAATGTCTGCCGGAGCAAAGGGCTCTGCAGTACCTGAGAGCATCACTGTAATGCGGTTTTACAAGCTCTAAAAATTTATCCATTCCGGAATTTTTTATGTTCTTCAGCTCTTTCAATTTATTAGACGTAAAAATAATTTAAAAAGTCGCAGAGTATATAATAAGTTAGTAAAAATAATCTATATCTGATACGAAATTCAAGAAATATTGTTACGGTGTGTGGGGGGGGGGTAAAATTTATTATGTTATTTTGTTATTATGTTATCAGAATTATTTTATTAAATTGTTTTTACAGTTAGTTATGTACAGAATACTTGATAACATACGTTATTGATTTGTTATTGGTATGTTATTAGTTATCAAAGAAACAGGTATATGGAAAAGAACATTAAATATATAGCCATAATAATATATGGTACATCTTTATTATAAGCAAGATGAAAATATAAATAAATCAAAAATTCTAAAATAATTAAAATTACAAAAATACTTGCTTTCAAGTTTTTGAATAGTGATTTTTGTACAGTGTACAATGCAAATAATTACTATAAAAATAATGGTGTTATAGCAATATTAGGATTTAAAAATCACGTTCATTTAGAGGAGTAATGAAAGTTACTCCTCTTTTTTTTAGCCACAGAGGACACAGAGTCAAAATAGTTCGAGTTGCTGAGGAGGGGGTTCAATTTCTTTTTTCGCTTTTCCGTGAAAAATTTCTATCATTCCGAACTGTTTATCTGTGATGGTCATTATCCCGACATCCCCTTTTGGCGGTAAAATTGTTTTTATTCTTTTTATATGCACTGTGGAATTTTCATAGCTCATACAATGCCGGGTGTAAATAGAAAATTGAAACATATGAAAGCCATCCTGAATAAGACCTTTTCTGAATTTCGTGTAATTCTTTCTGTCTTTTTCTGTTTCAGTCGGCAAATCAAAAAATACCATAACCCACATTATTCTATATTCGTTGAAACGCAATTAAGTTTATAAAGTTATAAAGTTTGTAAAGTTCTTAAAGTTCATCCTCCACGGCGGATGCAAAAAACGCATAAAGCAAAAAATTTACTTAAAATGCGCTTAGTCACTTAGAAAATTCTGGATATTTTATTTTTTTTATTTCTCCTGAATAGCATTTAGCCAAAGATGCAGTTGTCTTGTGCATAGCCACCATTAAAGGTTTTCTTTCATCATCTAAATATACATCTAAAGTAGGAATTATAAGTAATTTTTTCTTAATATTTGTATTTAGTTCGGATATATCTTTCTCTTCTTTAGTAATTTCAAGAACAATTTTATCGACAAACGGGCGGTAAGGTTCCATAATATCATCTGCAAGGCAATAGGCATTATATTTATTGTGATGATGGATGCCAAGCGTAGGGAGTAATCCGGAGCCGACTAAAGAGCGGGCAACAACAGCTCTTAAAACAGCATATCCATAATTCAATAAATTATTGGGCGGCTCACCATATCTATCTCGTGAAAAATTAATTTCAGGAGAAAATAAATTTTTCCAGTAATAAGCCGAAGCACGGGCTTCCAGGTTTGATGTATCACCGGATTTTACTTGTTCAGACCAGGCAAATATATTCTGAGAATTTTTTCCGATTGATTTTAATAGTGATGCCTGATTCGATATTTTATAAGAAATCGTTTGTTGCCAAAGTTGTTTTTTAAGTGGTACAGAAGCATTAACCTGATTTTTGAAAAATTCAGATTGAAGAGCATTTCCATCGAGATTCAGGAGCATACCGGCCGGGAGATGGGAGCTATTACAAATTACAACGGCAACATTATTTTCGAGTAAAAGCGAAAGTGAGTATTGAGTTAAAGCAACTCCGAAATGGTCAACGATAACTACCCCAATATCTTCGATAGGTATTTTAGTTTCCTCACTATTCCCTGTTTCTGATTTCTTATTAATTATTAACTGTAAATCTTTGCAGTTAATAAAACAGGGATTACCGAAATAAAGAGTTTTTTTAATCATAGATTGATATCAGGTTTAATATTACCAAGCCGATCAACTTTAAGTTTGATGCAAATATTTTTTATTGGTAATCCGGATTCTTTAAAAAACTCCGTTCCATTTGTTCCTTTTCCAAATTCACCCATATATTCCTTTGCAGATTTTGCTTTACCTTCGTGTACTGTAATTTCTTTTGAGTAATTATGTGGCTGAAAATAAATAGTAATGCCTGAAAATTTAACAACTCTGAAGATCCTTTTAAATAAATTAATTTTTTCCTCAAAATTTATGTTTTCTAAATTTTCATCCGGCTTTGGAACATAAACTAAATCATTATGAGAAAGAGTAAAAATAAATTTAAAACCATTTTTATTATATTCTAATCCTTTGTCAGTCTGATAAGGATTTTCACCGGAAGTTTTAAGTTTAACAGCATCAAAAAAAGATACAACATCAAATTTCCTTTCCTTCGTTTCCGGATTTTCATAAACAGTAACACAAAAATTTGAACCTTTTTCAACTTCCAATTTTCTTTCAATATCGTATAAAGGAGTTTTTCCAACAACTTTTCCAATAATTCCGTCCTCCATAACACGAACTGTGTAAGCAGGAATTTTTCTATCTTTGTTAAATTCGAGCAAACCTTCAGCTCCAAATGCTTTTTTAATATCTCCAATATATTCAATCTTATTTATATGCTCAATAATTTCTGATTTTAATTTCTCATTTGGTATATTAGAAATCATATTTTCAGTTAATTCTACTAATTTGCAATTAGATATATGTCTTAGCTGACCATTATATTTATATACTCCATAATTTGTTTCTTTATGTAATTTTCCTTTTATAGACCATGCTCTATCTTTTCCATTAGATTCATCCTGTTTAAATTTTTCTATTCTATTTGTTTCAGGATTATATTTCTGATACCAGTTTACTCCTTTTGAAACAAGTCTCTTTTTATTTTTAATGGAAATAATAATACTATTCATAGCTTCCTCAACCATACTATAGAATCTCTCAGCTTTTATATCATCTTTACCAAGGGGGGGAATAAATTTTCTTAAGCTACCACCGATTGTTTCTTCAATTTTTTTAGTTTTTCCTTTTGTAATTTGGTTTAATAAATTTAGTTGTTGAATTATACCTTGCCTTGTACAGGCAACAATTAAAGCATCTAAAGCGTGATGGCGATGATCAAATCTCTTTGAATAACCTTTAATAACGGTCCTTTTCTTTCCAGTTGGTTCATTATTCCTACCTATAACATCTTCTACTTTTACAAACTCTTTAATTTCATATTTTTTTTGTAATTCTTCAAAACGTGGTTTAATTAATCGTCTCATCAATTCAGCTACTCCCCATTGCTCTTTTAAGTAATCGGTAACTTGTCCGGTTGTGGTTTTTACATTTTTATTATCAACAATTTTACCTAACTCTTCTTTTACTCTTTTTGAAATATATTGAGTATCTTTAATCTGCCTATCAATAAAATCATCGGGAATTTCTTTAAGATTTAATATTCTTCTTTTTCCTTTTGGAAAAGACATAATTAATTGAACAAAATCATCGTAACTTAATTTTTCATTTTGGCGGGGAGTTCCTGTATTCAAATATTCATACGAAGTCATATTACTTTTATCTGCATTAATATGACTTTCGCATACGACTTTATTTATTAATCCATCATTATAGTATCTTGAACGTGGAATAATATGGTCTATTTCTGTATATTCGGAGAGGATTTCACTTATTTGTAGTGGTTTACCAGTATATGGTGAGCGTTTGCCTGTCTCATTCCAGAGTTTAATTTTTTCTATTTCCGCAAGAGAAGGATTATAATTTTGCCCTTTATGTCTCCTTATTTCTTCGATAGCTTCTTTATTTATTACATTCCTCATGTCCTGACTTTTAGATATTTTTTCCCTATCCTCTTTATTGCTTTTTAGTTCTCTAGCTAATTCGATTCGGATTTCCCCATCCTTTAATTCTGGATATTTCTCCCATATATTTTTAACAAGCATTAATGTTTCGTTCACGATTTGTTCGACGACAGGATTCCGTAAAGAATGTCTTTGGACTATCTTAATTTGTTCAGGTGATTCATATTTATCAAATTGTTTTGCTGAATGTTTCCCATAAATAAGAGAAGCGGCTTCAAAATACGACAATCCTTTAAAATCACCTATTTCTTTTTTTGATTTTAATCTTTTTAGCGTTTTAGGATCAAACTCATTATCTAAATCTCCATTTATAAAACTCTCTATTCGTTTTCTGTTTTTCTCTGTAAGATTATCTTCATTAAATAACGAACCTGTACGCATTAAAGGTAAAAAATTTCGAATAGCTTTAAGACTTAATGAAGCATAATCATTTTCTTTATAATCAAGTACACAAATAACATTGATAATTTCTTCTGGAATATTACAATCAATTCTTTTTAAACCTGTTTTAATTCCTTTTAAATTATCAACGGAATAAATTAAGTGCCATAATTTCAAATATATCTCAAAATCATTTAGAATTACAGAGAAATCATAATTATATTTTTTAAATATTCTGTTGAGAAAATATTTTGTTTTATTACCTGTCCAATTCTTACCCTCTACAATATTAGTTGAAAATAAAGCAGGAATATATATTTTTAATACTTTCTCAATTTCACTTTTTTCGGCATTTTCTCTATCATTTAAAAAATTGAATAAGTGTATTTTACTTTCTTCGTTTAAAATTATTTCATCGTCCTTTTCATTGAAACATTTCAGATTATTTATTTGTTGCCATATTCTGAATTCTTGAAAATCGGGATGACTTTTTGGACAGCATTTCGGACCATTTCTTTTTAGAATGTACTCACCAGTTTCTTCATCAATAATTTCGTTATATTTTTCCTCGAACTGGCAATCGCCAATTGTTTTTATTTGAGATTTTAAGTCACGCTGATAATAGATAATATAATCTTTTATAAATTCACCCAATCCTTTTTTTAACCAAATAGTTTTCTCCTTTTCATTATTTTTTGGGATAATATATTCGATGGCTTCATTATATTTTTGAAGTTGATTGATATTAATACCTTTTTTCATATAAAAATCAAATTGTGCATCCCAAATATTCTGAAACTCTTTTTCGTATAACTCTCGATTAACTATGTTTTCTCTTACTTTAAATTCATATATTTTTTTTTCTTTTTTTGATTTTAAATATTCTTCATAAAAGTATTTACCCGGATATCCTCCTGATTTAATAATTAAATCATTTAATTCTTTTCTACTTTTTTGCCAATTTGAAGGGAAAGAGAAAGTATATTTTGGTTCCTGGGATTTTTTTAAAATTTCTTTTTTAATTTCAAGTAGCAGGTTTTCGTTAATAAATTTCTTAAATAAGAATTTATCTGTAAAAGCAAATCTACCATCTTCTAAAGTAATTTTTAATTCTTCTTTTTTTTGTTTCCCTTTTTTCTCCCCGGTTAGCTCAACTGAAATAATTTTAACTTTTTCGTAAGTTATTTCAGGCTTATCTTTTGCGTCATCTAATATATCGGAATCAATATTATTTTCTTGCTTATTAGCTTTTCTGTTACTTTTGAATCCTCTTCTTTGATTTAAATGATAAATAATTCTAAATAATATTGAAAGAGGAATCTCTTCTTTAAGAGCTTTACTTCTATATTCATATAATTCAAATGGCTTAAATTGTTTATCCTTTTTTGAATATGCACTGTCGGGTAAAATAATTTTATTACCACTTATAATAACCTTTTCAAATAAAGGTTCAAGTCCAGCAGGTATTATTCCTAAAATACTGAATAGCTTAATTAGATTATTACGTCTTAATTTATATCTCTCATTTAATCTGCGGCTACCTCTTTTATTTTTTCTATCCGCATTAATTGTTATATTTTTACCTTTTTCAAAATCAATAACATCATTTCTTCCGGGTTTCTCTGGAATAATTCTACTTCCCATGCCTTCTATTTTTTTAAGCCATCCGTTTTCCTCATCAATCAAAGCCCAGCCAATGGAATTTGTTCCTAAATCAAGACCGAGAATTTTTTTCATAAAATTTTTTATATTTGAATTTTAGAAAATTATTTTTATATTTAGCAAAACTTGAAACAATAACCACAATAAGGATTATTCCGTTGTGAAAACTTTTCAGCAGTCCCTCGATGTTTATCGGGGGATTGTTGTTTATACACGAATCATATTTATTCATTATCAAATCAGTAACAATAAGAATTTCTTACCATTTGCTTTCCTCTATTGAATCTAATATAAATAATTTAATAATAAAAGTATCAAATATTGCTATAATTATTTATAACAAAATAAAGCGGGGTTTCATATAAAATTATATGAAACCCCGTTAAATTAATTATAGAAATTTATATTAATTCCTTTTTGCTTTTATCATACCCGTACCGGTGAAAGCATTCAGGTTCAGCTTGTATTTTTTGGGAATGAATGTCATTATGAGCGAGTCGCTCAAATTTGCTGTGAAACGCTGTCCCCATACATTGGAACTGTCGTTGGAGTAAAGCCAGATTTCAGCTGAGCCAGCAGAGAGGGTTACATCGTATCTGACTGCCGGTATGCCTGAAAAAGAGAGATTGCTGTCTCTTTGTGAAAAGTTATAAGTTGTACCCGATACATTAAAAGAAATATACATTGAATCGTTTGCAACAGCTATCTGAGTCTGGGTTACGGTTGTCTGTTTTGATTCGGTAGAGCTATCGGAGCATCCGTAAAGAAAAGCAAAAAATAAAACTACGAGGAGGAGCGGGATTAGTTTTTTCATTAGTTAGTTTTTTTAATTTTTATTCCTTTTTATTAAATAATGAAAAGTGCACGAAGCCAATCGCAAAGAGCGCGAAGGAGAATAAAAACGAGATCCCCGCCTAAAGCATGCGGGGATGACAATTCGTTTGATAAAATTTCTATTTTAATTTCCCGTCTGCTTTTAAGCGGGCTACTATTTTTTCCATTTCGCTTACGAGGTCATCAAACCTCTTGAAAGCGTCTTTATAAACCTGCTCCTGCGTAAGGTCAACGCCTGCTTTTTTCAGGATTTCCATCGGGTAATCGCTTCCGCCTGCCTTCAGCATTCCGAGATATTTATCCTTAGCGCCGGGAACGTTGTCCAGAACATTTTTGCTGAGTGCCATAGAGGAAATGATTCCGGTGCTGTACTGGAATACATAATAGTTCATATAGAAATGCGGAATGTAGCTCCATTCGTTCTGAATATACTCTCCGACTTCCATAACGCCTTTATCGTGACCGTAGTATTCGCGTGTAAGGTCGAGGTATTTTTTATTAAGCCAGTCGGGCGTAAGTGTTTTTCCTTCTTCAACTCTTTTGTGCATTTCAAGCTCGAATTCTGCGAAGAGAGTCTGGCGGTACATAGTACCGCGTACCTGGTCAAGGTAGCTGTCTATTAAGTACAATTTAAACAAATCATCTTTTTCATTTTTCAGCATATAGTCCATTAACAGGTTTTCATTGAACGTAGAAGCTATTTCAGCAAGGAAAATCGGGTAATGTGCATTATTATATGTCTGGTTTTTTCCTGAAAGGTATGAATGCATTGCGTGTCCGAGTTCGTGAGCAAGCGTGGAGACTGCATCATATTTTCCATCGTAATTCATTTTAACAAAAGGATGCACGCCATACATACCGCTTGAATATGCGCCTGACTGCTTTCCTTTGTTCGGGTAAATATCGACCCAGCGGCTTTCGAAACCATTCTTAAGTGCTGATGTATATTCTTCGCCAAGTGGTTTTGCTGCTTCCAGCACAAGGTTTACGGCTTCTTCATATGTATAGAGTTTATCAACTGACTGAACTGCTGAAGCATATATGTCTTCATATCTCATTTTTTCCAGTCCGAGAAGCTCTTTTTTCAGTTTCATAAAGCGGTGCAGCGGAGAAAGGTTATCGTGCATATATTTTATCAGTGAGTAATATACATTTTCATCGATATTATCGTTGAAGAGCTTTGCGCTGAGGCAGTCTTTATAATTTCTTACTTTCGCATTGAAGAAATGCTGTTTTATGTTACCGTTCATCAGCGAGGCAAAAGTGTTTTCATACTGTTTATAGTTTCCGAAAAAAGTGTTCATCACAAGCGTTCTGTCCTGCGGATTTTTACCTGCCCGGTACTTCATAAAGTTTGCAGTATTGAGTGTAACTTTTGTACCGTCTGATAGAGTTACTTCTTTGGGAGGCATATCCAAATCCCTCAGATAATTTGATGCCTGAGAAGGCGTGCCCATAAAAAGGCCTGTCTGGGTAAGGAGCATTTCCTGGTCCTGAGGAAGGATATGCTCTTTTGACCTTTTAATTTCAATATAATTACTTCTGTAATTCTCAAGTTTGGGTTGTGATTTGAAATATCCCTGCATCACATTATCATCCATTTTAAGAATATCTTCGCGCATAAAGGCAAATTTAGTGCTTATCTGGACATAGATGCTCTGAAGCTCGCCTTTCATCATCTGGAAAACCGGGTCGCTCAGTTCCATATTTGCGGAATTGCTTGCATAGGAAAAGAGTCTTTCACCTTTCAGGTAAAGCTCGTCTGCAAGTTCAAAAACTGCAAGTATCTTATCAGCTGATTCAGTCCAGCCTTTTGAAACTTCCTCAACTTTTGAAGACATCTGAACAAAAAGGTCTTTGTCTTTTTTCCAGTCTTCAAGCGTAGGATACAGGTCTTCTATTTTCCATGTATATTCAACCGGGATATCTTTCCTGGGTGTCTGAGAGTAATCAGGAATCTTCTTATCCTGTGAAAAAATTAAAGATGTAAATAAAAATAAAACCGAAAGAAGAATTACTTTTTTCATAAAAAAATAATTAAATTAAAAAATTTTGTTTATTCACAGAAAAGAATACGGGCAATTGCAAAATGCAATATATTAAATATATGTAAAGAAATAAATTGAATTTTTATTGTCTAAATTTATGTTTTACAATATATAAAAATATTGCTATATTACCTACTAAACAAAATTTACATTTATGCCGGGAATAGATAAAAGTATTAAAAAAGACAAGCACTACGAAAAACGTGAAGCATATCATAAAGGCCTGCTGGAGCACATAAATAAAATCGCAAGCGAAATTAAAAAAGCAGGCGGCGAGAAGGCAATCGAAAAGCTTCATTCGCAGAAGAAACTCCACGCAAGAGAAAGAATAGACCTCCTTATTGATAAAGACTCGAACTTCATAGAACTGGGACTTTTCACGGCTTACGGAATGTACTCCGAATTCGGCGGAGCGCCTTCTTCAGGTACGATTTTCGGAATAGGAAAAATACACGGACGCGACTGCGTGATAGTTGCAAATGATGCCACGGTGAAAGCAGGAGCGTGGTTCCCCATTACCTGTAAAAAAAATCTTCGCGCGCAGGAAATTGCAATGGAAAACCATTTGCCGATAATTTACCTCGTGGATTCTGCAGGTGTTTTTCTTCCGCTTCAGGATGAGATTTTTCCCGATAAAGAACACTTCGGAAGAATATTCAGGAATAATGCTATATTAAGCTCGATGGGTATTCCACAGATTGCCGCTATCATGGGTCCCTGCGTAGCAGGCGGCGCTTACCTGCCTATTATGAGCGACGAAACTATCATTGTTGAAGGCAGTGGAAGCATTTTCCTTGCAGGCCCGCACCTCGTAAAAGCCGCAATAGGCGAAGTGATAGATACAGAACATCTGGGAGGCGGAGAAGTGTCTTCTGCAATTTCAGGAATTTCCGATGAGAAAGTCCCTGACGATGAAACCGCTTTGAAAAAAATCAGAAGTCTCGTGAGCAAGTTCGGCAATAATGAAAAAGCCGGTTTCAACAGGATTAAACCCGTTCCCCCTTCGCATCCCGAAGAGGAAATTTACAGAATAATTCCCGAAGACAGTACAAAGCCGTATAACACTTATGAATTAATTTACAGGATAATAGATAACGGTGAATTTGATGAATACAAACCCTCATACGGACAGACAATCATCACGGGCTATGCGCGCATAGACGGATGGGCTGTAGGAATAGTAGCTAACCAGCGCGACATTGTGAAAAAGAAAATGCCAAAAGGCCACACCGAAATGCAGCTCGGCGGTGTGATTTATTCCGATTCGGCTGATAAGGCAACAAGATTTATTTTAAACTGCAACCAGAGAAAAATTCCTTTGCTCTTCCTGCAGGATGTAACGGGATTTATGGTCGGCTCGCAGTCGGAGCACGGTGGAATTATAAAAGACGGTGCAAAGATGGTGAATGCAGTGGCAAATTCTACCGTTCCAAAAATTACAATCATCACAGGAAACAGCTACGGCGCAGGCAACTATGCAATGTGCGGAAAAGCCTATGACCCGAGATTTATATTCGCTTATCCGAACGCAAAAATTGCTGTGATGGGGGGTGCGCAGGCTTCAAATGTTCTGCTTGATATTAAAATCGGACAGTTGAAAAAGCAGGGAAAAGAAATTCACGCTGAGGATAAAAAGAAATTCCTCGAAGATATTCATAAAAAATATGATGAACAGACACACGTGCTGTATGCGGCATCAAGATTATGGATTGATGACATTATCGACCCCGCTGAAACAAGGGAAATAATTTCTTATTGCATAGAACTCGTAAATAACAATCCCGATATAAAAAAATTCAACCCGGGAGTGATACAAACGTAAGAAATTCTGAATTATGAATTCTGAATTATGAATTTTAATGGGGCGGTAGCCCCATTTTTTTGCTCAAATTATCCGTCACTCTAAATGTAATGCAATATTGAATCTTATGAATCTTTAATCAATCTTTCACGCAACGTATATATAACCCGAAATTTTTATCATAGTTCGGGCGATAGACATCAGGTATGCTGCCTATAACATTTCTGAACCACACTCTTTCGGAATTAAATTCAGTAGTTGACCAGAACAATGCATTTCTGCCTTTATTACTGAAATATCCGTCGTGTGTGCGGTATCCTCCGGGCAAAGCACTAAAACCGCTGTTGTTGTTCCCTGCGAAATCTTCATCCCAACCGTTAGTGCTTTTTAGTTTTGTTCCCGCAGTTTCCGCACCGCCAAGAAAATCAGTTAATTTAGTCCATTCATCATCAGCCGGAACGTGCCAGCCTTCGGGCGCTAAACCGCGAGGGTCGTTTACTGCATACCAGTTATAAATTTTACCGTAAACTGTTCCGTTTTCCGTTTGATTTTCATAGTAACACCAGGCACCCGTAGTCGTCTTATCCCACTCATCTTTATCCTGTACCTGCGGAATTTCATCACCATTTCTGTAATGCTCTGTCTTTAAATTTTCTGACATCCATTCCTGCTTTCCGATTTTAACAGTTTTATATGAATTCCCGTCTTTATCAACCACCTGCGAAAATGAAATAAAAGAAAAAACGAAAACAAATATAAATATCGATGTGAAAAGAGTAAAATTGTTTTTAGGTAAATTCATAATATGTTATTATACAGTTAATTAATGCGGGTTTCTTTTAAATTTAGAATATTTTTATTTATTAATAAATGCAATTTTTTTTAATCCATGCTTTTTACCGATGGTCCGCCGTTACGAGCAAAGCAATACTGCAACAAAATATTAATTTTATTATAGGGTTTGAAAGGCATTGAAAATGTCACCCGCTCTGCGGGTTTGTTATTTGTTTCGTTATATTCTCTATAATCCTTTCACCCCTTCGGGGTTGAGAAGCATTACTCCAAACTTCTAAAGGCATTTCTCTGTGTAACTCTGTGTCAATGCTTTATGTTTTTAATGCTTTTCTCTGTGTAACTCTGTGTCAACGCTTTATGTTTTAATGCTTTTACTTTATAAACTATACAAATCCGCGCTCTATGCGTCCCGAAGAGCGAAGCGACATCGGAATTACGAATTTTACGAATCTTACAAATCTTACGAATCAATATATCCATTTAATTTAATACACTAATAAGCTATTTTATATGATAATATATAAATAATACGATTTGATACATTCAAAGGAAATAAGAAAACAGTTTCTGGACTTTTTCAAAGGAAAAGGACATACTATTGTACCGTCTTCATCGGTTGTACCGTATGAAGACCCGACACTTCTATTTACAAACGCAGGAATGAACCAGTTCAAGGATGTGTTCCTCGAAATCGGCTCGCGTGAATACAAGCGAGCAGCCGATACGCAAAAATGCATTCGCGCCGGAGGCAAGCACAATGACCTGGAAGAAGTCGGTATAGACGGATACCACCACACATTTTTCGAAATGCTGGGCAACTGGTCATTCGGAGATTATTACAAAAAAGAAGCAATAGGCTGGGCCTGGGAATTGCTTACAAAAGTCTGGAAGCTGCCGAAGGACAAATTATGGGCGACAGTTTACAAATCGGACGATGAGGCATTCGAACTCTGGAAAACTGAAACAGACATAGACCATTCGCATATTTTAAGATTCGGAGAGAAAGACAATTTCTGGGAAATGGGCGAAACGGGTCCTTGCGGTCCCTGTTCCGAAGTACACGTTGACCTGACTGAAAACGGCTGTAAACCCGAAGATGTAAACGCGGGACTCGAAGACGTTATCGAAATATGGAATCTTGTTTTCATACAATATAACCGTGATGAAAAAGGCGTGCTCCATCCCCTGCCTAACAAGCACGTAGATACGGGTATGGGATTTGAAAGAATTGTAAGAGTGCTTAATAACGCAAAATCAAATTACGATACGGATATATTTCAGACAATTATTTCCGATATTTCAAAAATCACAGGCAAGGAATATAAAGGCGAAAACATTTCTCCCTTCAATGCAATTGCAGACCATATAAGGGCTCTGACATTTGCCATTTGCGACGGGGCAATGCCTTCGAACGAAGGAAGAGGATATGTATTGAGAAGGATATTAAGGCGCGCATCCAGACTGGCAAGAAAAATAAATTATACAGAGCCGCTGCTGTTCAGGTTGGTGGATTCGGTTGTTAATAACTTCAGGGATATTTTCCCTGAGTTAACCGAGAAGCAGGAATTCATTAAGAATGTAATTAAAAGCGAAGAAGAAAGTTTTAATTTAACTCTGGACAGAGGTCTTGAGCATTTCTATGAAGTATATGATACAATAAAAAACAATAAGGAAAAGATTTTCCCCGGCGAAGATGCATTCAAACTGTATGATACATACGGCTTCCCTCTTGATTTGACGCAGGTGATTGTGAGGGAACACGGATTCGAAGTTGATTTGAAGAAATTCGACGAAGAAATGACTAAGCAGAAAGAAAGAGCCAGAGCTGCAAGAAAAGATGATATAGTGATGGCATCTACGAAGGTATTTGAACTGGATGAAAAAATAAAGAAGCAAAACCCGGAATACAATCCATATGAATTAAAAAAGGAAGGCGTAAAAACCAGACTGCTTAAGCTTGATAAGATTGCAAATTCTGACATTGAAGTTCTGATTTTAAAAGACAACCCTTTTTATTCAGAAGCCGGCGGGCAGGTAAGCGATACGGGCAAGCTTTTATTCGACGACGGATACGAACTTGACGTAATCGACAGCCAGAATAATTATTATGTTTATGCAAAGAACATTGACAGGAAGGCGATTTTTCATAAAGACGTAACAGCAAAAGTAGATTATAAAAGGAGAAGAGCTATTCAAAGAAATCACTCTGCAACGCATCTCCTTCACGAAGCATTAAGGCAGGTTCTCGGCAGTCACGTTAAGCAAATGGGCTCGCTGGTTACTAATGATTACCTGCGATTCGATTTTCCACATTTCAAGAAACTTGAAGCGGAGCAGATAATAGCAATTGAAGATCTGGTTAACGGCAAGATTCAGGAAGCATTGCAGGTGCAGACGCTTGCAGACATATCAATCGAAGAAGCAAACAGGATACCGAACGTAAAAAAATTCTTCGGGGAGAAATACGGAAGCAAGGTAAGAGTCGTAACTATGGATGAGAAATTCAGCATAGAATTCTGCGGCGGCACGCACGTTGATAATACAAGCGATATCGGGCTTTTCAAGATTATTAAAGAAGAAAGTATTTCTTCCGGCGTGAGAAGAATTTTCGCAAAAACAGGCGAAGGAATACTCGAGCTCCTCGAAGAGAATGTTGGTAAAATTGAATTAATAATATCAGATCTTCCGGAGAAAATTGCAAAGAATTTCCTGATTGCTACCAATGAAATAAGAAGCGGTATCAGGGAAGCTGATTTCAAGGATATTTCTTTTATTAAATTAATGCTCCAGCACCAGGAAAATATGATTAAATCCCTGAATGAAGTACGTGAAAAATATATTGAAGAGAAAAAGCAGCTCGAAAAGAAAATGCTGAAACAAAATCTCGGAAAGATTTTTGAAAAGATGGATGAGATGATAAACAACTCCCCTGTTCACAACGGGCACAGGATTGCGGCATTTAAATTCGATATCGGAAGCACGGATGAATTCAAGGAAATCGGAGATAAGCTCAGGGAAAAAATCCTCGACGGCATTGGGCTGATTGCTTCCGTGATTAACGGGAAAATAAATCTTGTATGCTCGGTCAGCGATAACCTGATAAAAGAAAAGAATATGAGCGCAGGCAAACTGATTTCCACTGTTGCAAAAGAACTTGGCGGAGGAGGAGGCGGAAGACCTCAGCTGGCAACGGCAGGCGGCAAGGATATAGAGAAGATTGATTCAGTTTTAGAAAAATTTGTTAACGACATTAAAACAACTTTATAACTCATGAAAGTTATTATTCCCGTAGCAGGCAGCGGAACAAGATTAAGACCGCATACTCTGACACAACCAAAAGTGCTGATGAATGTAGCCGGACATCCTATGATATATCATATAGTAAACCAGATTATAAAGGATAAAATCGCTTCATCAATCGTAATGATTACCGGAAACATGGGAGAGCAGATTGAGCAGTACCTTAACAGTACTTTTAAATTCAAATTCGAATTTATTAAGCAGAATAAGCCCCTCGGACTCGGACACGCAATACATTGTGCTGAGCCTGCTTTTTCCAAAGATGAAGAAGTATTAATAATTCTCGGCGATACGCTTTTTGATGTTGATTTGAAGAAAATGTGCAGGAACAAGCTTTCCGTAATTGGAGTAAAAAAAGTCGAAGACCCGAGAAGATTCGGAGTAATCGAAAAAAATAAAAAGGGATTAATAACACGTTTCGTGGAAAAGCCTGCGACACAAAAGGTTTCACCTTCCAATGATGCAATCGTAGGATTATATTATTTGAAAAGTTCAATATCGCTTTTCAAGTCTCTTGATAATATTATAAAGAAAGATATAAAGAGCAAAGGAGAATACCAGCTAACCGATGCACTCGAAGATATGATTAAGAATAAGATTCGGATGACTACATATACTGTTGACGGGTGGCTTGACTGCGGTAAACCAGAAACACTTTTGGAAACAAATTCATACCTGCTGAACAAGCAAAAAAAGAATTATAAAATCCCCGGCTCGATAATCAAACCTCCCGTTTTCATTGGAAAAAATACTGAAATCGATGAATGCATTATCGGGAGTAATGTAACAATCGGTGACAACTGCATCATAAAAAACTGCATCATAGAAAATTCCATTATCGATTCGAATAACACAATTGAGAATGTTATGTTAAAGGACACGATAATGGGCAAGAACTGCAAGGTAATACAGAAAAAAATGACCTACAATTTAGGCGAGTACTCGGAAAAAATTCAGCAATAGAATACTTACTTTTTCATTTTTTCAAAAGCTTCGATATTCTGAATATTTTGTTTTTCAAGCGGAGTAAGCAGCTTATCCACGTTTTGATTTTTTGCAGAATACCATTTCAGTTTTGAAAAATGGTCTTTCATTTCCTTGTCGCTGAAAATAAATCCATGTCTTGCAAGGATTTCATTTTTCATTATTTTCAGTTCGTTGTCGGAAAGTCCTTTTAAATCCTCATCCTTTATTTCCTTTGAGGAGGTGAAAGGGTATTTCCCTGGATACTTTCCGTTTTTATTATATTCTTCTACTGCTTTGTCATAATCATCTTTTGCTTTTTTCAGCTCTCCATCCTTCAGTTTAGCAAGACTGTCAAGACTGCTTTTCTGCATCTGCAGTTTCGCTTCCTGGTCTTTCAGTTCCCGGGTAAGTTGCTTTATCTGGTCGTCCTTGTTATTGCAGGAAAAAAACACAGTGCAAAGCAGTATCGCTATAAGAATTCTCATATCAATAATTTTAATTTATTTTAATTTATGCAATCGGAAGAATATTAGAAATGAAAAAATAATATGCTGCCGCTTTGTGCGGCAGCATAATAAGTAATAAATTATTTAGCAGGATTTAATGCGTTGAAATTATAAGAGGCCGAAATCACACCGAACATTTCCTTATCATCCTGTCCGCTTAGCAGATTAACGCCCTTCTGGAAGAATTTTTCACCGATTAATCCATCAATGCTGAACCTGTTAAAATGGAATCCGAGACCGAGCGATATTGTCTGCACCGGGTCTGACGGGTTCTGGTCGTTGATAATCATATTTGGATTATTGGATGTAACCACGCTCTGTGTATAGTTTCCCGGAGGAACAGAGCTTAACTTAACAACAGATGTAGTAGTAGTGTTTGTACCGTCTGTTTTGTCATTGATAATAGCTCTTGAATACCCCAGTCTTGCAGTCATCCAGTCCGTAAATTTCCATTCAAGCCCAAGGTTGACTTTGGGAAGAATCAGGCTTGTTTTTTTATATTCAATTTTATTATTCGTTGTAGTCCTGAGAGTATCGCCGCCCGGAGGCTGAATTCCGTTGCCGGAATATTCCGTGTGAGTGAAATTTGAATTATATGTATATGAATTATACCCGACTGAAAGTCCGAGTCCGAGCAATCCGCTTTCGAAAACTGGCATATTTATACCGACACCTCCGTTCAGGTTGAAATACCTGTATTCATCCTCATATACATTAGTTGATGCATAGCCTTTAATCGGAAGAGTATCGTTTGCCGAATTCACAGGTGTATATTTCGGTTTCCAGTTGAAGAATCCGAAATTTACATACGGGACCAGCGAAATTTTATTTGGCTTGTTTACCATCACCATACCCCTGAAAAATCCGTTGAACTCAAGCGCTCCGTCGTTTTCCACATCCAGCGCTACCCTGTGATTTGTAACAGAGACAGTTGTATCTGCCATTGTTCTTCTGTAAAAGACATTTACGCCGACAGTATCCGCGCTGCTTGAATATTTCATTTTATTCAGTCTGATATCCAGATTTCCCTCAAACCAACCGTCATTAAAATTCATAAGACTCCCAAGAGTGAAGCCAATAATGGATGATTTCTTTTCCATTTCATAAGTTGTATTTATGCTTGTTCTTTTCAGAACGATAGGACCGGGAGCGCTGGTATCGAAATCCCTTATGAAAGAGCCCGGGAGTGTGCTGTCCGTTGATTTCTGTGCATAGTAGAAGCTTCCCGACAGGATGAATTTACCGTTATTCGGAGTGAAACCAAAGAACAGTTTGATTGGCACAATCGGATTATCCATACCGAGGGTTCTCATACCCCAGGGACCTGACACAAAAAATACGCTGTCGAATATTCTGCCTTCATTTTTATTAAAGACAAATCCCCCGAATAATTTAGGACCAAGCCCGAAGCTCACTCCTGCGTACTGGTTTTTCAGCTTGTAAAGACTCGCATCGGTAAGGTCTGCCCTGCCGATATCGCCGAATATATAATTCCTGAACATATGTCCCCAAGCAGGATTCCTGTTTATATCATAAGCAGGATCTGTCATAAACGGGTTAAAGCCGAGAGCTTCATATCTGCCGGTTCCGCCGGGTATTGACTGTGAAAACACAACAGATGTGGAGATAAGAATCAGAGAAAGAAGCAGTAACTTTTTTATCATAAAACCTCCGTATCACATTAAATTTGAAATAATTTTATAAAATAAAATATTAAAGTAAAATATTAGATTTTTATTTATTTAGCAATTCAATAAATATACATTTACTCCAGTCTTTCCTTATTGCTTCCTATCCAACCGAGGAGACCTTGCTGAACGGATGCGCGAAGACCAGACCACGGATATTTTTTTGCAGAAGAGTTCTGCTCGCCTCCAATCATAATGTACAAATTATTTTTATTTGTAATATTTACCGTCAGAATATACCTTTCCATTTTCGGAGAAATGCCGAGGTCATCCTGAAGCTGAACGAATATAATATCATCTTCCGATGAAGCATAGATATTGAAGTACTTCCAATTGCGGGGTGAATCATCTCCCGATGGTGATTTAGCGCATCCGGTAATAAAAATTAAAACGACAAAAGTAATAATAATTGATGTAATGAATTTTTTACTTGTCATATTTATGATATTTTATAATTCTAAATTTTTTCAAGCTTTTTTGCATAAGCCATTTCGAGAATAATAAAAATCAGTGCCAGTACTGCAAAGTATTTCCATAATTCCTTTCCTTCGCGGGCTTTTACCACTACTGAATTCACTTCAGCGGCATCGGAAATGTATTCTAAGCTGTTGATTTTATATTTACCGAAAAAATCCTTTATTTCTTTAACATCGGACTTTCTTAAGGCACTTTCGAGAGTATCCCTGTTAAGGGCAAAGAAAAGATTTTGATTAAGCGAAGAATCGAAGACACCGTAAATCCCCTGTTCGCTGAATTTTTCGGAATACGGCACGGAAAATAATTTATTTTTCCCGAGAGTCACAATGTTATTTCTGCCTGCAATATTATTGTCGTTTTTATAAACACCGTTTCCGAGATAATGTATGCTTCTGCTTATTATCAGCGGGAAAAGACTTTTTTTCGGGAAATCCGACATTTCCTCATCTGCCGAAACAGCACATAAGATCAGTCTGCCTTCGCCGTAATCCGATTCTGCGAGAAAAATATTTCCTCCGGGAAGAGTCATAAGCGATTTTGTATTACTGCCCGGCACGATTTCATATAAAAAATTAATCCCTGGCGATTCGACAAAAAATTTTTCGCTTGTGACGGATAGTTCTTCATTCCTGAATGCACCGTAGAACAGAGGATGCTCGAAATCAATTCTGTCGAATTTATTTTCCAATGATGTATCGGGTGTTATGCGGGAAATATTCCCAAGTCTGAAGGAATTTATCCTGCTTAAAAAAGAATTGATGCTTTCCGTATTCATATTTTTCCCCGGGAAAAGAATCACTCCTCCTCCGTTTTTGATATATTCAGATAAAATTTCGGATTCACTTTCGGAAAAATTATTTTTGCCCGAGATAATAAGCATATCAGAGCTTCTTACTTGTTCATTTATATTACCGTATGAATTAAGATAATATGTTTTATTTCCTGTGCCGCTCAGTTTTTCAGCAGATTCCACTGCAAGCTTAACATACCTGAATGCGATTTCATTGTCACCGATTAGACCTGCATTTATTTTTTCGGGAATATACAGAGAGAAGAAATATTTATTATCCTGCAAAATTTCGTCCTCGAAGAAATCCGGCTGAAGCAGCTCAACATAACCCGATATACTGCCTTTTCGCAAGGGCCTGAATGAAAGGCTGACATCTTTTCTTTCTCCGGATGCAATATCGATAACAGTTTCGGCGGCTTTCTTATCATCAATAAAAAGGTTAATCTGCTTATTAAGGCAGTTGAAATTGTTATGATTCTTTACTGCCACAGATATTTTTATTTCTTTATTCAATTCCGGGATGCGGGATTTCACTTCGGCTTTTTCTATTGAAATGTTATTTGCAGTTCTTTTGCCAATATCAATATTATAAAACCGGATATTCTTACCGTTATCTTCAAATAATTTTTCGCTCTTGCTTTCAGATTTGTAATTTGTTTTCTGGTTATCGCTCAGAATGAAAACCTCATAAAGGGGGAAATTATTTTTCCCGATAATCTCTTTTACATATTTCATCAAACCCGAAGCATCAAACCTGACCGAAGTCAGTTCAAGCTTGCTGACAGAATCCAACAAGCTTTGAGCATCTTTCAGCTCGTCTTTTTCAAAGCTTTTAAGGTGAGAAGAAGTTATCAGAAACAGCTTATCACCGGAATTATAAAGCGACAGAATATTTTTTAAAGAGTTCTTTGCCTGCTCGTAACTGCTTCCCTTATCATCTTTTATGCTCATGCTGAAAGAATTATCAAGTAAAAATATTCCGCATTTCCTGATATCAGGATTATTCCCTGCAAGATATCCTTTATATACAGGATTTGAGAATGCAAGAACAATAAAAACTATTATACAGATGCGTAGGATTAAAAGCAGAATCTGCTTGATACGTATTCTACGCAGTTTTGACTTCTGGATTTCCTTCAGGAACATGAGCGTCGAAAATTCCATTTTCCTTACCTTTTGCAGGTTAAAAAGATGAAGGAGAATAGGAATTGCAACTGCAAAAAGCCCGAAAAGTAAATATGGATTAATAAAAGTCAATTAGCGCTTTATAAATTGTTTTTACCGTTTAAAGGTTTTATTTTAATCAGTTATATATTAAAATTCTATGTAAAACGGACTACAAATAAATGAAAAATGCAGATGCTGTAATATTTTTAAACGGAAAGATTCCTTTTAATTTACTTGAAATTTATAATATCAAAGAAAATTGCATTATTTGCGCTGACGGTGCGGCAAACATGCTGACAGTGCATAAAATCACTCCAAATATTATTATAGGCGATTTGGATTCAGTCAGAAAAGATGTTCTGAAAAAATACAGGAAAAAAGGTGTTGAAATCAGGAAGATAGATGAGCAGGAAACCACGGATTTTGAGAAAGCATTGCTTTACTGCGTGGAAAACAACCTGAAAAACCTGCTGATATTCGGTGCATCGAGCAAAAGACAGGACCACACATTGAATAATTACAGCGTACTGAAAAGATATTGCAGAATATTAAACATAAAAATAATCGATTTAAAATTCGAAATATTTTTTATTGACAGGAGCATTTCATTTGATTACCCAAAAGGGAAATCAATCTCATTGATGCCTATGCCGGTTGCTAAAGGGATTACAACGAAGGGTCTGAAATACAAGCTCGCAGATGAAGACCTTGAGTTCGGAATAAGAGAAGGCACTTTGAACACCGCAAGCGGAAAATCCGTTTCAATAGAATTTAAAGAAGGCGATTTGCTTTTATTCAAAAGGCATTTTTTAAAAAGTTAAGAAAATATGATAAGCTTCAGCATTTATGATTACATATTGATAATCCTTTATTTTGCAGGCGTAATTTATATCGGGTTCAGAACGAAGATTGAAGACAAGAGCAATATAGATTACCTTGTAGCCGGAAGGGCTATTACACTGCCCGCATTCGTGGCAACTCTCGTTTCCACTTTTTACGGGGGGATACTTGGAATCGGAGAATTCACATACAGGTACGGCATTTCAAGCTGGGTAATGAACGCATTCCCCTATTATTTTTTCATAACAATTTTTGCTTTTTTTCTTGCAAAGAAAATCAGGAAGGCTGAGCTTTTTACAATAGCGGACAAACTTGACCAGGCTTACGGAAAAAAGGTAAGCGTATTCGGAGCCTCGCTGGTTTTTCTGCTTGTGACTCCGGCACCTTATATCTTAATGCTGGGTATCCTGGTGCAGGTAATATTCGGTTTGTCCCTGAATGCTTCAATGCTCATATGCCTTTTGATATCGGTGATATTTCTTTTCAAAGGCGGACTTAAAGCGGATGTGAGAGTAAATATTTTCGAGTTTATTCTGATGTTTCTCGGATTCGGAATTATACTGCCATTCTGTTATTTCAAGCTTGGAGGTATTGATTATCTATCTGCTAATCTTCCCGAATCGCACACAAGTCTGACAGGCGGGACATCAACCGGATATTTATTCGTCTGGTTTTTTATAGGAATGTGGGCACTGGTAGACCCCGGATTTCATCAGAGATGCTATGCGGCAAAAGACGGGGCAACCGCAAAAAAGGGAGTCCTTATTTCCCTGATATTCTGGTTCATTTTTGATTTTATGACAACCATATCCGGCCTGTATGCATATGTACATCTTAAAAACCTTGAAAACCCTGCAATGTCTTACCCGCTTCTGGCAAATGACATCCTTCCTGCTGTTGCTAAGGGTTTCTTTTTTGTCGGAATGATTGCAACAATAATGTCTACTTTCCATTCATTGCTTTTTATTTCCGCGGCAACCCTTGGAAAGGATATAATATGCAGAATTAGAAACATTGCAGACGAAAAAAATATTTACACAAAAATCGGAATTGCCGTAACTTCGGTTTTATCAATATTGATAGCAATTTTGATTCCTTCAGTAGTGCAGATCTGGTACACTATCGGAAGTCTGACTATACCATCACTACTGATAGGAGTAATTTCCTCTTATTCTGATAAATTAACTATAAACAAGACAATAATTTTCAGTGCAATGATTGTTTCATTTCTATTTTCATTTACATCTTTCATATTTGGGAATATATATTCCGCCGGCGGAATACCGGTATATTTTTTAAATCTTGAACCGATGTATCCGGGATTATTTGCGGGAATTTTAATATATTTGTCAGGATTAATCTTTAATAAAAGGGAAAAAATTTATTAATGAAGCTTTTAATAAAAATACAGATATTAATTATTTTATTTTTTATTAGCCCGCAGTCTTTTTCGCAAGTGACAGGAGACAGCCTGCAGACTTTAATTAAACTGGATTTAAAAGCAAAGCAAAATTCCGATACAACAAATTTTAATTTGTTTCCAAAGAATTACTCAAAAAAGAAAGTGGCTTTAGTTCTCAGCGGAGGCGGTTCGAGAGGTTTATCTCAGATTGGAGTAATAAAAGCTCTCGAAAAGAACAATATAAAATTTGATATGATTGTAGGAACCAGCATCGGGGCAATTGTCGGAGGATTATATTCATCAGGTTATTCCGTAAACGAACTTGACAGCATCACAAAATCAATAAACTGGCAAAGCAAGCTAAGCCTTTCAAATAAAAACGAAAGAATTTTCTTATATCTTGGACAAAAAAAAGAGCAGGACAAAGGTCTGATAACAATTTCAATTGACGGTCTGAAGCCAATACTACCGACATCTTTATCAAGCGGACATCAGATAGCCCAGATATTCAATGTGCTGCTTCTAAATGCAAGATTCAAACCGAAAAAGGATTTCAGCTCACTAAGATTTCCTTTCCATGCCATTGCTTCAGATTTAGATAACGGCAACAGAGTCGTGTTGTCAAAAGGCAATTTAAGCGAATGCATTAAGGCGTCGTTTACATTCCCCCTGCTTTATTCACCTACTGTCATAAACGGAAAAAACCTTGTGGACGGAGGCCTTACTGCCAATGTACCGGTTGATGTTGCAAAAGAAAAAGGTGCAGATATAGTGATTGCTGTAAATTCCACGAGTCCGCTTAAATCCAGTGAGGACCTGACGGACCCGCTAAATACCGCCGACCAGGTACTGTCAATCACTATGGCGCAGTTAAACCAGAAACAATTGCGTAATGCAGATTTTGTAATAACGCCTGAAATCGGAAATACGTTTGCCAGTGATTTCACAAAAATCGATTACCTGATAAAGGCAGGAGAAATGATTCCGCAGGTATCTATTGATAAAATCAAAAGCATGATAGATTCCGCTGAATTATCTGCTTCGGATTACAAAGGATATTTTATAACCAATCCGACGGTGCGCATTAATTCACCATTAATACCGGACAGCATAAAAAAGGAAATAACAGAAAGACAGGAAAATACTTTCGTTAAATATGTTTCGATTGAAGAGCAGATTAAAAGGTTTTATGATATTGGATATTTTTCCGATGTTTACGCTTCAGTAAAAAGGGACTCATTTGGAGTTAAGCTTGATTATAATTTTATTGATAATCCTTTACTGAACGGGATATCTCTTGGAAGATTCGATAACATTTTATATGAAACAGTAAAGAGATACGAAATTGAAAACAAGGGAAAGGTAATAAACCATAATAGTTTATATAATCTGTATTATGACCTGCTTGGTTTACTTAAACAGAGCAGCTATTCAGCGGCTGACATTACAAAATTTTATTTTAACCACAGCAGCGGGATTCTTGAGATTAGTGTTACCGACGGCTCAATTGGCAGAATTATCATCAACGGAAACAGCAAGACCAACAACAATGTCATAGATCGGGAGATTACTTTTGAAAATAAAGGAATTATAAGAAAATCCGACCTGGAGCAAAGCCTTCAGAACATATACAGCACAAATCTTTTCAGGCAGTTAAGCATAAATTTGAGCGATACATCTGAAACCGGGAAACCTGATGTCAATATCAATGTAGTTGAAAAAAGTTCAAGGAACTTCAGATTTTCGATTCGCGGAGACAATGAAAGAAAACTTCAGCTATACTTAGGGATTAGCAACGAAAGTCTGTTTGGAACAAATAATGAAATTAACGGCTCATTTACGGGAGGATTAAAGAACCAGGAATACAAAGTTGAGTTCAAGTCAAACAGATTTTTCAGCACCTACCTGACATATAACTTGTCGGGTTATTATAAATTCAGGGATATTTTTAGTTATACTCAGATTAAGAATTTTGATGACAATTCATATTCAAGAAACCAGATTGGAGAATACAGGGATACGAAATACGGATTGAGTTTTTTGCTTGGCACTCAGGTCGGAAGGATAGGAACGGTTTATTCTCAAATATCATACGAAAAGAGTTTCAGAGATTCGACATCAGGTGAAGTCAGAACCGAATCGGATTATAAATCGATAAAACTGAAAATCGGGGGAAAAATTGACACTCAGGACAGGTATCCATTTCCCACAAAAGGAACAATAATAAATTATTCTTACGAAACATCCCAGAAAATATTACAGGATAACATTTCATATTCCAAGCTTCTTTTTGATTTCGAACATTCGGCCACAGTAGGTAAATATTTCACGCTGCATCCGAAGTTGACCTTCGGTTTTGCCGACAAGACTACACCGCTGATGGAACAGTTCTCACTTGGCGGAGAAGATTCATTTTTCGGTATGCTGGACGATGAATTAAGGGGAAGACAGCTTTTAACTGCATCCCTGGAATACAGGTTTCTGATTCCGTATAAATTATTTTTTGAAACATATCTGGCAATGAGATATGACCTAGGACAAATCTGGGATAATGCACAGGATATTAGGTTTAAGGATTTAAGGCACGGAGTTGGTTTATCTGTTATGTTCGATTCACCGGTAGGAAAAGCAAGTTTCTCAGCCGGAAGAAGTTTTTTTACAAATAAAGGCATTACTAAAGATTCGTTTATGTTCGGTCCATACACGTTTTACTTTTCTATTGGTTACGACCTGTAAAATCATAACAATTTTACTTTATTTTCGTATCTACAATTAGTATAAAAATGATAATTTGAGGTTTATAAATAAATATTCGGACAGTTCAATCAGGCTTCTGTTTGTATTAATTACATTATACTGCCTGCTAATAAGCGGAATTCCGTTTTTCAGAGCAACATTCAGCCAGAAACTGACTATGGACGGCAGCATTAAAAAATACGTATTTGAAGAAGAAAAGCTGTCTGTGGTCGTTGCTTTTGTTCCCCCTGAAAGTCAGGCAGAGAAGGCAGGATTAAAAAGCGGCGATGTTATTAAAAATGTAAACGGAAGAGACATACGCGATATTTATGACCTGAACAGGGTTGTAAGCAGCACTCCCGAAGGGTTTTCCGCAAGATACATCGTGGAAAGAGACGGGGTTTTATTAAGCCTTGATATTGGAGTGTACAGGTATTTCCACCTGGTATTTTACATATTCTTTTCTCTGGGTTTCGTATTCCTTGTGAACGGATTTCTCGTTGGGTATTCGAGACCTAAAGAATTTTCATCCCAGATTTTCTTTTTCCTCGGATGTGCGGCATCTCTTGGATTTCTATATTATGGCGGAGTCTGGCATTACACAGGATTCAATAACATATTTCACTACAGTTTTCTTGCCGGAATCAGCTTATTCTATCCGCTCTTTCTGCATTTTTTCACGATTTATCCGATTAAATACGAATTCAGGAAAAGAAAGCTTAAAATCTTTCTTGCTTATTTATACATTCTGATTATTATCCTTATTCCTAATCTTATTGATATAGATACCAGCAACAAAACATTCGAAACAATTCTCGAGGTGATTTATTATACACCGTTTCTGTATCTTGTCGCCGGGATAGTATTATTCATAAATTCCTACAGAAAAATTTCTGACACAGCACTTAAAAAATCTTTAAGGATAATACTATACGGATTTTTAATCGGAGGTACAGGGCTGATTTATTATTTCCTTATTTTCACACCGATGCTCTCCAGAGGAGGAATAAATTTCAATCCTCTTTACCGTCTGCCTGCAATTTTTGTTCTTGCAATCCCTTTTTCATTTGCATATTCAATTTTCAAATATAAAATCCTCGATACGGAAATAATTGTAAAAAAGATACTTGTATTTGGGATACTCGCATTGTTCATTACTGTTGTATATTTAATGCTCTTGTACATTATTAATACAATACTGGTTCAGTACACAGGCGACAGGACAATACTAACGGTTGCATCAATCGTGATTATAATATTTACTTTCGATTACGTTAACAAGTGGGCAAACAATTTTGTGGATAAGAGATTTTACAGAAAGAGATACAACTACCGAAAATCACTTCTTGATTTTTCCGAAGAACTTCCGTTCATAAACAATATGAGGGAAGTAATCGAAAAAGTAAATTTTGCAATACGGGAAGCTATGGGCATCTCAATTGTAAAATTCTGGATTATTGACGAAGAGTTTATAGGTATAATGCAAAGCTTTTACAGGATTAAGGATAAAGGTGAAGGGAGCGTATACAAGACCAGAGATATGATTTTCAAAAAGATTTTCGATAATGATACAGAGCATAAATTTCTTTATAATTCGGATTTAGCAGGTATGGATATTCCCGATGAACACAGCAATTTCATAAAAAAGGAAGGGATTGTCCTTTCTGTTCCGATTACGATAAAAGACAGGCTGATTGGGGCTATCAATTTCGGGAGAAAGCCATTTGATACTCCTTACTCTGATGAAGACATTGACCTCCTGAAAACGATTGCAATACAGACTGCCATCATCTTTGAGAATTCAAGACTGAAGATTAACGAAACAAAGAAGCAGAAAATGGAAGAAGAGCTAAAAATAGCAAAAAATATTCAAAATGCTTTGATTCCAAAATCTGATATGAATATCAGCCGCCTGGACATTTCAGGCATCACTGAGCCGGCAAAGGAAGTTGGAGGTGATTTCTTCGATTACATCAGACTTGATGATAATAATATATTAATTACTATTGCAGATGTTTCAGGAAAGGGAGTTCCCGCCGCACTTTACATGACAAAGCTTCAGGCGCTTCTGAGATTTGCATCCAAAATTTTCAAGACTCCAAAAAGCATTCTTTGCGAAGTCAACAAGCAGATTTACAGAAAGCTGGAAAAGAATTTCTTTGTTACTATGAACCTTGCGCTTTTCAATATTTCAGAAGGGAAAATGCAGCTTTCCAGAGCAGGGCATAATCCGGTTCTTTTTTTCAGGGACGGTGAATGCAGGATTCTACAAAGCAAGGGAATGGGACTCGGGCTTGACAATGAAAAGGTGTTTAATGAAAACCTCGAAGAAATTGAAATCGGGCTGAGAAAAAACGATGTTTTCATATTTTATACAGACGGATTAGATGAGGCGATGAATAAAAACAGGGAAGAGTACGGATTAAAAAGTATTATAGACATCACACGGAAAAACGTAAATTCAGATGCGAAGGAACTGCAGAATGTGCTTATGGAGGATATAAAACGTCACAGAAACGGAGCGGAACAGAATGATGATATTTCAATGGTAATAATCAAAATCAAAGAGTAATGTTATGAAGATTTTCAATTTCACTGAAAACAGGCTAAGATTTATTTTTATTTCGACAGCAATTATGTTTCTTTTATTCAGTTCAGTATCTTTTTACAATAACATGATTGCTAGAAAAATGACCACGGACGACTGCCTATGGGAGCCGGTCAGCGGCAATTCGTCTAAAGACAGTGCCCTTTACATTACTCAGATTATTCCGGGAGGAGTTGCGGACGAAGCCGGATTAAGAGACCTGGATATTCTATTAGCAATAAACGGTGAAAGGTTCAAAGGTTCATCCGAAGCAATGTTCCTTTTGAACAAGTACAGTAATGAAATAATCACTTACACCATTATCAGAAACAATGTAGTTTACAATGTAAACATCTGGGTATATAAATATTTCAATATATTATACCTCATTTCCTGGCTTCTCGGATTTGGTTTTCTTAGTGTTGGTCTTATGGTCGGATATTCCAATCCTAAAGAATTGACATCGAAGTTATTGTTCTTTCTCGGCTGTGCGGCATCTGTCGGATTGATTTCAAATTCAAGTCCTCTGGGATATTATATAATAAATATAAATTCAACTGCTGTAAAGATATTATATCTGATTATAACAATTTCTTTTACAAGCTGTTTTATCATACTTGCGCCGCTGCTTCTGCACTTCCTGCTAACATTTCCAAGGAAATATGAATTCAAACACAGAAAAAACATTCTAAGATTGATATATTACGTGCCGTTTATTTATCCGGGCTTTATAACTGCTTATAGTTTTATTGCGGGTAAAGGAATAAAACTGAATTTTTCAATCTTTCTGGTGTTTTTGCTTTCGTACCTTTTCATAGGAATGTTTTTCTTTATAAGATCATATTTAAAAATAACTGAGCCCGCACAGAAAAAATCTCTGCGCATTATCAATTACGGATTTTTAATAGGTATTCTGGGAATCGGTTATAATTTCTTTCTGAACCTGAAGCAGAAGCCGGATTTTCTTGTAAGTCCCCTGCTTATGGTTCCATGTGTGCTTGTCCTTGCAATTCCCGTGTCTTTTGGTTTTGCAATTTTCAAATACAGGATTCTCGATACTGAATTCGTAGTTAAAAAAGGGCTGGTATTCGGAATAGTTACAACAATCATAATCGGATTATATTTCCTGCTTATATACGCACTCGATAATTTCCTTAAAGGATATGTGCAGGTCAGAAGCCAGTTCGTGACGATTGCATTCATACTAATATTCACGTTTACGTTCGATTACGTTAATAAACGAGCAAAGGAATTTGTTGACAGGCTTTTTTACAGGGAAAGATATAACTACAGAAAGTCCCTGCTTTCATTTTCACGGGAGTTGTCTTTTATCAGCAATATAAACGAGCTTCTCGAAAAAATTTGTGATTCTGTCTCCACTACAATGGGTATTAAGGTTATTAACCTGTGGCTTAACGACAAGACTTATTACTTGATGCTGGATAATAACAGTCTCTGCAAAAATTTCAAGGATATGGAAAATTTTGCTGATACCGCACTGAATAAATTATTCAGGAAAAACAGACTTCCTGTTCAGCTTAATGAATCGAATCTTTTCGAATACAATTTTTCGGAAGAAGAAAGAAAGTTGATTAAGGAAAACAATATTTCTCTGTCCATTCCGATATTGCTTAAGAATAAGCTTATTGGCGCACTGAATTTCGGACCCAAGCCGTCGGGAAAGGCTTATTCGGATGAGGATATTGATTTATTAAAGGCATTTGCAATACAGAGCGCAATAAGTTTTGAAAATTCCAAGCTGAAGTTGGAAGAAATCAATAAAGAGAAAATAGAAGAAGAACTTAAAATTGCCAAGGGCATCCAGACAGGACTTCTTCCGAAAGATGATTTTAATATAGAAAAACTTGATATTGCAGGCTATTCGGAGCCTGCAAAAATTATCGGCGGAGATTTTTACGACCTGATTAAACTTAGCGAAACAAAACTTCTTCTGGTAATAGGTGATGTTTCAGGAAAAGGAATTCCTGCCGCTCTCTATATGTCTAAAGTGCAGGCTATGATACAGTTTGCATCCCAAATGTTCGAAAACCCGAGAGATATTCTTATCGAGGTCAATAAACAGATTTTCGAGCAAATTGACAGAAAATCTTTTATTACTATGGTAATTGCCCTGTTTGACCTTGAAAATAATTTCGTAAAAATTTCAAGAGCAGGACATAACCCTGTATTGTTTTCTAAAAACGGACAGATAGATATTCTGAAGAACACAGGACTCGGTCTTGGAATGGAAAAAGGTAAATTTTTTGAACCTAATCTGGAAGTTACAGAAATTAAGTTTAATCCCGATAACTTATTCCTTTTTTATTCCGATGGTTTGAATGAAGCAATGGATATTCATAGAAACGAATTCGGATTGGATAACGTTATAAAAATCATATCTGAAAATAAAACAAAACCTTCAAAAGAAATACAGACTTCCCTGCTTGATGCTGTAGGCAATTTCAGAGGCGAAGCCGAACAAAATGACGATATTACATTCGTGGTTGTGAAGGTGAAATAAATAAATTTTTTATTTCAGCAATATCATTTTCTTTGTTTCAGAGTATTCACCGGCTATTAATTTACAAAAATAAATTCCTGATGATAATTTATCCGCATCGAATGATACTTCATATTCACCAGGTTTCTGCCTTTCATTTACCAGGGTTTCAATCTCTCTGCCCATTATATCATATACTTTTAGCGTAATAAATCTTGAATCTTTAATTTGAAATCTTATAATCGTGCTTGAATTAAACGGATTAGGATAATTTTGTTCCAAGTGAAAAGTATTTGGTAATTCATTTGATATTTGTCGGATACCTGTTGGTTGATTGTATTTGATGGCAGTATACCAAGGTCCACCTGCAACATAAACATTCCTCAGATTATCAACAGCAATACCACGCGGCGATTCTCCATTTGCAGAATACGTTCTCATGCACCACAATTGCTCGCTGGTTGGAGAGTATTTTATCGTTGCATAATGTGGTCGAATTCCCTGGTAACTATTTACGGCTACGTAAACATAACCCAGATTATCCAATACAAGTGCCACACCCCAATCAGCTGCATAATGATCATAACCATATATAGCTACCCATTTCTGAACTCCTGTTGAGTCATACTTTACTGTAGCACAATCTATTTCCTGGGTACTATTCATTGATTCACCTGTAACATAGACATTTCCCAAATTGTCCACAGCAATTGAATTGGAGAAATTAGTGCTAAAGCTGCTGCTGTCACGTTTATAAAATGATGCCCATATCTGGTTGCCGGAAGAGTCATATTTTATGGTTACATAATTGCGTCTCGGTCCCCAATTTGGATACATTTCTCTGCCGGTTGCTCCGGTAACATAAACGTTTCCGGAATTGTCAACCTTTATATCTACAGCCGAATCACCTAAATTTGCAGGACCGTTATATCTTGTAACCCATTTCTGCGTACCAGAAGAATCAAATTTTATTGTTGCAATATCATTGAAAGTTGTGTCACCTGTGCTTACTCCAGTAACGTAAACATTTTCATTATTATCAAGCACGATACTTGATGGCTGGTTCACTGCATCAACTTGTGTACCCGGTCCGTGATATTTAGCCACCCACTGCTGAACACCTGAAGAGTCATATTTTATTAATGTGTAGTTGTAACCATTCGTAAAACAAGTGCTTCCTGCTACGTAAATGTGGAAAGAATTACTCACAGCGATTGATACCTTGCCGGTTGGCCATATCTGATAATATTGGTCATAGAATATTGAAACCCATTTTTGTACACCTGATGAGTCATATTTTATTGTTGTGATTTTTCCCGGATTACCGCTGATAGTTACAGGAGCTTTTCCGGTTACATACACGTTATCATTTTTATCTATAGCTATCGACCGGGCAGAGGCAATGCCCGTAGTATCGCCGGGCCAGTTGTAACGTGTTACCCAGTTCAGATTACCCCATTTATTAAATTTCACTGTTGCATAATCATGGATATTAGCCGAGCGATAACTCGTTCCAGTCACATAAACATTTCCATAACTGTCAAGGCACATTGCCCAAACTCCGTCATTATTGTAAGGTCCAATATATCTTGCCTCCCATTCCTGCACAACCTGGCATACACAATTATTAATGTAAGATGAGCTATGTATAATTAAGAGCAGGTAAAAAATGAGTTTTAATTTTAATCCCTTATGATGCATAACGGTTTGTAAGTAAACTGTTTTTATTTTGTGTTTACTGTTTAATGTCCAATAAGGCGTTTCCGTAATTATAAAAACGAAATCTTTTATATCTATTTATTATAAAGTTATAATGTAAATAATAAATAAGCAAGACTCATTTTAAATCCTAATTAAGCAACAGAATTTCAACATGTTATTAAATTTATATAAGTTATCATAAATGCTTTTAATTGCAAGGGTTAAATAATCAAAACCGTATCTTAAAATACTTTTAGTTACCTTGAAAATTTAATTGTTATAATAATGATGATTTATAATCCCGTTACTTTCTTTATGTTGTTGATTATTAATAGTTTTAATATTCCTACTTTATTACTCTGTATTATATTTAAATAAATCTGTTTAAATTACAATCTAAACACAAAATAATCAATTATGATACCCCGTTACTCGAGAAAAGAACTTGCACAAATTTGGTCGGACGAAAATAAATTCAAAATCTGGCTGGATATTGAAATTCTTGCCTGCGAAGCGCAGTGCAAGCTTGGTCTGATTCCCGAAAAAGCAATGAAAAACATTAAGAAAAAAGCAAAATTTAACGTTGCCAAAATCCTGAAAATCGAGGAGACAGTGAAGCACGATGTAATTGCATTCCTTACCAATGTTGGAAGTTATGTAGGGCTCGATTCAAGGTTTATTCATATGGGAATGACAAGTTCGGACGTGCTGGATACGGCATTATCCGTACAGATGAAACAAGCGGGGGAAATTATTTTAAGAGATTTATTAGATTTGAAAAAAGTTTTATATAATAAAGCACTGCAGTACAAATACCTGGCAATGATAGGGAGAACGCACGGAATACACGCAGAACCGGTAACGCTCGGTCTGAAATTCGCTTTATGGTATGATGAAACCCAAAGGAATATCGAAAGACTTGTACTTGCAATTGATAATATTTCAGTTGGGCAGGTTTCCGGAGCAGTGGGTACTTATGAGCACATCTCTCCTTACGTAGAAAAATATGTATGCAATAAACTCGGACTTAAAACAACAAACATATCCACGCAGATTTTACAACGCGACAGGCACGCAGAATATATGAATACATTAGCCGTGATGGCATCCTGCATCGAAAAATATGCTACCGAAATAAGACATCTTCAGAAAACAGAAGTTCTGGAAGTTGAAGAATCATTTTCAAAAGGACAAAAAGGCTCTTCGGCAATGCCGCATAAGAAAAACCCCATTACTTCCGAACAGCTTTCAGGACTTGCGAGGGTTTTAAGAGGCAACGCTATGGCTTCTATGGAGAATATTGCACTCTGGCACGAAAGGGATATTTCGCACTCTTCAGTGGAGCGAATTGTTGTGCCGGATTCTACGATTCTGATGGATTATATACTGAATAAATTCACCGCACTTGCAGAGAATCTTGTAGTTTACGAAGACAATATAAAAAAGAATTTAAATCTCACGAACGGACTAATATATTCGCAGAAAGTTCTGCTTAAGCTTATTGATAAAAAGATGAAAAGAGAAGATGCATACAGAATCACGCAGAATATTGCTATGAAATGCTGGAAGGAAAAAATCAGTTTTCAGGAATTGGTAAAAAAAGACAGGGAAGCAATGAAATATCTCGACTTAAAAGATTTAAAGCACATCTTCAGCGGAGATGTGCTTAAGAAAAAAGTCGATTTCATTTTCAACAGAGTCGGGATAAAATAACCTACACTCCCTGATACTGCCTGCGAAGTTCGATAACCTTGCCGATAATCTGGAACGGGCGGTTTATGATTGATTTATATCTCGAATTTGCAGCTTCCAGATAGGCTTTGATTCTAGTATTCCTCAAAGTCTTACAGGTTGCTTCATCATCGAGCAGGGCAATCACTATTTCACCGTCATTTGCACTGTCCTGTTTACGGACAATAACAACATCACCGTCGTAAATTCCCGCATCCTGCATGCTGTTCCCTTTAACTTTAAGCGCGAAATGGAGTTTATGACCTTTGCGGCTTTTCTCCATAGTGATGTAACCCTGGATGTTATTATCGGCAAATATCGGCTCGCCTGCGGCTACATTACCGTAAAGCGGAATGTAATTGTAATCCGGCTTATCCTTCATTTCGGCTCCGTCTGTGCCGCGAATCAGGACGAATCCCCTTGCAGTATCGGGTTTTCTGTCGAGGTATCCTTTTTTCTGCAAAGCGGAAATGTGGTCCTGAACCGTTCCAACTGTTATATCGAACTTATACGCGATTTCCTTGAAAGTCGGCGGATAAGAATTATCGTAAGTATATTTTTCAATATACTCCAATATCTTCTTTTGTTTTTTTGTTAGATTTTCCATAATTAAATATGGGATAATTTTATATGATATGCAAGAGAAAAATTCAGAATCATACTCCCCAGTAAAATCCCGTGGCAATCAGTTCAAAAACCCCGTTATTATTCTGGTAGAGATCGTATCCGATTCCCTCGTAATACCCGCTTTCACTGACAAGCTCATATTGCCCGTCGCCGTTGTAATCCACCGTTCCAAGCAGCATATAATAATTAAATTCGGTTTTGAATTCAACTACCGTTTTAGCTATTTTTCCGATTTCGCTTACAATAAAAATTCCGCTTGCATATTTATCGAATGCAACTCTTTTTCTGTAAGACACGGCATATTCTTTTTTATCCGAATTCAGAAAATTTGCTTCAAAAACTTTTATCTCAGCCTGGTCATCTACGGTTTCATAAATATCCTCCCCATATTCAATCTTTTCTTCATATTCCTTCAGAAATGCGGTTACTTTGGCAACTACTTCCTTATCGCTTACGGTTTTATAATTTATTTTACTTATGTTTTTATGCTTAGAACAAATCATTATATTGTTATTGTAATCAACAGTATCTTCCGTCAGGTTCGCACGGTTATCGAGTACCGGATTTAACTCATAGCCAATAGGTACATTATCATACAGCTGGTACCCTTTTATTTCACTTTTGAATACCTTGTTATGAGTTGAAACGTAAAAAACATCACCCATTTTCATTCCCGTAAGTCCGTCGAAAGTGCTTATGTATTTATTAAAATAATATTTCTCATCCTGCTTATCCTTGCCTATATATTTATTTACCAGAGTTTCGATTTTTTTATATCTTTCTTCAAAATTATAATTGGGATTATCCGATGAAGGATTTTCATCCATTAGAATTTTATCCTTATCCATCCTGCAAAAGAATACATCGCTTTTAACTTTATCCTGTGAATAAGAAAGCGATGATGCAATAATAAAAGCAATCAAAAAGATTACTGATGTTTTTTTCATTTTTATTTTTTAATTATTTTAAATTCCACTCTTCTGTTTTTCTGTCTCCCCTGCTCCGTTTCATTCGAACCGAGCGGTTTTGATTCCCCGAAACCGAATACCAATACTCTGTTTTTTGAGATTCCTTTTTCAAAAAGATATTCAGCAACAGCACCGGCTCTTTTTTCGGACAGAGTTTGATTATACTCCGTCTTTCCTATATTATCCGTATGTCCCGACAGTTCAATTTCAATATTGGGATAATCGTTCAGCAATTTCAGAATCCTGTTAAGTTCAGGATAAGATTCCTGCTTTAGTTCGGATTTATCGAAATCAAAGAAAATATTATTCAGTCTTACTACTTCGCCGATTTCAATCGGCGCAAGGTATAAATCCTTTTTAATTTCTTTATACGCTGAAATGCCTGTGAGGTCCATATTTTCCGAAACAGAATAAAACCCGTCAGCTTTTGCAGAGAATCCGTAATTCTTTCCGTAAGGAAGAATGATTTTATAGCTTCCGTCATTCGGATCGGAATTTGCTGTACCCGATTCCTCACCTCCCGGTAGAATTTCATACCTGATACCGGACACCACCGGCTCTCCTGTTTTTGAGTTATAAACATTCCCATAAACAAGTACGACCGGATTCGGTTTTACTTTTTCCGGGAGCTTAATCCTGAAAATGTCGAGGTCTCCGAAAGAATTGTCTTTCGATGCAAAATAAGCATATTCACCTTTGGCATCTATATAATACTCCTGTTCGTCTTTTTTTGTGTTTATTTCTGGTCCGAGGTTTACGGGCACTGACCAGTTCTTCCAGGTATCATCGAGGCGCTTGGACATAAAAACATCAAAACCACCGTAACCGCCATGTCCCTTGCTTTCAAAATAAAGACTCAAATTATCCGAGGCAAGAAAAGCATCCTCTTCCATTTCGGAAGTATTAATCGTGCTGCCCAGGTTCATCGGTTCTGTCCAGACATTATTGCTTTGCAAAAAACTGATGTATATATCACACTCTCCATATGAATCCTTTCTCTGAATTCCGGTAAAAAGTTTCTTACCGTCGTTTGAGAGATACCCGGACCAGTGCTCATTGTCATTATAAAAATTCTTTATAACAATTGTCTGCGGAAAGCCCCAGCCGTCTGCGGTTCTGCGTGAAATGGAGAAACCGTCGAACACAATTCTTCCCCCTTTTCTGTATGAGCCGAGAAGAAGCAGGGTATTGCCGTCGGGGGTTACAGAGCAAACTGAACCGCCGTCGAGAGAATTCAGCGGAGCGCCCAAATGAATTGCATTTGCCCAGATACCATCGCTCTGTAAATATGAATACCAGATATCTCCTGAAATGCCGAAGTTTACAGGGTCGTCTTCTCTAAGAAAATAAATTGTTTTTCCGTCGGGTGAAATTACAGGCCAGTGCTCGGAGTATTGTGTATTAACACCTCTGCCAAGGTTTTCCTTTTTTATGCTCTGAGAAAATGAATCAGCGGAAATGCACAAGAGCACCAAAAAAACCAATAGTTTAATATTTACATCTCTGTGATTCACTAATAAATCAAATTTTCAGGATACAACCGGATAATTCAGAAAAGACTATTAAAACAAAAGAATATTATTTTGTTTTTTCATAGAAATCATAACCGTTGTCTTTTGTGTGTTTTTTTATGATACCTTTTGCGCTGTACACAATATCCTTTTTCTTATACTTCATCACCACGAACTTTCCTGTCAGTTCGTCGGAGCTGTATGTATTTCCGAAAACGGATGGATTTGTATGAGTAGTTGTCTTCACTGCCTCTTTTTCCGGTATCTGTAAAGTCTGACTCGCATTAATATATTTTCCGTCAGAACTTATCCTTAGCTCGAGCTGGATAAGGTACGCATCTCCGTCCGAATTTTCCTTTGCGTCATATCCGGGATATATCATCAGATATTCACCGGAATATTTAGAAAAATCCTTCTGCTCATCATCGACGTAATCCACCATCTGCACATATTTCTGTGCTGAGGGAAGATAAATCTTCTGAGCAAAGAGGTTCACTGCGAGAAGCGATAAAAAGATTAAGAAAAATATCCTTGTCTTCATAATAGAAAAATTTTTTAATTATATAAAAGATATTTTGCCCTTTGAATTCCGAAAGTTTCAATTTCACTGTTATATGAATCAACAATATCCTTGAAAGATTTTGATTCATTCAGCATAGTCCTTAGCTTGCCGGTACCGGCCAGCTTATCGATATAGTTATTTTCTATCCACTTGAATTCCTTTGTCGAGGCTTTAAGCGCATAGAGAATGGCTATCGATACCTCAACTGGCCTGTATTTGCTGTAATCCGTAATTTCGATGCTAATTCCGCTGCATTCCTGGTTCATGAATTTCGGCTCATATGAAGATATTTTCTTGTACGGAGTAAACTTTACAGTATTAAAACTGACACCTTCGAGATGAAAAGAATTAAGAACGAATTTCAGTTCTTCGGCATTGCAAAACGGAGCACCGAACTGCTTGAACGGGGTATCGGTTCCCCTTCCTTCGGAAATATTTGTTCCTTCCATAAAACAAAGGGAAGGATATAGCCTTGAACACTCAAGATTGACTATATTCGGGGATGGATTGACCCATGGCAGATTCAAATCTTCATATTTTAAACTGCGGGTATAATTCTTCATTTTAATTACTTCGAAATCAAAATCCCTGTTATTAATTGTACTCCTCAGGTAAGTGCCGAGTTCCCCTATCGTCATTCCGTACATAATAGGGGTCGGAATCATGCCAACAAATGAAGAGAAATGCTTATTAAGCATGAATCCGTCAAAGTAATTTGGATTTGAAATTGAAGGTCTGTCGCATATAATGAATTTCTTTCCGTTCCTCGACGCATCCTGCATTGTAAGGTATAGAGTTGAGGTATAAGTGTAATATCTGACACCAAGCTCTTGAATATCAAAAATCAGAACATCGACATCTTCAAGGTCTGCATCGATTATATTCTTGTTTTTCCCGTATAGTGATATTACAGGAATATCAATACCTGTGTTTTTATAGTTGTCATCAGATTCAAATCCGTGCTCGGGAGTAAAAATCTTTACGACGTTAACACCTTTATTAATCAGTGCCTCAAAAAAAAGTTTTCCACCCGAAAGCACTCCGGTCTTGTTCGTAATTACTGCTGCATTTTTATTTTTAAGAAGTTCAAGTTTTTCATTTAGCAGGACTTCATTCCCAAGCATAAAAGACCCAGTACTTAAGAGTTTATCAGATTTCCTGTTTGTAAATCCGTAAATTGTTAATAGTCCTGCAATCAGAATTAATAGAATTTTTTTCAATTGTATGAGTTATTTGAATTTAATAACAGCCTTGACAGATTTAATATCAATTACCCTGAAAATAAATATAGATACAGTAAAGCAAACCAGAATCATCAACTTAATATACCAGAAAGCATAAACACCAAGCATAATATAGGCACCGTAAAAAACCGCCAGTAAAATAAAAATAGATATAATTTTACTTATTTCATATTTAATAAAATAATACTTTTGCGACACCAAATAAATGCCTATTACCATGGCAATATAGCTGAAAAGGGTGGTAAGGGCACAGCCCATCATTCCCATTTTCGGAATAAGAATAAAATTCAATAATACATTTATTGCAGCTGCAATCCCGGTTATGAAAGGAAGGTATTTTGTCTTTTTTTCAATATAAATTCCCGCCATCAGATTTATATATATCCCGTAAAAAAAGTAACTGAGCAAGATAATCGGAACTATAAACAAACCTCCCCAGTATGCTTTGCCTATAAGGTAACCTTTAAATGGAAGTTTATATTGCGCAATATTATCAATAAACAAGGATAATGTTAGAAAAATAAAAGAGGCAACAATAATAAATAGAGTCATAACTTTTGAAAAAATCTCTTTTGCATTAGTTTCCTTGGCATTTTGAAGGAAAAAAGGTCTCCATGCAAATTCAAACATTGATACAAACAACATCATAAGAATTCCGAGTTTATAATTGGCCTGAAATATTCCTACTGTTGATTCATTTGTGAGTGCTGTTAATATTGGCCTGTTAATCACCTGGATAATATTTGAACTTATTCCGGCAGGAATATAAGGCAATGAAAATCTTAGCAATTCTTTAAATAATTGCTTATTAAATGTAAATGTAATGTTTTTGAATATTATAGGTATTAGCAACAGAAATGTGAATATTGAAGATATCAGGTTACTGTAAAAAACCGATTCTATCCCGAAACGAAATATCATTAAAAATATAAGATTGCAGATGACATTTACAGCAATATTGGAAATTTTAATTACAGCAAAAAGTTTAGGTTTTCGCTGAAGCCTTAAATTTGCAAAAGGGACAACAACTATGGCATCAAAAAATAAAATTATTGCCGTATATTTTATAAGCACATTTCTGCTAGCATCAATCTGGAACAGGTAAGCAAAATCAGAAGAGAACAGAAAAAGAATCGAGGATAAGACCAGGCTGTTAAATAATATTCCAAAAAAAGGATGTGAAAAATTTTCTTTTTTCGAGCCTGCTTCCAGTGTTGAGGCAAATTTAAAGAAACCTGATTCAAGACCGATTGTAAAAAAAACATTGAGTATAGCAATATAAGCGTATATATTCGCAATTATTCCAAATTCACCGGGCAAAAAAATATTAGTATAAATCGGAACAAGCAGAAAATTAAGGAACCTGCCGATTATGGTGCTGGTTCCGTAAATCATCGTATCTTTTGAAAGTGATTTTAGCTTATCGAGCATTATATAAACCTGTAAAATAACATTTATTAATAAAAAAGGTTACTCTGAAAAATACAGAATAACCTTTGATATTAAAATATAAATTTATTAACCTAAATCATTTGCTTATTATTTCTACAAGTCCGCTGGTTACGGTTTTTCCGAATTCGTCCAGCAGGAACACCCTGTATATACCCGGCGTTTTAAAATTCAAATCTTTGCCTTCGAAAAAAATGTATTTCATGTCGGGCTTTACATTATAATTGAATTTGCTGTAATATTTGAACGTGCCGGTATTGCAGTCATATTTATCGAACTGGATTGATACCGCGCTTAATCCGAGCTCATAGCTGCATTTTACCATTACCGTAAGATATCCAGTGGTAAACCTGTCGCTGATTCCTACTTCACCATTATCACCGTAAGATTCACAAAGGTAAAGCACGGGACCGCTTTGAGCATAGCTGTTTGAATTAATTCCAAACAGCGAAACAAAAAGCAAAGCAAAAAAGAATAATGTTAATTTCTTCATTTTATCTCCTTTGGTCTGTGACCTTATATTAATTTAAATAAATAAAACTATTTGGGAACAACTTCAACCTGACCCTCAACTATCGGAGTGCCGTCAACTTTCTGGCATACAACTTTATAAGTTCCGGGAGTTTTGAATTTAATGTTGTCGTGATCTTCGAAATAAGTATAATCCCAGTCAGCCTGCACGCTGAAAGGAACTGTTTTTATAATTTTTTCACTGATTTCCTTTCCGTCTTCATCCTTTATTTTCGAAATCCTCAGTTCCACTTTTCCTGTGCCTAATGTTTTACCGGCAGGTCTTAAATCAACCATTACTGTTAACCATCCGGGTGTAAATCTTTTGCTTACTCCGATTTCTTCTCCGTTTTTATACTGCTCGCAGAAGTACAATTTGCTTTCAGAAGACTTTGTTTCTCTTTTTGAATCATCTTTCTTTGATTCATCTTTCTTTGTTGTCTCTTCTTTTGTTACATCATTGTCTTTCTCTTTTTTGTCAAGCTCTTTCAATTTACTGCAAGAAATTACTAAAGAAATTGCTATTAATATAGCAACCAAAAAGTTCAGTTTACCGGTAAATTTTCCCATATTTAAAATGATTTTAAGGTTAATAAAAAAAATTTTTTGAAGTTATCAATATATAATAATTTAATCAAGTAATAAAGTTTAATGCAATATCGATTGATTTTACAGAGTGTGTTACGGACCCGGTTGAAATATAATCCACTCCGATTATTTTTGAATACTTGCTTATATTTGATTTATCGACTCCTCCCGAAATTTCAAGCCTGAAACTCTGTTTATTCATTAGAATTGCTTTTCTTAAATCTTTTACAGAGAAATTATCCAGCATCACTATATCGACAAGCCCTTTCCCCGAATCCAGAATGATTTTCAGTTCTTCAAGGTTTTTTACTTCGATTTCAATTTTTAGTTCCGTTTTTTTTCTGATTTTCCTGATTTTTTTCAAAACATTTTCAATCCCGCCGTTAGCTTCTATATGATTATCTTTAATGAGAATCATATCGTACAATCCAAACCTGTGATTACCTCCGCCCCCTATTTTCACCGCAAGCTTTTCGAAAAGGCGGAAATTCGGTGTGGTTTTTCTTGTATCTATTACTTTTATGGTTTTATTGTTCAGTTTTGTTGTCAGGTAATGCACACTACTTGCAATGCCGCTCATTCTCTGAAGAATGTTCAGAGCGACCCGCTCTCCCAAAAGAAGATTTCTTGTATTGCCTTGAAGCTTAGCTAGTATGGTTCCTTTTTTCAAGGGAATCCCTTCTTTTGCAAGGCATTTGATTTTTATGTCTTTGTCTATCAGGCTGAAAACGAATTTAAAAACCTCCAGACCTGCAACAATACCTTTTTCCTTCAGGAGCAGTTCCGCCTTTGAAACCGAATTACGGTTGATGAATAAGTTTGACGTAGCATCTCCCTTTCCTACGTCTTCTTTAATAGCCTGTTTAATTATTTTTTCTGCAGACCAGAAATTAAAATATTTATAATAATCCATTACAGTTTACCCTCCAGTAGTTTTAAAAGTTTTTGAGGCGGACGCACGGGCTTTAGTTTCTTAAAATCCACAAAACTGTGAACCGTAAAACCTTCCGCAATTTTCCTCTCATCAACATATAGTTCGTAGTCAATTTTTATTTTTACGGACGGCATTTTTTTCAATGATGATTTAATCACTATTACATCATCGTAGTATGCAGGGAAGATATATTTGCAGTTAGCTTCTATTAGAGGAAGGGCAATATTATCAGCTTCCATATTTTTATAGATATATCCTATGCTTCTGAGCAGGTCTGTCCTGCCGAGTTCAAAATATTCAAGATACCTTGAATTATTCACTATACCCATTTTATCGGTATGGGCATACAAAACTCTGACTTTTGATTCTGATATTATCATTTAAAAAAATTTCTTATGGAAATATCTTTCCGGGATTTAATATGTTGTTCGGATCGAATGTTTTTTTAATTTTCTTCATTAGTTCTATCTGTTCGGCACTTAGAGCAATCGGCAGGTATTTCTTCTGAGAATATCCGATGCCGTGTTCGCCTGAAATCATTCCGCCCAGTGATACCGTAAGCCTGAAGATTTCCTCGACCGCCTTTTCAACTTTATTATTCCATTCTTCATCAGACAAATCTTTCTTCAGTATATTCACATGAAGGTTGCCGTCACCCGCATGTCCGTAAAAAATTATTGTAATATTATATTTTTCAGAAATTTTTTTAATCCCATCAGCCAGCGCAGGCAGACTGTATCTCGGAACGACTGTATCTTCTTCCTTATAAGTCGAAATCGCCTTTACGGCTTCGCCCACGCTTCTCCTTAGCGCCCAGAGGTCTTCCATTTTCTGCCTGTCTTCTGCAAGGATAATATCGGTAACTCCGAATTTTTCGGCAACTGAAGCAATTTTTTCTACTTCTTCATTTAAAACATTTTCATTATTTCCGTCTAACTCTATCAACAGCATCGCATCCGCATCTGAATTCGGAAAAGGCTTGCCGAGATGATTTTCTGCGGCTTTAACAGCATCTTTAGTTAAAAACTCAAGCGCCGAAGGAACAAGTCCTGCTTTGTAAAATTCCGCTACGGATGAAATACAACTTTCCACACTGCCAAAAGCTGTTAAAAGTACTTTTTTAAATTTCGGGAGACTTAATATTTTGAATATTATCTTTGTAACAATGCCAAGTGTTCCTTCACTCCCGACAATAAGCTGCGAAAGGTTGTAACCCGTCACATTTTTAATTGTTCTTGCACCGGCATTTATTATTTCTCCAGTAGGAGTGATAAACTCAAGACCAAGGACGTAATCCTTCGTAGTGCCGTATTTGGCGGCTCTTGGACCTCCGGAGCATTCGGCTATATTTCCTCCGAGAAAACAGCTTCCCCGCGACGCAGGGTCAACAGGGTAGAAAAGTCCTTTTGATTCCAGTGTTTCCTGAAAAATCTGTGTAATAACTCCAGGTTCAACAACAGCCTGAAAATTATTTTCATCAATTTCAATAATTCTGTTAAACCGCTCCATAGACAGGCAAATGCCGCCTTCTACGTGAAGCGCACCGCCTGATAGCCCCGTGCCCCCTCCTCTGGGTATTACAGGTATAAGTTTTTCATTTGCGAGTTTTACAATCCTTGAGATTTGTTCTGCGGAATCCGGTTTCACAACTGCTTCTGGTGGAAAAACGAAATCTTCAGTCTCATCCTTTGAATATTTTTCCAGGGATTCGGAATCAGTAAATACAAATTCTTTACCAACTATATCCGCAAGTTTTCCCAGTATTTCGGAATCAATTTTATTATACATATTTTAAAAATATAAAAAATTGATTAGAGATTATAGTTAATTTATAAGATTCTTAAGATTTGTAAGATTTGTAAAATTCATGAGATTCAAATAACAACAAAAAACTCAGTAGGTTAAAGAACGCCGTGACAGGAGACCAATATTTGTAACAAGCATAATTAATTTTATTCGACTCCTAAAGGAGTCGTTATTTTTCATTTTCTACTGTTACTAATATTCGACACCTAAAGAGGTCTATCCTAAAAAGGAATGCGTTAGGAGTCCAATATTTATAACAATTTCCCAAAATAATAAGGACTCCGTCAGGAGTTTAATATTTGTAACAATTTCCCAAAATAAAAAAGGACTCCGTTAGGAGTCCTTAATCTTACAAATCTTATAAATCTTAAGAATCTTATAAATCGTAAGAATCTTATAAAAATTCTAATCTTATTTTACAAGCATTAATTTCTTAACGTCAGAGAAATATTTACCGTCGTTTGAACTAAGTTCAAGTTTATAGAAATACATTCCTGAAGTTAATTTTGAACCGTCGAATTGGACTAAATACTCGCCTGTGTTTAATTCATTATTAACTAGAGTTTGTACCTGCTGACCTAATGTGTTATAAACCGATAGTTTTGCAAATCCGTTTGACGGAACTGAGAATTTAATGTTTGTTACCGGATTGAAGGGATTAGGATAGTTCTGGGATAAAGAGAACTTGTCCGCTACTGTGCTGATATTTTTTATTCCCACCATGCTAGTCCAACCGGTAGCAACGCTTATTCCATCGATAACAATTGTCGGTGAAGAAGCTGCCGAACCTTGTCTCAGACCAAGTCTTCCAAGACTTGTTGCATCATTTACTGTTCCTGTTACAGGTCCTAAAGTAGGAGTTGAGGGCTCTGTCGAAGGGAATGAGGTATTAAACACGTAGAAGCTCATTTCATCGTCAGTTGTTGAAGCAGTATTGAATTTATATTTAAATACAACACAGTAAGTTGTATGAAGCTGATAAATATTTGTTGTGTAAACAATTGGTCCGCCCGATGCGGCTCCTTTGCTGATTCCGAACAGTAATCCTACACCTGCTGTATCTTTTATGTAAAATCTGCTTGTATAAAGTGTCGTTGAAGAAGGTGGCAGTAAAGCAATAAAATAGTCTCCGGTTTTAACGGTATCAACGTTAATCATAAAAGATACATAAACTGAACCGGATGAAATACTGTCACCCGAAAATTGTTTATAATAATCTTCACCGGTGCTGCTCATTCTTCCCGAAAGTCCGATTCCGGATAATGCATAATTAGGGAATGTTAATCCAGGCGATACAACCCTGATTGGATTTGTTGGTCCACCGCTGAATGAGGTCCAACCGTGTGAACCGAGAGTATCGTTTAATGTATAATTAAAGTTCTCAGTCAGTCTGCTCTGAGCATTTGCGCCCAGATATAAAATAAAGACAAAAATAGCTATAACAGAAATTTTTAGTTTCATAATGTTAATTTATTTAATTTTTTAAGATTGATTTAATTTACAATGTTTTTTATTAAAAATCTATACAAATGAAATCCAAAATTAAAAGGACTCATACATATAAGTTCTTTTATTACAATATATTAATCTAATAAACCGATATTAACAAAATACTATCTCCGGATTAATAAATCATAATATTTTATCGCCCAATTCCATAATAAACGAATTTTTTTTCTTTGAGAAGTCTGGGATTGTATATATTTCTTCCGTCGAATATTACCGGGGTTTTCATAAGCGATTTCATTTTATCAAAATCTGGTTTCCGGAATTCGTTCCATTCCGTCAATACTACCAGGGCATCTGTGTCTTTCAGAGAATCATAATAGTTTTCAAAAAACTTTACTTTTCCGGATCTTCTTTTCAAAACCGATTTTGCTTTTTCGATTGCAACGGGATCCGTAAGATTCAGCATTGCTCCGTCTTCAAGAATTTTTTTTGCAATCTCAACTGCGGGAGATTCACGAATGTCATCTGTCTTTGGTTTAAAGGACAAACCCCAAACAGCAAATTTTCTTCCGTTTAATTTTTCGCCGAAATGTCTTTTAATTTTCTGCAGAAGAATTGCTTTTTGCCTTTCATTAATTTCTTCGACTGCCTTTAAAAGCTTAAAGTCTACCTGATTTTCATCACCGGTTTTTATAAGTGAATTTAAATCATTTGAAAAACAACTTCCTCCGTATCCTACTCCCGCAAATAAATATCTTTCCCCTATCCTGCTGTCGGAACCAATCCCCGCCCTCACAGAATCAATATTTGCTCCCGTTTTTTCGCAAAGCAATGCAATTTCGTTCATAAAGGAAATTCTGGATGCCAGCATTGCATTAGCCGCATATTTAGAAAGCTCAGCGCTCCGCTCATCCATAACGATAATCCTGTTGGATGTCCTCATAAATGCTGAATACAGTTCCTTAAGGATTTCAGATGCCCTTACGGATGAGGAGCCGATAATTATTCTGTCCGGAGACATAAAATCAGTTACTGCATTTCCTTCCTTTAAAAATTCCGGATTATAAGCATAACTGATTTTAAACTCATTGCAGGTTTTGAGGATGGTTTTTATTTTTTCACCTGAGCCCAAAGGAATAGTGCTTTTTACAACTATTAATTTGTTTTCAGTTACGGATTTAAGAAAATCTTTTAATACTTCGAGTATCAGGCTTATATCCGAATAATCCTCATCTTTTTGCCGGGAAGGGAGGCATATAAAAACGATTTCCGAATGCAGTGCAACTTCGGCAAGACCGGTTGTAAACCTAATCCTGCTTTCTTTTAAATTCTTTTTCAGAAGTTCATCAAGCAGAGGTTCGTAAATAGTACTTACTCCGTTTTTTAGATTTTCTATTAAAACAGAATTATTATCCATGCAAATAACATCATTGCCGCTTTCGGCAAAACAGGTTCCGGCAACAAGTCCGACATAGCCAGTCCCGATTATTCCTAATTTCATAATCCGGAATTAAATTTGAAGTTCTCTTTGATGGAATAATAAAAACCGATTGATAAAAGTGTAATGAATCCGAGAAGATGGCTTACAGTGGCATAGCCGAGAGCAGTTTCCGCGCTGACACCGAAAATATTAACAAGTGCCATTTTAGTAAAAAGGTGAAATGTGCCCGCAGAATTTCCGGGCAGAGGCAGAGTCTGAGCGAAAGACATTAAAGTTAAAACAAGGTTTGCATCAATAAATCTCAGATGAATATCAAAAGCATAAAATGCAGTATAGGTTGCCATGGCATAAGACATCCACAGCGCAACAGTCAGCAGAAATATTTTAAAATAATATTTCGGATATTTTATGAATAGAAATCCGTTTATCAGTGAAATAAAAATTTTGTGGATTTTTTCCTGATACTTCGCAGGCAGAATTTTTGAAGTTATTTTTTCAACTATTGCTTCCGTTTTTTCAAGATTAAAAAGCATAATTACCACGAACAACACAAATAATAAAATACCTATTGAAAAGTAAAGAGATATCATTTCGATATTGAATTCACCGAATGTATCTGAAATTTTCTGTCTGTAATACATTATACACAACCCAAACACAATAAACATGGAAAGCATGTCGAAAATTCTTTCAACTACAATAGTCCCGAAAGCTGATGCCCTTGAAATGTTTTCTTTTTTAGCTAGCAGCACCGGTCTGGAAACCTCCCCTGCTCTGGGAATCAGTGCATTCATCATATATCCAATCATAACAGTGGAAAAAAGATTTTTCACACTGATATTTTCTTTCAGAGGATTAAGAAGGTACTTCCATCTCAATGCCCTTATATAACTGCCGAAAACCGCACCTATTAATGTCCCGAGAATTGCATACAGGTATTTTGTCTTCTCGAGCTCTGATATGAGTCCGTTAAAATCAATTCCCTTGAATGCCAGATACATGAAGAATACAAGTAAACCAGTAAGCACGGAAAAGCGAATTATTTTCTTAAATTTTGACATCAATAATGCCTGAAATCAAGGGAGAAAATTATAAAAAATATTTAACAGAATTTAATATGCGGGAAAACAGCACAAAATTCATTAGCGTAAATCGATAACCTCAACCCCTTCCGGAGGTGAGAAAGTAAACTTAGATGAACTTAATCCGGCATCAAGCGTGATTTTCTTCAGTGAATATGTAGTGCCGGATTCGGATGAATTAATTGTAATCTTCCGAATTAGATTATCTTCCTTATCCACCCATATTTTTGCAGACTTAACGGAGCCTTTATGCCTGGGTGTCAGCTTTAAAATGTAGCACTCGATTCCGGATACCGTTTCTGTTCCTTCGAGGTCGGAATAAAAATTTTCCGGGTAGCTGAAAAGGAATTTATTCGGCGAAAAAGTATTACCGTCGTTTTTATAGTTATCGATTACAACCTGTTTCTTTTTTTTGGAGTAAGACCAGGATGTAACACCATCCGTTACAATTACTTCGTTCTTGGATTCTATCCTGTATTTATCTTCCTTTTGAATATAAATCGTTCCCGAAGAAGATTGCGAACTGCCAGAAGAATATTTTACAGACTGTGAAAATGTTGCCTGTGCGTCTTTTATTGTGTTATATTTCGACTGGACTTTTTTAATTATTTCCTGTGCGTCCTGTGCAAAACTGATATTTGCCAATAATAATGAGAGAATAAGAACAGAATATTTTAATGGTTTCATCTTAATTATTAATTTTATATGATATTATTTAAGTTAATCAATAATAGATTTTTTTTCAATTCAAATCACTTATCATAAACCGGGGGAGACCAGTTTTTCTTTTTATATGAAGTAAGTTCCAATGTAATATTTCCAATTGAAACATTGAATTTTGCCTTTAACGGAACCCTTGCATCGTCATCGGAAAGCCAGGCCATAAACTCACCGGTTAGCCCGAATACACCTATAAAGTGAGCGGTACCGATAATTTTAACAGCAGACATATCATAGGATTTTAAATCACTTGAAACAACATCCTTATTCATATTAAACGAGTAATTCACAGTGGATTCCTGAGAATTAATATAAACCGGGACTATGTAATTTTTGTTAACGAGTGAGTGTATTCTGGCATTATAAAAAAGCGATAATCCGTCCTGGAATCTTTTCTTCTCGTTAATTTTAATTTCCTTTTTTTCCTCGTTCTGGAAATTCCTGTCACTCTTGGCTATGATTACACCTTTGTCATAATCAAAAACATAGTCAATATGGTTAATATCCTTTTCCTTGAACTCGGAAGAATAGAACCTGTAAGAATAAAGCGAATCCCCTTTGCTTAGCATCGTAGATTCAAAAAAATAATTAATCTTAATTAACGGAAGAGCTTCATAATTTTTTAACTCGGCTGTCGCAGTATATTTCTTCGATGATGCATCATAGCTTGAAATTTTGAATTTCACTTCGCCGAGTTTAATAAAGCCGTAATAAACCTTATAGGAAAGCTCTTCCCCTACCTCGAGAATTTTATCATGTGGATATAAAACATTGCCCCACAGGACAAATGCAACCAATATGAGTTTTAAAGCTTTCAATCAGAATTACATTTTCATTAGTTTTATTGCTTCCATGAATAATCCAAGCGCTCTCTGAACCTGGTCGTCATTGCTAACAAACACTGCGTAATTACCTTCGTTGCCCCACAAGTCTCTCGCAATCTGGCTTTTAATGGATATTTTGATGAAATCAATATCCCTGCTGAACGCAACTGCATCAAATTCTACTTTCTTCTTTCTTGCAAGATCTTTCAGATTGCCAAGCATATTATCATCTACAACAAATCCATCTCTGAATTCAATATAATTTTTATATTTGTTTTCAATGCTCTTTCTGTTTGCAGCCAGATATCCTTCGACATATTCATAAAAGAGATTCAGTCTTCTGAGCTGTACTGTATAGCCGGTAAGTGTATCCAGCTTTACAAAATAGTCAGGAGAAATTCCGCCGCCGCCAAAAACAGATCTGCCTTTCAGTGTCTTGAAAACCGGACGGGTAGTATCTTTTGTATCTTTATCGTGATATATATTATCGCCTTCGAGAGTATCGAGCATCATTGAATGTTTGTATTTTCCGCCTTCATACGGTTTCTGAATGAGTCTTCCTGAGGGTGTATAATACCTTGCAGTAGTTACTCTGAAAGCTGAACCGTCGAACAGGTCAAATTGTCTCTGTACAAGTCCTTTTCCGAAAGTGGTTTCACCCACAATAAGCCCCCTGTCGAGGTCCTGTATTGCACCTGCAAGTATTTCACTGGCTGATGCGGAACCTTCATTCACAAGAACTACCAGAGGCAGTTCTGTAAAGCTTCCGCCTGTGGAATTATAAACTTCTTCAAAATCTTTTGTTCTGCTTTTTGTAAAAACTATTTTCTTTCCTCTCGGGACGAATTCACTTGTTATCTTGAAAGCCTGCTCGAGATAGCCGCCGGGATTTCCTCTGAGGTCAAGCATCAGCATCTTCATTCCCTGCCCCCTGAGCTTGTTCATCGACTGCATAAATTCATCATATGTAGTTGCAGCAAACCTGGACATCCTTAAATATCCTACATCAGCATTCATCATAAAAGAAGCATCGACACTGTATAGGGGAATTTTATCTCTCGTAATTTCAAAATCTATCAACTCACCTTTGCCGTATCTTGAGACTGTCACTACTACTTTTGTCCCTTTCGGACCGCGGAGTTTTTTGGGTACATCTTCCCTTGCAATTTTGACGCATGACTGTCCGTCAATTTTAACAATCTTATCTCCTGCAAGAATTCCGAGCTTTTCGGAAGGACCGCCGCTGATTGGTGAAACCACGGTCAGAGTATCGTTAATAACATCGAATTCAACCCCAATACCATCGAAGCTTCCCTGAAAATCTTCATTTACCCTTTTTAGTTGTTCCTGGCTTATATATGTGGAATGCGGGTCCAGCTCGTCAAGAAGTCCTCTTATGGCAGCTTCGGTCAGCTTCTGAGTATCGATGTTATCCACATAATATCTGGAAGTTATTCCAAGTACATCAGCAAACTTCTTAACCTGGTCGGATACCTTGTCATCCGAAATTGCATTTTGAATCTTCATTCCCGCTACAATGCCAATAATCAAAAGCACTAAAAGCAACGGAAACATTAATTTTTTGTGAATCATAGATTTAATATGTTTTCTTATAAATTAATACAATTTTAATTAAAATAAGTTCCATAAAAACAGACACAATTGCATAAACGTAAATAATTAGTTTTACAGTCCCTTACAATTTTCATTTAATATAATACGGCATTTAAAAAAATAACAGCCATAAAATAAAATAAAACGGAAGTAAAATTAAAAATGAATAATACATATATTCGACAAAGTTGGGTATTTTCACTCTTCTTATCTTATGTTCCGCAATTGATTTGGCCATAAAATTCGGTCCGTTTCCAATGTAAGTCATCGCGCCGAAAAAAACAGACGACACCGATATCGCAGTAATAAACTGTTCTCCCGACAAAGTGAATCTTCCGACATCAGAAGCTGAGTTAATATCGAGTCCCTGATTAGCCATTGCCATTGCAAGGAAGTTTAAATAAGCAGGAGCATTATCGAGAAAACTTGTAAGCAATCCGCAGCCCCAGTAAAAACCATCTACGCTGGTCAGACCCAGTGATTTTGCATGTCCCGAGAGATAGGAAATAGCAGGAACCATAGTTATGAAAATTCCTATAAACAGGATTGCTACTTCCTTTATCGGTTCAAGATTAAAATTATTTGTTTTGTAAATATTCTTCGGAGTAATTTTATAAGAAAGCAATACTGCAAGAAGCATAACGGCTTCCCTTAAAAAAAGTGGTTTTGTGATAAAAACAGCCCCGATAATGATTCCAAGAGGAATTATATTTTGAAATCCTCCATATTGTATTTCCTCCCCTTTTTCTTCGACTTCTTCCTGCATTTTCAAACTTGCCTTTTTAAAATTATTTCTATCTAAAAAATAAAACAAAATAAGCAGGTATATATTTACCAACAACCAGAAAGGGAGCATATGGCTTGTAATCCAGAAAAAGGGAATACCTTTTATATAGCCCAGAAATAAGGGTGGATCACCAATAGGAAGCAGCGATCCGCCAACGTTGCAGACAATAAATATAAAAAATATAAGGTGAAAAGGCCTGAAGTGATATTCATTCGAACTTAAATAAGGACGGATTAGGAGCATTGCAGCACCTGTCGTTCCGAATAAATTTGCTATAACTGCCCCAGTTGCCAGCAGGGCAACGTTTTTCAAAGGGGATGCCTTGCCTTTTATTTTAAAGCTTATACCGCCGGAAACAACAAATAGGCTGAACAGCAAAGTTATAAAGCTAACATACTCCTCTATTGAATGTAGAACATCGCTGAATTTTCCTGAAAACAGATAATAGAGAAAAACAGCAACGGCCAGTATAACCGAAACATAAGGATAGTTTTTATGCCACCACTTTTCATTTATAAACGGCATTAATGCTATCGACAACAGCAGCAGCACGAACGGAAATATTAAAATAAGTTCGGTTGACATATTTAATTATTTTTACGTTATATAGAAAAAGGTGTTTCACTTTCATTTTAAGAGAAACACCTTTCCTGTATTTATATGAAAATTTTATTTCTTTTCGTTTCCCTGTGTTTCCATCAAGGTTTTAGCTTTTTCGTAGTTCATTAAAACCTTTTTAACGCTGCTTTCAGATAACTTCAGGAACGTATTCGGCTGAACTCCTATCCAGACAATAAAAAACAAAACAGGAAGCATGTATGACATTTCAAATTTGCTTATATCCTTAACAGCTTTATTCTCTTCTTTTTCGAGCGGTCCCAGCATTACACGCTGATAAAGCCAGAGAAGATATACAGCTGAAAATATCACTGCTGTCGATGAGAGTATTGTATACAGGCTGCTGTGCAGGTTTTGCGAATTATAAGATCCAATCAGGATTAGAAACTCACCGATAAAACCGTTAAGTCCGGGTAAACCGATTGACGACAAACTGACAATCAGGAATACAACTGAAAAGACAGGCATTACTTTCATCAATCCTCCGAACTGTGCAATTTCTTTTGTATGCCTTCTTTCATATATCATACCAACGATAAGGAAGAGGGCTCCGGTCGATAAACCGTGATTTATCATCTGAATCACGCTTCCCTGCATTGCCTCCTGAGTAAGGGCAAAAGTGCCAAGCACAATAAAGCCAAGATGGCTTACGGAGGAATATGCAATAAGCTTTTTCATATCTTTCTGAACTATTGAAAGCAGTGCACCGTAAATTATTCCAATTACAGCAAGCACAGCCACATAAGGCGTCAGTTTTATAAAAGCAGAGGGGAACAATGAAAGGGAAAATCTTATAAGACCGTATGTACCCATCTTAAGAAGTAAAGCGGCCAGAATCACACTTCCCGCCGTTGGAGCCTGAACGTGCGCATCCGGCAGCCAGGTATGAAAAGGAAAAAGAGGTACTTTAATCAGAAATCCGAGTGAAAAAAGAATAAATAAATAAATCTGCTTATCAAGCGGCAGGTAAACGGAAAAAGTCATTATCCGCGGAATCTCCATAGTAATAATTCCTGAAATGGCCTGAACCTGGAATGCAAGCCAGATTATCCCTACAAGCAGAAGAACGCTGCCAAACATAGTGAATATGAAGAACTTGACAGTAGCATAAATTCTGTTTTCCGAACCCCATATACCAATCATAAAATACATCGGTATCAATATAAACTCCCAGAATACATAAAATAAAATCATATCCAGAGCCGCAAAAACTCCGATAAGCGAACCTTCTAGCAAAAGCATCAGGAAATAAAATTCTTTTTGCCTGAACTTAATCGTATTCCAGGAAGCCAGAATGCTTATCGGCATTATGAATGTTGTAAGCAGAATTAGTAATAATGATATTCCGTCTATTCCAACGTAGTAATAAGAATTTACTGAAGGAATCCAGACGGTTTTTTCCACAAACTGGAAATCCTGCAATTCTGTATTAAAAGTAAAATATAAAACCAGCGAAAGTATAAAAACCGCTAGAGATACAAACAGGGTATATGATTTAATTTGCTTTTCCCATTCTTTTTTAAAAAATAAAAGAGGTATTGAAAAAAGTACAGGAATAAATATCAATATGCTTAATATATGCTGCTGCAATTCCGAATATTTTTATTAATAAATTAACCTTTCATTCTTAAGCCTTTTTCCTCGTTAATAAATATCCATCCGACCACTTTCCCGATATTTATGTCCTTGAAATTATCCCAGTAATCGGCATTGAATACATATCTCGAACTGTAGGTATCATCATAAAGTCTTTCTGTATCCTTTATAATGTTGACAAATCTTTCTTTCCAAAGTTTCCAGTTGCCCTGTCTCAGGTCAAACCATCCGTCTGTAGCCCATTTATCAATTTTACTTTTCGTAATATTAATTAATTCACCTTCTGCTTTTGACGGTATTATCACCAGAGGTCCCCTGATTAATTCTCTACCATTGGGTAATAATATCGGAACACCAATTGAAACTAATTCATTCCTTAATTTCGGATTATTCTTCAGATAATTAGTAATTTTTCCGGATGCATTTGCAGGTTTATCTTTTATAAAACTGCTGAAGTTTTTGTATATTAACCTGATTAAATGAGCTTCGTATAATAGTTTCGAAAGGCGCGGAGGTCCGAGCATCTCGAAAGCTACAGAATGAGTCTTGTGCTTTTTTTCGAGTTCCTTAATTTTCTTTGCCGCAGTATGCTGGAGGAATCCCGCCCTGTATGACGGCTCCATTGCAGAGGAATCAAGCGCGCTGATAATATCATTTCCGGTATTTCCGCCGGTCAGTTCCCTGTAAATATTTTCGGCAATTTCTTCGGGTGTTACAAATTCCATTTGTCCGTTCGTTGTAATGGCTTCAAATTCACCGCTCGAAAATATTCCGTTTTCTCCCGTATCGATATAAACCGTCTTGAAATTACCTGTTTCCTTGTATTTTTTTTCTGCCTCTCTCGAAAATTTATCTGAGAGCTTTATAGTTTCATTAAACTTAATATCATAAAGTTTTATGGGTCTTCCGCCTTTTCTTATATCACCGTATGTGATTTTTTTCCATGCAATAGCTGCTGTAGGCTTGATTTCCTTAATTCTAGGTCCATCCGGCGTCCTTGCCATCAGGAAAAGCAGCAGAGTATGTGCTCCGGCAACAGAAGACTTGCTGAGCAGAACTCTGGAGGGCTTTTCTTCGCTGTGAGTGAAAGGAATATTCAGGCCCATTCCACCCGTTCCGCTGGTGCCAACCTTAAAATAATATTTGGTATTTAACTTAACCATTGAATTATAAAGTATCTGCACGTGCCTGATAAGCTGCGGTACATATGATGCACAAATTAGTTTTTCCACGCTGTTCTGAAGTGCATCGTAATTTTTTTCTTTCTTGTTTTCGGTAATCTTTAGAACATCCTGGTAAGAGCTGTATATATTCTGATATGCAATTCCGGTTGCCGTATTTATGCAGTCAATGATTATGTCCGGTTTGAATTGTTCCAGCATTTTGTAAATGCATGATGCCTTAAGCATTTTTTCATCAAGCTCATCCACCATGTCATGGATAATCTTGTTTCTTTTTACCGGATCTTCGAGAAGTTCGTTTCTGTTTGTATCCTTGAATTCATGTCGGACAAAAATATTTCCCCAGAATGGTTTAAAAACATTTTTCTTACCGGTTTCTTTTGCAAGTGATTTGCAAATATCTTCAGCCTCGTGCTTTAGCAAGGAAGTAAGTATAACCTGTTTGGGATTCCCTTCCAGTATTTTCCTTGCTGTTGCAGAGCCGACAAGTCCCCAACCTCCTAAAATGAGTACTTTTTTGTTTTGTATATCCATAATATTATTTGGTTGAAATTGTGAATAAGTTGTAATGTAATTTTATATTAAGTGAAACATTTTCACTGTAGAGTTTTTCTGTTATTTCTGTATGCAGCCTGTTCGATTTCTTAAAACCCAGTTTCCTGAGTAGTTTTTCAGCAAGCTTGTTGCTTTTTATCGAATATGCAATTATATATTTAAAAAGTTTCTCTTTTAAAAGATAATCGATAAGGGTTTTCGTTATTATATATCCTGTTTCGAATCCTCGGAAACCCTTTGCAAGCACAATGGAAAGCTCGCAGGCATCCTCGAAGCATTCATTCCATTTATAGTTTATATATCCGATATACTGCCGCTTGAACCTGACAGCATACCAGACCTGCCTTTTGCATTTTGAATTTGAATCAACCCATTTCTTAACGTTATTACGGGATTTAAGCATCAGGTATTCGGGGCTGATAAAACCTTTGACAATCTCTTCGTTAAATATACCGTGGATAAGATCATAAAGTTTATCATCGCCTGATTTAAACTTTACCAAATCATAGATTTTTCCTTTAACTAATCTCTTCAATTTCTTTCTTTTTTATTTTTACAAAACAGTAAAACGGATAATAAAAAACTGCAGATTCCGGAATAAAATCAAAAATTACATGAATAAATACGGTTTCCAGTCTTCTTCGACGTCACCTGCGAAATTTTTTATAAATGTTATGTGCGAAGGTTTTTTTGGTTTCGAACGCAAACTCATTTTTGAGTCCTCCGGCGTCCTGTCCCCTTTTTTGTTATTACACCTTATACAGGCCGTAACCAGATTCTCCCACGTTTCATCTCCGCCCTTCGATTTCGGTATTACATGGTCAATTGTCAGGTTTGTGGTAGAACCGCAATACTGACACTTGTGGTTGTCCCGCCTTAAAATATTTTTTCTTGATAAAATTATTTTTTTGAATGGGACTCTTACGAAGACCGATAACCGAACAATGCTCGGATATTCAAAAGACCTGTAAACAGACCTGATTTTTTTCCCGTTCAGCTTGCTTATGATTTCTGCCTTGCCTAAATATGCAAGAACCACTGCCCGCCAGACATTACATATAGTAATCGGTTCATAGTTCTGATTCAGAACCAGAACCTTGCCGTTAAGCAGGTTTACCTTGCGGGGTTTTCTATTTGTAGTTTCTGAATCGTGGAAGACAAATACCCTCCATAGTTTAATTAAACCTTATAATTTAATGATATTTAAAAGAATAATCAATCAATTAAATGTTCAGTGCAGTACGGGATTTTTATCCCCGAACTTTTCAGGAAAAATATTCATATCATCCAGAATTTTCATAAGCTCTTTCACCTGTTTTGCAGATTCCCTGACCATCTTCATTTCCTCCCCATTCAATTTCAGTTCAATTATTTTTTCTATTCCGTTTTTTCCCAGCACAACAGGCACTCCGAGATGTAAATCTTTAAGTCCGTATTCTCCGTTGAGCGCTGCACAAACAGGAAAAACTCTTCTTGAATTTTTCACTATCGCTTCTGCCATCTGTGCCGCTGCTGCACCGGGTGCATACCAGGCAGATGTACCCATCAGGTTTACAAGCTCTGTTCCCCCTTTCTTGGTGCGCTCGATTATTGAATTCAGTTTTTCGGATGAAATGAGTTCATTTACGGGGATGCCTGCTACTGTTGTGTATCTGGGAAGCGGAACCATAGAATCCCCGTGCCCGCCCATCAGTATTGCGTGAATGCTCTTGGGCGAAATGTTCAGTTCACTTGCAAGAAATGATTTATACCTTGCAGTATCGAGTATTCCCGCCATTCCGAATACCCTGCTTGATGACTTTTTTGAAGCAAGAAAAGCAGCATAGGTCATAACATCAAGAGGATTTGAAACAACAATTAAAATAGCATCCGGAGAGTACTTAACAATATTTTCCGTGACTTCCTTCACTATCAATGCATTTGTATGAATCAAATCATCCCGGGACATACCCGGCTTCCGGGGCAGACCTGCTGTAATAACTACGACATCAGAATCCTTTGTTGCTTCATAATCATTGCTTACACCCTCAACCCTGGTATCGAAACTTTGAATTGCCGATGCCTGCCATATATCCAGAGCTTTTCCCTTGGTAATCCCCTCTTTTATATCGACCAGTATAATCTCTTCGGCTATTTCTTTTTCTGCCATTTCGGTTGCACAGGTTGTGCCTACATTTCCCGCGCCTACAACTGTTATTTTCATAAATAAATTTTTTTATTAAAAAAAATGCCACCTGAAAGATGGCATGTATATATAATCAGTAATTTAAATTATCACTTTAGAAATTTTAGGACTTTGCTGAGAAAATCTATGTCGCCTTTAAGGTCTTCGATGGTTTTATTATTAACTATTATAAAATCGGATTTTTCAATTTTTTGTTTTTCATCAAGCTGGAATTTCATAATTTTTTCTACTTCCTTGCGTTTTGCTCCGTCTCTCATCATTATCCTATCAAGCCTGTTCTTTTTATTTGAGTACACCATTATCACATAATCCAGATATTTATAAAAAGTGGTGTCGAATACCAGTGCAGATTCTATTAATACAATCCTGTCTTTCGATTTCTTAATTTCAGTCATTAAATGTTTAATTACTACAGGATGGACAATGGAATTTATCTTCTGGAAGTTCTTTTTACTTGCAAAAACCTTCTCCCTCAATTTTGAAAGACTAATTACTCCGTGAAAGTTCAAAATATCTTTTCCGAAAGCCTGAACGACTTTTTTTGCAAGAACTTTATCCGTCTTATACAGCTCTTTTGCCTTTAAATCCGCAAAAATGACCTTATATCCCTTATGATGTAACTGCCTGCAAACCTCTGATTTTCCCGAGCCAATTCCGCCGGTAATACCAATTAAAATCTTTCCTTTTATTTTACCCATATAAAATTTTTCGTTTTGTTCTCTTTGTAATATATAAAAAATGACTTATTGAAACAAGTTCAGAAATGGGACGAAGGAAAGCAAAAAGCCGAATAATAAATTTCGTAATTGCAAACGATACTTAAAATTACTATTATTTTGAAAATATGCCCGGTCTAAATATTATTCTTTATTCTTATGAAAAAGATTATTCTGTTATTACTGCTTGCAATATCATCTGCATCCACAGCGCAAAATATTTTAATGCTGGAAAATGAATTTCTCAAACTCGAAATACTCGAAGGAAAGTTTCAGCACGCACGCGGACAGGTTTTCCGTTCGGACCTGTCTGTTGATGTTTACGGATGCTGGATGAAACCTGTTTTCAAAAGAATTAAATTAGATACGGCAAATTCAAAACTGATTCTCGAAGGCAAGGTAGTTTGCGAAAACCAGGGCAATGCAAAAATGGATGAGGATGACTTTATATTTATGATTGGTAGCTTGAAATTCGATACTGTTTTTACCGGCGGTGTGAAGGTAATATCTCTAACGGTATTTCAGACACAAACTGTTCTGGTTCGTGATGAAAATGAATTTAATGTTACGATAAAAATCTCGAGCCCCGATGAGGTTCTTTGCTTTACAACTGTAAAAAATTCAGAAGAAAAAACTGAGGGAAAGAAAACATATTACCCCGTCGACCCCGCACATTTCTATGAGGTGGGAAAACTGTTAAATAAATAAATCCTAAGTACTTGACCGCGGAAGAATAAAAATATAATAAATTAATTTATTTTTTATTTAAAAATAATTTTGATTGATTATTTTTCACTTCAGCTCTCTGAAATTAGCCCACGGTTTTAACCGTGGGGAGCAAAGCAAAAGAAATCCATAACCGTCCACCTCAGCGGATTTTCAATTTCAACGGTTTATTTTCTTGATTATTTATATTATTAAATAATTATTTCAATAATGTATGAAATTCTTTCTTGCTTTTAATTTAATTTACACATAATTTTTATTTAAAATATTTAAAGAAATTAATTAATAAATTATTTATAAACATAATACTGACTAATTATTTTAGAATTTTATTGATTAATTTAAACATCGGCTCTCTGAAAATAGCCCACGGTTTTAACCGTGGGAAACAGAACAAAAGAAAATCTTAACCGTTTTAACGGTTTACAAAAAAAATGCCGCATTCAATAACATATATTAAAATTCACCTGATATTTTCTACAAAAGACAGAAAACCTATTATATCAGATTCATATGAATATAAACTTTATAATCACATTAAAGCAAAATTTGCCGGAGATTTTGACTCGACAGTAGAAGCAATCGGAGGCGACAAAGACCATATCCACATTTTGTTTAATCATTCGTCAAATTATTCTTTGAGAGATATCGTGAAAGGAATCAAAGGAGAATCGTCGCATTGGGTAAATGAAAATAATTTTATTAATGAAAAATTCACCTGGCAGCAGGGCTATTCTGCTTTTTCAATTAGTAAGGATAGAGCCGGAATAGTAAAAAAATATATTGAAAATCAAAAGAAACATCACGAAAAGGTTTTATTTATAGACGAAATAAAGAGATTTCTGAAATTATACGGGTTTGATGAAGAAACCATTGAAATGGTTTAGAGCGTGTTGGGGTTTACTCTCTCCCCACGGTTAAAACCGTGGGCTAATTTTAGAGAGCAGTTGCAGAAAATTTTTTATTAAACTAAAATTTATGAAGTTAATTAATTATTTTTCAATAGCAATAAACTTCTATTTATTAACGTATTTTGGACAATACGTTTTTAATTATGATACTATTAATTTTATTAATTTCGAAATATTTGATTTAGGAGCTGTTATTTTTTCTTCTTACTTTCTGATTGCCTTATTGATTAATCCAATATTATTATTAACAAACATTATTTTTTTGTTTTTTAGAAAAAAATTTAAAACATTCTTGTCGGTTAAAACAAATAAAATAGTTTTTATTGTCAGTATATTACTATCTGTATCAAATATAATTTTTACAATTCTGACTATTGCAACGCTGGATGAAAGATAAAAAAAACTCACATAATATTTAATAAATAACAAAGCGGAACCCGTTTCCGGGTCCCGCTCTTATTCTTAACTTCTTAACTACCGTGTTCTTTTCGTCCCGATGTTCTTAATCGGGATTAACTTCTTAACTTCTAAAAAGTTATTTTGCGTATGAAATGGTCCTTCTCTCCCTTATGACATTGATTTTTATCTGTCCGGGATATTCCATTTCTTCCTGAATCCTGTGCGCTATATCATCCGCAAGCTGGTCCTGTAGTGTATCGTCAATCTTATCCGGCTCTACAATAACCCTGACTTCCCTGCCTGCCTGTATTGCATAAGTTTTTGCAACTCCTTCGAATGATGTTCCGATTGATTCAAGTTTTTCGAGACGCTTCGAATACGCTTCCACAGATTCCCTTCTTGCACCCGGTCTCGATCCGCTGATCGCATCAGCCGCCTGTACCAGCACCGCTATCGGATGCTCCATAGGCATTTCCTCGTGATGCGAGCCGATTGCATTGCAAACCACCGGATGCTCCTTGCAGCGCTTTGCAATTTCATAACCAAGCACTGCGTGAGGACCTTCAATATTCCTGTCAACTGTTTTTCCGATATCATGCAGAAGTCCTGCTCGCTTTGCCATCACTGCATCGAGTCCGAGCTCTGCCGCCATTATTCCGGCAAGATGCCCAACTTCGATTGAGTGGCTCAGCACATTCTGACCGTAACTCGAACGGTATTTCATTCTTCCAATCAGAGTGACTATATCCCTGTTCACACCCTGAATACCAATATCGATAAGAGTCTGCTCGCCGACTCTTATTATTTCTTCATTAAGTTCTTTTTCCACTTTCTGAACGACTTCTTCGATTCTTGCCGGATGTATTCTGCCGTCTGCAATCAAACGTTCCATTGCTACTCTTGCAACTTCACGCCTGAACGGGTCGAAGCCTGAAATGATAATCGCTTCCGGTGTATCGTCCACGATAATATCCACACCCGTAACCGCTTCGAATGCGCGGATGTTTCGCCCTTCTTTTCCGATTATTCTACCTTTCAACTCGTCTGAAGTAATCTGAAGCACACTTACCGTTGTTTCCACCGAGTGGTCAACTGCCGAGCGCTGGATTGCCTGAATTACAATGTTTTTCGAGATCTTATTTGCTTCGAGCTTGGTTTCGTCGCGGATTTCCTGCAGTTTCTGTGCGGATTCTACCTTCACCTGGTGAATAAGACTGTCGAAGAGTGTCTTTTTTGCTTCTTCTTCCGACATAGATGAAATTCTCTGAAGTTTGAGCTTCTGCTCGGAGAGAATCTCCTTGCTTTCTTCTGTCATGCGGTCAACTTCGGTTTTCTTTTCCGTCACTTCCCTGTGCTTTTCTGTATATTCAGCAATCAAGGTGTGTGCTTGCTTTTCCTTGTTAAGAAGCTCCTGCCTGATTTTTTCAGCTGTTTCTTTTTCCGTTCTGGTTTTCTTTTCAATATCAGTAATTTCTTTTTCCCGTGCTTTCACCTCTTCATCATATTTCTGCTTCCTGCGGTAAAATTCATCTTTCACCTCAAGAAGTTTTTCTTTTTTTATGTTTTGTGCTGTTTTTTCCGCATCCTGTTTGTATGCTTTTGCCCTGCGCTCTGCTTCGTTTATGATTTCCTTCGATTTCGTCTCAGCTTCCGAGACTATTTTTTTAGCGACGTTTTCAGCTCCGTCGATTTTCGCTTTGTTAATTTTGCTGTGAATTAACCACCCTAAAAAAAATGTAATCGCGCATAAAGCAACTATCATCGGCACAAAAATATATATATCAATTTCCGGTAACATTAAATCCTCCGTATATAAATAGTTTTTTTATATGTGTCTTTTTTTTGTTTATAAATAGTTTATTAAAATAGCTATATAGTCTGACGGCTTACGCCGTAATGTGCTTAAAGTTTTATATAAAAAAACCGCACAGTTATAACCACATTCAAAGGTTATATAAGAGAACCTTATACACCATACAGTGGGGGGCGCCATTGTGCATTTTCCTTCCCCTGTCTGCCTTATAACTCGAAGCCAAACTTCGATACAGATTCCGCCGAAACGGAATGGGGCCTGAAATTCTCACAAATATGAGCTTAACCTCCCGGGTTTTTCTAATTTGATGGTTCTATATAATGTCTGATTGTGGCTGGCCGTGCGGTTATTATAACCTTGTTGTATATAAAGAACAAATATTAAATTACAAAATCTTTTCGATTGAATCGTTTAATTCGTCAATCTTTTTGATATTTTCCGATAAAAACTCGAAATAGTCTTTTTCAGTTGATACCCTTGAATCTTTTTCCTTGAAAAAAGACTCTGCAATGTTCAGCGCAGAAACCACTGCAACTGACTCCACCGATGTATTTGGCGACTGGTAATTTATCCTTTGCATTATACCGTCAACATATTTAGCGAACTTCTCAACCTCTACAGGATTATCTCCGAGAAGATTGTATTCACTGTTGAATATCTTAACTTTTATTCCGGTGTTTTTCATTGTCTGTAATTTAATTTAGCCAGCTTTTTACTGCTAATCTTCATCTTCCTTTAAATTTTCATCGTATTGCTCTAAATGTGAATCTATTCTGTCTATCAATTCCTTTATTCTCGATTTCACCTGGTCTTTATTCTGAATCGAAGTCTTGTTCACCTCTGAATTCAGTAACAAATTTTTCAGGCTTGAAATTTCCTTATCTTTTAAAACCGAATCTGAATTTGCCTTTGTCAGCTGCAGTTTTAAATCCGTAATACTGTTATTAAAATCTTTAATTCCTTCTCTTAAACTGTTGTTTTCTTCTTTAAGGTCTTTAACCTTAGCTATCAACAGGTTCACTTTAGAAAAAAGCTTCTCAAGCGAAGTGTTGTAGTAACCCTGAAGCTTGTAAATCTCTTCCTTGTTTATTTCAGTTTTTCCGTCTGACATAAAATTAATTCCTTAAAGTTATTTCAAGCTTTTTTTCCAAAGTTTTTATTATTTTCTGAATCTGCCTGTTTACTTCATCGTCAGTAAGGGTTTTTTCCTTTGACGAGAACTCAAGAGAAAATGCCATGCTCTTTCTTTCTTTGCCGAGCTTTTCATCCGAATAAATATCAAAAAGCGATACTTCCTGCAGATAAGCTCCGCCGCTCGATTTAATGGCTTCGTCTATTTCGCTGTACTTTGTTTCCCTCTTAACAATTAAAGCCAAATCTCTTTTAACGGGCGGGAATTTTGATATTTCCCTGAACTTTATGCTTTCTCCCGTCAAAGAAAGTATTTCATCTATCTTAATTTCAGCTAAAAATACATCATCGTCAATATCGAATAACTTAAGTAATTCTTCAGAGACTATGTGTATATTGCCTATAACCTTATCATTTAATAAAAGATTAGTAGTATTTACTTCACTTTCATTGCTATTATAATAAATTATTCTTAAACTTTCAAGATTCAATTTAGACAGAAACATTTCCAGTTCGCCCTTAATATCGAAGAAATCAAAGTTTTTCTCTTTTGCATCGAAACTCCTGAAATCCATTTTTCCGCAAATTGCAAAACAAAGATGGTTCTCTTCTGTGAATTTACTGCCTTCGTGTCCGAATACCTTGCCGATTTCGAAGAGTTTTAACGGAGTACCTTTGCCGGAATTGTTGACATTATTTTTTATAGTCGAGAGCATTCCGTACATTAAATTCACTCTCATCACGTTCATCTCAACTGAATTAGGATTTTCCACCCTCACAAATGAATCCGAAAAATTTATTATTTTCTTTTCATCCTGCTGGGAGTAAGTGATTATTTCGTTAAATCCCCTGCCTATGAAATGTTCCTTCGTCTGCTTTTTCAGCTCAATCAGCTTATCTCCGTAATCAGCATGTGTAGAAACATCCAGGTTGAAGTGATATTGGTTTTCGATATTGTGATAGCCGTACATCCTTGCAACTTCTTCTGTTAAATCTATTTCCCTTGTCAGGTCGTTTCTTCTGAATTCGGGAATTTCAAAAATCAAATATTCATCTTCCTTGCCTGTATGTTTGATTTCGATTTTTTCGAGAAGCTTTATTACCTGTTCGTCAGTAAAATCAATTCCGATAATTTTTCCGGCTCTCGAAGCTCTGATTCCGACTTTAAGCTTTTCAAGCTTTTCGGGATAAACATCAATAATTCCCTTTAAAACTTCCCCTCCTGCTATTTCCTGCATAAGCATTGCAGCGCGGTCCGAAGCAAAAGGCACTTTATCTATATCAACACCTCTTTCGAATCTCTGCGATGCGTCAGTCTGCAGTCCGAGCTTCTTTGAATTTTTCCTTACGCAAACAGAATCGAAATATGCGCTTTCGATGAAAACATTTTTTGTGGATTCCGTGATTTCGGAATTCTCTCCTCCCATTATACCTGCTATTGCTGAATATCCCTCTCCGTCGCATACCATAAGCGATTCGCTGTTCAGCGTTCTTTCTTTTGAATCAAGCGTTGTGAATTTATCGCCTTCCTTTGCTGTCTTAACAATAATTTCTTTCCCTCTGATTTTTTCGTAATCAAATGCGTGAAGCGGCTGACCCGTTTCCATCATCACATAATTTGTTATGTCAACTATATTGTTGATTGGTCTGAGTCCGATTGCAGTCAGATATTTTTTCAGCCAGTCGGGAGATTCCTTTATCTTTACATTTTTTACTACCCTGCCTGTAAACCTCTTGCAGTAATGCTTTGCATCGATTGTAATCTTTGCATATTCATCGCTTCTTTCTTTCGATTCATTGATTTTTATTTCAGGCAGAACGATTTTTTTATTATATATCGATGCTATTTCTCTTGCAATTCCTATGTGTGAAAATAAATCGCCGCGGTTGGGCGTGATTCCGATTTCAACCGAATAATCATTGCTGCCTATATAATCCGCAAATGCCTGTCCGATTTTTGCATCGCTTTTTAGAACCATTATTCCTGAATGGTCTGCTGAAAGTCCGAGCTCGTCTTCCGCACAAATCATACCTTCGGATAGCTCTCCGCGGATTTTATTTTTCTTTATTTCGAATCCGCCGTTTGGTATTATCGCGCCGATTTTTGCAAGGCACACTTTCTGCCCGGCGGCAACATTCGGAGCACCGCAAACAACACTTAAAATTTCATTTCCTGAATTTACTTTACATAAAGTGAGTTTATCGGCATTAGGATGCTTCGCAGTTTCTGATACTTCAGCTACAATAAAATTCTTAAATTTCTCCGCTTCGCTTTCGATACCTTCGATATCGAGACCGATATTTACCATTTCCTTCCAGAGTTCATCATATGATGTAATTTCCAGATTCGGAATATATTGTTTTACCCAGTTTAGACTAATTTTCATAAGCTATTCAAAAACAAGAATATAATTAAATGAAATACTATAATAAATACAAAAGAATCAAAAAAAAACGTTCCTGAAGATAACCTCAGGAACGTTTTAATAATTTCAAAATTATTACTATTTCTCTTCTGATTCTTTCTTAGGTTCTTTCTTGAATGTTTCCTGCTTTTCCGGGCTTTCTTCTCTCTTGTATTCTCTTCCCTTCTTGTCGCCTTCATTTTCCTTTTTTTCATATGTCTTCGGCGGAGTATATGTTCCGTTGTTATTTGTCGGAGGAGTATATACTCTTGTCCTCGTGGTTGTTCTGTTTCTCTTGCTACGTTTGTTGCGTTTTGTCTTCTTTCCTGACTTCTTTTTAGATGTCTTCTTTGAAGTCTTCTTGTTAGAAGTTTTCTTCGAAGTCTTCTTGCTTGAAGTCTTTTTGTTTGAAGATTTCTTGGTTTTCTTGCCGGTGCTCTTGTTTTTCTTTTTTGAACTCTTCTTTTTCTTTTTGCTCTGGTCTTTAGAAGTCTGTTCAGCTTTCTTCGTGGTTTTATTAGACTCATTTAAACCTGTGAAACCAAACACACTGCTAAGAGAAAAAGTAAAAAGAATCACAAACACCATTAATGCTCTTTTAGGCATTTTTAACTCCTTTTTAGATTTTTCTTAAATAATACACCTCAAATTAAATTTTATAACATAAAAAAACAATGAATAAGGACTAAGATAATCAAAAAAATAAAATGAAAATAATTTTTGCATTAAAAAATCTTGATTTTTTTCGAAAATCATTACTCTGACTTTATTTTTAAACTAAACTGCGGTATTTTAGTTCCAATATTATGCACAACACTGCTAAATCAATAATTAAACAGCTTAAGCTGAAAAAACACCCGGAGGGGGGGTACTTTTCCGAAGTTTACCGCTCCAACGAAGTGATGAAAAAGAATCATCTACCGAAAAGATTTTCGGGCGACAGGAATTTCTCAACATCAATTTATTTTTTACTGACTCAAAAAGATTTTTCATCTTTCCATAAACTTCAGGCAGATGAAGTATGGCATTTTTATTCGGGCTCGCCGCTGAATATTTATGTGATACAGAAAAGCGGCCGTCTTAAGAAAATCGTGCTCGGTAAAAGCCACCTTTATCAGGCTGTAATCCACGCAGGACAATGGTTTGCGGCGGAAGTGGGCAAGCAGGATTCCTATTCCCTCGTCGGCTGTACCGTTTCTCCCGGTTTCGACTTCAGGGACTTCGAATTCGGAGAAATGAAAAAACTGATTGAACTTTATCCCGTCCATAAAAGTTTAATCAGCAGACTGACAATTAAATAATGGAACATAAAGCAATAGTACTTTTCGACGGAGTATGCAACTTCTGCAACTCATCAGTAAACTTTATTATCAAACGGGACAGGAAGGATTATTTTAAATTCTCTCCATTGCAATCGGAATTTGCAAAAGAATATTTCAATAAAAATAACATCGAAAATAATTTCAACAGTATAGTATTAATCGAAAACGGTAAGTTATACAAAAAATCCTCTGCAGCATTGAAAATCGCAAAACAACTGAGTGGTTTTTGGGAACTCGCTTATATCTTTATTGTAATCCCTCCTTTTATAAGGAATTTCCTTTATGACATAATTGCAAAATACAGGTACAAATGGTTCGGCAGAAAAGACACCTGTATGATTCCGGACGAAAAAATAAGAAATAAATTTATTTAATTATAAATTTTGAATGTTGAATTCTGAATGATTTGAATTCTGAATGATTAGTGATTTTATTAAAAATTCCGAAACTATTTTAAAATCAGAAAAAAATACTTCTGCTTTTCACTTCAGCCCACGGTTTTGACCGTGGGAAGGAAATCAAAACAAATATACTTAATTTAGTTCAAACTCCGTCAGGAGTTTCCTGTTAATAGAAATCGAATTCAATAAAACACAAACCCCGTAGGGGTTTCCTGTTGATAACTACTTAATCAAAATCATTTTCTTTGTTTCCGAATAATCCCCTGCCGTTAATTTATAAAAGTACACTCCGCTCGGATATTCCGCACCGTTAAATGTAACTTCATAAGTACCCGGATTTTGTTTTTCATTTACAAGTGTTTCTATTTCCTTTCCAAGAATATCATATATGAATAGCTTTACAAATTCGTTATTTTTTATTTGGTATCTGATATTTGTAGAGGGATTAAACGGATTCGGATAGTTCTGCGATAGAGAATATTTATAGGGAATTCCTGTTTCAATCTGAAGTATCCCCACGAGTTCGCTAATAGGTCTTCTCCATATTGACCTTAAATTCACACCAATTAATCCAAATCCATTAGATAACAGAACTTGACAAAACGAAGAATTTGGTAGATTATCTAATTTATTTTTCCATGTTAACCCTAAATTTTTTGAAACATAAACACCGTTATACGATCCTGCTAAAACAACAGAATCAAGCGCATCAATAGAATTAACAAAGTAATTGTTATAGATTTTTGACCAATTTGTACCATAATTAGAAGAACGGTAAATACCATCGTTTGCACCTGCAAAGATATACGAAGCTGAGATTGCAATACTTTTAACTTCCTTATCATTAAGCGAAGTTTGATACCAATTATACCCATTATTTGTTGACATAAATATTCCTCTGGTATCAGTTCCTGCATAAAATCTATTTCCGGAAGCATTTAGTGAATAAAATCTGAGATTTGCCGAATCTAATGTTTTTGTCCAATTTAATCCATTATTAGTAGTAAGATAAATCCCTCCATTATAATCTGTACCGAGACAAGTATAACTTCCTGAACTTGCAATCGAATATACTGTATTTCCGGAAAATGTTGTTGGAGACCAGTTAACTCCGTTATTTGTCGATAGAAAAACTCCATCAAATCCCGTTCCGGCAAAAATATTGTTTCCTGATTTCGACATCGAAATTATATAGTTATTCCTTAGCTCTGTTAATGTCCAATTGCTTCCATTATCAGTCGAGAAATATAACCCCCCAATATATAATCCTGCAAATAATTTACCATCTGATTTTAACATTGAAGTAACCGAAACAGCATCAATACCCTTATTAAACCAGTTTACTCCGTTGTTTGTTGTACTCCAAATTCCGTATAAACCTGTTCCGGCAAATAAAATAGAATCTTTATAAAATAAAGAGTGTATACCTTTGTTATTCAAACCAATATTAATCCAATTGATTCCATTATTTGTGGACATATAAACTTCATTTGAAGTACTACCTGCATAAATATTATTTCCTGAAAAAGTAAAGCATGTAATATTGAAAGTATCTAACGAAGACTGATTCCAGTTTTGTCCGTTGTTTGATGAATAAAAAATACCATCGTATTTTGTCCCTGCAAATATATAATTATCTTTTACTTTAATCGTACGTACAGATGAAATACTGGGGAATATATTTATCCAGGAATCTCCATAATCTGTTGATTTATAAATTCCTGAGTAAAACGCACTTGCAAAAATTACACTACCATCAGTCTCTAACGAAGCAGGAATGTTTGAATTAAAAACTGTAATCCAGTTTTGACCTTCGTTTGACGATCTATATAATTGATCATCAGAAATTGTAAAAATATAATTCCCGATTTTTTTTGTTTGATGACAGGTCCTGTTAATAAACCCTATCTGCCACCAGTTTGAGCCATAATCAGTTGATTTATAGAGCCCGAAACCCAGCGAAGCATAAAAAACAGGCCCCAAAACAATCAAATCACTAACAGAGGAATTATAATTGTTATTTAAAAATGTCCAATTATTTCCGTTATTAGTTGAACGATAAAGTCCGTTTGCAGAACAAAGAACCAAACCAATATCTGTGTTTGTTATATTGCTTGTCAATCCTCCTACTAAACCGTTAGATTCAATCCATTGACAAATAGATTTGTTTTGTAGAAAAAAAAGCAAAACAAAAAGAAATGTAAATATTAACTTTTTCATACCATTATTTTTGGTTAAGCGCTTTTATATATTTTACAATATCCGAAACAATTAATCAAGTACAAAATATTTAATAATTCTGCGTATTAACCCGCAATTTTCCATTTATATAAAACCCTGAAATAGGTATATTTATATATGAAAAATAAATATTTAGTTACAGCAGCGCTGCCGTATGCAAACGGCTATTTACACCTCGGACACATTGCAGGAGCTTACCTGCCTGCAGATATATATGTACGGTTCAAAAGACTGAACAATGAAGATATAATATTTATATGTGGCTCGGATGAGCACGGAACGGCAATAGAGATTTCCGCAATGAAAGAAAAAGTAACTCCGAAAGAGATTATAGACAGATTCCACTTTGCTAATAAAGAGGCTTTCGAGAAAATCGGAATTGCTTTCGACATTTACTCAAGAACTTCGAACGAAATTCATCATAAAACATCACAGGATTTTTTCCTGAACCTGTATGATAAAGGAATTCTTCTACAGAAAACCGAAAAACAGCTTTACTCCGAAAAAGACAAGAGATTCCTTGCAGACAGATTCGTGGAAGGCACCTGTCCGATTTGCGGATATGAAGAAGCCCGCGGAGACCAGTGCGAAAGCTGCGGAAGCAACCTTTCCCCGCTTGAATTGAAAAACCCTAAATCGAAAATTTCAGGCGATACGCCTGTAATCAAGGAATCAAAAAACTTCTACTTCCCTCTTGAAAAATTTCAGCCGAAGCTCGAAGCATGGCTTAAAACAAAAACCAATTGGAAATCTAATGTTAAAAACTATTGCGAAGGATGGTTCAAAACTGGTTTGAAAGACAGAGCCATAACACGCGACCTCGACTGGGGCGTGAAAGTGCCTCTGAAAGATTATGACGGAAAAGTGATTTACGTTTGGTTCGAAGCTCCGATTGGATACATCTCCGCAACGAAAGAACTTTTTATTGAAAGAAACATTCCTGATAAATGGAAAGAATATTGGTTCGGAAAAGATGTAAGTATGATTCATTTCATCGGCAAAGATAATATTATTTTTCACGCATTAGTATTCCCCGCAATGCTGATGGCGCACGGAGAATTTATTTTACCTGAAAACGTACCTGCGAATGAATTCCTGAATCTCGAAGGCGGAAAGTTATCAAAGAGCAAGGGACACGGAATACTTGTAAAGGATATCGTGAAAGATTTTAATCCGGATGTTGTGAGATATACGCTTGCATCCAATCTGCCCGAAAATAAAGACGCAGACTTCAGCTGGGATGATTTCCAGACTAAAAATAACAATGAACTTGCCGCCATTCTCGGTAATTTTATCAACAGGACTACAGTATTTGCAAAAACGAAATTCGATAATAAAATTCCGGAGAGAAATACAAACTCAGACGAAATATTCGATATAATAAAAAACCAAAGCAAAGTTGTAGCGGAATGCATGGATAATTACAGATTCCGCGATGCAGTGAACGAAACTATGAATGCTCTGAGAGCGGCTAATAAATACTTCAACGACAGCGAGCCGTGGAAAGTGATTAAGGAAGATAAAGAAAAATGCGCAAATATAATCAATAACTGTTTGCAGATATGCTATTCAGCCGCAGTTATGATTTCACCGATTCTTCCCTATACATCGGAAAAAATTCTTAAAGTTCTGAATGCGGATAAGAATAATTTCTCGTGGGATAAAATCGGAGAGATTAATTTACTGAGCGGAACTGAACTTGGCGATAACGAAATCCTCTTCCCACAGCTTGAAATAAAAAAAGAAGAGCCGAAAGAAGAAGTGAAAATTCCCGAAGAGGATATGATTGATATCGATTACTTCAGAAAAATAAAATTAAGAACTGCAAAGGTAATTGAATGCGAAGCAGTGCCGAAGAGCAAGAAGCTTCTTAAACTTCAGCTTCAGGTCGGCGAAAGAAAAAAGCAGATTGTAGCAGGAATAGCCGAACACTACAAACCCGAAGATATGGTCGGCAAAACGATAGTGATAGTAGACAACCTGAAAAAGACAAAACTGATGGGAATCGAATCCGAAGGAATGCTTCTGGCTGCAAAGAAAGACGGAAAGCTAGCTCTCGTTTTACCTGAAAAAGAAATTCCCGATGATGGAGATGTAAGTTAAGAAATTCTAAACTCTAATATTTAAATTCTAAACAAAAAACAAATAACAACTACATTTTAGAATTTAGATATTTGGATTTGTTTAGGATTTAGATTTTCGGATTTAGAATTTAATAAAAGATAGAAATTTGATTTATACATTTAAAAATAGAAAATACGATTTATTTGCCCGCACATTTGTGATGGGTATAATTAATATTACTCCCGATTCTTTTTCGGATGGAGGTAAATATTTCGAAGGAAAAATAAATTACGATAAAATCCTCGAAGATGCGCTCCGCATGGAAAAAGAAGGAGCGGATTTTATTGATATTGGCGGCGAATCGACTCGTCCCGGCAGTGAAATGACTACAATGGAAGACGAACTTGAAAGAGTAATTCCTGCAATCGAAATAATTAGAAAAAAAACTGACATTCCAATTTCAATAGACACATACAAAAGCGAAGTTGCGGACGAAGCATTAAATCATGGAGCCGCAATTGTAAACGATATAAGCGGATTCAAATTTGATAAAAAAATGCCTGAAGTAACCACGAGACACAATGCAAGTTGTATATTGATGCACATAAAAGGAACACCGAAAGATATGCAGATGAATCCCGAGTATGAAAATGTAGTGAAAGAGGTTTATGAATATTTATCCGATTCAATTTCGATTGCAAAGAGTGCAGGTATTGAGCAGATAATTACAGATGTTGGAATAGGATTCGGGAAAAAGCTGGAGCACAACCTTGAACTAATAAAAAATCTTTCTGAATTTAAAAAACTCGGTTATCCGATTTTGCTCGGTGTATCGAATAAAAGATTTATAGATAACATTTCCCCTGTTCCCGTGAATGAGCGGCTGGAAGGCACTATAGCGGCGAACGTTGCGGGAATAATCAACGGTGCGAACATTATTCGCGTGCATGATGTTTTAGAAAATAAAAAGGCAGCATTAGTTGCAGATAAAATGAAACAGTAATGGGAAAAGACGACAACAAACCGGAAAATTACGAACATACTGAACTGGACATACTGGGAATGAGTTGTGTGAACTGCGCCAACAGTATAAAAACATACCTGACAAAAGTTGATGGTGTTTATAATGTCGATATTAATTTCACTTCAGAGGTAGCAGGAGTAGAATATGACCCCAATAAAATTTCAAAGCTGGACATAATTACCGACATCCGCAAGATGGGCTATGATGTGATGACAGAAACCGACGAGGACAGAGCAGAAAAGATAAAAGAGAAGCAGCTTCAGCTGCAGAGATATAAAATCTACACTTCGATTGCAATTTCATTCGCGGTAATGTTAATCTCTATGAGCGAACATTCAGAGTTTCTTGCGGAAATAAGGATGCCGTACAATTCATCGCTTGTTTTACTATTTATTCTGACATCTGTTGTGATTTTCTGGTGCGGGGATAAGTTTTTAAAGGGAGCATATCACGCTTTCAAAAACAAGACATCAGATATGAATACTCTAATATCTATGGGAGTGTTCACTTCCTACATATACAGCATTATTATTTCACTTAATCACCTTTTGAAACTAAACATCAGTGCACTTAACAACTCGCACGAAGTTTATTTTGAAACTTCCGTGATGATAATAACATTTATTTTAATCGGAAATCACCTTGAAGCGGTTTTAAAATCAAAGACTCAAAGCTCGATTAAAAAACTGAAAGGACTCCAAGCAAAATTCGTCAATGTGATTAGGGATAATGAAGAAATCACAATCCCTTTTAAAAAGGTAAGATTTAATGACATAGTGATTATCAAATCCGGCGACAAAATTCCCGTTGACGGTAATATACTCGAAGGATTCTGTGTGGTGGATGAAAGCGCTATGACCGGTGAGAGCCATCCCGTTGAAAAGAAAGCAGGAGAAGAGCTGATTAGCGGAACAATAGTGAAAAACGGATTTGTGAAAATGCGCGCTCTTAAAGTCGGGAAAGACACACTACTTTCGCAGATAATTAATCTTGTTAAGGAGGCATCAAATTCAAAACCAAAAATTCAAAGACTTGCTGATAAGATTTCAGCCATATTTGTTCCTGCGGTAGTTTCCATAGCAGTATTTACTTTTTTAATCTGGCTTTTCTTTCTGGGAGCTGATTTTGATATAGCCCTTCTTTATGCAGTATCTGTGCTTATAATCGCCTGCCCGTGCGCTCTGGGACTGGCTTCACCGATGGCAGTCGTAATTGGAATTGGCAGGTCGGCTGAGAACGGAATACTTTTCAATAATGTAGAGGCAATTGAAAAAATGAACAAGATTGACACTATCTGCTTCGATAAAACGGGAACGCTTACCGAAGGAGTAATGAGAATGAAAAAACTGATATTATATAACGATATGGAGCAGGATGAATTTCTTAAATATGTTTTTTCTGTAGAAAAGTTCTCCAATCACCCGATTGCAAAATCAATTTCTAATTTCTGTATAGAAAACAAAATTGAAGTATTCGACAACGTAAAAGAAATGATGAACGAAGAGCGCGGCGGTATAACGGCAATAGTCGATGAAAAGCTTCTTCTTTTAGGAAGCGAAGAGCTTATGAAGGAGAAAGGTGTTAAGAATTTCATTTCTGATGAATCCAGCAGTAAGGGAATCCTGTATGCAGCGATAGACAATGAACTTGCCGGAGTGATGGAATTTGATGACAGGATAAAACCGGAATCAAAGGATATAGTGAAAAAGTTTACGGAAAAAGGTTTTGATATTTTCATGATTTCGGGTGACAATGAAACATCCACAAAAGCAGTTGCAGATGAGCTTGAGATAAATAATTATTCCTTCAGGACATTGCCTGACGAGAAGGAAGGAATTGTTTCAAGACTTCAATCCGAAGGAAAGAACGTTGCAATGATTGGAGACGGAATAAATGATGCACCTTCTCTTGCAAAGGCAAACGTGGGAGTAGCTATGGGAACAGGGCAGGATATTGCAATAGAATCGGCAGACGTGATACTCGTGAAAGGAGATTTGAGAAATATACTTAAAGCAATAAATATTTCTGCAAAAACTGTTTCAATAATTAAACAAAATATTTTCTGGGCATTTTTCTATAACGTGCTTGCAATCCCGCTAGCGGCAGGGCTTCTGACACCGTGGGGAATTGTAATAAGCCCTGTAATGGCCGCAATGCTTATGGCATTCAGCGATGTAATAACGGTTATGGGTAACAGCCTGAGACTAAAATTTATAAACATCAATTAAATTATACTTATCAAAATGAAAAAAACTATCTTAATTTCAGTATTATTTTTTACGGTCTTTTTACTTTCAAGCTGCGGGAAAAAAGACAGCGTACCTGAAACAAAACCTACGGGTGATGCGCAAATTGAATCAATTGAATTCAAATGCGAAAACATGCACTGCAAATCCTGCGAAGAGCACATAACCGAAGAAGTTAAAAAGAATAACGGCATCAAAGAAGTAACCGCAGATGCAAAAAGCAAAACTGTTAAAGTATTGTTCAATAGCGGACAGACAAGTGCAAAAGATATTGAGAAATCTATTAATGCAGCGGGTTACGATACGCAAACATCAAAATCCGAAAACAAACACGATTGCGAAAAAGAATAATATGGAAAAAGTAAATTTTGATGAACACGCGGCAGAGTACGAAAAAACCATGGCTCAGGACCTGGGTTTCTTTACTGAAGAAACCGGTTACCTGGCAGAATACAAAGTTAAAATTGTAAAAGAGACATTCGGACACCCGGAACCGATAAACATTCTTGAATACGGCTGCGGCATAGGAATGAATATTAACTATTTCTCAAAACACTTTCCAAAAGCAAATATTTACGGATGTGATATATCACAGAAGAGCCTTGAAGTTGCTGCCGAAAGAAACAAAAAAGTAAATTTTTTCCTGATAAATCCCGAGAACAACAAAAAGTTCGAAGGATATTTCGATTTGATTTTTATAGCCTGTGTTTTTCACCACATTCACCCGAAACACAGAAAAGATTCGATGGATAATGTTTATAATCTTACAAAAGAGGGCGGACAGTTTTATTTCTTTGAGCATAATCCGTTTAATCCCGTAACGCGGCGTATAGTAAACACCTGCATATGGGATACAGATGCAATTTTGCTTAAGCCGAAAGAATCTATTGAACTGATAAGCAATTCTGGATTTAGACCTGACGGGAAAAATAAATATACATTGTTTATTCCCTCTTATCTGAGGTTTCTGAGATTTACGGAAAAATTTATTTCGTTCCTTCCGTTGGGAGGGCAGTACTATATCAAATCTAAAAAATAGTTATTTTTTATTTTTCTTTTTCAGCTCGGACTTATATTCTTTCCTGTACTCGAAAATCTCCCTTATGGTACGCAAAATTACGGACGGCCTTGCACCGGTGGAAACGCCGTCCAGGCGCGGCAGATGCTCTACACCAAGCTCCGTAACCGTATAATCCAGAAGGTTAGCTTTAAGCATTATTTCCGCATCAATAAATGCATCTATTGATTTTATTTCTATTTTTTTGAATAAATCAGTCTTGAATAATTTAAAAGCACAGTCAATATCCCAGTAAGAGATATCGAATATTATTTTAAGAAGGTAATTATAACAAAGTGAAGTGAACTTTCTGTACAAAGAATATTGCTTGTGTTTCCTGTAACCGACAACTATATCCGAATATGGAATGAGTGCAACAAATTTTTTCATCTCCTCGAGTTCAAACTGGTTATCTCCGTCAGTGTAAAACACATAATCCATTTTTGCATTAATAAATCCGTCCCTTAATGTTGCGCCGTAACCTAAATTTTTAGGGTGATGAATTACCCGGACTTTCGGGAATTCTTTTGCAAGTTCATCGGCGACCTCGCCTGTTTTATCAGGGCTTCCGTCTTCTATTATAATTACTTCGTAATCCTTGAATTTCAGTTCTTCGAGTATTTTCACCGCGCTGCGCGTGACTTTTCCGATATTAAGTTCATCATAATAAGCGGGAAAGAATACTGACATTGTAATCTGTGAAGTATCAACCATAAAGTTTAATTAATTTCCTTTAATAAATATTGGTATGTCTTTTCTATTCCCTTTTCAATTTCGGTCAGCGGCTTCCAATCCAGCTTCTCCGATATTAGTTTATTGTCAAGAACGTTTACGGGAACATCTATATTTCTTTTTTCCTTATATAAAACGTTTGCTTTCTTTTTTGTTACTTTTTCAATAATCCCGATAATGTCGTTAAGCGTATATCCTCTTCCACTGCCTAAATTGAAAATTCTTTCATTAGGATTAGCATCAAGAGATTTTACAAGTGCACCTGTTACATCCTTGATGTATATGTAATCCCTTTCCACACTGCCGTCACCCCATATTTCAATCTGCTCGCCTTTGATGAGCTTTTTTAGAAATACGGGAATGACACCCTGTGCAACATTCGGGTTCTGCCTTTCTCCGTATGGATTCGAAAGCCTGAATACATAATAATCCATCCCGTACAGTTTTCCAAACATATAAAGATAATCTTCAATTGTCTTTTTAATTATTCCATAAGAACATATTGGCTTGCGAGGATGATATTCCTTTATAGGCAGTCGCTCAGGAATCCCGTACACAGTTCCGCCCGAAGAAATAAATATAATTCTGGAAATGCCGTTTATAAATGCTTCATTAAGAAACCTGAGAGAAGAAACGAGATTTGTCTCAACATCGTAAATAGGGTTCTCGTTCGAATTTGCGGGGAGCGTTGAACTTACAAGATGAAAAGCAATATCGATACCTTTTAATGCATTCTTCAAATCAATTTCATTATTAAAATCACCTTCGATGATTTTTATTTTATCAAGAATGTGGTTAATATTATTTCTGGAAAAATTAAGTTTCTCGAAAATCACAACATCATAATTCTTTTCCAGCAGTGTATCTGCAAGATGAGAGCCGATAAATCCGCCTCCGCCAAGTATCAGACATCTTTTTTTCATAAAAATTAATTTAATTTTTCAAAGAAATACAAAGCAAATCTTTTATCGGAAGAAGGAAACAAATTCAGCAGCCTGTAATTCACGGTATCCTGAAGAAATTCAAGCTTAATATCGCACTTCCAGACGGAATCCGGACGATAGCCGAAATGCGTGTCCCACGCCATTATTGAGCCTTTTGGTGCTGTGGAAAGAGTTCTTGAGTTCAGCGGCTGAAACTTTGACGGGTCGTTTTTATAATCATTTGAATAATATTTCACCAGTGGATGATTTGTATAGAAATTCCTGTCCTTGAAGTTCTTAACATTAATCTGTTCAGTTGCATTTTTTACGGTCAGGTCTTCAATCCCGAGTACCTTTGGCTTGAAATTTATGCCAAGATAAATAACAGCCGTTGCGAATAAAAGAACGGATACCTTGTTCAGATAATCATTTGGAATCTTTGCCGAAAAAACCGAATACACAGCAAATGCAATCAGCAGAAATAAAACTTTTGTATAATCTGAAACATCGGTCAGAACGCGCCCGTCCGTAGTTCTGGAAAGAAAAGCAAATGTAACCAGAACTACAATTCCTGTAATTACGTAATTGTATTTTTTAAATTTTGTATCTATCAGATTATTCAGACCTATTGTTGCAAAAAAAGCGCATATGGGAGATATGTGCAGAATGTATCTCCAGTTACCGGGATTTGCTTTTATCAGCATTGTGCCTGTGTGCACTGCCATTATCAGGATGAATATAACATAGAAAAGGAAATACTTTTTAAAATATTCTTTCATTTTCGGCTTATCCGCAAAAAAGGAGAAAAACCCCTGCATAAAAAGGAGAAACGATACAGGACCCACAACAAAAATGTATGTCTGAGCATAGTGATAGAATTTTGGGTATTCCATTTTATATTCGAACGCTGATATATTCCTCATTTCCGAATAAACATATAACCAGTCCCCTTTCATCAGATATCCGAGAAAATTGTAAATCAAAGGAAATACCGCAAGAGCAATAATTTCCTTGAATCTCTTTTCCTTAATAAAAATGAGTGTCAGTATTATACCAAGCAAAGCAATTTCCTGTCTGACTGTAAAAATAAATCCTACAAGAAGTGCCGACCAAAGGTAATATTCCTTTTTATATAATATTAAAAAAATAACAAACAGCAGAGCCGTGAAAATCTCAGGATAAGAGCGGAAAGAAATATCGAAAAAAGTCGGCTGCGCTGCCAGAAGAAGCGCTCCGAAAAAAGCATATTTTATTTCATAAAGCTTGATAAGCTTAAATGTCAGGTAAACAGTAAGAGATGCAATCAGGGAATTCACAAAAAGCACAGTATCATAACCGAAAAAAGCGGGCAGTACCATGAATATTTTATATCCGGGCTTGGGTGCATTCCCAAGAATTGCCCAGGGGTCCTTCCAAAAATCGAGCATGTTGATATACTGCGCAACCTCATCATACTGGTAAAAACCCGTAGAATACCTGCTGGACATATAATAAATAACCGCAAAAAGCGGTATTACAATCCAGAAATACTTATCTATGTACTCTTCAATTGATTTAACATTTTTAATCGCCGGCTGAACCTTTTTTGTTACTGTTTTTGCCAAAATATTTGATTTTTATTAATTCGGTAAAATTAGCTAATTATATATAACTTTTAAAGGATAAATGATAAGATTATTATCTTTAATTAACTTTTTATAAATGTTATATTTATAGTTAGTTTATGGAATACAAATTACTCGGAGAGTCAATACAGATTAAGGAGCTTAATGAAACCATTAAGCAGGTTGCACCTACCGATATCAGTGTGCTTATTTCAGGGGAAAGCGGCACGGGTAAAGAGGTTGCCGCCAATGCTATTTATTTTTTCAGCAAGAGAAAAGACAAGCCTTACATAAAAGTAAACTGCGGTGCAATTCCCGAAGGCATTATCGAGAGTGAACTCTTCGGACATCAGAAGGGGGCATTCACCGGTGCAATTGAAACCCGACCGGGATATTTTGAAATGGCTGATAAAGGCACGATATTCCTCGATGAAATCGGTGAAATGCCGCTTGCAACACAGGTAAAAATTCTGCGTGTGCTTGAGTCCGGTGAGTTTATGAAAGTGGGCGGAAATAAACTTCTTAAAGTCGATGTAAGGGTGATTGCGGCTACGAACCGCGACCTGCAAAAGGAAGTACTGAATAAAAATTTCAGGGAAGATTTATATTTCAGGCTGAAATCAATCAACCTGAACATTCCCCCCCTTCGTGAGAGAAAGATGGACGTAAAGATTTTATTTAATAATTTCGTCGAAGGATTCTGCAAAAAAAATAATGTCACTTTCAAAGGAATCGATGAAGAGGCAATGGAATATGTCATAAATTACGCGTGGAGCGGTAATGCAAGAGAACTCAGGAATTTCTGCGAAAGCATTATTGTCCTTTATCCTGATAAGAAACTGAACATCGAAGATGTAAAAAAACATCTGATTTCCGAATCACCTGAAAATCGCTCTCTCCCCGTAATTCAGATGAAGGCACGAGAACAAATTGAAAAGGATTTAATTCTTCGCGCGCTCTTCGAGCTGAAATCGGACATACTTGAGCTTAAAAACCAGATTCAGGAAAACGGAACAAAAGAGCCGCATTTCAAGGTATTGGGAGATGATTTCTTTTTATCAAAGGAGGAAATCAACAGTATGAGCTTTGATGAAATCGAAAAAGAAATTTTGCTTTACCTTCTGAATAATAATAATTGGGATGTGAATAAAGTTGCAAGATCACTCGGACAGACTCCGAGAAATATTTATTTAAAAATTAAGAAATTTAATTTATCAAAAAAAGTAAGTTGAAATATTTAAAATACATATTATTTTTGTTTTTATTTGTTTTTCTGAATCTGCAGTGCGGAATTTACGGTTTCAGGGGTAATAATCCGCCTGAAGGCATTAAAACAATTGCAGTTCCCCTGTTTCAGGATGTAAGCGGATTCTCGGAGGCTGGCTTGAGGGAAAACTTTACGGAAGCTCTGAAGCAGAAGATTATCAGCGACAATACTTTTATAATTGCAGATAAAAACAAAGCAGACGGAATACTCAATTGCACCATTTCGAATGTAAAGGATGAAGCGCTGGTAATATCAGGAAATGAAAACGTTACAAAAAGAAAAATCACGATAAATGTGAAAGTTTCTTTTGAGAATTTGAAGACTCAGAAAAAAATCTGGGAAAAGCAATTTGAAAACTGGGGAGAATACAGCTCTTCGGACGCAAGCTTTTCAGCCAGGACATCGGGAATCAGCACCGCTCAGGACAGGATTTGCGATGATATTTTAATTGACATAACATCAAACTGGTAAAATAATTTATAAATGGAAATTAGTGCGGTTATTCTGGCGGCTTACATTATAGCTTTGACGATATTATTCGTATTTGCTTCACACGGATTTTCAATGAGCTATTTTTATTTCAAAACCTTCAAGAAAAGGACTCAAGACCTTACTGAAGAAGAAATGAAAATCATCGATTATCCGGTAGTAACGATTCAGCTTCCTCTATACAATGAAAGATACGTTATAACAAGACTCATAGATTGCACATTAAAACTCGATTATCCGAAAGAAAAACTGGAGATACAGATTCTCGACGATTCAACGGATGATACATCTGAAATTATAGATCACCACATTAAGCAGTATCTGGAGCAGGGATATGACATCAAGCACATCCACCGTACTAACCGCGAAGGATTCAAGGCAGGGGCTCTGAAAGAAGGACTGAAAACCTGCAGAGGTGAATTCGTGGCAATTTTCGATGCAGACTTTATCCCGAGAAAGAAATTCCTGAAGCGCACACTTCCGTATTTTTTCAGGGATGATAAAATTGCTCTTGTGCAGACAAGATGGGAGCATATTAACCGTGAATATTCAATCCTGACAAAAGCGCAGGCAATAGCGCTTGACGGGCATTTTGTCATTGAGCAGGCAGTCAGAAACAGAGCAGGATTCTTTATTCAGTTTAATGGCACCGGAGGGATCTGGAGAAAACAGGCGATACTCGATTCGGGTAACTGGGAAGCAGATACACTTACGGAGGACCTTGACCTTTCTTACCGGGCACAGATGAGAGGATGGAAGATTAAATACATTGTTAACTTCACTTCTCCGGCAGAACTTCCTGCGGAAATTAATTCCCTGAAGAACCAGCAGTTCAGATGGACAAAGGGAGCAATCGAAACTATGAAAAAGCTGTTTCCGAAAGTACTGAAATCAAAAATGCCGCTGAAGATGAAATTGCAGTCTTTTGTTCATCTTTGCAGTAACATAGCATACCCATTTATTCTGATTGCCGGAATACTAAACCTTCCCGTTACACTCATAAAGGAAGGAGGAGAATATGACCCCGTTTTTAAATTTATGTCAATTTTTATTTTTGCGTTTGTAAGCTCTTTCATGTTTTATCTCTATTCCCAGAAAGATGTTTATGAAGACTGGCAAAAAAGGATTGTGCTATTTCCTGTGTTCATGACTGGAAGCATGGGGCTTTCTGTAAACAATACAAAAGCCGTTTTCGAAGGACTGATAAACAAGAAAAGTGAATTCGTCCGAACCCCGAAATTCAAGATCACGGACGATAAGCATACCTGGCAGGATAAAAAATACCTTACTAAAAAAATTCCGTTTACTACATACATAGAAGCAGTCTTATCGTTGTATTGCTTTACCGGTGTCGGGTTTTCAATATACTATGTTCAGATTGCCGCTCTTCCTTTTCAGATAATGTTTGCTCTTGGTTACGGCCTTATTGCATATTTATCAATCAAGCAGGTTGTTACATATAACAGAACCATTAAAACTCAAAATAAGTAATGAACAGTTTAGAAGAATACATTTCAAATACAAAGGCAAAACTGAATGAGAATATTTTCTCTCCATTATTCATTAGGCTTGCAAACCTTTATTTTATAAATGAACAGTACGACGATTGCATAAATACCTGCACAATCGGGCTTCAGATATATCCTGATTATCTGACGGCAAAACTTCTTCTGCTAAAAGCACTGATCAGACTTGAATACATAAGCGAAGCAGAAAGGGTCTTCGCAGAAATCAAGGGTAAGATTCCGAGTAAAGATATTTACAAGCTTATTGAGAGAAGCCTGGCAGAAATCAGGGAAAAGCAAAGCCAGGAAAGAATTTTCTATCCGAATAAAATCAACTCTACAATCGACTTCCAGTCTTATAAAAACAAGTTTGATGATATTAATAAAGACATTCAGAGTGTTTATTATATAGATGAATATGTCGACCCTGATTTCAGATTCACAAAGGAAATGGAAAATGCATTCGGGGCATTCAGTAAAAACTACAGCACTTTTAAATTCGACTCGAATGAAAGTCATGTAATTAAAACAGAAACAAAACCGAAAAAAGAAAACGGTAACCAGAGTGCGGCAGGTTCATTTCTTTCTAAAATCAATATAATTACGGAAACAATTGCCGATATATATGTAAAACAGGGATACCTTAAAGAGGCATTCGATGCATATAATCTTTTAATCGAAAAAAATCATCCAAATAAACGAAGAATACAGGAAAAGCTTTACGAACTGGAGCGCAACATGGTTAGCAGCAAATAATTTTTATATTATATTTTCCGGAAGCCCTGGTTTAACAAATAAAACTTTCTCTCTTTCCATAATGACACTTCCTTCTTTAAAACCTTTTTTCTTTTTGACGTATTTCCGTTCGCAGTATGCGACCGGAACGCTCGACGCATTTCTGGCTTTGCTGTAATATGCAGCAATAGATGCTGCTGTTTCAATAATTTTTTTTTCGGGTGGATTTTTTTTGTCGGATATTTTCAATACGGTGTGCGAGCCGCTCGCACCGCGAATGTGAAACCATAAATCATTCTGTGCGCTGTACCTTACCGTGAGCATATCATTGGATGCGCTGTCCTTACCAACCCATACTTCAAATTTATCGTTCAACCTGAACTTTCTGAAGCGGGAGGTTTCATCCTCTTTTGTAAGTTCCTTTTCTTTCATTTTATATACTTTTAAATCTTGATTGCTTTTTAATTCTTCTATTTCTTTCTTCAGCAATACAATTATGTTTTTCTGAACTTCGATTTTTTCTTTTAATAATTCAATAGAATTTTTCAGTCTTTTGTATTTTTCATAATACGAAGCTGCATTTCCGGCAGGACTGAGTTCACGTTTTAATATAATAGCAATTTCATTTTCTGCGTCACCGTCGATTGTAATCTTATCATCCCCTTTTTTTGCAATATGCAGGTTCGATAGTATCAAATCTCCGTATGTCTTTAGCAGGTCTGCATTCCCGGCAGTTTCAAGCTGTTTGACGAGCGAATTATATTTTTTTTCGGCCGCTTTCAGTTGATTTTCTTTGCTGTTAATCACGCTCTTACGTAAATCTTCGCCCGAATGAATGCTGTAAAACATTTTCAAATATGCCTGTATCATATCGTTAATGTTGTTATAAACTTTTGCTTCACAGTCACTCAGATGTTCGAATCTTGCAAGTGCAGTATAAAGATTTTTCCCGTCCGAATAGAGAATGTAATCCGGTTTCAAAAGTTTCTTTTCATATTCATTAATATATTTATCCAGGGATATTTTAATTTCACTGCTGCATTCCTCCGTACCTTTCAGATTTTTCAGGAAAAGAAATTCTTTCATTGGCAAGTCTCCGAAAGTTCTGCATTCCGAGCGAAAATATTCCTTAATATTCCCGTATTTTTTTCTTATATGTTCCTCTTTTCTTGCCACAAATTCATTCAGAGTTCTTCCGATTAATTCTTTCTTATTCCGGAATGTATCAATTATTTTTCCGTCTGTTACAACCAGCAGATTGTTTTTCAGCCTGAAGAAGACAAAGTATAAATCGATTCCGCCCGTAAGTGAAAATTGTACGATCCTGTCATTATTAAAAATATATATACCGGTAATTTTCAGCTCATACAATCCGGGCATCAGGCTGAGTACATTACGTTTAGCTTTTTTGTAATCTTCTTTGAAAATTAAAAACGGTAGCTTATCTGAACAGGAAAATTCAAGAAATTTATCAGAAAAATTATTTGAAAGATGAAAGACGAGTTTATCCTTTTCCTGCGTGAAGATATCTTTAATTAGATAACCGTTGATTTCCTTTTGAAGTAAAGATGAGACCTCTTTTAAAAGATAAAAATTGTCAAGCAATTTTATTATTATCCTTCTTTCAGCGCCTCTGCACCGCTGACGATTTCAAGAAGTTCTTTTGTTATTGATTCCTGACGCGCCTTATTATAAAGCAGGTTCAGATATTTGATTAAGTCATCGGCATTCTTTGTCGCAAGCTCCATTGCCGTCATTCTGGCTCCAAGCTCTGCGGCATTGGATTCAAGAAGAGTCTTCCAGAACTGCACACGAAGATGTTTCGGAACCAGCTCCCCGAGAATTTCCTCGGATGCAGGTTCGTAAATATAATCAGTCAGGTTTGCTCCGTTTAACTCTTCCGGTTTTGCAACGGGTAGAAACTGCTCCTTCCTTACTACCTGCTTTACAACTGATTTGAATTCATTATAAATGATTTCGACCAGGTCGAAATCCCCGTTCAGGTAACCCGTGACTATGTAATTTGCAATTTCATTCGAGATGCCGAGATTAAGATTGCTGAAAAGCTGTGTATAGCTTTTCACTACATTATATTTTCTTTTTGAGAAGAAATCGTTTCCTTTTTTTCCTACAGTAAGAATCGGAGTATCTTTCCCTGTTTCATCCAGGTAGTTCGAAGCATATTTAATGAGATTGGAGTTGAATGAACCGCACATTCCTCTGTCGCCGGATACAATTACAACAAGCCTTTTCTTTATTTCTCTTTCCTGCATCAAAGGACTGGACAATTCTTCGGTTGCGGCAGTAAGATGGGAGAGAAGCTCTGCCATTTTGTATGCATACGGCCTTGTGGCAACGATCCTGTCCTGTGCTCTTTTCAGCTTTGTTGCAGAAATCATTTTCATAGCCTTTGTGATTTTCTGCGTGCTTTTAACTGCAGTTATCCTGTTCTTTATTTCTTTTAAAGTAGCCAATCTCTAAGTAATATTTTAAGCGTTTTTAAGTTAATCCTTTTTCTTCCAGTTTTTTAACAACGTGCTTTTCAAGCTCGGCATAGCTTAGCGTGGTAGAGCGCGGCTGTGCCTGTATAATAGCATTTAATACCGAATCAGTCTCGTTGTTCAGGTAAAGGTTTACACAAAAGCTGAGCCTATTTCTGTCGTTGGGAACGGTGATAATTTCATCCAGCTCATTTATTGCACTATAAAGTTTCTTTATATCTGCATCAGCATCAAAAAGATTTACTTCCGCAGGAGGTTTAGTGGTCATTGTTAAAATTATTTAATTGTAGTTTTAAATCTTTCGGTGAATTCTGATATAACTTTATTTAATCTTGCCGTTATGTCTTCAGTCAGTTCCTTCTTTATTTTTAAATCATCGAGAATATCCTTGTGCATATTTTCCATTTCTGACAGAAATTCGGATTCATATTTTGCAAGATTAGGCACCGGAATTTCATCGAGGTATCCTTTTGTTGCCGTGTATACAATCACTACCTGCTTTTCTATATCCATCGGTACATATTGTTTCTGCTTGAGAATCTGAACAAGTCTTTCACCTCTTCTTAACTGCTGAAGAGTAGCTTTGTCAAGGTCAGAACCGAATTTTGCAAATGCTTCCAGCTCACGGTACTGTGCCAGTTCGATTCTAAGCGTACCTGCAATTTTTTTCATAGCTTTAATCTGAGCGTTTCCGCCTACACGCGAAACCGAGATACCTACGTTAATAGCCGGCCTTACACCTGCATTGAAAAGATTTGGTTCAAGGTAAATCTGGCCGTCCGTTATGGATATTACGTTTGTCGGAATGTAAGCCGATACGTCACCTGCCTTGGTTTCGATAACGGGAAGGGCAGTTAAACTTCCACCGCCTAAATCATCTGAAAGCTTCGAGGCTCTCTCGAGAAGTCTTGAATGCAGATAAAATACATCGCCGGGATAAGCTTCACGTCCCGGAGGTCTCCTGAGAAGTAAGGATACTTCTCTGTATGCAGCTGCGTGTTTTGTCAAATCGTCATATACTACGAGTGCGTGTTTTCCCCTGTCGCGGAAATATTCGCCGAGGGTTGCACCCGAATATGGAGAAATATAAAGCAATGGAGCGGGGTCTGATGCCGATGCCGCAATGATGGTTGTGTATTCCATTGCCCCTGCATCGTATAAGTTTTTATAAACCTGTGCTATTGTAGAGCCTTTCTGTCCGATTGCTACATAGATACAAAATACATCTTTTCCCTTCTGATTGATGATAGCATCTATTGCGATTGCTGTTTTACCTGTTTGCCTGTCTCCGATGATAAGCTCTCTCTGTCCGCGTCCGATAGGAATCATGGCATCAACTGCTTTAAGTCCTGTCTGCAACGGCTCTTTAACAGGCTGTCTCTGGATTACGCCAAGAGCTTTTCTTTCCATAGGAAGAAATACATCTGTTTTTATATCACCTTTTCCGTCTATAGGAATTCCGAGAGGATTGATAACCCTGCCAAGCATGGCTTCACCCGCAGGCATAGATGCAATTCTGCCGGTTCTCTTCACCTGGTCGCCTTCTTCTACAAGATGCGATTCACCGAAAAGGATACAACCTACATTATCCTCTTCGAGGTTTAATGCAACTCCAATAACACCGTGTGGAAACTCGAGAAGTTCCGTTGCCATACATTTAGATAATCCGAATACCCTTGCTACTCCGTCACCAACCGATAATACGGTTCCGACATCATATACATCAACATCCCTTTCAAATCCGGAAATCTGCTGTAAAAGCATTTTGGAAACTTCACCTGATTTAACATCAAACATATTATATTACTCCTATGATTATGCGGACTAGCCGCAAATATTAAACTTATTTTATGTTTATATCTTTAAACTTGTTTCTTAAATTTTCAAGCTGTCTTTTTATACTTGCATCTACTACAACATCCTTCACCTTAATAGTAAATCCCCCGACAAGGGATTTATCCACCGAAAATTCCGGAATGCTCTTCTTACCGGTGAATGCATTTATAGACTCTGCTAATTTTTTCTTTGCCTTCTCGTCGAGTTCCACTGCAGTCTTAATATCAGTTCTTATCTTCCCTTCCGCATCATTTTTCAGGTCAATGTAACCGTTTAAAATTTCTGCCAGAAGGTTCTCTCTTTTATTCTGTATTAATAACTTGATGAAATCAAAACTTAACGGCGAAATTTTCTTTTTGAATAATGATTCTAATACCTGAATCTTTTTATCCGAGCGTATTACGGGACTTTGAAAAAACAATTTAAGGTCTCTGCTCGATTTCAGCAGTCCTATCAAATTTTTCGAATCATCCGCAACTGCATCGAGCTTTTTTGCCGAATTGGCTGCCTGATACAATGCTAAAGAATATCTGCGTATGGCTTTTGATAACATTAAATTAATACCGTATTAATTTTTTGGAATTCGGTTTATAAAATCTTCTACAATCTTTTTTTGTTTCTTTTCGTCAAGCGTTTCATTGAGAATCTTCTCTGCAGCCTTTATTGCAAGGTCGGATATTTCTTCCTTTATCTGCTGAAGAGCAGTAATTTTTTGCTGTTCGATTTCCTGTTTTGCCTGGTCAACAATCTTTCTTGATTCTTCGTTGGCTTTATTCACAATATCGTCACGAAGTTTTACAGCCATTTCCCTGCCTTCATTTATGACTTTCTGGGCTGCCATATTGGCTTCCGAAAGCGCTTTTTTATTTTGCTCTAATAATTCCTGTGCATCTTTGTTCTGCTTTTCGGCATTTTCAATCGACGTTTTGATTGAGTCTTCTCTGCTGTGCAATGCTTTAATCAGCGGACCCCAGGCTATTTTCTTGAGAAGGATTAATAGAAGGACAAATATTATTATCGTCCATATTATCAATCCGGGATTTACCGCTAGCAAAGAAGGTTTTTCGTGTCCGTCTCCGCTTAGTAAAAGAATGCAAAAATTATTTAGAAGCAATGAAATATGATAAATCATAGCTTATGTAATTTTCAAAAAAATAATTAAATTCTTCAGTATTAACTCTTGATTGCAAGAAGGATACAGATAACAAGTCCGAAAAGTGCAACACCTTCGATAAGAGCTGCTGCAATAATCATCGATGTTCTGATATCTCCGAGTGCAGTTGGGTTTCTTCCGCTTGCATCCATTGCCGCTGCGGCTATTTTACCGATACCAAAACCGGCTCCGATTACTACTAAGCCTGCTCCGATTCCTGCTGCTAAATAAGCTAAATCCATTAAATATTTCTCCTTAATTTATTTTTATAAAAAATTTATAAACTCTTTAATTAATGCTCCTGATGCATTGCCATATTTATGAATATGGCTGATAGCATCGTGAATATATATGCCTGTAAAAGCGCTACGAAAATTTCAAGACAGTATATGAACAGCGCAAACGGAACTGCTATCACCGCTCCCGCCCATTTCATAATGAAAATCAAACCTATCAAAGATAATACTATTATCGAACCCGCAGTGATGTTTGCAAACAACCTCATCAATAGCGCAAACGGCTTCGTGAATAACCCGATAAACTCAACTATAATCATAATCGGCAGTACAAATGCCGGAACACCGTGCGGCACCAGTCCTTTAAAATATCCGAATATTCCGTTCTTCTTCATACCCATTATCTGTGTCGTGAAGAATGTAATTAATGCAAGCCCTGTAGTTACATTTATATTTTTTGTCGGCTGTGCCATAAATGGTACCAGCCCTATGAAATTCGCAAATAAAATGAAAAAGAATACCGTCAGGAAAAACGGCAGTAGTTTAAGCCCTTCCTTTCCCATATTTGGAAGTACTATCTCATCTCGAATAAATACGACAATAACTTCAATAAAATTACCTACACTCTTCGGCACCCTGTTCTTCGTGTTAATCGATACCGCCCTTAGAAGTACAAATATCAGTATCACTGAAGATACTACCATCATGAATAAACTCTTTGTAATGGAAAAATCTATTGTCATTCCTCCGATATGTACGGGAGGAAACTTCGGCAGGGGCAGCTTTCCAAGAAAATAAAAATCTACGTAGTCGTGGTCAACTACCTTTTCGATAATATCAAAATTCTCTTTACCTTCGCCATGCTCGCCTTCTTTCTTCGGCTCTTCTGCAAATGTGATTTTAGCCGTGAAAAGGAAAACCAGCAGTAATAAGTAAAGTATTTTCTTAATGTTCAACAATTATCCTTTATTTTTATCTAAAACTTTATTCAATAAATATATTTCAAAACTGAGATATGCGAAATAAAACCCCAAAAGGGATAATATAAAATAATTTTTTTGAAACTTAAAGACCGCAATTAGTACCAAAACAAGAATTATTATAACAAAAAGCCGTATTCCGATGCTTCCAAGCGAAAAAATTAAAAAAACTTTATTCGTCTTATCGAGTGAGAATACAAATATAAAACTCCCGATTGCGAAGTTAATAACACATATTAAAAATGATGAAAATATTTCAGGAAGTGGTACATTTAATCCTGATATCTTTACAAATCCATAAAAAATAATCCATAGTAAACTACTGATTATCAATATATTCCTAACAAATACCCGGCTAAATAAATTCCGCATCAACCCGCTTTTTTGTGATTTATTTTGAAAAAAACTAAAAAATAAAACATATTACGTCAAATTTATTATAGACCTTATAACCTTATAACCTTATAACCTTATAACTTTATAACTTTTTCTTCTTCTCTTCTTCCGTTAGATTCTTAATCGTCAGATAAAAACTGTAAAATCCGCCAAAAAACCCTACAAATGTCAGAATTAATGTAAAAATGAACTTCGTTTCAAATTGCTTATCCAGCCAGATTCCAATAAAAAGAAATATAAGTATCGTACCCGAAAGCTGCACTCCCAGCCCGGAATATTGCACAAACTTCGAATCCGTTTTTAATAATGGCTTTGTTAAAAAATCTACTAACGGCTTTTTTGGCTTCTCTTCCAATTAATTAATGTTTTACAAAAATAAACAAAAAAGATATATCTTTAAGGTCACAATTTGTGATCTTAAAGAATAAATAAAAATTGGAGGTCACAATTTGTGACTTCCAATTTTCCCTCGTTACGAAGCCCCTGCTTCGTAACGTATAATACGATGTTCTTCCCCCTCGTTACGAAGCTCCTGCTTCGTAACGCATATACTATGTTCTTCCTCTATATTTCTAAACAAAAAAAAATCCCCGCTCATCACAGGGATGTTATTTGTTAAAGAGGAATATTCCCGTGCTTCCTTCTCGGATTATAATCCACCTTATTCTGAATCAGGTCGAAGTAATATATTAATTTCTTGCGTGTATCCTTCGGCTCTATTACGTCGTCTATGAATCCCCTCTCCGCCGCTATGTACGGATTGGAAAATTTATTCGTAAACTCAGCAATTTTTTCATCGAGCATAGCCTGCTTGTCTTCGGCTTTCTCGAGTTCTTTTCTGAAAATAATTTCCGCCGCGCCTTTTGCTCCCATTACTGCGATTTCCGCAGACGGCCAGGCAAGATTCACATCACCGCGTACGTGCTTCGAGTTCATAACATCGTACGCTCCGCCGTATGCCTTGCGCACGATTACAGTTATTCTCGGAACAGTCGCTTCGCAGAATGCATATAGCAGCTTTGCACCGTGCCTGATAATCCCCCTCCACTCCTGGTCTGTACCGGGCAAGAATCCGGGTACGTCTTCCAGTACAAGTATCGGAATATTAAACGCATCACAGAATCTCACGAAGCGCGCGCCTTTTATGGATGAATTCAGACACAAAACTCCCGCAAGCACAAGCGGCTGATTTGCAACTATGCCGATTGACCTTCCGCCAAGCCTTGCAAATCCGCAGATGATATTTTCCGCATATTCCTTATGCACTTCAAAGAAACTGTCGGGGTCGATGATTTTATTGATAAGCTCCTTCATGTCGTAGGGCTTATTCGGATTATCGGGTACGTATGTATTTAAAGCTTCGAGGTCGGGTTCGGGTTGCTCGTAATCATATACAGGCGCATTCTCCATATTATTAGCTGGCAGATAACTCATAAGCTTTCTGATTTTTTGGAAGCAGTCAACTTCGTTTTCTGCCGTAAAGTGGCTCACACCGCTCTTCTGTGCGTGTGCTGCCGCGCCGCCAAGCTCGTCGAAAGTTACATCTTCATTCGTTACTGCCTTAATCACATTCGGTCCTGTTATGAACATATGCGAAATCTTATCAACCATGAAAATAAAATCCGTGATTGCAGGTGAATAAACCGCACCTCCCGCACAGGGTCCAACTATCGCAGATATCTGGGGAACAACTCCGCTGGCAAGTGTATTTCTTAAAAATATATCCGCATATCCTGCAAGTGAAAGCACTCCCTCCTGTATTCTTGCACCACCGCTGTCATTGATTCCGATTACAGGTAAACCATTTTTCATTGCAAGGTCCATAATCTTCGTGATTTTCCTTGCATAGGCTTCGGAGAGCGAGCCTCCGAGTATTGTGAAGTCCTGTGAGAACACACATACAGAGCGTCCTTCGATTTTACCCGTGCCCGTGATTACGCCGTCAGTATAATATTTTTGCTTGTCAAGACCGAAGTCTTTAAAATTGTGCCTGACAAAAACATCCATCTCCTCGAATGTGCCTTTATCGAGGAGCAGGTCTATTCTTTCTCTTGCGGTGAGTTTACCTCTTTTGTGCTGTGATTCGATTCCTTTTGCCCCGCCGCCAAGGTGGGCTTCAGCTCTTTTTTCCCGTAGTTCTTCAATTTTGTTTTTGCTCATAGAAATTTCCAGTAAGAAAAATGGTTAAGAAAAATTTATGTGAGTAAAAAACTAATTTCATAATCTAACTATTACTGCGCCTAAATCCCTTAACTTCGAGTCAATATCTTCGTATCCCCTATCTATATACATTGCACCGTTTACTACGGTCTCTCCTTTTGCAATTACTCCTGCAATAAGGTAAGAGATTCCGGCTCTTAAATCCGGTACGGATATTTCCGCTGCATGAAGCTCCGTGGGTCCTTTTACCACTGCGCTGTGAAAATAATCCTGATTCGCAAACCTGCAGTTCATTCCTCCGAGACAGGTATTATATAATTCTATTTCGGCTCCCATTTTCTTCAGCTCATTCACATAGCCGAATCTTTTTTCGTAAACTGTTTCGTGCACAATTGATATCCCGTTTGCCTGAGTCAACAAAATTACAAACGGCTGCTGCCAGTCAGTCATAAAACCCGGATGTACATTTGTCTCCAGCGCAATCGAATTAAAGGGACCGTCGTAATAAAACCTGATACCTCTATCCTTAACCTCGAATTTTCCTCCTACTTTCCTGACGGTGTTTAGAAATGTTATAAGGTCATCCTGAATGGCGTTTTCAACATATACATCCCCTTTGGATGCAAGACCAGCGACTGCAAACGATGCCGCCTGATTTCTGTCGGGAATTATGTAATGCGATGCGCCGTATAATTTATTTACCCCTTCGATTGTTATTTTTCTGTCGGTACTGATTTCTATTATGGCTCCCATTTTCTGAAGGAACTTAACAAGGTCCATTATTTCAGGCTCTACCGCAGCATTGCATATTGTTGTTCTCCCCTGAGCCATTGTAGCGGCAATCAGGATATTCTCCGTAGCACCGACGCTCGGATAGTCAAGATTAACATTCGTGCCCTTTAATCCGTCCGTCTTCAGAATGTAATAATTGTCTTTCACTTCTACGTGGCAGCCGAGCGCTTTCAGCCCGTCAAGATGAAAATTGACAGGTCGCGAACCAATACGGCAACCGCCCGGAATTGGAATTTCAGCATAGCCCTTTCTGTGAAGCAATGGACCTGCAAAGAGAATCGAAATCCTGTTAAGCGAGCCGTAATTTTCAGGAATGGAAGTTGTGACTATTTCAGGAGTGCTTATAAATAATCTATCGTTTTCCATTTTAAGCTCACTGCCAAGATGTTCGCAGAGCTTTCCAGTAATCATCAGGTCATTGATTTTATTCGGTGAGTTTGTGAACTCGCACGCCTGTTCCGTAAGCAGAGATGCAACAACGAGCTTTGTTGCGGAGTTTTTTGCGCCGCTTACTTTTACAGAGCCGAAAAGAGGCTTTCCGCCGTTAATCAGAAAACGTGAATTATTTATTTCCAATGAAGTAGTAATTTTTTCTGTATTAATAATTTTTATTCTTTCCAGAAACCCATATCCTGGAATTTCTTTATTCTGTTGTCGAGCAGTTTGTCTTTTTTCACTTTTGACATCAATTCAAGCTCTTCAATAATAGCTTTTTTCAGGATTGAAGCGGCTTCTTCATGATTGCGGTGAGCTCCGCCAAAAGGTTCTTCTATTATCCTGTCGATAATTCCGATTTTTAATAAATCAGGAGCCGTAAGCTTAAGTGCCTCTGCCGCCTGTTCCTTGAAATCCCAGCTTCTCCAAAGAATTGAGGAACAGGATTCAGGTGAAATAACGGAATACCAGCAGTACTTGAGCATCAAAACCCTGTCTCCGACCCCGATTCCAAGCGCGCCACCTGATGCACCTTCACCGATTATGACTACAATTATCGGTACTTTTAATCTGGACATTTCCAGAATATTTCTTGCAATCGCTTCTGCCTGGCCTCTTTCCTCAGCTTCAATTCCCGGATAAGCGCCAGGTGTATCGAGAAATGTGATTACCGGTTTATTGAATTTTTCGGCAAGCTTCATAAGCCTTAATGCCTTTCTGTATCCGTCAGGATTCATCATGCCGAAATTTCTGTACAGGTTTGATTTTGTATCGCGGCCTTTTTGCTGTCCGATTATCATTACTGAGTGATCACCAATCGATGCAAAACCTCCGACAACTGCTTTATCGTCTCGGTATTGCCTGTCGCCGTGAAGCTCGACAAAGTTTTCAGTCATAAGATAAATATAATCGAGGGTATATGGTCTTTCGGGATGCCTGGCAAGCTGGACAATCTGCCATGGTGTAAGATTTTCAAAAATATTCTTCCTTAATTCATTAATCTTGACCTCGAGCTTGTTAATTTCGGCTGAGATATCCAGAGTGTCTGCCATTTTCCGCATTTCTTCTATCTTTTGTTCAAGCTCTACCAAAGGTTTTTCAAATTCTAATACCATAATTTATAAATTTAATTTTTAAAACTCTTTTTAATATTTTATGTTTTCCGTATAGTGAAAAAAACTGTCTTTAATAGTATTTCGATGTCCATTTTGAGATTTTGGTTCTTTGCATAAAAAATATTATAATTCATCATTTCCTCATCACCTATACCTTCGAAATGATTCAATTGAATTATTCCGGTTAGACCCTTTTTCCCGAGATATTCCCTGCCCTTTGTCTCATACCAAACGGGAATACCAACAAAACTGTATTTCCCGGTAAAAACACCTGGAAGCATTAATAGCTTAGAAGTATGTTTAGAAATATTACCTTTTTTTGCTTTGTAATACAATACAATAAACGGATAGACTGTAAAAATCATTAAAATCGAAACAATTACATCAAATAATCTCTTTAAAAATATATTCATTTTATTTTTAATATTATATTCAATTTCGACTAAAGATAAATCATTTATATTCGAGTGCAGTTTTGATAATATCAGGTCATTTCCCGTCGGAACTATCTTGAAAATTACATTTTTCCCCGAAAAATCCCACATAACCTTTAAAATTTCATGGTTCGTAAAATAATCTCCTGAGAAAACAACTTCATTTATATTTTTAAGATTTATTATTTCGCTAAGCGTACTTATATCTTTCTTATCCGATATCCTGTTAAAATATATTACATTATATTTTGCAAGGAATCTTTCTTCAACGTCCTGATTGAGCTCTTTGTCCCCTACTATCAGGAGATTAATTTTCTTCATTATAATATTCTTCGAAATCATATACCTGTAGAAGCTGATGATTCCGCGGTATGAAAGCAGAAATGCAATGCCAAGTATTGTGGACAATAAAATAACTTCTCTTGAATATGCAAACTCCTTGAAGAAATAAGTAATTGAAGAATTTATAAAAAATCCGGCGATGATTGCATTGAATGTACTGGCAAGAGGAATTACATATTTTTTAGCATAAACCCTGAACATGCTGAATATTAAAATCCAGATTGTAATATATATTGCAATTATGAATAAATAACTCCTGTTCGGGAAAATATCGAATCTTGATTTAATTGATATTACAAATGAAATAAAAAGCAGCGCAATATCCAGTACGGGAAATTTTAAAACCCTGAACAATCTTTTCAGGTATGAAAAAAAAGAAAAATAAAAAACACCCAATTTCAAAATCAGAGTAAGTATTACGGAGCCGCCAAGATTTTTACTTACAAAAATGTTCATTGCACCGTAGAAATTATTTACAAAAGCCAGACCTGATTTTTTCGTGCTTTCTCCTTTCAGGTGCACCGTTTTTACCTCCGGATAATAGTAAATTTTATAACCATTTTTCTTAATTCTGAAACACAGGTCAAGATCCTCACCGTACATAAAATAATCTTCATCAAATAAACCGGCTTTGTCAAGTACGTATTTCGGTATAAACATAAATGCACCGCATACAGCATCTACTTCATGAGTTTCATTTTCATCAAGATAAGTCAGATTATATTTACCGAATAATCTGCTTTTAGGAAACAGTTTTGAAAGTCCTGTTATTCTTGGCAGTGCAACTCCAAGCGAAGGAAAACTTCTTTTACAGGCGAGGTCAAGTTTTCCGTTTGCCATTATTAGTTTTGAACTTATTGCACCTACCTCTTTATTGTTTTCACAAAAAGAAATCAGTTTTTCAAATGTCCCTTCTTCAAGAATGGTATCAGGATTAAGTATAAGAACATATTTTCCCGAAACCCGCTTCAGTGCTATGTTATTGGCTTTTGAAAAACCTAAATTCTTTTCGTTTTCAATATAATTGGCATTCGGATATTTCCCTTTAAGAAAGGAAGAACTTCCGTCAATTGAATTATTATCAACAATAAATATCTCAATACCGTATTTATTATTATTGGATTTATAAATAGATGCCAGGCAGGCATCAAGGTGATCCTTTACGTTATAATTCACTATTACGATGGAAATATCAGTCATTAAATTCCGATTAAAGCCTTCCGAATATTGATTTAAACTTTAGTTTCCAGACCATAAAATACGCTTCATAAACAACTTTCCTTGACATCTTCGAGCTTCCGGCTCTTCTGTCGATAAATAAAATCGGTGTTTCAGTAATTTTAAAACCTTTCTTATAAAATTTGAATTTCATCTCAATCTGAAATGAATATCCGTTAGATTTTACTTTTTCAAGATCAATCTGCGATAATGCAGAAACTTTATAACACATAAACCCTGCAGTGGTATCCTTTACTTTCAGTCCTGTTACAAGGCGTGTATATATATTCGCATAATAGCTGAGAAACAGTCTCCCTATCGGCCAGTTAACTACAGATATCCCGTTAATATATCTTGAACCAACTACAAGATCATAACCCTTCTCTATCAGATCCACAAACTCAGGCAGGTATTTCGGGTCGTGCGAAAAATCAGCATCCATTTCGAAAACATAATCAAATCCGTTTTCTATAGCAAACTTAAAACCCCTTAAATATGCTGTACCAAGTCCCATCTTTCTTTCGCGCTCGATTAAGTATACATTAGGATTTTTAAGGCTCTTTACAAGCGAAGCCGTTCCATCAGGCGAATTATCATCAACGACCAGGACATTCCATTCACGTCCGGTGTCAGTATAATTCAAGACTTCAGGAATAAGATTTAATATGTTCTCTGATTCGTTATATGTAGGTATTATAACTAATACTTTTTTCAATATTAATGTCCTTTCATTGTAAATACCACTAAAATTGTAAAAATCATTATTCTGATATCAAGGCTCAGACTCATATTCTCAATATAATAAAAATCATACTGCAGTTTTGTTTTAACATCTTCTATAGAAGTATCGTAAGTATGTTTGACCTGAGCCCAGCCTGTTATACCCGGTTTAACAGATAACCTTCTTGAATAATAAGGAATTTCTTTTTTAAGTTGTTCCACAAAAAACGGCCTTTCCGGCCTCGGCCCTACTATGCTCATATCGTTTTTCAGTACATTTAAAAACTGGGGAACTTCGTCCAGCCTGACCCTTCTCATGAACCTTCCGATTGCTGTAACCCTGGGATCGTCTTTATCAGCCCAGGTCGGTCCGGATTTTTTTTCGGCATCCTGAACCATTGACCTGAACTTTATTACTTTAAATTCTTTTCCGTTTTTACCGAGTCGTTTTTGAGTATAAAAAACCGGACCTTTTGAAGTTAGTTTTATAAGAAATGCTGTTATCAACAAAAAAGGTGACAATAAAACAAGTACAAATAATGAAATAAAAATGTCAATTAATCTTTTAGCCATTTTTGCAGGGAATGACATAAGTTCAGTCTTTACTTCCATTAATGGAAGTCCGTATATCTGCTGAGTCTTAGCCATTCCGCTAATAATTTCGTAAAGCTCAGGCATTATTTTAACAGAAACATTTTCATCTGCGCAGTAATTAATGGTATCTAAAAGAACATTTTTTGTCTTCTGCTCGGAAGCCACCAGAACAACTTCAATCTTGTCCCTGTGAATAATTTCCTTTAATTCATTAAGTTTTCCGATTTCATCCCCATTCCTGTTTTCTTCATCCACCCCGATAAATCCAATAAATTTATATCCTAATTTAGGATATTTTTTTATCATATCAAGTAATTCACAAGCGTTTTTCCCCGAACCTACAATAATTGTATTTTTAACTCCAATTCCCTTTTCGAGCATTTTCATCTGAAAACTTCTTATCAAAATTCTTCCCAGTGAAACATACAAAACCATAAAGAACCAGTATATCAGAATTAAAAGCCGTGAAATAACCTGGGCATCTCTTAAAAAATCATCAATAAAAATCAAAAAGAACAGGATAAAACAGCCTACAAATATGGATTTTACTATCGAGATAAATTCATCAAATCTTGACTTGAAAAACCAGTGCTGATATAAACCGGACAAAGAGAAAAGAACAAGCCAGTAAATATAAATCACAAACATAGGTACAATAAAGCTAGGTGGATTAGCATACTTGATCCAACCTGTTTCGACACGAAGTAAATAATAAACACAATAAGCTGTGTTTATCATTAAAAAATCACTCAGAATCAGTAATATTAATTCTTTTTTTTTAGTCAAAGCTGAATGTAACTATTATAATACCTTAAGTAAATTTTTTATTATTCTGGGACAAGCTTTTCCATCACCGTATGGATTTATTGCACGGGACATTTTAAAGTATAAATATTTCTTGTTAAGCAAAGAAGCTGCTTCTTTAAATATTTTTTCCTTATTTGTCCCAACAATTTTTACTGTACCTGCCGTTACTGCTTCTGGTCTTTCTGTTGTATCTCTCATTACTAGAACAGGTTTACCCAGGCTGGGTGCTTCTTCCTGGATTCCTCCGCTGTCGGTTATAATCAGATAAGACTGATTCATAAGATAAACGAACGGCAAATAATCAACTGGTTCTATTAAAAATACATTTTTAATACCCGATAAAATTCTGAATACCGGTTTCTGAACATTGGGATTCAGATGAACAGGGTAAACTATATCAACATCAGGAAAATTAAGAGCAATTTTTTTCAATGCTTCACATATATTTATAAATCCTGTTCCGAAGTTTTCCCTTCTGTGACCGGTGACAAGTATAAGCCTTTTACCTTTTTTTATTGTATAACCGTATTCATTTAAAACCTTTTCGATATTGGATTTCAGTTTTGAATCCTTTTTTAATTTGTTTGATATCATGAATAGTGCATCAATCACAGTATTTCCCGTTACAAAAATATTTTTCTTTGGTACACCTTCGTTTAATAAATTTAGCTTGGATGTTTCAGTGGGAGCAAAATGGTATTTAGCTATTGCTCCGGTTAGTTTCCTGTTCATTTCTTCAGGCCAGGGCGAATAGATATTTCCTGTTCTTAAACCTGCTTCAACGTGACCAACAGCTATTTTCTGGTAGAAACATGCAAGCGAAGTCGCCGATGTTGTGGTTGTATCACCATGGACAAGAACCAGGTCCGGTTTGAAATCGGTAAGTACTTTGTTCATTTTAAGCAGAACACTGCTCGTAATATCATAAAGATTCTGATTCGGTTTCATTATGTTTAAATCATAATGAACTTTAATATTGAATATTGAAATCACCTGATCCAGCATACTTCTGTGCTGTGCTGTAACGCATACTCTTGTATTAAATTGTTTTTTATTTTTTAGAAATTCGGTAACAACCGGGGCCATCTTAATAGCTTCGGGTCTTGTTCCGAATACAATCAGTATTTTTTTCACACCTATTATATTTAAATTAGTCTAAAATACGATATCCTGCAGTTGCAGCATCATTCGCAAACATTTTAACAGTATCAAGTGATAGATCTTTAAGGTTTCTGTCCACCATTGAAAGTTTTTTCAGTAAATCGTTTGTAACTGTAATAATTTTGCAACCGCAATCTTCTGCATGAAAAATATTAAGTAATTCGCGAGGGCTTGCCCACAATAGCTCTGCATTCGGTAAATCACTGAGAATTTCATATGATTTTTTCATATAAGGTATCGGGTCCCTCCCTGTGTCTGCAATTCTTCCGGCAAAAACAGAAACAATTGATTTAACTTCAGGTGAAATAGCTTGTGCCACAGCTTCTACCTGCTCAAGGGTAAGTATTGCAGTAATATTCAACTGCATACCGTCAGCAGATAATTTTTTAATAAGTCCTGTCGAAAGTTCACCTTTAGTATTTGTTATGGGAATTTTTACATTTACGTTATTTCCCCAGCTCTGAATTTTTCTCGCTTCTTTTTCCATTAAATCAAAATCATCCGAAAAAACTTCAAATGAAATAGGAAGATCTTTTATCACAGAGAGAACTTCTTTTGCAAATGCTTCATAATTCTGAACCCCATCCTTTTTCATTAAAGTTGGATTTGTTGTAAAACCTTTAACTAATCCATCTCGGTATAGCTTTATCATATCTTTTACATTAGCGCCGTCTGCGAAGATTTTAATCTTTAATTTGTCCAGACTGTTTCCCATTTTTTTATTAATTTTTTTTTAAAATAATTTTTACGGATTCGACGATATTCTTTGCTGAATAATCAGCACCGAAACTATTTAGATTATCCTTGCTTATGTAAACTGTATTCAACTTTGCAGTCTTCCCGCATTGAATATCACTTTCCCTGTCTCCAATAAACCAGGATTTTTCACGAACTATCCCGAATTCTGCGATTGCTTTTTCCACAAAAAAAGTACTTGGTTTTCTGCAATTGCATATAAAACTGTACTCTTTAACTTTTCCATCAGGATGATGGTAGCAATAATAGTACTCTTTTATCTGAATTCCATTGTTAATAATCCTATTCCTGAATTCAATTCCGACTTCATATAGATTTTCAATGCTTGTCTTCCCTTTTGCGTAGTCAGGTTGATTTGATACAAGAAAAAGAATAAAATCGTTCTCGTTTAGTTGTTTAAGTGATTCATAGACACCTTCTAATATTTCAAGATTTTCAATACAGTGCGGAGGTTCAAACTCACAAGTAATTTCATTATAGATCATTTTTGTAAGAACGCCGTCCCTGTCCAGAAAAACCGCTTTTTTCATTTAGTTGATTCCCATTTCATTTCATTTGACTTTATTGCAGGATGCGTAACCAATAAATGCCACACAACTGCCTGAAATGCTTCTGAATGCGGTGTAATTGTATCATTATTGACAACAGGTATTAAAATGCATGAATCAGCTATCTGCTTTGTAAATCCTCCATCCCTTCCAACTATGCCAATAATTTTCGCTTTTACTTCCTTACCGAACTGTAAAGCTTTAACAAGGTTAACACTTACATTCTTTTCCACATTGCCTCCTCCTACAGAGAATACCAGTATGCAGTCTTTTTCATTCAATCTGCTTCCTTTAAGCCAATTTATAAATACAGTATCCCAACCGTCATCATTTGTCCTAGCAGTCAATTCCGAAACGTTGTCCGTTGGAGTATATGATTCTATTCCTCCAATTTTTCTGAAATCATTTACCGCATGTGAAGCATTAGCGGCACTTCCTCCGACTCCCAATATAAAAAGTCTCCCTGAAGACAATTTTATATCATGCAAAATCCTAATGGTTTTTTCAATCTCTTTTTTATCCAGCCTTGAAATAATTTCAGCGGATTCCGCTAAATAAGAGTATATATAATCTTTAAAATTAATCATCATTAATTAAACCAACTTATTTTTTAAAAAAATTTCAGTTTCCTTGATTCCTTCAAAAGAACCTATTTCATAAAACCTATCAAAGACTTCATACCCGATAAGTTCCTCTTTTTCCAGCAATTTCATATAAAGCTCCGACAAATCGAAATTATTCTGATTTTGGAAAAAGTCGAAACTTTTTTTATTTAACACTCCCAATCCATAATCTATATAGTTCATCTCAGGACTGTATTCTTTTTTATTATATTTCAATAACTTACCGTCTTTAAAAATAACATTGCTCTTATCCCAGAGATTGTCATTTTTATGTACAGTCATCAACCCAAGTTTATTATAACTTTGAAAATATTTAAATATTGCTTGGAAATCAATATCTAAATACGAATCCCCGTACATGATAAAAAATTCATTTTCAATAAAATTCAAAGCTTTTTTTATTGCACCTCCGGTCCCCAGAAGTATTTTTCCGTCAAAAGAATATTTCACCTCCAAGCCGTATTCTTCTCCGTTTTTTATAAATTCCTGTATTTGCTCTCCGTGTTTTCCCGCACAAATTATTACATTATCAAGACCTTTTGACTTTAAAAGTTCAAGTTGATATGCAATAAACGGCTTTCCGGCAATTTTTATCATTGATTTAGCAATAGTATGCGTTACAGGATACAATCTAGTTGCTAAACCACCAGCAAGAATAATAATTGGTATCATTTCAGCTCTGGAATATTTTTTTTACTCCGTCTTTTTCAAAATAGAACCAAAATGGTTCAAGACCGAATTTACCCATAGCATTTACAAGTTTTGATTTATCTTTCGGACAATAAAACATTAAAAATCCTCCGCCTCCTGCTCCAACAACCTTGCCACCTACAGCTCCATTTTTCCTTGCATATTCGTAAATTTCATCTATATCCGAATCGGAAACTTTATCAGACAATCCTTTTTTAGTAAGCCAGTGATTATGAAGTATTTCTCCGAATTCATCAATATTTCCGGATTCGAATATTTTCTTGGTGTATAAACCAATTTCTTTAATTTTGTGAAGTCTGTCAATAGTTCCGGCATCCCTTTTTAAGCTTTTTTCGTTCTGAACTTTTAGAATAGAACTTGCAGACCTTTCTTTTTTAAGATAAAATAAAAGTATGTTGTTTTGAAGGTCTTTAATAACTTCTTCCCGTACATTTAAAGGTTCTACATTTACACTGCCATCCTTATTAAACCAGTATGCATTAAACCCGCCGAAAGCTGAAGCATACTGATCCTGCTTTCCTATAGGTTCTTTTAAAACATCCAGCTCTATATGACATGCAGCATCTGCAAGTGCTTCATTTGCCAAATATTCTTTTTTATAAGTAAATAAAGCGTTTAGAAGAGAAACAGTAAAAGTCGAAGAAGTACCTAAACCGCAGTTTGAAGGAACATCAGCTATAGAAACAATTTCAACCTGGTTTTTTATATCCGTATATTTCAATGCTTCCTTAAATATTCTGTGTTCAATCTTTTCTAAATCATCCACAATTTCCGTTTTTGAATAAGAAAGCCTGATGGTCTTTTCGAACCTTTTATTTAAAGATACGTACACGTATTTATTAATCGCAGTGGCGATTAAAAATCCTCCGTATTCCTTGTAATATGAAGGCAAGTCTGTACCGCCACCGCCCATTGATAACCTTACCGGAGCCCTTGAAATTATCATATATTAATCTCCCAGTTAAATTTTTTCTGTCTTGCATCTGAAATGATTGATTCAACGGAGTTCTTTATTGCTTCATTTGAAGTAAACTCATTTATCCATCCGAACTTTCTGATTTTCTCAGAGTTCATCCTGACAATAGGTACATCGCCTTTCCAACCTCTGTCACCTCCTGTAAATTTATATTCGACGTTTTTCAAATCAAGCAGACCTGTTACAATATCTGCAATTTCTTTTACGGTTATATAATCAAGAGTAGCTACGTTAAAATATGAAAACCCTTTCAGGTTTTGCACTTCCACTGTCATTAATGCCCTTACTATATCAGTCACATAAATATATGATTTACTCTGACTGCCGTCACCAAGGATTTTCAGCTCTTTATTATTCTGTAAAAGCATCCTTACAAAATCATATCCAACACCGTGAGTCTGGTTCGGACCGACTACGTTAGCAAACCTGAAGGCTGATGCGTTCATATCAAACATGAAGCAATAAGATGATATCAATGCTTCACAAGCAAGCTTGCTCGCACCGTAAGTAGAAATTGGAAGCTGAGGGGAATAATCTTCATCTACCTCATTATAACCTGAATCTCCGTAAATACCACTGCCGGAAGCATATAACAATCTTTTAATACCGTTTACTCTTAGAGCTTCGAGTATATTGTTCGTAAGATAAGTTCCCTCCCAAAAATCGATGTCAGGCTGTGTAACTGCTTTTGATATATCCGGGTTCGAGGCAAAGTGGTAAACGACATCAGCACCATGCATAGCTTCTTTTAAAGAATCAAGATTTTTAATATCATCAATTACAATCTTTATATTTCCTTTTTCCTTAATCTCATCCAGGTGCCACATTTTACCTGAAGAAAAATTATCAAAAATAATAATTTCCGATTCAGGATTTTCCCTGATAATTCTTCTTGCCAAATGACTTCCAATAAAGCCAGCCCCGCCCGCTATAAAATATTTGCTCAATTATATTCTCCTGATTAAAATCTTTTTTAAAAATGTTTTCTTTTGAAATAATATAAAAACATCTGAAATCTCCTTCTTATAAAAACAGGCAGTAAAGTATATATATATTGTAAATAATTCAGCGAATATCCTTTCAAGAAATGAGGATAATCATTTTTATGTACTTTAATAATCTTTAAAATGACTTTTGCCTGCCTTCTTTGATAAATAAAAGATTTATTTTGTCCAGCAACCAAATATTTACCAAAATATTCCTTAAAATTATGAAACTTACCGATTTTTCCAAGCCTCAGCCAGAAATCCCAGTCTTCGGCATGCGGCCAATTTTTATACCCTCCGATTCTATCTGCAGCATCTTTACGAAACATAACCACAACATGAGCAAAAGGATTTGCAAAAAGTGCCACTTCTCTTATCTCTTCATCTTTTTCTCTCTTTAGATATCTAAACTTCTCATTTCCATTTTCGTCAACTATAATCATACCACCGCCTACCAGAACATAGTCAGGATTACTTTCAAGGAAATCAACCTGTATTTTAAGCTTTTCATTAACACACCAGATGTCGTCATCATCCAGCCTTGCAATGTATTTTCCAGCGGCATTCTTTATTCCGTAATTTAGATATTTTGAAATACCTTGAACATCGTCAACTTCCTTTAAAAGATACCTGATTCGGTTATCTTTCTTTTGCAATTCCTCCATTTTTTCTTTTGTTCCGTCGTCGGAAAGATCATCAATGACAAGTATTTCCCAGTTTTGATAAGTTTGTGCTTTTACACTTTCAATCGCTCTTATCAGCCAATTAATTCTGTTATAAGTAGGAATTACTACCGAAACAAGTGGTTCCATCATTTTATCCGATAATATTCAAATTTTATAAATGTGCTGTAATGCAATATAATTGTCCAAATTGATCGAAATTATATTTTTCGATACCCGCTTCTTTTAAATAACCTTTTATATCTTCAGGAGAAAAGAAATAAACATCGCAATTTCTGGCATTTAACCTGATTTTCCTTATAAATGCTCTTAAAGTACCTTTTTTAGGAAAACTCAAAATTATTTTCCCGGTTGTAAGTTCTTTCATTCTTTTTATTACCGGCAACGGTTCAATAATATAATCGAATAATCCGATCCCTATACAGACATCAAATTTCATTTCGGTATTAAATTCAAACGGATCTGAAATATAAAATTCACATTTATCATTTATCATTTTTTCTTCTGCAATTTTTTTACATGTTTCTATCATTCCCGGAGCAATATCGATTCCCACAACTTTTTTTGCTTTTCTTCTTACAAATTCAAATACAAATCTACCAGTTCCGCAGCCAACGTCAAGTATATTTTTGCCTTCAATTGGCTCAGATTTTCTCATTGTGTAATCAAACCTTTCATACATATCCCATCTTAATTTTTTATCGAGAAAATTTTTAAATCCACTTTTTCTATGGGAATAAATCGAATCGAAGTTTGATACTTCTTTGTGCCAATAGTTTTTTTGCTGTTCAATGTTTTGATACATCAGTTTATTATCTCCTTTACGGGAACGAACCTGAAATCCTTCAGAAGCTTTTCAAGCCTACCGTAAGTTTTATTTAAATTATTATAATGTCTTATTTTTTTTATAAATGGCAAATTAATTTTTGGCTGTTCCGCATCAATTTCCCAGGGATGTATATAAAAAATTACCGGTCTTCCTGCATTGTTGCATTTTTTCATCAGATATTTTGTTAATGAATAAGGAAATTGACGGAAATACCCTCCACCGCTGCACGGAATTCTTTTTCCAAATATCTCCACAACACTAAGAGGCACCTCTATGATTTTTTCATTAATTTTATAAACAGATAATGGAGCATCAGAAATTCCGTAATCGGGATGAAATCCAACTGGAAATACAGATGAATCATATTCGATTCCGTTATCGGCAAGAATATCAAGAGCCCATAAAGTTTTTTTTGTAACGGTAAAAGAGGGTGCTCTGAATCCCCTTATTTTCTGTTTTACACATTTTCTAGTGACTTCCAAAGCCTTTTTAATATCATTATCAAAATAATCCGGAGTAATTTCCGTAATCAATGAATGCGAGTACCCATGCGATGCAATTTCATGCCCTTGTTCTTCTATTTTTGTAATTAGTTCCGGTACAACTTCTGCTATCCATCCAAGTACAAAGAATGTAGCTTTTGTTCCATATTTATCAAATAAATCCAGCAGTCTTTCAGTATTCTGAACGACTCTGAGTTCCTGTTTGCACCAGTCTTCCCTTTTAATGTAACTGCTAAAATTATAAACACAGAACCAGTCTTCGAGATCTATAGAAATTGCATTTAACATTAGTTTTCATACTTATTTTATCTTTCCGTTAATTTCACTATTATAATAAAATTATTCATTTATTTAAAGAATATATATCATCATATTTATCTATCATAATTTCCTCACTCAAATTTTTTTCAACAAATTTCCTAACTTTTTTTCCCATTTTTTCCAAACTATTGACATTGATTAAGATTCCATCAATTACAGCTTCAAGTGATCTATAATCTTTATTTTTAAAAATAAATCCGTTTTCATTATTTTTAATCAGCTCCAAAAAAGGAGGAATATCTGAAAACACACAAACTTTTTCTACCAGCATCGCTTCATACGCCGCCAATCCGAATCCTTCCGTTATTGAACACATAACAAATAAATCTATCATATTATATATCCTGTTTATTTCTTTTGTAGTACCAAAAAACTTTACAACATCTTCCAGGTTATTTTCTTTAACAAATTCTTTCATTTCATTATATATCTCCAGTTCGTGCTCTCTTATGCTTCCTACTAAAATTAATTTAATGTTTTTGTGTTTTTTCCTTAGTTCATTAAATGCTCTTAATAAGTAAATCTGCCCTTTTCTAACCGAAAATACACCGACATTGCAAATCACAAAATCATCATTAGAATATTTCATTAATTCTCTTTGGTCTTTCCTTATATTCTCATCCGGATAGAATACATCGGGATTTACTCCGTTATAAATAACTTTATATTTTTTTTTCTTAATTTTTTCTTTTTTTAAGGAATAATCCATTACGGATTTTGTAACACAAATAATATTTGTTGTGTAATAAGAGAATAATCTGTTAATAAAATGATGAATAGGTTTTAACCAGTAATAAATATTATGATATGTTATAAATATTTTTGATGGTTTTTCTGAAAAAGAAAGTTTGTTAATTATTACAGCCAGTCTTGTAAAAAATGCTGCAAAAAAATCATGTGAATGTACAATATCATATTTCCCTTTACGTATTATTCCTGCTAATTTAAGAAATTGTTTCAGGTTTTTTATATATTCAAAAGGTCTCGGATTTTTATTGACAAAATCTAGCGATATAATATCGCCGCTGACATCCAAGAAGTTTTCAGATAAAAAATTGTCTTTCTGCTTCAGCATTGTACATATATCAAGATCATATTTATTTTTATCAAGTCCGGAATATATCCTAAATACAAGCATTTCAAGCCCGCCGTCTCCGATGTATGTTAAGACATTCAGAACTTTTACTTTCTTTATCTCTTCATTCATTTTTCTGCTAATATTCTAAAGTTGATTTATATAAATGCATATAGTTTTCAATCATATTTTTTATTGTATATTTACTAAGTGTTACAATCGCATTTATTTGTAATTCACAAAAAAGCTTTTTGTCTTTTGAAAGAGTCAATATTGCATCTTTTAATTCATCAGTGGAACCTTCTTTTATTATCAATCCTGAAACTCCGTTCTCGATTACATTGCCTATCCCGCCAACATCTGTCATTATTACAGGTAGGCCTATGGCCATTGATTCAAGCATTACATAAGGTACACCTTCATATCTTGAAGACATTACCAAAATATCAAAATTCTGTAAATATTCAAATAAATCTTTTCTGTATTTTTCAATCCTGACATATTTTTGCAGTGAATATTTTTCGATATAATTCTCAAGTTTGAATTTATCCTCCCCTTCCCCAATAATAGTAAGATGAAAGTCTGTAAATTCATCCTTTAACTTTCTTACTGATTCAAGTAAAATATCTTGTGCTTTCTGAAAAGTCAATCTGCCTACATTTACAAGTTTAATCAATTCTTCAGAAGAACTACCAGTAGCTTTTCTGTATTGTGTAAATTTATTTTCATCAATTCCATTATATATTACTTTAATTTTCTCTTCTTTTATTCCGAAATATTTCTTAAGCATCTCCTTATCATTGTATGATATTGCTATCTGAAAATCAGAAAAATATTGCTTCACTTTTTCAATAATCTTTCTTTTTAACGGTAAATTTTCCAGCTGTTTCATCGTATAAAATAATCCGTGTCTAGTTTCAAAAGATATTCTTGAGCTAGAAAACTTACCTATCAAACAAGGTAAAATTCCCGAATTAGAATGGATAATATCAATTTTTTTCTCTCTTATAAACCTGTAAATATTTTTTAATCCTCTAAATGAGAAAGCATTTTTATCTCCGTTTTCAAATACAAATTCTTCTAACTCTGCCTTTTTCAGATATTCCGAAAGGTCGCTTTTTTGGGGAGTTGCAATAAATACTTTAAATTCATCTCTCGGTAAATTCTCTGCAAGATCCACCACATATCGTTCAGTCCCGTTTAAAGCAGTACCCAATACTACATACAAAATTCTAATCATTTATATTTAATATTAATTCCAAAAATTATCATTTGATGTTTTAATAAGCTCGATATCATCTTCATTTTCAAATTTACTTGTGTACATCCCTTTTTTAATCTTATTTTTTGTCGAAAAAAACAATTTTAGCATAAATTTGTATTGATAAAATTTCTGTTTCTTTTTACCAGTAAAAGTTTTTCTGAATCCAAGAATCGAAATCCTGAACAATAGTCCAGAAATATGCATAATTCGAAAAATAAACATAAAAAAAATATTCTTATGTAAAATATAATATAAAATCCTGCTCCTTGTCATATGATAATAATATAAATTTTCACCCTTAAAGCTTCTTACGCTGCTTCTTTCCGAATGCCATATTTGTATATTCGGTAAAACAACAATCTTATATCCTTTATCTTTTATTCGCTTTTGTAAATCCACATCTTCATAATACAAAAAGAAAGTTTCGTTAAACCCTGAAATCATTTTATAAACATTCGACCTAACGAACATAAAGGCACCAACCACCCAATCCGGATATATAGGTTCGTTAGACATGGATTTTATTCCGGGATGTTTAAGCAGTTTTTCAATTTTTCTACTGCTACCTCTGCCGATTGCCTCAAAAAACTCCCACTTTAATCCGGGAAAATAGTTATATGTATAAGTTGCTTCATTGTCTGAATTTAGAAGTACACCTGAACATACACCAACATCAACATTATTTTCCATAAAATCATATAATTTGGAAAATACATCAGTAGTTAAGGTAATGTCAGGATTCACAAATACAAAATATTTCCCTGATGCATTAAGTACACCTTTGTTACATCCAGCTCCGAATCCTTCATTTTTATCATTAAAGACAAATCTTATCTGTTTATATTTCTCAGGTAATGATTTTATACTTTTATCCGTTGAATTATTATCCGTTACAATTATCTCGTACTTCAAATTTCTTATATTCTCAATAATAGAATTAATACATTTGATTAAATGCAAGGTCGTATTAAAATTAACAATTATTATAGATAATTCCATTATTTAGCGAATAAATTTAAACTTCGTTATTTTTAGAAATACTGTCCAGGCAATTCCTGATAATTTCTTCGTATTTGTATAAAGATTTTTCATTATTAAAATTATCCAAATACGTTTTTTTGCTGTTTTTAGCAATTCTATTATATAGGTCTTTGTCATTTTTCAGCTTTACAATTGTATTACTTAACTCTTCCGGATTACCATAATTATATGTCAGTCCGTTTTCGCCATCTTTTATTATTTCTAATGATATACCAACTTTAGTTGTAATTAATGGTTTTTCCATTAAAAGTGACTCCAGAACTACCATTGATTGGCCTTCTTCTTTAGATGTAATAACTATGCAATCCGCCTCATCTATCTTTCTTATAACATCGTTACGCATCATTTCCCCAAGAAATGTTACTCTTCTATCCAAAGAATATATTTTTACTAAATTTTTAAGTTCTTCGTAATACCTATGATTTACAACCTGACCTATAAAATCTACGGTTACAGAATCACTGCTTATTCTGTATAAAGCATCTATAAGAACTTTTTGCCCTTTTAACGGATAAATTGAACCAATATTTAAAATACTAAAGTTACCGTCTCTTATTTTACTCAGATTAAGTTTATCGGAATACTTAATATAATCCTTTTCATCAAGAGCAGAATAAATAACTTCTATACTTTTTAGGTTATTCTCTTTGGAAATAATATTTCTCAAATAATTCGATATTGTCAGGATTTTTATTGAAGTCTTCTTGTAAAAAATGAAAATCAATTTTCTGATTAATACTGGGTTTATTTTTTCTTTAACTGATACTATATAAGGTATTTTCAATAAAACAACCGGTACCAAATCCGGAAAACAAACTGATGAATTTGCAAAACACAGATCAACCGGACCGTTCTTTTTCAAAAAATAATATATTTTATATATTTTCCTGAAGTTCCTTATAAAAAATCCAACATAACTTTTCAGGCGAAACGCAGAAAAAGGAAAAACCATACCCTTAACTGTCAAGGAAATATCGGAATACTTCGCATATTCAGAAACTCTTTCACCTTCTGGAAAAATCGATATAATTCTAAATTTCTTTTGTAACTGCTTTAGCAATTTTAAGAAATCTTCTTCACCACCACCGGAAAGACTGCTTGACTGCGATATTAATAGAATCGTTTTCAAAAATATTCATTAAAATTTTTAGTAAAATACCTTTGAAAATAAAACTTTCTTTATAAAATTTGATAATATAATTCTATCGAAAATTCTTGCACCGTTTTCTCTTGCAATTTTTATAATTTCGGCGCCTTGATATTTCAGATATCTCCTTGTTAATGTTTCCTCATAGTCCCTGTAATACGCTAAATTTTTATCAATATAAACTGGTTCAGATATTTTTAACATTTTTAAAATAAGGTCATAATCGAAAACATATTTAAGTTCTTCGTTAAGACCCCCAGTTTTTTCAAATAACTCCTTTCTGAAAAAAGTACAGGGTTGTCTTATTAGATCCGCACTAATATGTATTAAAAAATCCTGGTTATACCTTGTAGTTTTTTCTTTTCTAATAATCTCTTTTTTTTTATTTACAAATGTCAGATTCCCGTACAAAAATCCGACTTTACTGGTTCTAAAATGTTCTTCTATTTCACCAAAAATATTTTTTTCGTAAAAATCATCTGAGTTAATCCAAGCTATGATTTCTCCGCTAGCAATTTTCATTCCTTTGTTTATAGCATTTGCAGCGCCACTGTCTTTTTCAGAAATCCAATTCAAATGTGAATATTGATTTAATATTTCAAGTGTCCCATCAGTCGAACCTCCGTCAACAATAATGTGTTCAACATCACTATGATTTTGATTTATAACAGACTCAATTGTATCTTTTATAAACGAAGCCTGATTTAAAGTAGGTGTAATTATCGATATTTTCATTTTATTCGTTTTATTGTAATCTTATCCTATTAAAAGTTTAGAACTAATTCTATATATTATTGATTCACTGTTCATATATCTTTCAAGATCACAGGGTTTAAAAAACCTAAATATTCTGAATGTGGCAACCGAAACCAATATAATTACGGTAGGAATTATCAAAATCTTTTGTATATGATTTAATAGAAAAATATTTACTGTATATGCAGAAGAAAAACAAATTAAAAAAAGTAATATTACTTTAATAACCTGCGTTACTGTGTCAAAAATAATACTGTTAAGAAATTTGTACTGATAATAGACAGAAACGACAAATGAAAATAATATAGCAACTGCATAAGCAATTAAAACAGAATAATATCCGAAATTATTATATAAAATTAAAAAAACAAGTGCGTTTATTACAACATTTACTGCCTGTAGTACAATTGTAATATGAGGTTTTTTTGTCAACAAGTACTGATAAAACGGTATAATTGTAAAACTTCCAATGAAAAACGAACTTAATACTACCACAACACCAAATGTTATTAGTTCCACTTCTTTCCCTATCCATAAAAAAACAAATGAATAAGTGCAGAAGAAAACAATGACTAAAACAGGTTGTAAAAGAATGAAAGATTTTTGTTCCAAATCATGAATTATGCCCCTAATCTTCGCCATATCGGTTAATTTCGCAAGATATGGCAGCAAAGGATAATAAGCCTTGTTTATTAGTCCTTGAAATTGATTTCTGAATTTTAATGCAATATCAAAAAAACCGACTTCCTTAATCCCCAAAAAATTCGATATTAATATTTTTGTAAGGGGTTCATAGAACAAGCTTATAAGTCCTGAAGAATAAATCTGGAAACTGTATTTTATTTGTTTTTTCGAAACTCTTTTAAAATTATTTCCAAGCCCTTTAAAACTTGTTTTTCCCCAAATTTTGTAAAATGAAAAAACTATTAAAATTAGCCAAATTGATGCAGAAGCAAATATTCCTGTTCCGATAACATCAAGTGAAAAACCGAGCAATATAGCAGTTAATGTACATCCCCAATACATTAAATTATAAACCAATTGAAGTATATTAGTTAATATAATCTTCTGTTGAGAATCTATAACCGCTGCAAATAATTGTCCGATAAGCATAAAAGAATTACTCAAAACCGAAAAATTGTAGAAAATTTTTGACATAGAATAATATTCAACCGGAACATTTAAAATACTGAGTAAAACTAACTTATTGAAATATATACTTATAAATGTTACAGGAATTAATAGTAAGCAGGTTATTACTAAAGTAACAATAATATCAAGATTGGATTCATCGGTCTTCCCCTGCTCTGAAAGAAATTTCAACAGAGTTGTATTCAACCCAAGATTAACAAAAATATTCAAATTACCTATAACAGAAATTACAGAAAATAGACCATACACTTCTGTACCGAGGATTTTTATAAAGATTGGAATTGTAACAAATGTAAGCACAAAAGAAATAATCAACTGCAAGACACCGCTGAAAGAATTTTTATATAAAGTAGTTCTCATTATTATTTTTTCTGTACATCTTTAATTTTACCGAAAACAAGCATATGGTCGAAAGATAGATTATAGTAACTGTAAGTGAATTTTTTATTATTAAAAATATTAAGAAAAAACTTTACCATATTCTTCATGCGGACAACTGTCAGATTTTTAATAAAATTTTTTACGTTTGTTAAAAAGGTACCATTGTAAGGTAATTTAATTATTTCAATTAATTCAAGACCGTTGTTATTCAGAAATACTCCAGCGCTTTTCGGTGAAAAGAAAGATATATGCTCCCAGGAACTGTAGTAAGACCAAAGATTTCCCGATAATTTCGAATTAATACTGTTAATATTACCGGTTCCAAAAACTATTAACCCATCGGCCTTCAAATAGCTCTTAATTAAATCAGCAAACTCATTAGGATTCTTCAAATGCTCTATTAAATCAAAAAAAATTATTAAATCAAAGCTGTTTGGAAGATAATCTCCATAATTCAAAAAACCATTTTTAATCTTAATATTAAATTTATTTCCAGCAAAAGTACTCGCGAATTTTGATGGTTCAACTCCATACTTTTCCCATTTATCATCCGGAAACTCATTAAGTAGAAAACCGAATCCGCTTCCAAGTTCTAAAACCCTACCTTTGTCAATTTTTTTTCTTATTAAATTATATATTTTCCTGTGTTCTTCAGGCAAGTTATCTTTCGGTTCGGAATTCAAATTATAATATTCAGAATTAAATTCATAATAATAAATATTTAAGTAACTGCTTTTAATTTGCGGGCTAGCGTAATGATGACCGCAATACCTACATATGTATAATGATACATCAGGTGCATTACCTGAATAATTTAGGATCTTAAGGGTATTATTACTGTAATATTTTATTCCGAATTTTATTTTGTTTATCGAAGTTCCGCAGACTGGACAGTCTACATCCTCAAAAATATTCTCCATTATGCGCTTTTTATCATTTTTATAAACTTTGCAGGATTCCCACCCCAGATCTCACCTTCTGGGATATCTTTTGTTACTACACTACCGGCTGCTACAATTGATCTCTTCCCAATTTTTACCCCTTTCAGAATAATGCTGTTTGCTCCGATAAATACGTCATCATCGATAAAAATCGGTTTTGAATTAATTTTATCTGTATTGTGTATCCTTCTGTCTAAATAATCTATTGGATGAAAATCCGTATCCCAAATCGAAACATTACCTCCACAGTTTATATATTTACCGAAAATAATCTCTCTTGTACAATATAAAGAAACACCTGAAAACCCGGTATAGTCTCCTATAATAAGTCTTGCATTTCCTGCTACGTAGATAGAACTTCTTTTGTAGAGACCTACAAAATTATCTTTTGTGTTGCTATTGAAAATTACTCTGTTTCCAAATACTATTTCAGAATTTTTAGAAAACATAAAAAGTGGAAAAGAAAAATATCTTATATTTTTACCAAACTTTACTTTTGAGTACTTAAGTTTATAATAAACGCTTATTAATTTACTTAAAACAGCAGAATATTTGTTCCTGGCTTTAAAATTATATTTTGCTATATCCATTAAACTTTTGTATTCACTTTTTTTAATAAAATCACATAATTGGCAGCTGCTAGCCCAAAAAAGAAATGCATTTGAAATGCATTCTGTCCTAATGTAAATGCCCCAGCATAAATGCTATGAAAGGAAATAAAAAAAACAATTAAATGTAATACTATACTTATTTTCTGTTCGTTCAAATCACTTGATAATTTTATGGACTTATAGCTAATTCTGATCATTGAAATCAGATAAAAAATGTAACTAGATAATCCTATTATTCCTGTTTCGCATAAAAAATTCATAAACGTAGTATGTGCATCAAGCCCTTTAACGATATTATCATACAAAAGTTGAGGCAAAACATTGTAATTTTCCGAAACCTCAAAAAACATAAAATAGCCAACTCCTGTTAGCGGGTTGTGTAAAAAAGCGTTAAGCGCGACTATCCATATTAATATCCTTGATTCAAGTGAATTTTTTATAAGTCTTCCGTCATCTGAGACTGAAAATAAATCAAAATCAACTTCTCCAACTCGCTGTGTTATTACATTCCCAAGACCTGTAAACATAAATAGCGAAAAAAGAACTAAGAATAACAAGATAAAAATAAAAAATTTGCTTTTAATGAAATCTGATATGCTTTTTTGAAATCTTGCCGTCAAAAACAATCCATATAGAAACGAACAGGTAAAGCCAATCCAAGAATTCCTTGATAAAGTTGTTATTAAGGTAATAAATACAACTAGGGTCGCTAGTTTTATTAAAGTATTTGATTTTCCGAGTATAAAATAGCAGTAAAGTCCTATCAACAATGCAACAGGAGTGAAATCAAAAAATGCAAGTCCGGAAATATCTGCAAATCTAATTCTTTTTGTAATGACAATAAATACTATTACTAGAGTGCCAAAGAAAAAAGTTGAATAGAAAAATGCATTTATTAGCTTAAATATTCTCACTGTTGTATTACTATACCTGAATACAACATAAGAAGTAGTTATGAAAATTATAAATCCAAAAGCGTAATATGCACTGATCCATGAAAAATGAGGTGAATTTAACGAGGATAATATAACAGCAAATACAAGTAAGCCCCCAGAAGTCCTAATAATTTTAGGCAGATTTTCCTGGGCAAAAAAATCGGATTTTTTATTTAATAAAAAATGAAAAATCATCAAATAAGCTACTATATTTGCAAACTGATTTCTTAATGGGAATGAAATTTCAAAGAATAATGAGATAACAAAAAAAATCATCATATGCCTGTCAAAATAATATACGAACATTATCAAAACAGGGATTGAAAGACTCAGAACCATATATTTATAATCCTGAGTTATAAGGAAAAAAAGCGCAACTGATATTAGGGTTGCGAAAAAAACAAAATATGCGGCTTTTATGATTTTATAATCAGATTTTAAAATTAAATTATTCAATTTACTTCTTTGATTTTACTCAAAATGCTCTTGAGAATGTGCCGGTATATCAAAATCGAACTATATGAAAAAAATAATGCTATAAAAAATGAAGCAAGAATATAAACTGCTCTTTTGGGTTTGGCCTTTATTTCGGGTACATATGGCTGATCGAGTATTATTACCGAAGGGGTTTCCCTTTTTTCCTCAATCTTTGCCTGTTCAAATATCGGAAGAATGTAAACCAGTAATTTTGATTGAATTTCCACATTCCTTGTCAGTCTAAAAAAATTCATCATAATATCAGGACCTCCTTTTAAACTGAGCGAAGAGGGACTCTCTTCCGAACTTGTACTTTTTATTTGTTCAATTTGTCTTCTTAATGCATCTATTTTATTCTGTTGAAGTTTTATTTCCGACTGTTCGGGACTTATTATTTTTTTCAGTAGTTCCAACTTTACTTCTTCAGCTTTGAGTTCCGCTTCCATTGTGAATTGTGACTGAGTAGCTGCCTTCATTTGTAAATCCGGAGCCAAACCATATCTATCCTGAAATATTTTCAAACTATCTTCTGCGGTTTTTAAATCGTTTTTAATGATTTTATATCGAGTTTCAATAAACTCCTTGTTATTCTTTGCGTTCAGAGCATTCATCTCAGTGTTTATTTTATTCAATTCGAATATAAGAAAATCACAAATCTGCTTTGATCTTTCTGGGTTTTTATCATAAACTGCGATTTCCATTGTTCCGGCAACCTTATCCTTATTAATCTCCATTATATTTTCTTTGAAATGCTTAATACAATCCTGCATATGCTTAAATTCCCATTCATCATTCAGTTTAAATTTAACAACTACTTCTTCAATACATCTCCTGCTTAAGAGTATATTCTCATATAAGGCAAGCTCTTTGGATGCGGATGATCCGCCTGCAAGTTCACCTACGTCTCCCAAACCGGGAATCGATGTTCCTGAACTCAGCATCCCGCTCAAACCACTTGATTTACTTGTGATTTTTACAACACCCACGGATTTAAATATCGGTGCAATCACAAAATACATTAGAATACCCACAATCACACTGATTACAATACTTACGCCTAATATTGTTTTCTTAAATTCAAGAAACAATTTTATATAATCTATAATTGATAATCTTTTCGTCAGATTTTGATTATTTTGGTTTGAATCCATTTTTAAAATTATTGAGTGTTTTTAATTAGAATATAAGTTGTTAAAATACCTAGCAATACTCCCGATATCTGTGAAATTATCGTTACTGTTTCAGAGAATGTATTAGATGTTTTCTTTGGAACATATACAAAATCACCGGAATTCAAGCTTACATCATCAGGCTTATACCAGCCTCTTGAATTAAACTTAATTACTCTTGTATTTCCTTTATCAGCAGCAAGGGAATACCCTCCTGCTCTTTCAATGTAATATTCGTAATCTTCACCTTCTTTAAACGGTACATAACCTTCGCTCTGAACCTGACCGTAAACGTAAACAGCATTTTTGTTGTCGTTTATATAGATAATATCCTTATCTTCAAGAATGATATTCTGTGATTCGTCATTTTCTTTGTATAATTTTTCGAAATCTATTACAACCCTGTTTCTCCTGCCCCTTACATCTTCTTCAAAATTTAGTTTATCCTTTTCCGATACTATTAAATCATTTGCCCTCTTGTTTACCATAAGCTCCATGGTATCTCTTCTTAAATATTCCTCATCGTAAGATCTGAAAATTATGCACAATGGAAGATATGCATTTTTAGTCATTCCTCCGGCCATTTCAATTACTTCTTTAAGTTTTGTATTTTTAAATGTAATCGGATATGTACCCGGTCTTAAAATTTCACCCTGAACCTGAACTGATACCATCTTCCTGAAATCCGATTTATATTTTACAAATATTCTGTCGAAAACTTCTATTTTAAAACTTTTCTCCTTGTCATAAGATAACACGAATGTCTTGAAACTTTTCGAATCGCTGCTTGTTCTGTAAACAAGTATACTGTCGGGATTTGCATTTGCATCAAATCCCCTGCCAAGCCCAATTATTGTTTCCAGATCATCGTTTTTATTATATTCGTAATGACCCGGAATCTGTATTGCTCCTGAAACTGTAATACATGATGTATTAAGATTTGTATATGGAATTTTAAGTAAATCACCTTCCCTCAAAGTAGGATTATATTTATCGTCCTTTGTACTGAAATACTTATAAATATCAACCGTTATTATAGAACCGTCTTTTCTTTTTAGCTCTATATTTCTAAACGAAAAACTCATGTTTTCGTTTATCTTTTTCATATCAAGTCTTTTCTGAGCATTAAGTGTGTCAAAAACCACAATTGAAAGTAATTGCGAAGTTCTTGTAAGACTGGTAACCGCGTATGTCCCCTGTGTGAGACCTGTAACCGGAATTAAAAATGTTCTCGGTTGGGAAAGTGTAAAACTTACATTACTGGAATAATACCTTTTCTTAACTGCAGATACGACTCTGTCTTTTACCTGAGCAAGTGTTAAATCATTAACCTTTATTTCACCGACCGATGGTATAATAATTGTTCCTTCAATCGATACTGTTAATGGTATTACCTGATTTAAAAATCCATACAAACCCAGTGAAAAAATGTCACCCTGACCGACAATATAGTTATCAGGATTTACAACTCCTTCAACAGGAAATGTATTGAAATTCTGTATCGGTGCATTTAATTCAGACAGTAGTTGATTAGCGTCTACGTTAACATTTGTTTTGCCTGAAGTATTAAACTGATACTGTTGTGATGTTATAGAACTTTTATCTGTTGATGTTTGGCTGACCTGCGAAAATGCGGTAATACCTGTTAATAACAGAATTGTTACTATAAATCTTTTTGTAAATTTCATATATTTATAAATTAAAACTTTTAATTGTATTTTCTAATACTTTTTGTGTTTCGGTTTCACTATTTGTTTCGCAGTAAAATCTTAACAGCGGTTCTGTTCCTGATGCCCTTACGATTATCCAACCGTTGTCGAAACTGAACTTATATCCGTCAAGGTTGCCCTTTTCAGTAATTTTCCTGTTTCCTATTGTATCTCCGGTCTTTAGTTCTTTGCATTTCAAAAGAGTAGCCTGTTTTAGGTTATCCGTTGTATGCACATCTATTCTTTTGTAAAAATAAGCTCCGAATTCTTCTTCGAGGTTTTTCTTCAGCTGACTTATGCTCTTTCCTGTCTTTGCCAGCATTTCAAGATAGAGCAATCCGTTGAAAACACCATCCCTTTCAGGTAAATGGCCCTTTATTCCTATTCCGCCGCTTTCCTCAGCACCTATAAGCACATCTTCCGAAATCATTAATTTTGAAATATGCTTGAATCCAATCGGTACAGTTTCAAGCTCCAGATTATACTTATCGCAATATTTTTTAATTACATCACTTGTTGAATATCCCCTTACCACTTTCCCGGTCCATCCTTTATCGTGGTGAAGATATTTAAGCAGCAGGGCAAATGTCTTTTGTGCATCGAGAAAATCCCCGTTTTCATCTATAATTGCAATCCTGTCGGCATCACCATCTGTTACTATTCCAATGTCATATTTTTCGTCTTTTATTTTCTTTTTGGCTTCTCCTAAATTTTTCTCAACCGGCTCAGGTGCTCCACCTCCGAAAGAAGGATTAAATACAGCATGTAGCTGGTCAATTTTCAGAATCTCGCTAAGGGTATTTTGTCCTGTACCGTACATCGTTTCATAAAGAATCTTTAAATTCTTCTTGCCAATTAAATCAATATTTATTTTTTTCTGAAGGTTTTTAATATAATAATCCCTTCCGTCTATGTATTCAACTATTTTTTCATTAAGTAGAATATCAAGGATTTTAAAGTCTGTTACTTTTCCAATATCCTTAAGTTTTTCTTCAACCTTCAGAATTTCGTCCGGATTCATTGACCCGCCAAATTCATCTTTGAGCTTGAAACCGTTATACTGGAAAGGGTTATGAGATGCCGTAATCATTACTCCGTATGCAAGGTTTTTATCCCTTGAAAGAAGAGAAACGGTAGGAGTTGTTACAAATGAATCCGTTAAATAAACCTTTATATTCATGCTTCCGAAAATTTCTGCAGCTGCAACTGCAAACTCTTTCGAAAGAAATCTTGTGTCATATCCTATAACTATCCCATTTTCAATCTTCGGATGATTAATAAAAGTCTGGGCAGTTGCAAGTGAAACTCTTCTTACATTTTCAAAAGTGTATGTATCCGCAATTACTGCTCTCCAACCATCTGTTCCAAATTTTATTTCAGGAAAATTACTCATAAATATTTCAGATTATTAAAGTTTTCTATGTTTTTTTAATATTATTTTTTATGTAATGTACAATCTCAATTGTCGAAGCACCGGGAGTGAATAGCTTGCCAATTCCGAGTTTATAGAGCTCTTCGATATCTTTTTCCGGTATTATCCCGCCTCCAAACAAAAGAATGTCATTTAGACCTTTTTCGTCCATTAATTTCTTGATTTTCGGTAAAATAGTCATATGCGCTCCGCTCAAAATGCTAACACCTATTGCATCCACATCTTCCTGAATAGCAGATTCGACTATAGATTCTGGAGTCTGCCTGAGTCCCATATAAATAACCTCAATTCCGGCATCTCTTAAAGCAGATGCTATCACTTTTGCCCCTCTATCATGACCGTCAAGACCTACTTTTCCTATAATAACCCTTATTTTTTGATTATTTTGTGCATTCATATGATTTTACTAAACATTTAAATTAGAGTTTATAAGCAATAAGTTCAAGTTATTTTTCAGCAGAGTTTTCAATGCCTAAATTCTCTATTTTTTTATTAGTTAACCTCTGAAAAAGGAATACAGAAATAATACCGACAAACACGGCAAACCATAAAGTCGCAAGTCGTATTATTAGAGTAGATGCAACCGAAATATCTTTGGAAATTTTCGAAAAAACCAAAAGCCCCGTTAAAGATGCTTCAGTAATCCCCACTCCGCCGGGTAGCATCGCAACCGCACCGATTAAAGTTGAAAAAGCATAAATAAAAGTTGCTGAAAGGAGACTGATTTCCATATTTCCTGAATGAGAGAAGGCATTCAATACTATAAAAAACCCAATACACTCAAAAAACCACGATATCAGACTTATGAAAGTAGCAATGATTAAAGGCTTAATCTTAATCATCAGATAAATACTTTCATATGCAATGTTTATTTTATCTATGTGTTTTTTTAAAAAACCGATTTTTGAAAGCAGATTTATCAAATTAAGTGATAAATTCTTCATACTGAGAAGTACAATAGTCAGTATAAAAACAATTCCGATAATTATTATTACTGCTTGACCGTAATTATAAACATAAGAACCTAATATGCATAAAAGTACAATAGAAACAAAATCCGTTAGCCTTTCTGCCAGCACTATCGGAGCAGATTTACTTACCGGTGTTCCGTTTTCCTCTTTTAGCAAATATGATTTCAGCACTTCTCCCATTTTTCCCGGGGTTACACTCATCGTAAGAGCAGACAGAAAAATAAGAAAGCTTTCTTTCCGGGATAATCTAATATCGAGAATGTAAAGATAATACTGCCACTTCAGAAACCTGAAAATGTAATTCATAAAAGAAAGTGATAAAATCAGAGGCAGCCATAGCCAATTAAAATCTCCAAATGCCGCTAAAAGTTTATCCAAATCGGCATATATGCTGAACGCAAGATAAATAACCGCGCCAAATGCAATTGAGACTAAAATCTTTTTTTTATACTTCGAAAACAAATTCAGTTAAATTTATTTTGATAATAATTTCTGAAGGGAAAGAAAGAGGTTTGTCAACGGCAAACCGACAACGTTGTAGTAATCCCCCGCAATTTTATTGATAAACAGACATCCGAAATCATCCTGAATGCCATACGCACCTGCTTTGTCAAGCGGCTTGTGATTTTCAACGTAATGCTTAATTTCATCGGTTTTCAGCTTCCTGAAGTGTACTTCGGTTTTCTCGTAAGAGAAAATCTCTTTTGATGTTTTTGTGTCTATGAGATTTATTCCTGTATATACAATATGCTTTTTATTGCTAAGCCTTGAAAGGAACCTTACTGCCTCTTTTTCATTTCTGGGTTTTCCAAGTACCATCTTGCCGAGTACAACAATTGTATCTGAGCCGATAATTATTTCACTTTTATATTTCCCGGCAACTTTCCTGGATTTGTTTTCGGAATTAATTTTAACAAGCTTAACAGGACTGATTTTATTCGAATTAATCTCATCGGCATTGCTGTCTACCACTACAAAACTAAGCCCAAGTTGATTAAGCAGCTTCTTTCTTCTTTCTGAACGCGAGGCCAGAATATATTTCCTGCCCAGAATTTTCTTAATATTCATTTACCAGCCCGGAGATTTTATTGTAAAAATCAGCAACAGGAATCAGCATCCTCACACCTGTCCTTCTTATCTTTATTTCAATATTCCCGTTCTTTAGGTTTTTCTCACCGATAATTACCTGAAGCGGGACTCCGATTAAATCCGCATCATTAAACTTGAATCCCGGTCTGATATCCGGCCTGTCGTCGTATAAAACTTCTATTCCTTTTTCCTCCAGTAAACCGTATATCTTTTCAGTTTCTTTTACAGACTCTTCTTTGTTCGCGCTAGCGCAAATCAAATGCACTTTAAAAGGAGCAATTTCTCCACCCCAGATAATGCCTTTATCATCATAGTTCTGCTCGATGTAAGACGCTGCAATCCTTTCCACGCCGATTCCGTAACTTCCCATTACTATAGGATTTTCTGCACCATTCCTATCAAGGTAATATGCATGAAGTGCTTTTGAATACTTTGTCCCAAGTTTGAAAATATGCCCTACTTCAATTGCTTTGGTTATTTTAATTTTGTGCTTCTTGTCAAGCGTAAATTCGCCTTCTTTTACTACTCTAATGTCATAATATTCTATATTTTTTACATCCCTTTTTAAATCAATATTCTTTATGTGATAATCATTTTTATTTGCACCGCTTATTAATTCATCTGCATCTTTTAAAAGCAAATCTGCTATTATTTTAACGTCTTTGTTTTTCAACCCTATCGGACCAATCGAACCTGCATCTGCGCCTGTAATGGCTGCCAGTTCTTCCGGGTGTCCCGGACGGATATTCTGTCCGAAAATATTCTGAAGCTTGGTTTCGTTCACTTCGTCGTCTCCGCATACAAGCACTAAAATATATTCGTCTATTTCCCCTTCAGATTTTGCAGGATTTACAAACACTCTTGATTTAGCAAGTCTTGATTTATCCGATATACCCAGAAATCCTGCAAGCTCTTCAATTGATTTAATATTAGGAGTATGAAAAGGTTCATAAGGCAGATTTGAATCTTTCCTTCCGACTCCTTCCCTGTATGAAACTGCGACTTCAATATTGGACGAATAACTTCCGTCTTCAGTAATTGCTACAACATCCTCGCCTGCATCTGATTCAACCATAAACTCTTCCGAATTGCTTCCGCCCATTGCTCCGCTGAACGCAGTCACTGAGAAAAATTTCAAACCACAGCGCGTAAATATGTTTTTATAAGCTTTATCCTGTAATTCATATGCGGCATCCAGTCCTTTTTCATCCGTATCGAATGAATATGCATCTTTCATTGTAAATTGCCTTCCGCGCAGCACTCCCGATCTCGGTCGGGCTTCATTTCTGAATTTCGTCTGAATCTGATACCACATGCACGGCAAATCTTTGTATGAAATTAAATTGGATTTTGCAATCGAGGTAAATACTTCTTCATGAGTAGGTGCAAGAACAAGTTCTCTATTCTTTATTCTGAACATTGTATCCCCATAATCCTCTAATCTACCTGTCTGTGACCATAAATCATTCGGAGAAAGCGCCGGAAGAAGAAACTCATTTCCACCTATTGCATCCATTTCCTCGCGTATAACTTTTTCAATTTTCTTAAAAACGCGCAAACCGAGCGGTAAATATGAATAAACGCCCGAAGTAAGCTGTTTTATCATTCCTGCTCTGAGCATCAATTTATGCGAAATAACGACTGCATCTGCCGGATCTTCCTTTAAAGTAGGTACAAAAAATTTAGTTAATTTCATAAAAAAATTCAATTTTAATCTTTAAATATATTAATTTAATTATTAGATTACTATGTAATTAATAAACAAAATATCACTTTTTATGTGTTCAAGATTCGAAAACAAGGAAACAGGTTTCAGTATTCTTGAAAAGCTGGACAAGGACGAACTCGGAAATTATATTCTGGAAGACGACGGTGACCTTAATAAAGAGGTATTTGCACCCACGAATTTCGTTTTTTCTTTGGTTAAATCAGATAAAGATTTTAAACTGAAGAATTTTATCTGGGGAATTCAGTTTGACAAGGTGATGAAAAGCCCTCTTATTTTTAATTCAAGAATAGAGACTATTAAAGAAAAAAGCTACTGGACAAGATTATTTTACAATAACAGGTGTCTGCTTCCCGCAACCGCATTCTACGAATGGAAAGAAATTAACAAGAAAAAAATTCCTCACAGAATTTCCATTCCCGGGGAAGATTTCTTTTTTATTCCATCGATTTACCTTAAAATGGAAAATTTCCATTATGCATCTATGATTACCACTCAGCCGAATACATTTATGAAAAACATTCATAATAGAATGCCGCTTATTCTAAGCAAAAAAAGCGGCATAAAATTTCTGAATGCAAAACCTGAAGACGCCCTCGAAATGTGCAAATCACTCAGCGATAAAGTGAAAATGGAAGCCAGTATAGCAGAAAATCTATTATCAGTTAAAAAAAAGAACCTATAAATAACCGATAATTTTAGTATTGATTTAATGACTAATATTGGACATTATTATTGAAATTAAAAAGGGATTATTATATAAGGTTGATACAATATTTTTTATTGTATAACTAAAAAGTACAAAAATGAAGCTTAAAAAAATCTTTATATCCGCATTTATCCTTTTTATTTATGTTAGCGCTTTCGGACAGGGCAGCGGTAATAAATATGCAGGCGAATTTTTATCTATTGGAGTCGGCGGAAGACCGCTTGGTATGGGAGGCGCATTTGTTGCCCTCGCCAACGATGTTACTGCAGGTTACTGGAATCCTGCTCTGCTTTCAAGAATAAATTATCCTCAGTTTTCCCTTATGCACGATGCAAGATTCGGCAACCTTGTCAATTATAACTATGGGGCGGTCGGACTTCCTTTCGGAAAAAATGCATCTCTGGGATTAAGCGTGATTATGATGGGTATTGATGACATTCCCGATACAAGAAATGCCCTTATCGATTTAAACGGAAACGGCGTTCTTGACCCCGGCGAAAGACTCGACCCTGACAGAATCACATCTTTCAATTCCTCGGATTATGCTTTTTACCTAACTTATGCAAAAAAACATTCGGATAATTTTTCCTATGGTGCGAACCTGAAAATTATTAGAAGAAATATTGCCGAAGAATCTGCCTGGGGGCTCGGTTTTGATATCGGTGCTTCTTATGTGCTGATGAACAGGATTCTGCTTGGAGCAAATCTTCAGGATGTCACGACTACTTACCTGACCTGGTCAACTGGTAAAAAGGAAGTAATAACTCCTACGGCGAAAATCGGCGCAGGATATATGATAGATTTCTGGAAAGGCGTGCTGACTCCTGCTGTTGATTTCGATGTTAGATTTGAAAACAGGCGCTCTTCTGCAAATGCAAACCTCGGACCTGTTTCTTTCGATATGCACGCTGGAGCTGAATACACATTCCAGAATCTCTTCAGCATTAGAGGCGGTTATAACGACATCGGCAACCTCACACTCGGCGCAGGAATCAAGATTCCGAAAATCAATATCGATTATTCATTCGTAAAATTCGACGGTGATGAAAACCTCGGCAATACTCACAGGATTTCTCTGGTCTTCACACTCGAAGAAGAAAAGTTTATGAGGAAATAAAAACATAGAAACACACTAAAAATTAAAAAGGAGGCTAAAGCCTCCTTTTTTTATTATTAGATGAATCATTTTCTTTTCATCATTAAATCCATCGGTTTCCGGCTGAAGATATTTTACTAATTAAAACGAGAATCAATACTAAAGCAAAATATTTCTTTAGCTTATTACACCCTTTCAAAATATAAAAATATTGTTGCAAATATTCTGTTTTTGCTATAAAAAAAAGGAAAGCCTTTCAAGCTTTCCTTTTTTTTATTAAAAATTAAAATTTAGTTCCTATTTCACGAGTATCATTTTCTTTGTTGACTGGAAATTGTCCGCAGTGAGTTTATAGAAATAAACACCGCTTGAAAGACGTGATGCATTAAAGGAGACTTCTTTACTTCCTGCGCTGAGGTTTTCTTCAACGAGGGTTTCAACAAGCTTTCCTGTTATATCATATACATTCAGAGTAACAAAACTACTCTTCGGTACGTCGAACCTGATTGTTGTTGTCGGGTTAAACGGATTCGGATAATTCTGATTCAACGAATACTTTGCAGGTACAGAGTTGTTTACTTCGCGTACGCCTATATTTGCAGGATTGAATTTTTTAAGTACGTGATAGACTCTGTAAGTAGGTGCGTTATTATTAAAGCTCTGTGCTCCGGGTCCTTTTGTAACCTGGTATTTTACGGTAAACTGCCCGGAAGTATTTCCTGTTTCGGAAAGTACAGGATAGAGCTCATCCCAGGTATGAGTATTTGTAAGATTTACAGGTGCCGCCCAGTTAAGTCCGCCATTGTCGGAATATGTGATGTAAATATCATTATAGTTGAATCCGTCAAGGCTGTCTCCCGGCTGATATGCAGAGAAAGCAATCACGATTCTTGAACCATCGCTGGAATAAGCAATAGAAGGATGTGATAAAGGCGTAACACCAACCTGTAATGCCGCCATAGTGTTGAATAGACTCGGGTTAGAAATTATGTCCATATTTATCTTTCCTGCCGCTTCAACCGGAACTCCTCCGTTTACAGTCGGTGAGTAGAATAATATTTTGCATCCCTGCGGGTCGCCCGCTGACTGTCCTGATGCTGTCGGGAAAAGTGTGCTATATACTGCTCCAAAGTTCGTCGTTCCCGGTTTGTAAGCCGCGTCAATTCCAAACCACGGACTGCACGTGTCACCGTTAATTACGCCGTTTTGCCCGAATGCAACCTGCATTGCCTGAGTTGTGCCAAATGTTGTTCCTCCATCCGTAGTCAATTTGTATCTCATAGCATACGCAGGTACTGTATTATCATACCACATTACAATTCCGTTATTTCCGCCGTCAGATGCAAAGCGGTAACGAACGTTATTTTTTATTCCATTCGGAGGTCCTGCAATTAATATTTTGCCTGAATAGGTATTTGTGTTGTAATTAAATTTACAGAAAAATAAACTATCATAATCTGCACTTGGTGGAACACTAAATGCTCCTCCATACAAACTTCCTGAAATCAAATCACCAAAATAGTCTCTGCCTTCCTGCATCACATATGTGGAAGAGAATGAGCCGAGTCCAAAGAACGCATCAACCCAGGCACCTCCCCTTGAGTTTGAACCATTATAATTTCTTCCTGAAAGCATAACACTTGGATTATTGCCTGTAAGATAAATTTTTCTTAATTCAGGATATGCCGCACGTGTAGGAAGTGTCTGAACAGGCATAGGGTCAGTCCAGTTTACACCTCCGTTAACGCTGATTACCAGATTTGCCATTCTTGTTGTCGCACCTGTCGGGTCAGTGGAATCGCAGGAACCGTAGCAGAAAAGAATCGTATCACCAAATACCATCAATACATTAAGACTGGAACCGTTCGTTTGATAATCCCAAAAAGTGGATGTATTCGGAATTTCACCCGGATAGCTCATTACATTATTCATTTTCGGCGGAAGATTTATTACAGAATTGAATACTACATTCTGCCCGTCTTCCCTTGCAGTACTGTTTATTTTTACATTCCTGTACTGCGAGAAAGCCGATGTTGCAAATAGAACTAAAAGCAATAAAAACATTGTTTTTCTCATTTTTGTCCCTTCTAAATTATTTTAAAAAAAAATTTTACTAAGTTATTTACTTTATTTACGAAATTTCCATTAATTTGTTGCAGGCTTTAAATGAATTTGGTAAATTGATTTTTCATATATATATCTGCAAATTACAAAAAAAATCCCGAAAAAAAAGATACTTTTTTCGGGATATTATTATACAATTTAAGAATTTCTATTTCATAAGTACCATTCTGTTTGTTTCGATGTAATTTCCGGTACGAATTATGCAGAAATATGTACCCGAACTGAAATTTTCGGCATTCCATACTGCTTCATATGTTCCTGAGCTAAGTTCCTCATTTACCAATGTCGCCACTTCATTTCCAAGTATATTATAAACTTTCATTGTTACATGCTCCCTGCCACTTTTTGCTCTTATATCAAATTTGATTTTTGTCGAAGGATTAAAGGGATTTGGATAATTTTGATAAAGTTTGAATTTTTCAGGAATTTGATTATTAATATTACTGATTCCCGAATACATTATACCGTGTGGTCCGGGCCCGGAAGGCGGTGTGCTGTGGCATACCAAACAGTCACTTAATGTACCGATATGTCCCTGAAGTCGCATATTCTGGAGATTATCGTTTGATACTCTCGAGGGCACAATAGCATGCGGACTTCCATGACAGGATGAACAAAATAACCCACCGTGACCTTTTGAAAGTCTGAAAAGCTTGCCGGGTTCTTCAGCATAATTACTCCCGTGACAGCTGATACTACCGCAACTCGGTTCATCTAACCAGGGCCTTCTCCCCTGCTGAATTGAATTCGCAACAGTTTGCATTGTCCCGTGGCAATTCTGGCAGGTCATTGAAAAATTCTGATTCATCACATCCCTTAAACACTGCGTATTTGGACCGGGATGGCATTTGTAACAGGTAGCAATCGAATTAGTCGGTGTAATAAACTTATGCTTGTCGTGAATTCTGAATGAAAGTTTTTTTGCTTCAATAGTATCCCCCGTAGTTCCGAGAGCAGCCGAGCCATGACAGCTTGCACACAATACAGGTCCGTTTGTGTTGAATCCGGGAACAGATTCATGGCCGTTTAAAATAGATTGTTCAGAACTGTGACATCCGGATTGCACACATCCTATTTCATTACTGACCGGAATGACATTATCCGTATATGTCAGAACCGTATTTGTTGCGGAGTTCTTTGCTACCAGGTGGAAAAGCTGATATGGATTTTCTGAAATCAGATTATTATCCTGAAACGGAGTAACAGGAATTCCATCCGCTTTGAAATAATTACCGGAATTATCCAGTTCACCTGTAAGGCCTTTTCCTGTAAGTCCAATATTCTGAGGAAGAGGATTCGGAAGTCCGAAAATCTGCTGTGCGTATGTCCAGAAATCCGTTTTACCAACTGAATATGTATTCCCCGGAATTGAATACTCTATTTTATATCCTGCTGAAATTACCTGGGGCAGCATCCCCGGTGACTTTTTAATTAACTGCGCATAAATGTTATTGTATGGCGGAAGAACTACAACCTTTGAAAAATACCTGTTTGCACAGTGCATTCCAAGATCATTCCATCCAAGCAGGATATATTGATCCTGTGAATTTAATGTAACGGAAAATGCAAATAAGATGGACAGGATTGTTAAAAATTTTATTGATTTCATTTTTGCCTCCTTTTTTGAAATTTCAATTGCTCCAAAATAATAAATACAATTGTTAATGGCAATAGTTGCTTGTAACGTCTATATTATTTTTTGTAACATTTTGTAATCAAAAAAAAAGAATAAATCTTTTATTTAATAACAACCGTAAAAGAAAAATACTTTTTCATTTTTCAGATGAAAAAGATTATTGGAATAATTCGGTTTATTGTTTAATGAGCTTTTCTTCCTTCAAGCTCAGAATAATTTCATCCGATACTGATTTTGCAAGTTCATCTGCATTCCAGGCATTGCGGGTTTTTGTCTGTCCCGCCCAAACTGCTTTCTTCTGCTCAACACTGAATAGTATGTTTTCCATTTTAACAGTCTGATGCCGCTCGATATATGCAGGTCCACGCTGATAGCCGTACCAGTCCGAGTAATAATCGTAATAACTTGAACGGACTACATCCGTAGTCTTTGTTCCCTGATATTTAAGAATCATCAGCCCGTCATATTTCCCGTCAGTCACAAGCTTATCCAAATCCGATTTTGTAATCGGCTCATTATAAGGCAGCAATGTCAGAGAAGTAGCGGCTGTTACTCCTTCAATTTTAAAAGCATATACAAGCTGGTTTTCATATGCTTTTCTGAATTCAAGGTCTTTTATCAGAGCTACAACAAGAATTTTTGATAACTTTTTGTTGAATGTTGCGTCCTTCCAGCTTGTAAGGTTAGTCGGAGCAGTGCAGGAATACATCAGAGTCGAAAAGAAAGCAATTAAAATCAGACTGATTAAAACTTTTTTCTTCTTCATAACTTTTTGTTTTGATATTATACAAAATCTCCGAACTTAGTCGGAGCAAGTTCTTCAAGTGCAATTTTTCCCTGTTCCGGATTCGGCGGAACACCGTGCCAGCGGTGGTCATCCTTCATAAATGATACTCCGTTGCCCATAAATGTTTTTGCAATTATTACTTTCGGTTTTCCGTTTGGCATTTTTGTCTTTTCAAAAATTTCCATCAGCTCATTCATGTTGTTTCCGTCAACTTCGAAAACTTCCCATCCGAATGAAATAAATTTATCCTTTAATGGGTACAGGTTCATTACTTCGGGAATTCTTCCGTCAATCTGACAGTCGTTAAAATCAACTATCATAGTCAGGTTATCAGTTTTATGATGAGCCGCAGTCATAATCGCTTCCCATAACTGCCCTTCCTGAAGTTCGCCGTCTCCGTTAACGCAATATACGTGATTTGGTTTTTTATCGAGCTTTAACCCAATTGCGCATCCGACCGCAATCGAAAGACCCTGACCAAGCGAGCCCGAAGCGATTTCTATTCCGGGAAGTCCGTGAGTTTTAAGCGGCGCAGGATGTCCCTGCAGTCTTCCGTTTACTTTTCTTAGTGTCTTTAATTCATCGAGTTCAAAATATCCCCTTCTTGCAAGAGTTGCATACCAAACAGGAGCCACGTGCCCTATGGATAAAAAGAAATAATCTCTTTCTTCCATTTCCGGTTTTTCGCTGTTGATATTTAATTTATTGAAATATAATGCCGTGAAAATATCAGCCAATCCGAGCGGTCCGCCCGAATGACCCGATTTCGAAATTAAAAGCATATTAATAATGTCTCTTCTTATCTGACGGGACATTTCATTCAGTTCGTTTACATCTGTTATTTTAGGATTTTTACTCATATAAATTATTTTGCAGTTTTTGTTATTAAGTTTTTAATAGGATTAATGTGCTTTAATAGAATTATCAGACTGATTAATGAAATGAAAATCATAAAATCACTGAATTCAGCTCCTTTGCAGGAAATACACATTAACTCCTGTGAATTCAAGATTAATAACATAAACGGAAGCAGAATAGTTGCCAGAGCATTACCGATATGTACATTTTTTTTGAAAAATTGAGATAAAAGAAAAACAACACACCAGATTACCACAATCCAAAAATTAACAACCGCAAAAATCCCGGTGGCAGTTGCCAATCCTCTGCCGCCTTTGAACTTCAGCCAGATTGAAAAATTATGACCCATAACAAGCGCAACAAGCGGAATATAATAAACCTGAAAACTCAATTTCAAAAAATAAATTAAAATTACTGCTGGAATCAAACCTTTAAGTAAATCAATTATAAAAACCAGCACACCGGTTTTTTTCGAGCCGGAAACATCATAGCTGTTCATAGCACCAACATTGCCCGAACCCTCTTTAGTTATATCTTTTTTATGAAGCAGTTTCATTAAAATGAATGCAGTAGGTATTGAACCTATCAGATAAAAAAGAAGAGAAAGAAATATTATCAGATAAATATTCTGCATTGAATCAGTTTAAATCCTGCGGTCTTGCAACCATAATTCCTGTTTTCTTTTTATCGCTTTTTAAATATGCTTTCAGTTCTTCTTTCGAGATTATAACTTCTTTTGCGCTCAATGATGCATGAAGGAAGTATGTCTTTCCTTTTTTCTTGTATATATAACCCGTATGAGTCACATCGAGTCCCTTAATTTCTGTCGTCGTTGCAATTATATCACCTGTTTTTAAATCATCATAATAGCTGTCCACTTCACCTTTCGGAATGTAATATAAATCCCTGTTGTTAATTTCCTTTTCAATGCTTTTAATTATCGAGACCGATTCCCCGTCGTCTTCGTTAAGCTGTTTATATGAGCTTTGATGTGTCGACATAAAATTTATTTTTTTATTGTACGGCACACCTCCGATTTTTTTCGTGATATCTTTTACGATTCCTTTTTTCTCATTATCATAAATCCAATCGGAAAAATAATGAAGCCTCGAAGTGTATCCTTCTATTTTACCGTCACGGTAACGGATTGTCTGCAATTCATCTTTATATGTATTAAGACCTGGAGAGCCCGATTGAATTGCTCTTGATATTGCAAGTGTATTTTCCACAAAAGTCACGCAATCAAGTCCTGATATTTTTATTACAAGTTTTTCTGAATAAGTATTCTCATCCAGCGTTCCCGCCACATATTCCGTTCCCAGAAAACTCATTCCGACCTTTTCTATAATAGTGCTGATTGATTCATTTTTAAGAGATTCATCGAACGAATTTAATTTTTTCTTAACAAGTTTTTCTTCGTAGTCATCAAGCGTATTAAATGCCGAACTACTGAATAATATAATTGCAAAGAAAAATAATATTAATGATATTGATATATAGTTTTTTTTCATAAATAGTAAATATTTTAGCTTTCTAATTGTCATCCTGGCATCCCGTTACGTTTTAAAACGGGATCAAGCCGGAATACATAATAAATTTAATTTATATATAAAATAAATGATATAAAATGAATATTAAGATTAGAAAATCAATAAAGCAAGATTCCAAAGAAGTTATCCGGCTGATAAAAGAGCTTGCGGATTTCGAAAAACTCGACCCGCCTGATAGCAAAGCCATACGCAATCTGATAAAAGATATGTATTCGAAGAACTCCCCTGTTAAAGTTATTGTAGCAGAAACCGATGGCAGACTGATTGGATACGCATTTTATTTCTATACATACTCAACATTCCTGGCGAAGAAAACACTATACCTTGAAGATGTTTATGTATCCTCCGATTACAGAAAATCGGGTGTAGGCAAAATGTTTTTCAAAGAACTAATGAAAGCCGCAAAGAAAAGTAAATGCGGAAGGATGGAATGGCATGTCCTCGACTGGAATGTAAATGCAATCAGATTCTATAAAAACCTCGCCGCCGAAGAACTAAAAGAATGGAAGTATTTCAGAATGAGTTTGTAGATATTAATAATCAGAAAATAATTTACTATTTCTTGTTATACCCCCGTAGGGGCGGCCTGTTATTCAATAAATTCAAACAAATATTTATCATCATATTTAACTTCGAATTTCTTTAAAAATTCTAAATATTCTTCCTTGAAACTTCTTTTTCGGTGATGATTTTCCTGACTTTGAATATATTTAATTACCGCGTTAATCTGACTTCTGGAATATGAAAATGCTCCGAATCCCTCTTGCCAATTGAATTTTCCATTAATCCATTTATTATCATTTATGAATTTCGAGGATATTGCTTTTATATCTCTCACCAAATCCGACACTGCAATTTCCGGTTTCAAACCAACAAGAACATGCGTATGGTCAGGCATACAATATAAGATAACATTTTGTGGCCTCGATTTTGAATTATTCCGGTAATATATTTATGCAATTCTTCTCTGCAAGATAACGGAATTAAATTTTGTCTTCCTTTTACTGTAAAGATAATCTGTATGTATATTTGCGAATATGTATTTGGCATAAAAAGCCCTTTTATAAAATTTTGGCAGGTCGCTCCTACGGAGCTTGAATTATTATTAAATAAATTCTACTACAAACAGAACGCTCCTATCGGAGCTATATAAAGCAAACTAATAAAAATTTATGCTAAATAAAAATTAATAATTTCTTATAATTTAATAAAAATTATAATAATTAAATACCAATAATTGGTAACTATTTTTTGATATATATTTCAGACTTCAGCCCCGTAGGGGCGACCTGTTTGTAGAAAAAATATTAATAACCATGTTCAGCCCCGAAGGGGCGACCTGTTTGTAGAAAAAATATTAATAACCATGTTCAGCCCCGAAGGGGCGACCTGTTTGTAGAAAAAATATTAATAACCATGTTCAGCCCCGAAGGGGCGACCTGTTTGTAGTGTGCAGTTTGTAGAACCTATTTTTAAAACGGCGTTTCGTCGAAATTTTTTGTTTCGGGGAATGCTACATCAGGTTTCTTAATCTTGTTTTCGAACTTTACGAATTGAAAAAAGAGTTTAAAATAATTCAGGTCAGATTTTATTCTGACCTGAATATGATATTCTTATTTTACTAATAATCCCGATGTCGCTTCGTTTATCGGGACTTCCGATAAAGTGACTTCCGTCACTTTATCATCAGCATTTTCTTTGTTTCTGTAAAATCACCTGTAATAAGTTTATAGAAATACACTCCGCTTGTTAGCTGCGAGCCGTCGAATTCCGCTTCGTATGTGCCCGACTGTAATGATTCGTTTACAAGGGTTTGCACTTCGCGACCCATTGCGTCATACACTGCTATCTTTACATCGCCCACGCGAGCAACATCAAACTTTATCTTTGTTGTTGGGTTGAACGGGTTTGGATAGTTTTGTGACAATGAATATGAAGTTGGTATTTCTGAACTGATATGTTGTATGCCTGAAATTACATTTCCCGTTGGATTTCTTTTATAGTATTTTTCAGTTGCCTCGTGTCGATAGTCAGACCATAATACGTGTACCATTGAGTTGGATGCTGCTAAAGAAGCATAATCTTTGTTAGATGTATTATTCGTAAGTCGTGTATCTGCTTCCCAGTTTACACCGGCATTGGTTGAGCGTTTGTAGTAGATTTCAGCGTTCCCATTACGTTTATCTTTCCAAACAATGTGCGTAAAAGAGTCTGACATTGTTATTGAAGGAAATGTTGATGAATTTGTATCTATCGTCAGTCGTGTTTCCGTTCCCCAGTTTGCTCCTGCATTTGTAGTGCGTTTTAAATATATTTCCTCGTTTCCGTCACGCAGGTCACACCATACCACATTAACCACAGAACCTGATATTGCAACAGAAGGAGTTTTTGAAACATTGGTATTATTCGACAGTCGTGTATCTGTTCCCCAGGTTACGCCTGCATCAGTCGAGCGTTTGTAGTATATCTCAAAGTTATTGTCACGGTCGTCAATCCATACTACACAAACAATGGAGCCGGATACTGCTACACAAGCGTCCTGCGAAAAAGCCGGGTTATTCGTAAGTCGTGTATCTGCTCCCCAGGTTACACCTGCATTTGTTGAGCGTTTGTAATAAATCTCAGGCACACCATTACGCTCGTCATGCCAAACAACATGCACCACCGAGCCGGAAACTGCTATTGAAGGATTATATGATTTTAACGTATCATATGTCAGTCGTGTATCTGCTTCCCAGGTTGTGCCGTTATCTGTCGAGCGTTTGTAGTATATCTCGTTGTTACCTGAAGAACCCAAATTACGAAGGTCTCGCCAAACAATATGAATCACTGAGCCGGAAACTGCTATTGAAGGATAATATTTTCCTGCAGTATTATTCGTCAGTCGTGTATCTGCTCCCCAGGTTAAACCTGAAAGTGTTGAGCGTTTGTAGTATATCTCAGGGTGCCCGTCACGCTCTTCATCCCATACCACATGAACATTCATACCGTTTGCGGCAATAGTCCAGGCGTTATTGTAAGAACCCCAGGAATACGCAGGGTTATTTGTAAGCCGAACATCTGCCTCCCACTGAGCATTTAAAGTACTTACAAAAGCTAAAAATACAAGTGTGTAAATAAATTTTTGCATAAGATTAGATTCAATTAAATTTATAAGAAGTATTTTACAAAAAAATCTTTTATCTTATTTAAGAACTCTTTCTGCAATATTCCCCGGTATAAAATAAGAGAAATAAAATTTTAATTTTATTTTTTAATTATAAGTATTTTTGCTGTTACTGAAAATATATATCCTAAAACGGCGTTTCGTCGAAGCTTTTCGTTTCAGGGAATGCAACGTCCGGCTTCTTAATCTTATTTTCGAACTTCGTATATTCCGGGAAGAATATCAAATCAAACTCACCGGTCGGACCGTTTCTCTGCTTGCCTATTGTGAGTTCGGATTTATGTCTTAATTCTTCATATCCAGGGTCGGTTGGGTCGTTTTTCTGCGTAAGGAAAGGTCTGTGAACAAAAATTACAACGTCTGCATCCTGCTCGATTGCTCCGGATTCGCGGAGGTCGGCAAGCTGTGGGCGCTTTTCTTTTCCACGCTGCTCGATGCCGCGGTTTAGCTGGGCACAGGCAACAACGGGAATATCGAGCTCCTTTGCAAGAGCTTTTAAACTTCTCGATACATAAGCAACTTCGAGGTCTCTTCTTTCGTGAGAAGGCAAGCCGCGTATAAGCTGGAGGTAGTCAACAATAATCATATCGATTCCGAATTCCTGTTTGATTCTTCTTGCCTTTGCGCGAAGCTCCAGCACTGAGAGTTCGCTTGTATCGTCTATATAAATATTTGCTTTCAACTTGTGGAAATTGGATGCTACTCTGTTCCATTCCACATCGGTTGTTCTGCCTGTTTTCAGTTTTGTATTATCCACGCGCGCTTCGCTGGCAAGCATTCTAATCAGCAGTTCGCGTGTTGTCATTTCAAGGGAAAATATCGCAACGCTTTTTCCTGCTGTAACTGCGGCATTACGGGCGATGTTTATTCCGAGAGCTGTTTTTCCGTGAGATGGTCTTCCTGCAATGATAATCAATTCAGATTTCTGGAATCCCGATGTCATTTCATCGAGCCTGTCGAATCCCGTTGCAACACCCGTTACGCCTTTTTTATCCCTGCCTTTTAGGTCGGCAAGTTCGGTATAGAGTTTGTCTATTTCATCCTGAACTGCAACAACTTTTTTCTTTGAAAGTGATTCGGAAATATCGAGTATTTTTCTTTCAGCTTCATCCAGCAAGCCGTAAGGATTTATTGTCGGGTCGAAGCATCTTTCTACAATCTTAGAGGAAATGCTTATCAGATTTCTTAATATATACCTGTCAAAAACTATTCGGGCATAGTGCTCTGTGTTGGCGGAAGTAACAGCAGAATTCGCAAGGTCGATAATATATTCCACTCCGCCAACTTCGGAAAGCTTTCCGAGTCGTTTTAATTCTTCTTTCAGGGTGTTTGCATCAATCGGTTCGCGCCTGCCTTCGAGGTTCATCATTGCCTGATAAATCGTGCCGTTTGCGCTTTTGTAGAAATGAGTATAATCGAGAAACTGCACTATGTCATTGATGACATCGTTATCGATTAGAATCGAGCCGAGAATAGAGGATTCAAGCTCAATCGCATTGGGCGGAGTTTTGCCTTCTCCGAATTCCAGGCGGTCATCGAGAATTTCAATTTCTTCTTTTTTAGATTTTTTACTTTTTGTCATACTCTTTTCTAAAAAGTTTCACATCTTCCCACGTTGGCTTTTTCCAGTTTGGATTTCTTAAAAGCGCGGCGGGGTGATATGTTACGAGTAATTTAGCTTTAATTTCACCCGCGTGAAAATCAAAAATTTTTCCCCTCATTTTGCCAAGCGGGTCCTTCGTTCTCAATAATGTCTGTCCCGCAAAAGTGCCGACTGCTAGAATCATTTTCGGCTTAATCAGTTCAAGCTGTTTTATCAGGTACGGCTCGCAGTGAACTATTTCTTCCGGCAAAGGATTCCTGTTTTCGGGAGGACGGCATTTAAGGATATTGCATATAAATACATCTTCCCTCGAAAAATTAATTGCTTTGAGAATATCAGTCAGAAGCTGACCTGCCCTGCCTACAAACGGCTTACCCTGTTTGTCCTCTTCCGCTCCTGGCGCTTCTCCTACTACTATCACATCTGCATTTGGATTGCCCGTACCGAAAACAAAATTTGTTCTCGTCTTTGCAAGCGGACATTTTTTACAGTCGTGAATATTATTATTAAGTTCTTCTACACTCTCAGATTTCATCCAGTCTTCTTTTAAAAGACCATAAGTAAAATCTCTTTCAACAGTTTTATCTTTCACTAATGTAATATTTAAATTTAAATCCTCATCTAGACGGTCAGGTGCCGCTGTTATGTTAATTTCTTTTTCTTCGGGTAATGATTCTTTTAAGACATTGTAAGCTGGATAGTTTTTTGCAAATTTCAGATATTCAATCGAGCCTTCAATCAGTTCATTCAAATCCTTAATCATAATCCGCTCTATTTTATTTTTTTCAGATAATAATTAAGGATTTCATTTCCCGCTTCATACTTGGTCATCTTTTCAAGTTTTTTAATGCTCCTTTTATCGATTAAAGAAACAACATTAGTATCCGTGCCGAACCCCGCTCCTTCTTCCTTCGGATTATTCAGAACTATCATATCGAGATTTTTCTCTTTCAGCTTCTTCTGTGCATTCGGAATGCCGTTATCGGTTTCAAGTGCAAAGCCAATCAGAAAAAAATTCTTTTTGTTTTTACCAACTGCTTTCAGAATATCGGTTGTCTTTTCAAGTTCGATATTCATATTAAAATTTTTATCTTCCTTTTTAATTTTGTTCCCGGGAACATTTACGGGCTTGAAGTCTGCAACTGCCGCAGTCATTATAACCACGTCTTTTCCTTTTAGATTTGCAATAACTGCTTTATACATTTCATCCGAAGATTTCACATCGATTCTTTTTATACCATTAGGAGTTTCCAGATTTACCGGCCCTGCAATGAGCGTAACATCTGCTCCTCTTTCATCAGCAGCGCGCGCCAAATCAAAGCCCATTTTACCCGATGAATAATTGGAAATGTACCTTACAGCGTCGATTGGTTCGACTGTCGGTCCTGCTGTGATTAGAACTTTCTTATTTTTTAAGTCTTTTTTTTTTTCGAAGTGTATTTTTAGGACATCAAACATTATTTCGGGTTCTGCCATCTTGCCCATACCGAATAGCCCGCTTGCAAGCTCCCCGTAAAAAGGTTCGATAACCATATATCCCCGTCCTGCAAGTTTTTTTATGTTTTCCTGAGTAACGGGTTTATTGTACATATCCACGTCCATAGTAGGGGCAAAGAAGACAGGACATCTGCAGGCAAGAACCGTGGACAGAAGAAAGTTATCGCTTATTCCGCAGGTTATCTTTGCAATCGAGTTTGCTGTAGCCGGTGCAATAATGAATACATCAGCCCAGAGTCCGTATTTAATGTGCCAGGTTCCTGCCGATACGGTTTCTATATTTTCCGGGTCGGAATGTTCGGGATACATATTTATCACAACATCATTGTTGGTCAATACGGACAGCGTAAGCGGCGATACAAGCTTTGCGGCGGAAGGTGTCATTACTACCTTTACTTCCGCGCCTGCCTTTACAAGAAGCCGGACGAAACTGCACATTTTATATGCGGCAATTCCTCCGGTTATTCCCAGCAATATTTTTTTACCTTTGAGCGGCAAGAGAAAATATTATATTTTATCCCTGTATCTGAAACTTAATTTGCTTTCCTCGAGCTCTTTTGCAGCTTCCAGAGTCGGTTTGGGACGCTTTTCGAATTCGAGTGAAATGTTCAGTTTGTCCTGGTTCATTATCGTATCGTCTTCGGTTTCTTTTGCGATAACAGGCTCAAGTCTCTGGCTGAGTTCCATTTTCAGCTCGTCGTTTATCTGTCTTGCTCTCTTTGATGCTATTACAACAGCTTCATAAAGATTCTCTGCATACTTTTCGAATTTTGCAAGGTCAATTGTTTCCAATGCCATTTTATTTTACTCCTGATTTATATTTGTTTATTATTTCCTGAACTTCGTTAATTGCTTTTTTTAAATCGTCATTTACCACAACATAATTAAACTCATTGATTTTTTCCATTTCAAAATCGAATCTTGCAAGCCTTTTTTCGATTGTTTCGGGGCTTTCTGTTCCCCTGCTCAGAAGCCTTTGTTTTATCACTTCCTTATTCGGGGGCTTTATAAATATCAACACAGCTTTATCCTTATAAATTCGTTTAATCGACATTGCACCTTTCACATCAAGGTCAAATATGACATCTTTCCCTTCGCTGATTTTTCCGTCTATAAAGGATTTCAGCGTACCGTAATAATTATCATCAAATATTTTTTCATATTCCACAAACTCGCCGTTGGCAACCCGTTTTTCAAAATCATCTTTTTCAAGAAAGAAATAATCAACTCCGTCTTTTTCTCCTTCGCGTTTTTTTCTTGTGGTTGCAGATACGGAAAAATCAATCCCTGGATTATCGTTCAGGATTTCCCTGTAAATCGAAGTCTTCCCTGTTCCCGACGGCGCTGCAAATACGAATAGCATAAGTTTAGTTTTCCTTAATAAAAGTAATTTACTCTATGTTCTGAATCTGTTCCCTGATTTTCTCTATTTCCTCTTTAAGGTAAGATGCCAACTGTGAAATTTCGGCATCGGATGCTTTAGAAGCAATAGTGTTTATTTCCCTGTTGAATTCCTGAATAAGGAAGTTCAGCCTTCTGCCTGCATATTCATCCGATGCAGCGCAGTCCCTGAAGTATTTCAGGTGGCTTTTCAGTCTAACGCACTCTTCTGTTATATCCAGCTTTTCGAGCAGAAATACTGTTTCCAGTTCGAGACGCTTTTCATCAAGAATGCTTTTATCTTCAAGAAACTGGTTTATTCTCTCGGAGACTTTTGTCCTTACCAGGGGAAGCAGGGATTTTCCTTTTTCATAAATGGTGTCAATTTCCTTTTCAAATGTATCGAGTCTTTCAAAAATATCCTTTCTCAGATAGTCGCCTTCTTTCTTTTTCATTTTGCTGATATCGCCGAGCGCTTCATTCAGGAGGCTGCAGACGAATGAATATTCCTCGTCGCTGATATCCTCGGACTGCTCTGCCGAAAGCACTTCCGAAAAATGCAGGAGGTGGTCAATTTTTATTTTCTCTTTTGACCCTATTGCTTTTCTGATATCTTTCAAGATGCTGTAATACTCTTTTACGATATCCTTATTGACAGACAGGTTCAGCTTGCTGTCGCCGTTATTATTAAGGCTGATTGATACATAAATTTTTCCGCGAGTAAGTTTTTTCCTGACAATTTCCTTAAGCTCCAAATCCTTCGGAGTAAGATTTTTGGGATACTTAAAAGCAATTTCAAGGAAACGGTTGTTCACCGAGCGAATCTCGATTGTAAAGTGCTTGTTCTCAAAAATCCCTTCGGCTTTGCCGAAGCCCGTCATGCTGATAATCATAAAATAGTTTTTAAAATTTTATCTTTATTTTTTTACGTAGCTCTTGCCAAGTTCTTTTTTCAGATAGTCGAAAGCCTCGTCAACAGAATCTGCAAACTTAATCAGTTTCGAATCCGACGGTGAAATGACCCTGTATTCCGCAAGCGCTTCGATATTAATCACTTTATCCCAGAATTTTTTCCCGTAAATCAATATAGTCATTTTCTTTTTAAGTTTTTCCGTCTGAACAAGAGTCAGTATTTCCATCAGTTCATCGAGTGTTCCGAATCCGCCGGGCATAATGACAAGCGCTTTTGCAAGATAAGCGAACCAGAATTTTCTCATAAAGAAGTAGTGGAATTCAAAATTCAGGTTCGGAGTGATATACCGGTTCGGGAACTGCTCGAATGGCAGTGATATATTCAGTCCGATAGAAAGTCCTTTTGCTTTGTGAGCGCCGCGGTTTGCCGCTTCCATAATTCCCGGTCCGCCGCCCGAACATACCACGAACTTATTGCCTTTTTTCAAACCCATCGACCATTTAGTCAATCTGTAAGCAAGCTCTTCCGTATCCTCATAATACTGCGCCATTTCAAGGTCACGTTCTGCAAATCCGAGAAGCTTCCTGTTTTCGATATAGTCCTTTGATTTTGTATTCTTAATCGTGTGCAACTTCTTTTTTATATCCGCAACGTTTTTCTTTGCTTCGTGCATCGGAAGAAGTCTTGCAGAGCCAAAGAATACAATCGTATCGTTTATGTCATATTTTTTCAGCCGCTCGTAGGGTTCCTGATATTCCGTTAAAATCCTTATAGTTCTTCCAGCAGGTGAATTAAGGAATTTATTATTTCTGTATGCCTTGGGTGCTTTTTTAAGATGTTCCATTTAGTCCTTTATTTTTCAATATCTATTCTTATAAAATTTTTATTAATAATTCTTGCTCTTGCAATTTAATATTTAACATTTAACATTTAACATTTATCATTTAACATTACAATGACCTTCCACCGTCCACTATAAAAGTATGTCCTGTTATAAAGCTATTTTCCTTTACGAGAAAAATTATTACAGAAGTAATATCCGATGATTTCCCGAAATGCTTAACGGGATATTTTTCCTTTTCCTTCATCACGACTGTGTTGTTTGCATCATTTTCAATCATAATCGTTCCGGGAGCAATCGCATTTACGAGTATTTTCGGTGCAAGCCGCTTTGCCATAAGCTGAGTGAGCTTTATCACTCCGGCTTTTGCTACGGAATACGGAATGTGGTCAGTCCAGTTCAGTATTCCTCCAAGAGAAGCAATATTTATTATCTGCAGATTTTTCTCTTTTGATTTATTCATTATCTTTGCCGCTTCAACCGAGCACAAAAGAGCGTTTTTCAGGTTAGTATTTATAAACTCATCAAATATTTTCTCGTCAATATCAAAGAAATCAACCTTCCTGAAAACCGCAGCATTATTAACAAGCAAATCCAGCCTGCCGAATCTTGAATTTATTTCAGCAAAGAGTTTTTTTATTTCGCTTACTTTCCTTAAATCCGCTTTTACGGGATGTACAACTATTCCCTGCTTTTTAAATTCGTTTACAAGTTTGATGACAGATGAGCGGGGAGAAGAATTGTAATGCAAAACCAGGTCGAATCCGTTTCCGGCAAGTGCTTTTGCAATTTCTTTTCCGAGTCTCCTTGCCGAACCCGTTATTAAAGCTACCCTATTTTTCGAAACAGACAAATTTATTATAATGAACTAATAATGAAACAAAAAAATTTTCTTATGTTTTCGCTCTTAATTGTACATTGTACATTTTTCTTCCTGCTCTTGCTCTTAATTGTACATTTAACATTTGTAATTGTACATTGAATATAGTGCCCTCGGGACGACTCGAACGTCCGACCTGCGGTTTAGGAAACCGTCGCTCTATCCACCTGAGCTACGAGGGCGCACATTCAATTTTCAATGTACAATTCCAAATGTACAATAAAAATTGTATGTAACACTAAATTTAGCAAATATTAAGGATTTAATAAAGGATAAAAAAATCGGAAAACAGCGGTGTAAATGAATTATTTTGAGCTATAAATTCAAATATGGTAAAGAACAAAATTAAATTCGACTTTACATAATAATTGCTTTTTATATGTTTCAAAAGCGCAAAAATAGTGCAATTTTATTTTTATCTTCGTGATAATGGACAATTTATCTTTACTTGAACATTTAATACAATTTTTCTTTCCTTTCTTTTAATTAAATCAAATATAATAATAAAAAAAATTAAAAAGGAAAAATATTGATATTGGAGGAAAAAAGTGAGGAATGACGGGGGGTTCGGCGCGGGGGGAGGCTGATTTTCGAAGACTGAAAGAAGCTTTTGAGCCGGCTGAGCCGCGGGAGAATTTTTTATAAACGATAAGACTCCTTATATGTCATCCGTTTAGGCAGAATTTCAGAATACAGCCGGAATATTATTTTATCAGTATCATTTTTTTTGTCTGACTGAAGTTTTCTGCTGATAAGGTATAAAAATATATTCCGCTCGGATAGTTTCCGACATTCCACTCTGCAATATAAGAACCTTCATCAAGCTTTTCATTTACTAAAGTTGTAATTTCCTTTCCCGATACATCAAATATTTTCAGCAGAACATCCGATTCGGTAAGAATATCAAATTCTATCGAGGTTGAGGGATTAAAAGGATTCGGGTAATTTTGTTTAAGTGAAAATGCGGACGGCACTTTTGAACTGATATTCTGAACACCGATAATTTCCGACAGAGAGCGCCGCCAGACAGATTTTCCCCAAGTACCGGCAAAAACAAATTCGTTTTTAATTAATAAATTATTTATTGAAGGAATAGTATCAAATCCTTGATTTTTTTTTGCCCAGGTTGTTCCATTATTGGTTGTTACAAATATTCCTGAATCTGACCCTGCAATAACATTAGAACCGCTTATTGCAAGTGTAAAAATATCTAAATAATTCAAAGATGTCGGTGACCAATTTTGGCCAGAATTTGTTGAAAGATAGACACCTCTACCAATTGAACCAGTAACATAAATTAAAGCCGCATAAATATTTGGACCATTTGTTGCTATTGATATTACTTTTGCATTATTCAAAGAATTCGTCCAATTTTGTCCAAAATTAGTAGATTTATAAATGCCACCATTACCACTAACTACTTCGGTTCCAGAGTAAAGCTCATTTCCAGAAACTGAGAGACATCTTGTAAACCTATTAAAGTCTGAAGATGGCGACCAAGTAAATCCAACATTAGTAGATTTATATACAAAACTACCAATCGCTGCAAATAAAGTTGTTCCAATTTTTGCAAAATCTGAAATAGATTTATCACTTATACTATAATATGACCAGTTCATTCCGAAATCATTAGAGCGATAAACCCCGGAAGACGTTCCTGCGAGTAAAAAAGTGTCGTTCGTAATATAACAATTTGCAACTTTAGTAAAAGTTGTCTGCAACCAATTCACTCCATTGTTAGAAGAGACATAAGTATAAGTAGCACTATTAATAGTATTTTGTGCTCCAGCCACAATATTATTTCTACAATAACCTAAACTATATATACGAAATTTTGTACCCATTCCATTGCTCATCTGCACCCACTGTGCATTCAGAGTAAAAGAAAAGCTAAGCAATGTGAATATTAAAAATAATTTTTTCATAACTTTGAGGATAGTTTCAAATAACTTATTAACAAAAACAGAAACAATCAATATTCTTATTTTGTCATAAGATATTCAGAAAGGAAATGATGCACGACAAATTCAGTAATGGCTACCACAGATATATACAAAAAAAGCTGCATTACTATTGTAATACAGCTTTTTAAAATAAAAAACCTGGCGAAACCGATTTCTCCTTTCACAATGCTTTGCGAATGGTTACCTTAGGTATATACAGAAAAAGCTGCATGAAAAAAAATCACACAGCTTTTTTAAAATAAAAAAACCTGGCGAAACCGACTCTCCCACACAATTGCTCATGCAGTACCATAGGTCATTCAGGGCTTAACTTCTCTGTTCGGAATGGGAAGAGGTGTAACACCTGAATTAAATCACCAGGAAAATCTATCCCGCGGATTTCGCCGCGGGAAATTAATAAAAACAAGATGCCGTTATGTCTATCGGATCAATATAAAATTTAATGGCAAGTCGTTCGACTTATTAGTACTACTCGGCTGAACACATC
>JACREY010000004.1 GCA_016218085.1 Ignavibacteriota bacterium
CGTTTAAATTGGTGAGATACGTAAGATGATTGTAGAAAGCAAAGGGTGTGAAGCGATAGAAATCCGAGAAATACAAGATGACGATATAAATGATTTGTTCAACTGGAGAAATCATCCTGATGTTAGAAAAAACTTTTTTAACTCTGACCTAATATCATGGGATGAACATGAAAAATGGTTTAAAGCAAAAATAAAAGACCCATACACTTCAATTTATATCGCCTGTTTTGGAAAGGATAAAGTTGGCTCAATAAGATTTGAAGACAAAGGAGATGCTGTAAAAGTGAGCGTGATGCTTAATCCGGATTTTTTTGGAAAGGGGGTTGGATCTAGTGTTATTAGGCTTGGAACAGAAAGGTTTATAAAAGAAAAAAATCCTTACAAGCCTATACATGCTGAAATTAAAAGAGATAATATAGCCTCTCTCAAGGCGTTTCAAAAGGCAGGCTTTGAGGAGAGCCACTTAATCTTTGTATATAAAAGAGTGGTTAACTCTCAGGAAAGAAGAAACTGATGATAATTGACAGTATAATAATAGAAAAAATCACAAAAAGACTTGCAACACCACCTAGTACAATTATTACAGCGGCTATTTATGGCTCATGGGCTAAGGGGACGCAAACACAGGATTCAGATTTAGATGTATTGATGATTTCGGATGAAATTAATCCCAAAAAGCACAAAAGGGGTAGAGAAATTGCTCAAATAAAGGAATGTCTATCCATCGGTCTTCCTCTGGATATTTTACTCTTAACAACTAACGAATGTATTTCAAACTTCAGAAATCACAATCCATTATTTCTGGACATCGCGTGGGAAGGAATAATTCTAATAGACAGAAATGATTTTTTAAAAGACCTCATAGAGGAGACAAGAGATTACATACTTCAGAAAAAACTTGAGAAACTTACCGATGGATGGAAATTTCCAGTTTTATACAGGCAGGCAACTTTTCTCTCTGAAGTTAGTAACAAGGATTTTGCAGTTGCGATGCTTACTGACGGAGAGCGTGATTTCAATATTGGTATAACCCTTATTAGGGAGGGCTTTTATGACAAAGCTGTATATCACTTTCAGCAATCAGTAGAAAAATCTGTAAAGGCAGTTTTGATATCTTTCGGTGAATTTAAGAAGACCCATTTTGTTGGCGAGGTTTTAATTGACAGGTTGAGGGGAATAGAACTCGAACATGATTGGAAAGAAAAGCTCTCCCGCATTGCTAATGTAAGTGAGGAGATAGAGCCTGAGGTAACATGGAGCCGCTATCCGGGAATAGACAGCGGGACATTATGGGTGCCATATCAAGAATATACCCCTGAAGATGCCTTGGAAATTAAAGAGAAAAGCGGAGAAGTTGTGAAGGTTGTAAAGGAATTTATTCGGTGGTGGTTTAAGTAAGATTTGAGAAAATGGCGCATTGTTCATGAAGGAAATAAACATTTCACACATAAAAATAGGGCATCAACATCCTCTCTTTATCATTGCTGAAATGTCAGGCAATCACAACCAATTTTTGGAAAGGGCATTGGCGATTGTAGAAGCTGCGGCAAAGGCAGGCGTTCATGCCTTGAAGATTCAGACTTATACAGCTCTGTGATGTTTATAAATTTGCACTTAACCCAAAAAATGCAGTTGCATTTTTTGGCAAACGCAATCTTTGGCCAAATACTGCTCCGTGGCGCTTTTTGTAGCTTGCCCGACCCAACCTTCTGTTGGGTGCCCATGGGCGTTTTTAAAAGCGCCGATAAATCGGCTGGCTACAATTACTTAAAACAGTATGCTCCGTTTTGTCCAGCCATCTTTTCCTTGCCCTTGACAAATTATGTATTTTGTTGAAGCAAAACACGAAACTCTTCTTTGTTAAAGGCAAAGGAGATAATTTGTCAAGGGCTTGTCTTTGGCTCAAATCTTGCGTTTGTCCCGAAAAATAAAAATCAAATGCATTTTTCGGGTTAATGATATAAAAACAGGATAATATGATAATTTCTAAAAAAGTAATTGAAGTTTTACAAAAAAGGATTCCAGATCTGATATCTGTTTATTGTTTTGGCAGTAGTGTACAGGGTCATGAAACCCTTGAAAGTGATTTGGATATGGCTTATCTTTCAGAAGGGCGGATTACCAATATCAAAAGATGGACGATTCAGGAAGAGATAGCGTCTTTATTAAAAAGGGATGTGGATTTGATAGATTTAAAGACTGCAACTGATGTAATGAAATTCCAAATTATTAATAAGGGAGTAAGAGTACTTGTAAAAGATGTGAGAAAAGCCGAACAGTTTGAAGATTTAGTCTATTGTCTTTATCTTGATTTAAATGAACAGAGAAAAGGCATATTAGAAGATGTTTATAAAAGAGGATATGTTTATGGATGATATTGTCATGAATAAAGTTTCTATAATTGAAAAATGTGTAAACAGGATTAAAGAAGAATATGTCGGCTATGAAGACATATTTGAAGAAAATTACACCAAACAGGATTCTGTTGTTTTGAATCTTGAAATGGCCTGTCAGGCGTGTATAGATTTAGGAATGCATATAGTAAGAATAAAAAATCTTGGAGTTCCTCAAAGCAACAGAGAGGTTTTTGTATTGTTGCAAAAGGCACGAATTATTAATCCGGGTTTAAGTAAACAGATGCAGGCTATGGTAGGTTTCAGAAATATTGCAGCGCATGATTATCAAAATCTGAATCTGGATATTGTTAGAGCTATTATTGAAAAACATCTGAAAGATTTTAAGGATTTCAAAAAGGTTATTTCGCAAAAATTCTGTTTCAAAAAGTAAGGGAATATTTTTAGGTATTTATGGAAATTAGAATTGCAGATAGAAAAATAGGTTGTCAATGTCCGCCATTTATCATTGCCGAAATGTCAGGTAATCATAACCAGTCTTTGGAAAGGGCATTGGCGATTATTGAGGCGGCAGCAAAGGCAGGAGTTCATGCTATAAAACTCCAGACGTACACGGCAGATACTATGACTATTGATATAGAAGAGGGAGACTTTTATATTAATGACACGAATAGCCTATGGGAAGGTCAGTCCCTGTATAAGCTTTATCAGCAAGCTTACACTCCATGGGAATGGCATGAGCCTATTTTTGATAAATGTAAAGAACTCGGCATTATATGTTTCAGCGCTCCTTTTGATGAAACAGCAGTGGATTTCCTTGAAAATCTTAACGTTCCCGCCTATAAAATAGCGTCATTTGAAAACAATCATTTGCCTTTAATCCGAAAGGCAGCATCAACAGGAAAGCCTCTTATAATATCAACTGGTATGGCAAGCATAGCAGAATTGGAAGAGGCTGTAAAAACCGCAAGAGAAGCGGGCTGCAAAGACATAGTTTTGCTTAAATGCACAAGCGCCTATCCTGCATCGCCGGAGGATACGAATTTATTAACAATTCCTCATTTAAGGCAGCTTTTTAATGTTGAAGTCGGTCTATCAGACCATACTATGGGAATCGGTGTAGCTGTTGCAAGTGTAGCTTTAGGCGCAATTGTCATTGAAAAGCATTTCACTTTATCCCGTGCTGATGGAGGAGTGGACTCGGCATTTTCAATGGAACCATTGGAAATGAAACAGCTTGTGGATGAAACGCATAAGGCATGGCAGGCATTGGGAAAGGTTTCTTATAACCTGACTGAAAAAGAAAAGTCATCCATCAGGTTCAGGCGTTCAGTTTATGCAGTGCAGGACATAAATAAGGGTGAAAAGTTTACACCTGAAAATATCAGGATAATCCGTCCGGGGGGCGGTTTGCCTCCAAAATACTATGATATTCTTATCAGTAAAAAGGCATCATGTGATATTCAAAGAGGGACTCCCATGAGTTGGGAGTTTATAGCATAAGATGAGCAGAGACGACTTAATCAAAAAACTAAAAGATTTCTTTAACAAAAATGCCGATTTTTATGATATTGATATGGCGTTTCTTTATGGTTCATGGGCGAGGGGATTTCCAAAAGAGACATCTGATGTTGATATTGCTGTCTTTTTTTATCCAGAGAAGGATTCTGAAGATGAAGAATTCAATATAATTACGGATATTTCCCTTAAACTCTCAGAGATAATAAGAAAAGAAATAAATATTATTTTAATCCGCACAGATTTCAGAAAACCGATGCTTTATTACAATGCAATTGTCTTAGGTCAGCCAATTTATATTAAAAATACTGAGAGATATATTTCATTAAAAAATGAGGTAATTTATCAGATGGAGGATTTCAGCATCTTCGGGATTGGATGGCAGCTTCTTATCGCCAAAGAGAATATAAGGAGGCTAATAAATGCCTGAGTTTTCTTACGACAAGGGGCGGATTAGCGAGTCACTGCAGTACGTATTGAAAGAGATGGAAGAGTTTGAATCTGATTATTCAAAAAAGACTTGGAGCGATTATCACTCTGATAAGAAGCTTCAAAAACTCATAGATAGAACTGTTGAGAATATCCTGACTGCTTTGATAGAAATTTGCGGAACTGTTCTAACACAGGAAGGAGTGAGCTGCGAGAGTTATAGTGATGTTTTAAAGAAAGCAGGACAACTTTTTGGATTCTCGGATGATGAGCAAGGAGCGCTGGCTAAATTAGCTATACAAAGAAATAGGCTTGCTCACAGGTATCTGAATTTTCGCTGGCAGGCAATGAAATTTTACAGTGATAACAAGACGCTGATTCAAAAATTAGTATCTTTAATACTTGAAATGGAAGTTAAAAAACAAGAAGGAAATTCATAATAACGCTCCCTTTTGCGAGTTTGTAAGATGAGAGCAGTATTTTTAGAGAGCAAAAATATATCTCTCAGTCCTTTATCAAAGGATGATAGTTTTGATAATTATGTAAACTGGTTAAATGATCAGGAGACAATGCTTTTTATGGGAAGTGGACAAAAGAGGGATGATAGTGGTATACCTTCAAGTCTTGGAGGTGATTTAAGATGATATTGATAAGACAAAAGGTAAAAGCAGAAGATGGGATTATCAACATCAGACTGCCTGATGACTTTAAAGGCAGTGTAGTTGATGTAGTTGTAAAGACAGAAGACGACCTCTCTGCAAGGCTTATGCTGGATACTGTGAAGATTGACACCATAAAATGGAAATTTAACAGAGAAGAGATATATGGTGGATAGCATCTTTTTAGATTCCAATATTCTCATTTACGCCTATTCTGATACAGAAGCATGGAAAAGAGAGAAGGTTTTGTCCATTATTGAAAGTGGGAACATGACAATAAGCACACAGGTAGTGAATGAATTTATATGGATTATGAACAGAAAATACAGCATTTCCCTAAATATCTTAAAAGCCATTGTAGGGAATATGTTTGAAATATTTAATGTCTCGTTAATTTCCAGAGGTGTTATTGATAATGCGATTGGTATATCAGAGAGGTGGGGATATACGTACTGGGACAGTTTAATATTATCGTCAGCATTAGAGACGGACTGCATGGCTATTTATACAGAGGACATGAGGCATGGACATATATTGGATAATGGGTTAAAGATTACAAATCCATTTTTGTAAGAAAAAGTCCCCTTTTTCAATTATACAGGTATCTGAATCTTCGCTGGCAGGCAATGTATTTTTACAGTGATAACAAGACGCTGATTCAAAAATTATAGAGACCTTTGAAAAATGCCTCTTTTTTGTCATTCCCACGAAAGTGGGAATCCAGAAGGTATTGAAAACACTAGATTCCCATTCCCCTATTGAGACCTTCGAGGACAAGTTTCACGGGAATGACCATTAGGACCATTTAGGGTGAAATTCAAAGGTCTCTTATAGTGAACGATAAAAATAAGTAGATGTAGTTTGCCCGACCCAACCTTCTGTTGGGTGCCCCATGGGCGTATTTTAAAATAGCCGATAAATCGGCAGACTACAAATTTATGTCGCTATAACGCTCCCTTTTGCGAGTTTGTAAGATGAGAGCAGTATTTTTAGAGAGCAAAAATATATCCCTCCGTCCTTTATCAAAGGATGATAGTTTTGATAATTATGTAAACTGGTTAAATGATCAGGATACAATGCTTTTTATGGGAAGCGGACGGTTTCCTTCAACCATAGAGGGATTGAAGGAACATATTGATTTCTATAATAAAAGTAAGGACGGTATGTTGTTAGGCATATTTTTAAAAAAATCGTCAAAACATATCGGCAATATAACCCTGCATCAGATTAGCTGGAGAGATAGACATGCGGAGATCGGCATATTAATCGGCGATAAGAAATCACGGGGCAAAGGATATGCGACAGAAGCCATAAGGTTTGTCGCAGACCATGCATTCAATAAACTCAATCTTTACAAGCTTTATACGGGCATGGTTAAGGGCAATGAGGCATCAAAGAGGGCTTTTGAGAAGGTTGGCTTTAAAGTAGAAGGAATATTAAGAGAACATTTTTATCTCAACGGCGAGTATCTTGACTGCTACAGGATGGGACTTCTAAAGAATGAATACATTAAAGGATAAGATTTATTACTCTAAAAAAGTGAGGGATATGGCAGCTCCTATTTATAAAAAATTCTATACTACGGTATTTAGCAACAAAAAATCCAAATATATTTATCTCAAACTGGCAACTTTTCTATCAACACATGGATTCTCACCATTACTTGCGCCTTCTGCAACCTCTACAAAAGAGAGATGGCAAAGGCAAGGGACAGACGATTTGTTGACTACTCCTAAGACCTATATAAAAGAAGATAATTCAATTATTGAGCTTTTCAAAGAGGTTTTACCCTATTTAAATAAAAATAGCCCTATCTTAGAAATTGGCTGTAATGTTGGCAGGTCATTAAATTATTTGTATAAATTGGGATACAAAAATTTGACTGGCATTGAGATAGGACCAAGTGCAGTAGAACTGATGAAAGCGACATTTCCTGATATGTATAGTAACAGCAATATCCTTATTGGAGATGCTCCAGGTCTAATTAAAGGGCTTAATACAGATGAATTCGACTTGGTTTTTTGCCACTCTGTTTTGGTTAACATTCATCCAAAATATAATTATATATTTGAAGAAATGGCGCGGATTAGCAAAAAATTTATTTTGATTTTGGAAAATGAGGGAAGCTATACAGCATATCCCAGGGATTTTAAAAAGATGTTTGAAAAGCAACGATATAAAATGGTCGTGAGCAAGGTGTTTTCAGGGGCTTGTTCCTCATTGACTGTGCCTTTTGAAGAAAAGCATATATATGAAAATAATACGATTCGTCTTTTTGCAAAGGACAAATCGTCTTTCAAATGAAGGTCAGATTTTTTAGTTATCTCACCGCTTTTCATGTAATATCAATATATCTTTCCCCAAGGTCATATAATGAAATCTACTATTTTAATATCTCTAAGATTGGCGATTTTTTGCTTGGTTTATTTAGGAGAAGGCAACAGATTAAACTGTTTGAATTTAGCTTTTCTGAAATAAAAGATAACTCTGGAGAAAATTATTTCCCACGAATATACGGTAAAGATTTAATTTCTGTCTGTGATGTCATAGAGGAGGAAATATTTAAGAAGAACCCATTTATTAATACATTTGGCAAAATGTTTAATCTGGAAAAGGTTCGGCTTTATTTTAGAAAGATTGCCGGTAGAGAAGTAAATGATATCGTTGTGTTTATAAATATTATAGTCTGGTATCGACAGCAGTTTCTAGAAGGGAAGCCTGATGAAGTTGAATTTTCTATTGAGAAGACTCCCTTCTTTGATATATTAAAAGAGTTTGCTTTAAAAGAGCATGATGTGGTTTTAAGCTCACATTTCTCCCTCAGAAAATTTTTCAAATATTTTTACAGGTTTGGAGGAAATTTATATCTTTCAACCCTTGTGTGTATTAAAACAATTATAGATACCGTAAGGGTTTCTAACGGGGCAGTCACTCAAGGCAGAGATAATAGAATTCCATTAATATCAAGTCTGTATTCATTGAAGGGGTTTACATTTGATTTAATTCATCGCTGTGATTTTCCATGGCTGTTAATGTCTAATACCCCTCATGAGCAGGTATTAATCTATTTTGAAAGAAAAGACGCACCCGCCACAGATGATATGGTGGATATATTAGAACAACAAAGAATAAACTTTATGGCGATGTCTAATGGCGCAGCCGCTTCAAAAAGGATGCCTGTATATAAACCGTCAATTAGAGCCGCAAAATTGTTGTTTGACTATACAGTTAAAATTCTTTTTCTTGCATATAAAGAAATTTTGAACCGCAGATTAGAATCATTGGTATATTTAAGTGAAGCGCTGCATTTTATAAGGGAATATTCAAAGGCATATGATTTTTATTATTCAAATGGCATCAAAATAAATATAGACTTTATTGACCATGATCCATATAGAATAGCCCGGCACCTTGCGCTTGAAGCAAATGGAGGTGTAAGCATAAGCCATCAAGCGTCTAATTGGCCGATACCCAATGTAATTTTAGGGTCATGTGCCGATATTATGTTCCTATTTGGACCTTATTATTATCAAACATTTATTAGAAGCGGAACCTGTAATCATAGCATTATTTTTTGCGGATATATAACGGACTACTCCTTTATTGCTGTCAAAGAACGTTCAGAAAAATTGAGAGAAAAATTGGTGGACAATGGGGCAAAATTCGTTATCTGCTATTTTGATGAAAATTCGTCTGATGGCAGGATGAGTGTTATTCCAAACAGTAGAAGCGTATTGATTTATAAACATTTTCTAAATTGGGTGCTTCTTGACAAAACCATTGGTTTAATCTGCAGTCCAAAACGTCCTAAGACTTTACAAGTAAGACTGTCTGAAATAACCGGGCTTATAAAAAAGGCAAAAGATACAGGCAGGTGTATATTCATGGAAGGCGAATATGCCGCAAAAAATTACCCTACCGAGGCAGCGCAGGCATCTGATATTGTAATTTCTTTATTGTTAGGGGGAACCACTTCTTTAGAAAACTTTTTGTCAGGTGCAAGGGTAGTTTATCTGGATTTAGAAGGACTGTATTCATATCCCGAATATAAATGGGGGCGAGATACGATTGTCTTTGATGATATTGATAATCTGATGTCAGCAATCAATAAATATCGTAGTGATAGTAAATCATTTGACGAGTTGGGCAACATTAATATGGTGGCTACCATAAAGCAAAAAGATCCATTCCATGATGGAAAGGCAGCAGAGAGGATGGGGCGGTATATAAATTGGCTCCTTGAGATGTTTAATCAGGGTAAGACAAGAGAAAAGGCTATAGAATATGCCAATGAGAAATATGCTAAAATATGGGGCAGTGAAAACATTACAAGGATTAAGGGATAAGGATTGATTAAATCACTCAAGTGATAATCCTTATCCCATAATCCATAATCCTAAAACAGTGGCATTAAGCGAAAAAAGCATAAGGAATATATTTATTTATTCCTTTCCAAAATTTGCAGGCTACGGAATGACTTTAATTACACTTCCTGTTCTTACAAGGCTATTAACCCCCGAAGATTTTGGCATTATAATATTGACAGCGGTTTTTCCGACTATAGCTGTAAATGTTTTAACTCTTGGTTTAGTGTCTGCTGCACAGAGATATTATTTTGAATATCGGGCAGACAGCGAAAAAATAGATGCGCTTATATTTTCATCTCAGATATTTTTATATTTATCGCTAGTTGTCTCTTTATTTGTAGTTTTCTTTTTAAAAGATTATATTTCACAATTGATTCTTGGAAATACCAAATACGGAATGGCAGTTTTTGTAATGTTTATTGCTGCTTTTTTAGGACAAATTATAAATTTCTACTTATGCATATATCAGAATATGGAGAAGGCAGCGACTCATTCAAAATTTACGATTATTAAAACAGTTTTTACCAGCATAATTAGCCTGCTGTTGGTATGGTATTTTGAAATGTCATATATGGGCATGATTTATGGTTCCTTTATTGGAGCTTTTATTGTATGCGGCTTGATATTCTTTCAATTTAATAAGAATCACAAATTAAATTTTAGCAGTAAAATACTTTTTGAAAACATAAAGTATGGACTTCAGATAATGCCAAAGTCATTGTCAGGTTTTATCGACAAGTTTTTTGACAAATATATGTTGAATAATATGGTATCTCTATCCGCAGTTGGAGTTTATAATATAGGGCAGACTGTTGGGAATACAATGTTTTTCTTAATGAGCACAGTTTGGTCATCGTTTCAACCAGTCTATTATAAAGAAATATTTGATAAAGGCAAAGACGGCTCAGTATCAGCGGGGAGAATTTTTACAATATTTGCTTATATTGCTTTAATGCCGGTGCTGCTGATTATCCTCTTTGCCCAGGAGATAATCCATATTATTGCCCCGGCTCCTTATCATGATGCGGTTGACATAATTATTATAATATCAGGTGGAGTTGCCACGCAGACATTTGGAATGTATGTGGGAGTTCAATACGCATATACTAAGAAGGCTTACTGGATATTCCCTGTTGCTGTAGTTGGCACTATTTCAAATGTGGCAGCAAACATAGTCTTGATTCCAAGATTTGGTTTGATTGGGGCAGGATTTTCCACAGTAATCAGCACTTGTATAGTTAATGGTATTCTGACTTTTATGGGACAGAAATTATACAGGATTCAGTATGAGTGGCGAATAATAACTAAACTATACGCAATTATAACTTCAGCAATAGTTCTTATTTTATACCTTAGGGTCATAGAATTTAACGGTGTTTCAGCATACTTGTTTAAATTAACTTTTATTGCTTTTTTTATATTTGCAGGGATTAAAGCAAAGCTAATTACGAGGCAATCAATTGAAAAAGTTCAAAGCGCTTTGTTCAATTTTTCGAAAAGAGAAAGGGCATGAATACAGAGGATATTTGTGATATCTGCGGCTCGGAAAGGCTCGATATTGTTAGAGCAAAAATATAATAAACGGGAGCAATAAATATGTCTAAACTTAAAGTCTTATTTCTTTATCCTAACCTAATGTTGCAGACTGGTTTTCCGATGGCTACCTGTACCTTTTCAGCCATATTGAAACAAGAGGGGTTTGATGTTGAACTGTTCGATACTACTTTTTACAGAACAGAAGAAACTACATCTGATGAAGCGAGAGTGGCAAATCTCCAGGTAAAACCATTTGATTTAGGCGAGAAATTCAGAGGTTTGAAGGACAAAGAACAAATATTTGAAGACCTTGTGGAAAAGGTTCGGCAATATAAACCGCATCTGATAGCTATATCAATACTGGAGGATGTATTTCCGCTGGCAGTTGAACTGTTGAGGGCGATTGAACATTTCAACATTCCTGTAATTGCTGGAGGTGTTTTCCCGACATTTGCGCCTGAGATTGTAATTTCTGAGAAAGCTGTAACAATGGTGTGTATTGGCGAAGGAGAGGAAGTTCTTATTGAACTATGCAGGAAACTTTCAGATAATGAAGATATTTCAAGAGTGCATAATCTATGGGTAAAGCGGCATGAAGAAATAGTTAAGAACCCCATACGTCCTTTAAGAAATATTAACCTGAATCCTCTGCCTGACTTTTCAATTTTTCATGGTGACAGGTTTCTGAAACCAATGAAAGGAAAATTGCGCAAGATGGCGCCTGTTGAAACACACAGAGGGTGCCCTTATTCATGCTCTTTCTGTAATTCAGGCTCGCAAAAGGAGTTGTACAAGAGCGGAACAGGAGAAAAATTTCTAAGGCTGAAGGAAGTAGGACGGATACATGATGAGATAAAAATACTGATTGAGAAATATGGCGTTGAATATATATATTTTCCGGCGGACACCTTTCTTGCGATGAGCAGAGACTATTTGCATGAGTTTACAAAAATGTATAAAAAATTTGCGCTCCCTTTTTACTGTCAGACAAGAGCTGAGACCATTAATGATGAAACAGTCAGATGTCTCGGAGAGATGAATTGCCATAGCCTCTCAATAGGTATAGAACACGGGAATGAAGACTTCAGGTATAAACTTCTTAAAAGAAAGGTTTCAAACAAGATATATATTGACTCAATCAAGCTGTTGGAGCAAAGCAATATAATGGTATCTGTTAATAACGTAATAGGGTTTCCCGACGAGACGCGAGAACTTGCTTTCGACACAATTAATCTAAATAGAGAATTCAATGCCTATGCGCATAATGCATATTATTTTACCCCCTATCATGGAACCCCATTGCGTGAATATTGTGTGGAGAAAGGATATATTTCCGGGGATGCCCAGACTGTGAATATTACAAAAGGCACGGTTCTAAATATGCCGCAATTCCCGCAGGACGAGATAAAAGGTCTGGTAAGGACATTTACGCTCTATGTGAAATTCCCTGAAGATAGGTATAAGGAAATTGGCATTGCGGAAAAATTCACCGCTGAAGGCAATATGATGTTCAAAAAGCTTCAGCAGGAGTTCTGGCAGAAATATTTCAAGTAATGCCTGTCTATAGGCAGTGACATGAATTTGTAGCCTGCCGATTTATCGGCGATTCTAAAATACGCACATGGGGCGTCCAACAGAAGGTTGGGTCTGGCAAACTACAGCTACTTATTTTTGTAGTCCACTATAGTATATGAAAAGGATTGTTCTTTTAGAGTTCTACGAAGAGTTTGCAGAGTTTCAGGAATATATCAGGAGTAATGGATTAGATATAACTGAATTTTCACTTGTAGTTCTGCATCTAAAACTTCAGGCACAACTGAAAAAAGCGGGCATACAATTCAGCAATACACTGCCTTATCTTAAAAATGATGTCTTTGAGCGGATACTGCTTAAGTTTGACGACATACGTAAATACATCGAAGATAATTTTGATTTTGAGGATGAAAAGAATGTAATGACTGCCTATAAAGCGGAATTGCTGCATTACCTTGAACTGGTTGTTAATTATATAGGCGGGATATCGGAGATCCTTCAGAATATTTATGATGAAGACAAAGATATAGAGCTTTATGTATGCTCAAAAAATTATATTAGCAGTTCCGTTTTTATTTCTGAAGACAAGATAATGGGATTGTTAGTAGAAAAATTTGCAACCAAAAAAAATATAGGGTTTCATCAGTTTGTACCATCGGACCGGCAGGACATGAAAAGTCAGAGAAATTGTATAATCCCTAAAAAGCGGTCGCCGGTCTATCCATTCTTCTTTAATTTGCTTAAATATTATTTGAGATTATTTAATAAAGCCCATATAGTTATTCCAACAACAGATTATGGTTTTAAGAAATTGTTAGGCGAGATAAAGAGGAGGAACAGTGACTTATTGTTTGTAATACCTTATGATATAGAAGATGTAAAATGGTATAAAAAATATGGAGGGTTGATATCCGGCATATTTGGCGGGAAGGTTTTTATAGATATTAATGTGATCCCATATGATGAATGTACGAATGAGCAAAATGTCCTAAGAGAAAAAGTTGACATGCTTTTAAAAGGAATGCCGGAAAATCTTTATGACTTCTGCGGGATTGACTGCATGGACATTATCAAAAGCAAGGTGAAAGCTGCCATTACTGAACATCTCTGCATGATGGTTCAGCGATCACATCAGATGTTTAATCTTGTAAACCAATTTAATGTCAGGATATTTATGTCCCCATTCGGGAGGGGTAGCTGGTACGTTACTGCTGAACTTTTAAAGAAAATGGGCAAGGTCTCCTTGTTTATTTCTCACGGAACACATCCTGTTCCGACAAACCAATATCATGAGATCTCGATATTCAATATGTGCAGAGGCTTCATGCTTGGTGATTACAGCCATGTTGCAGTCAGCACGCCAGTTCAGGAGGCACATCTGCATTATTTCAAGGACAAATACAAGTGGATCAAAAATACGGAGGTTAAGTCAGGCCCGCTTATTTTCTCGAACTTAAACGGTGTGGACAGGTCTGAACAAAAAAAGAGGCTGGGGTTTTCTCCGGATGAGGTTGTCTTAACCCATGCAACCAGCACAAAAGTCAGGGGAGCGGAGAGGTACTATTTCCTTGAGACCCCTGACGAGCTTTTTGCAGGGCTTTCTGATATCGTTGATGCTGTCAACAAGATGCAAAACACAAGACTGATAATCAGAATACATCCAGGTTTTTACCTTTCAGATGAAGAGATAAGAACCCTTCTGCCACCTTCGGATAAATATATTATAAACCGGAGTGGACCTTTTATCGATGTGCTTGCCGCAACCGATATTATGATAAGCTATTCCTCAACTACCATTGACGAAGCTCTGCTTAACGGGATACCTGTATTGCTCTATGACAGATGGAACAGGTATAATCACTTCCAGACTGGAATCTTTGAAAATTCCGAGTCTGCGGACATTTTCCCTGTCTGCTATGTAAATAACGCAGAAAAACTTGAGCAAGCATTGAATTTTATGCTCGAAAAAAAAATGATGGCAAAACATGGAGATATGGATTTTCACAGATATAAATACCCGGTTGACTACCGTGAGGATTTTTTCAGGTTCATCGGGGAAACATTGAATGTGGAAGGAGGAGGAAAATGAGAATAGTTGGGTTAATTCCTGCAAGGCTTGGCACCGACAAGGTGCCTTTCCAGAACATAAAAGATATTGGCGGTATACCGCTTGTCAATTATACTGTAAGGACTATGAACAAGGTTAGACTGTTGGATGATATAGTAGTCTTCTCTTCAGAGCCCTCTATCTGTGATTATATCTATCAGGGTCTCAGATACAAGTATCTTGAAAGGCCCGCATATCTGAATGCATCGGAAACCAAGGTCCATGATATCATTAAAGAATTTTTAAAGAATGACGATGCGGATATAATTGTCCTTTGGCATATTATATCGCCGTTTCTTACGCCATCTACCATAAATGAGTGCATTGAACAGGTCAGAGCAGGGAAATACAATTCGGCATTTACAGCTATTGAAATTAAAAAATTCTGCTGGTTCAACGGCAAGCCTCTCAATTATTCCCTCTCACAGCCTACGCCGCGCACACAGGACATACTACCTCTTATAGTTGAACAGGGGCATCTGTATGTTTTCAGGAGAGAGGTTTTTGAGAAAACAAAACAGAGGCTCGACCAAAACCCTTATATTAAAATAATAGACCATTTTGAAGCCCATGAAATAAGCAGCCTTGAGGATTTCAGGATTGCAGAGCTGATTGTCAATACAGGTTTTTTTGATCTTGACTGAAGATGAAAATTGTTGCCTTCACACCTTCCAGACTGAATAGCCAGAGAGTTCCTCAAAAAAATATAAAAATGTTAGGGAGGATGCCGCTGGTAAATTATGCCCTTGAGACAATGAACAGAATAATGTCCATAGACGAAATAGTCATATTTGCTTCCGAGTCCTCGATCTGCAATTATATAAGGCCTGACCTTAAATACCGGTTAATAGAAAGACCTGCTTTCCTGGACACACAGGAGGCCAAGGTGCAGGATCTGATTAGGGAGTTTTTAAAGGCAAATGATGCAGATATAATACTGATGTTTCACCTTACCTCGCCTTTTTTGAGGCCTGAAACTGTTGATGAATGCATTGAGAAGGTCAGGGATGGGGAATATGACTCGGCCTTTACCGCCTTCAGTATAGACAGGAGGTGTTGGTTTAAAGGCAGGCCGTTGAATTTCTCCAGCATAAATGGAAATACAGGGAAACTAGAACCTGTGATAGTAGAACACAGTCTCTATATATTTAGAAGAAAGGTCTTTGAGACAACAGGACGGAGAATTTCCGTTAACCCGTATATAAAGATTGTCGACCAAATTGAAGGCCATGATATTGATACACCGGAAGATTTCAGGATTGCTGAACTAATCGTAAATACGGGATTGTTTGAGCTTAAATGAAACTATGCACAGCAGAATAATAAAAACATATCAGGTATCTCTTGATAAATCTGCCTATGAAATCATAATCGGCAAAGATATTGTATGCACTATCAGCCAATTCCTTGTTGAAAGAACACAAGACAAAAGGGTTTTGATCGTTATTGATAATTTTTTCAGGGCAAAAATATTAGACCCGCTGGTGCAGTCGCTGTCAGATGTCGGATTTTCAGTATATGTTCATAATTTTGAGGCAGGCAAGCAGCACAAGAATATAAACGAGGCAATGAAGATATACGAGGTCTTGGAGGGCAATGATTTTGCGCGCGATTCGACTCTGATTGCAATAGGCGGCGGCGTTATAGGGGATATTGCCGGTTTTGTTGCAAGCACATATCTGCGGGGGATGAACCTTATCAATGTGCCTACAACACTAACAGCTATGATAGACAGCAGCATCGGCGGAAAGGTGGCTATCAACTTCAGAAAGACTGTTAACTCAATTGGGAATTATTACCATCCCATGCTGAATATAATAGACCTTCAGTTCACTGATACGTTGCCGGAGCGGGATTTTAAGGCCGGATTGGCAGAGATTATCAAATGCTCCATTATCTGCGACAAGGAATTGTTCAATTATCTTAATGAGAATTATTCCGAAGTAATGAGTCGTGAAGATGCTGTTTTACTCGAGATATGCAGTAGGGCAATAGAGATAAAACTTGACCATGTTAAGGATGATGTTAAGGAACAAAATAAAAGGCTCAAACTTAACTATGGTCACACGCTTGGTCATGCTATAGAAACATCCACTGGAATTTTTGAGGAAGTTTATCGTCATGGTGAAGGGGTCTCCCTTGGGATGGTCGGTGCGGCATATATCGCTATCGGGCATTTTAATCAGGGTGACGGGGTTATAAACAGGCATGAAGAAATCCTCCAAAGATACGGCCTCCCTGTTAGGGTTGAATCAGGCAGTATTGGTTTTGGAAGGGAAAAGCTCATCAGGGAATGCTTGAGGAATATTTTGAAGGATAAAAAAAGGAAGGGTAATAAGTTAAGATTCATTCTGCCCGTATCCATAGGAAAATGCGAGGTATTTAATAATATTGATGATAAATTAATAGAAGGGGCATTTGATTATCTGATAAGACAATGATGAGCAAACAATTTTCGGTAAAAGAAAAAGTTTGCATAATAACCGGTGCAGGCAAGGGCATAGGGAGAGAGGCAGCGCAGCTCTTTTACAGTGAAGGCGCTGCTGTAGCGCTTATTACGAGAAATATGGACGACCTTAGATCTCTGAAAAAAGAATTGATGTTTGATGACAGCAGGGTATTACTATACAGCGGAGATGTTTCAGATGAAGAAACCGTAAAGAACTTTGTGAAAGAATCCATGAATAAATTTCAAAGGATTGATGTCCTCATAAACAATGCAGGAATGAGGTTCAGAAAACAATTCCTTGATACAACGACTGAAGAATGGGATAAGGTCATAAATACAAATCTCAACAGTGCGTACTTCTTTTGCAGGGAAGCGGGACGACATATGGTCGAACAAAAAAGTGGAAAGATTATAAATATTGCTTCTATTGTTGGAACCCTTGGACTCCCTGAGCTCACAGCGTATGGGGCCTCTAAAGGAGGGATGATTACTCTCACAAAATGCCTTGCGCTTGAATGGGCGGAATATAACATTAATGTTAATGCTATTGCGCCTGGTTTTTGTGAAACATCGTATGCTGAAGATTTTAAAAAGAAAGCAGAATTGTATAAATTTACCATTGAGAGAATTCCACAGAAAAACTGGGGCGCTTCTATTGATATTGCTAATGCCTGCCTGTTTCTTGCTTCTGATGCAGCAAAATATATCACCGGAGAGGTGTTAAATGTTGACGGTGGCTGGAGCGCATGGTAAAAAGTAAAAGTTCTAATGCCAGCTGTTGCGGGATATTCTATAGGCAGCGACATAAATTTGTAGTCTGCCGATTTATCGGCGGTTTTAAAATACGCCCATAAATGGGCAAACTACAGCTACTTATTTTTGTCGTCCACTATAGTGAAATTTTTTTATATACTATTGATATAAGAATATAAGAGAGGGAAAGAATGAGATGAACTATACAGCGACCCCAATATTAGCTTTTTTACGGGCACAGAAAGATTTTTTCAAGAAAGAGTACAAAGTAAAAAAAATAGGGGTTTTTGGTTCCTGGGCCAGAGGCGATGCCAATGAGGAAAGTGATATTGATATTGTAGTAGACCTTGAAAACCCCGACCTTTTCTATCTGATCGGCGTAAAACAGGCTATTGAAGAGACTTTCGGCAAACGTGTAGATATAGTTCGGATGCGAGCAAAGATGAACAAGACCCTTAGAAAAAGAATTGAGCATGATGTAATTTATGCATGATAAAGAATTGATAATAGAGATTTTTACTAACATCGCCTGGTCGCTGGAACAGATTAGTAAGAGATTCCAAACTATAAAGACAAGTGATGATTTTCTCAAAGATGATGAAGGTATAGAGAAGCTGGACAGCATATGCATGCAGTTGATTAACATAGGCGAGGCATTAAAACAGATTGATAAGCTGACAGATGCGAGGCTCCTTTTGAACTATTCTGAGATTGACTGGAAGAAGGCGAAAGGTATGAGGGATATTATTGCTCATCACTATTTTGATGTTGATGCTGAAGCTGTTTTTGTTGTATGCTCGGAACACATTCCGGAAATGGCAAGAGTAATAGGAATAATTATGGATGATTTAAAATGTTCATAGCGGTTTTTGATCAAGTTCAAAATAGAGATTAAGGATAAAAGCAGTGAAATTAGCAATCAGAAAGGCGGGGAAAATGCCTAAAATATGAACCCGTCCCCGATTTCGTATTCAGCAAAATACATCACTGGAGAGATTTTAAATGTGGATGGTGGGTGGAGTACATGGTAATGTTTTTAAACAGAAAAATAGAGGGATATCGCAATGAAAATTTTGTTTATACTCCCTGATGTAGGTTCTTTTCATAAGCTTTATATCCACTTTGGAATAGCTTATATTTCCGGATTTTTAAGGGCAAATGGTTATGATAATATTAGATTCCTTACGGTAACAAGCGTTGATGATTATAATCACATCGTAGATGAGGCAGCAGCGTTCAAGCCGGATATTATAGGATTTACATCTGTTGAGACTCAGTTTAGCAATGTTATAAACCTGTCAAAGTTAATAAAAGAAGTATGGAAGTGTAATAGTCTGCGGGGGCGCATTTACAACACTCTATCCTGATTGCATAAAGGATGCACCGGATATTGACGGCATCTTTATAGGAGAAAGCGAGCTTGCTTTCTTGAAATTTGTTAAGACAGTAGAACTGGGCAAAGATTATCATGCTGTTGAAAATTTCTGTTTTTATGCTAAAGAAGAAGGCCGTCTTGTTAAGAATAATCTAATGCCAAAGGAAACTGACCTTGACCGTTTAGGGTTCCCGGACCGCAGTATCTTCAATTTTCAGAAAGTTATTGATAGCTACGGAGGAGCAGCTCCATTTATGCTGAACAGGGGATGCCCATATAATTGCTCCTTTTGTTCAAACCATGCCTTGGCTTATACTTATGGGAGCCTCAGTAATTTGACAAGGATGAGGAGTGTTGATTCGTGTATTGCAGAAATCAAAGATGTTGACGCAAAATATAAATTTGATGCTATCCATGTGTGGGATGATCTTTTTATAACGAACAGAAAATGGCTGTATGAATTTCTTGAGAAATATAAAAAGACAATTAAAAAACCGTTCATGTGCACTACACGTTCTAACCTTTGTGATGATGAGTTGTTTAAGCAATTAAAAGAAGGGGGTTGCTATAGGGTTCACATGAGTCTTGAGTCAGGAAATGACTTTATTAGAAACACGGTTATGAAAAGGAATATTCCACGCAATGTCGTTATTAAATCATTTGAATTGGCTCATAAATATGGGATAGAGGTGAGTGCTTCTTCTATTATTGGCCTTCCTTTTGAGACAGAAGATATGATAAAGGAAACAATAAATCTTTTGGGCTCCCTCAAAATTGATAGTCCTGGTGTGAACATTTTTTATCCTTATAGAGGCACCCATCTTAGGGATGTGTGTATAGAATATGGAATGAGTGAACAAAGAGTAAACTACGGGTTAAGAGAGAGAAGGGAAAGCGCATTGAAATTGCCGCACATTAACAAAAAAAGGCTTCAATATTACCATGACAATTTTGAGGTTTTGGTGCGCCGGGAAGAAGGTATTTTACCCTATATGAAAGCAAGAATTAAAAAGATTGCAAAAAGTGTTTTGCCTCAGGACATTCAACGGATGTTAAGAAAGGCCATGGCAAAAAGGATTGCAGGTGATAGATTCCCGTCCAATCTACAAGATTAGGTTGTAAGGCTTCAGTTGCACGCATGCTTTCTCTATTTTTTTCTACAATCATTTGATACCATGAGTTAGGTATATGAAAATATTATTAAAAAGCTGTAACTTTAATTTGAGGTGAGAAAATGAAAATGCTACTTGTTAATCCAGCCCGCTACATGAAAGATTCATATATCCTGTTTTTTTATTAAGATTCCTGAGTAGGTTATGGAAGAGACATTTTTTTAATGAGACTGAGAGAGTAGACTTGGTTGCCTATTTTAATAGCTACTTCATGAGAAGTAGTAATGAGACAGAAAAATAGGCATTATAATACATAGAAAATGCCTTTTAGTCGCATGACTATGACTAAAACAGGAGGTCAAAACGATAATGATTACCGGAAATGAAATAAAACACTATTTATTATCACATTTAAATGATAATCAGCAAGGCAAGTCATCTCATTGGGCAAAATATCTTAAAGATTTCAGTTTTTCCGATAAAGATGGGTTTCAAAATATTATGGGATTCGGTGGTATTAGAAAAAGAAACATAAATAATTATCTATTCCATACTATTATGCAAATCCTGTTTAAATTAAATGTCAAATCGCATTTTGACATTTCAAGTGATATTGAAAATGCTAAATATATTGCAAAAAAGCAGAACCGCATATTGGACATAGACATGCTAAGACAAGTATTCACAATGTCATTATGCAAAAAAATGATACCGGATTTTCCACAACTCGGGAATCATTTAGTGATTGGCGATGGCTTTGGTGTTCTAAGTAGTTTGATTATATTGGGGGGGGGGAAAGTAATTAGTATTAATTTAAACGAAGTTCTTTTAGTAGACTATATATATACTAGGAAGGTTTTATCTGATAATAATATAGTATTAGTTGAAAATTCATCTGATCTAAATACTGCATTAGGCAAGAATAAAATTAATCTAATCTATATTCAAGCAGATAAACATTCCATACTCCGAGAAATAGGAATTAATACAGCTTTTAATGTGGCATCTATGCAAGAAATGAATCCAGAGATTATTAGACAGTATTTTGATGATTTAAGAAATTGCAAAAGCCCACTCGTTGTATTTTATTGTTGTAATAGAATTAAAAAGATTCTTCCAGATGGTGTAGAAACTAGGTTTTTTGATTACCCATGGTGTGCGAGTGATGAGATTTTAGTGGATGAACTATGTCCTTGGCATCAAAAAACCTATTCAAGGGAACCACCATTTTTTCATAATTATGATGGACCTATCCAACATCGTTTAGTAAAAATGAACAATGGAAAGAAGTGATGTATGTTGAAAAAAGCGTACATCGAAGTTATGTATAATACTGACTTTCCACAGTAAATTATTGGATCAAAGTAAGTCAGGTGAAATAAGAATACTGGAGGCAAGATGATTCCTGAGAGTAATGAAATAAGAATAGAGGTTTCGACCAAGTGCAACTATGATTGCATAATCTGTCCTCGGGAGAAACTTACCCGAAATGTAGAGATTATGAGCTTTGAGTTGTTTAAATATATCTTAGATAAGGTCAATTCAGAAGTTTCTCAATATAATACCCTTACATTTCCAGGGATGGGAGAACCATTGCTTGATGAGGGTATTGAGGATAAAATCTTATATGCAAAAAAACAGGGCTTTACTGTTCTTATGCTTACAAATGGCTCGCTCCTGACGGTAGATAAGTTCAAAAGGCTTGATGATATGGGTGTCAGATCTATAAGGGTAAGCATGTATGGTGACTCGCCTGAATCGTATAATGCAGTACATGGAATAAGAAATGAAAATATATTCAAGACGATAAAGAAAAATCTTACTGAAATATCAGAGATTAAAAAACATACGAAGCTTCTGCTTACTTATAATATTGTCGACGGTTATAACGATTCGGATGTCGGACCATGGACTGAATATTGGAGCAAAAAAGTTGATTTACTGGAAGTTTGGCGCCCTCATAACTGGGTTGACGGCAAGAACTACAGGACTGTAGAACAAAAAAAAATGAAAACCTGCGGCAGGCCATTCAAAACGCCGCTACAGGTACAAGTTGACGGAACGGTTAATATGTGTTGTTTTGATTTTGACGGGAAACTATTATTGGGCGACCTCAGGACACAGACACTTAAGGAGATATTTGAATCATCCATGTTTAATAGGATAGCGGATTGCCATACGAGCGGAAACTATGAAGGAAGCGGTCTGATCTGTGAGAATTGTGACCAGAGAAATGAAGACAAGTCGGGGGTTATGATTTATAATTCAAGATTTGATATTAATGAAAGATTGCACAAGGTGTCAACAACATACACGGATATTGTATGAACGCTGATATAGATATACTGTCTGAAATAATTAAGGTCATAGATATTGAGATAAGAGGTATTCAAAACCTGAAAAACCAGGTGAATGTCTCATTTGAAAAAGCGGTTAAAGAAATTTATCACTGTCGCGGCAAGGTTGTTCTGTCCGGCATGGGTAAATCAGGCATCATCGCAAAAAAAATCGCATCTACAATGTCAAGCATCGGGACACCTGCAACGTTTATGCATCCGGCAGAAGGCATGCATGGTGATATCGGCATGATGACAGCAGACGATATATTTATCGCTATTGGAAAAAGCGGCGAAAGTTCCGAACTTAACAGCATTCTTCCAGTCATAAGAAAAATTGGCATTAAAATAATTGCAATAACCTGCAACAGTAAATCGACCCTTGCAAGACTTTCCGATATTGTTCTTGACATAGGTGATAGCAATGAGGCGTGTCCATTTAACATGGCGCCGACTACAAGTTCAACGGCAACCCTCGTAATCGGAGATGCTATAGCAGTTGTTTTGATGCGTATGCGAGGATTTGAACTCGATGATTATGCGATTCTGCACCCCGGCGGCCGCCTTGGCAGGAGGCTAACAATGAAGGTTAAAGATATTATGCTGAAGGAATATGATAATCCTGTAATTAATATTTCAGATAGTATAAAAAATTGCATTATGAAGATTTCTGAAAAACAGGCAGGCGCCGTTTCAGTAATAGCTGACAATGGCAAGCTTATTGGGCTTGTTACAGATTATGATATTCGGAAGCATCTTGAAAAAGAAGAAAATATATTTACCATGACAGTCTCACAGATTATGAACTCGAATCCGATTTATGTTTACGAAGATGATAAGGCATTTGAATCTCTGGAATTTATGCAGAAAAGGGAGAGGCCAATAACTGTCATGCCGGTCATAGACAGCAACAATAGTGTTGTTGGAATGCTGAGATTGCAGGATCTTGTGAGAGCCGGATTGTGATATCCTGTTGAAAATTCTGAGGCTGCGCATCCTGTAATGATTAGAATCAATAATATAATCAACTTCCTTAAAGTCCATTTCGGAAAAGCTTTGAGCCTCTTGCAGGAGCCGATTATCCTTTAATGCTAAATTTTGTTTTTATCGGTTGTGGAAATGTTGCAAAATTTCATGCTGACGTTATTTATGGCATGGGACATCAAATTTCTGCGATATGCGCAAGAAAACAATCTCCAAGAATTATTCCTTTTGCGGAAACATATAAAATCAAAAGAATTTATGATAACTGGCAGGAGATGTTGAACAAAGAGAGCCCCGATGCAATTGTTGTTGCCGTAAACTGGAATCAAACCGAACTTATAGTTGAAAACATTATCAAATCAGGAATACCGTGCTTGATAGAAAAACCAGTTGCTCTTAGTTCTAAAAAGCTTATTGAGATAATATCTGCCACAGAGAAGTTCAATCAAAATGTACTGGTTGGCTATAATAGGCGTTTCTATGATTTTGTCCCGCAACTGAAAAGAGTAATTGAATCCGGAGAGTTAATATCTATAGAACTGAATATGCCGGAAGCAGTAGATTTTATGGCTAAGACACACTCATCAAACATTATTGACCACGTACTGCTTTATATGTCATCACACTGGCTTGATTTGCTCATGTATCTTATAGGCGACGTCAGAATTGATTACATGCATCGCAGCGGAGGCGAAGGTAAGTTGAATTCATATAATGGTATTCTTTATTCTTTAAGATATAACGTTCCTGTACATCTTCAGGCTAACTTTAATGCTCCAAGTCAGATATCAATGTCATTTAATTTTAAGGATACCATCTATAAACTATGCCCAATTGAAATGATGACAGTTTATAGGGGTATGGAGCGCCTTGAACCTGACGATAGAGTCAAATTCAGGCGTTATATGCCAAGGGTGATTGAAACCTATGAGGTGAGCGCTGATTATAAGCCGGGATTTTATAATCAGATGGAGAATTTTATTAAGACTTGCATAGAGCATAGTTGGGCAAATGAAACGGGTTGCGCCTTAAACGATGCTTTGAAAGTGACAGAATTATGTGAAAAGATAAAGAGTGGGGATTCTATTTTAGAGAAGTATCGGAGAAATAATTAATGTGGATTGATCCAAATGTCAAACGGAAAGGCTCTATCGTAAAGGAACATATATTGGCAGAACAGCATAAAAGCGATGCCTTCCCTTTATTTTCACTGTTTGAGATAAATATTACAGGTATGTGCAATAGATTTTGTGAATTCTGTCCACGCAGCGACAAGAATGTGTTCCCTAATAAAAGTGAATACATGTCGCTGAAGTTGTATGAAAAGGTAATTAAAGAATTAAATGAGTTGGCGTATGATGGGATAATTGCATTTTCAGGATTTTCAGAGCCGCTTTTTCATAAAGACATCTATGAGATCATATCCCTTGCCCGCAAATCGTGTGCGAAATCACGAATAGAGCTATATACTAATGGAGATTTGTTGAATGTTAAGAAACTGGCTGAATTATTTAATTCCGGGTGTACATCAATACACATCAGCCTGTACGATGGACCAGAGCAGATAGAAAAATTTCTATCTATGAGGGATATGGCTGGAATAAAGGATGAACAGTTTATTATTAGAGAAAGGTTTTTGCCTAAGAAAGATGGATACGGCTTAACAATATCAAACAGGGCTGGGCTGGTTAATTTTCAGAAACTTGGCATGAAACGATTAAACATGCCATTTAAAAGCAAATGTTATTATCCTTTTTATATGATGTTCGTCGATTATACGGGAGAGGTTATCATATGTTCGCATGACTGGGGAAAGAAGCTCATAGCAGGCAACCTGAGAGAAGAGTCCATCGTGGAAGTGTGGACTAGTAAAACAATGCGCTCTGTAAGGGATAGGCTTGATAAGGAAGACCGTAATTTTAGCCCCTGTAATGAATGTGATGTAAAAGGCACATTTATGGGCGGAGAACATTTTAAAAAATGGCAGGAATATTATAAAAACATGGACAGTAAAAGCTCATAAAAATAGAATTACAAATATGAATATTCTATAGTTGCGAATTGCCGATGAAAAAAAAGCTTATACTGTTGCACACCAGTCAAACTGCTTCTTCAATTAAAAATTTCCTCAAAGATAACGATAAGGCTATCTGGATGTATATGGGAAAGGATTATGATGATATGCTTGCATGGGACAATCTATTATCCAAAATAGCAAAGCAGGTGGGATATGGAAAAGATTTGCAGTCAAAGGCTCTAGAACTTAGACGGCCATTTCTTGATTTTATTGCTGAAACAGCCCATCAAAATGAAGTATTTGTACGTTGGTCATCAAGTGTTTTTGAAAAGAATAGCGTTGGGAGCCCGCTCTTTCTCTATCTCTGTTATTTGGACATGTTCAAGGATTGTATTCATAAACATGATGCGGATACATTAATCGTAATTTCTGAAAGTTGGTCTCTCATCAGTGTTATCAAAGATAATTATAGTTCTGGTGATTGTAAGGTTATTGCTTTGAGTAATATTAATATGCCTCTGTCAATGGTAAAAAGTTTTATTAATATAGCAGCGAGGCCATTTCTTTTTATTTATAGAAGTTTACTTGAATATTTTGTATCGATTTCTACCCGCAAAAAATCATTGCAAATAGATGATGTAGTTACAAAATCAAACAATGGGAAAAACATTATTATTAGAACTTGGGTGAGTGACAAGTTTTTTGATAAAAACGGCAATTTTAAGGACGCGTATTTTGATGGCCTATCAAGCTGGCTTACTGAACAAGGGTATAACGTCAGAATATTGCCTGTTTTAGTGGATACGCGGATACCGATTAAAAAAGTTGTGCGTCTTCTAAGAGGGAGGCAGGACAGTTTTTTGATACCGTGGGATTATCTTAAGCCAATAGATATTTTTAGAAGTCTTGTTAAAGGGGTAGGGCAGATTAGAATCAAGTTCAGTAAAAAAGATTTTAAAGGATGGAATATTGAAAAACTTCTTGACGCGGAACGTCTTAATTTTGCGCTTTCGGGTAGAGGCCTAAATTGTATTCTTCAATATTATTTATTTGAAAGATTATCTCAAAAATCTGTAAAAATCGACAGAATTATTTACACATTTGAAAATATGTTGTCAGAAAAACTTCTGATCATTGCTGTGAGAACGTTTTATCCTGATTCGGTCATCGTAGGATTTCAGCATAGTGTTTTATATCCGTTACATCTTACGCTTTACGTATCGGCAAATGAAGTTGGAAGCGCACCACTTCCTGACAGAATTGTTTGTAGCGGCAAGTTATTTAAGGATGTCTTGGCCGAGGAATTTTATCCGGAGGGCATCCTGCAAGTTGGTCCGGCCATGAGATTTGGCTACCTTTTTGAGAAGAAGCACGAAAACAAGTCTTACGGGGATAAAGTTATGATGGTTTTGCCGGGATACAAAAATGAAGCCTTGTATTTGCTTGTGAAAACGTTATCAGCCCTTAAGGATGACGAATTTACAATACATATAAAGCCGCATCCATTAACAGATTTGAACGATGTTTATAAAGCTGTTGAAAAGGTAAGCTTCCCAAAAAATAGAATAATTATTGAAAAGAAGATGCTGCAGGAGTTGATGAGTCAAAGCGCTGCAATGATTACAGTTTCATCGAGTGTAATATATGACGCTATAGCTTGGGGTGTGCCCGTAATTCGTGTGAAGAAAGAAATAGACCTCGATCTTGATCCAGCTGACTGGCTGGGATATGATCCTGCCCGTGATTTTATTGCATATACCTCTGACGATATAAGGAGCGAGGTCAATAGGGCATTAGCCTTAAATGGACAGGAGCGGGAAAGGCTTATAAGTTATGGGAGTAAATTTGTTGAATCCAGCTTCTCACCTGTAAACAATAAAATGCTGAATATGTTTTTGAATTAAGAGCTAATTTTTATGAAAATAATTAGAGAACAGATGAAACGTCACATGGCTAATAGTCTACTATACAATCTGTCAAGCAGAACAAAAGCGCTCAAAAATATCTCCAAGAAATTTATTGTAACAACGACTATTGGAAGGTCCATCTGCCAATATTATGAGAAAAGTAGAACCCATCTGTTTAAATCAGTCGAAATAGAGACAACCTCCATTTGTAATAGGAAATGTTCATATTGCCCGAACTATTATATTAAAAGGCCTGTCGGATACATGGAAGAGGGATTGTTTTATAAAGTTATTGATGAACTTTCTGAAATAAATTATTCGGGAAGACTTTCACCGCATTTCTACGGGGAACCCCTTCTGGACAAAAGAATTCCCAATCTTATTTCATATGCGAGGAAGAAACTCCCAAATGCGTTTATTAAGCTTTTCACAAATGGCGATTTGCTCACCTACGATATTTTTATGGAACTTCTTGACGCTGGAGTTGATATTTTCAGAATTGCTCAGCATGATGAAGAGACTTCCGCTGCGATACGGGAAACGCTCGGTAAGATAGGAAACAAGCTTAATGTGGAGCGGATAGAGTATGAGAAGTTTTATAATAATGACAACTACCTTATGAATAGGGGTGGTCTGATTGAAGTAAAGCATGATGTAGAAATGAAATTCTGTGACTATGTGGCCGGGGTAACTATAGACTACAAAGGCAACGTGCTATTATGCTGCCAAGACTATAAGGCTGAATACAGCTTTGGTAATATTAAGGATGAGAATATCTTGGAAATATGGAATAAGAAGAATTATAAGTCTCTAAGGGACAAGATAAAGTGCGGAATTTGGACTCTTCCCATATGTAGGGTGTGTAATGGCATTGACAAGTAGCAGCATGTTTTCAAGAGAAACAGTTAACCTCTTAAAGTATTTACTGGCGCCCCAACCTCTATTCCACAGCTTAGTCTACTTGGTTCAAATATTATTTGAACTTATTTTAAAAAAGGTAGATGCTATTTTTAAAACAGGAATATATCAATTCAAGCAGTATCCCGAATACTTGCGTGAGGTAAATAAGAAAAATAATTTATACGGCTATAGAAATGGATATTTGAGGGGGTTTGAGCGGATATATAACACAAAGGCAACAGAAAATATTGCTGAAAAGCAGCGTAAAAATATAAAGTTTTGGGACATGGAAATAATTTGCGATGATGTCCCCGACTGGTTTCAGATATTTGAAGAAAAAGAACAGATGTTTTCCCTGCATAGATGGGGCTGGCTTCTTATTTTTGCCGTTGAGAACCCATCGGCAGAGACAAAAAGCTGGGGTATAAAAGTAATGCTTGACTGGACTCAAAAGATGAACCATCAAAAAGACCACCCCGCATGGGAGAGTTATTCTGTGTCCGAGAGAATTGTTAACGCCCTGCTTTTCTTCTACGTTCTCAGAGATTATGCCTATGGTGACGAGGTTGCCATATGTTCTGTGGAAAAAGCGATTAATGATATGGCTATATTTCTTAAGAAACACCTTGAATTTCATGGCGAGCTTACCAACAATCACGTTCTTAATAATGCAAGAGCTCTTTATATGCTTGGGAGGTTGTCCTCGTGTGAGGCTCTTGCAGACATAGGCAGACGTATATTTCTCAATGAAACACCGAGGATGATGACACCATCAGGTTTTCTTAGAGAAGATTCTTCAAGTTACCACATACTTTTACTGCGAACATATCTGGAGGCATTATGGGTTGCAGAATACACTGGTGATGATGCTTTTTATAATACAATCAGGGAGGCTGCAACCGCGATGCTCAAAGCCGCATGGATGCTCAATATTTATGACACTATTGAGAAAAAGTGGAGAGTCCCATTGGTTGGCGATGTATCCCCTGATTTCCATCGAGAATGGTTGAACAATATCTGCAGGTCAAGGCGAGCTCTCGAGTTGTACTGCCCTATTGAGGTTGAACCAGATGAGCATTCTGGCTGGAACAGGATATGGAAATCCGAAAAATTATCAAAAGAATTGTTGTCACCAAGGAAAGAAGAGAATAAGAGATGTTTAATGAGTGGGGATAGCGGATGGTATCGCGTAGATCACAAGAATATTATCATTCTTTGGCATATGAATCCTACAGGTTGTATTCCACTATTTTCTCATGGGCATAATGACATCTTCTCCTTTGTTTTATACTGGAAGGGACACCCTGTTATAATAGACCCTGGCCGTTTTAGTTATATGCCTGATAAGTTTTCTAATTATGGTAAAACGGGACATGCGCACAACACATTTACCGTGGACGGTTTGGAGCCTTATCCGTTAAACCGGCGCGTATATCCGCCGCAATATAGAAGAGGTAATCCCGGTGTAGAATGGGAAGAAAATGAAGAAGGATTAAGTTTGAAAATATCGCATGACGGTTTTCAGAGGATAAACAAGAAGATTAGCGCGTACAGAGAATTTCATGTTACGCATAATGCTCTTAGGATAACAGATTTTGTGCAAGGGATAGGGGCGCATGTCATGAAAACTTTTTTTCACTTCGACAGAGACGTAAATAACATAGAGCAAGATATGAACAATCCGGGAGTATTACATTTAAGTTTTAACGGCGAATCGATTACGATAAAATGCTTGGTCGAAGGCAGAGAACCTTCTATAAAAATAGCTGAAGGGATAAGAGAGCCTGAACCCTCGGGCTGGTATTTCCCCGAATATGGCAGTGCATTGCCAATTAGGACCTTGACTATCGAGACGCATAAAGAACTCCCTTACAGGGCAGAGCACATTATAGAATTTCCAGGATAAACTCATGTGTGGAATAAATGGAATATTGAGATTTGATGGTCAATCTGTTGATAAGGATCAGTTATTCAGGATGAACAATAAAATGGTTCATCGGGGGCCTGATGACGAGGGATATTTTCAAGACAAGACAGTTGGGTTTTCTATGAGGAGATTATCTATAATTGATATTAAAGGGGGTCATCAGCCAATATCAAATGAAGATGGGAGATACTCAATTGTGCTTAATGGCGAAATATACAATTACCTTGAACTTAGGCAGGAACTTGAAGCAGGCGGCCATAGATTCAAAACAAAGACAGATACAGAGGTTTTGGTGCACCTGTATGAAGAAATGGGTGAGAAATCTCTCGAGAGGTTAAATGGAATGTTTGCCTTTGCAATATGGGATAGTTTCAAGAGAGAGATTTTTATTGCAAATGACAGGTTAGGGATTAAGCCGCTTTTTTATTATCAAAATAGTTCTTTTTTCTGCTTCTCCTCCGAATTGAAGTCTATATTGACCCTGAATTTTGACAAAAATATAGACTTCAATAGTCTTCTTTTATATCTCTTTCTCCTTTATGTACCCTATCCCAAATCTATAGTTGAAGGGGTATCTAAACTTGAGCCTGCAACATATATTAAGATAAATGAATCAGGCCGTGTCATAAAACAGGATTACTGGAGAAATGAAAGATTTAATACAATTGAAAAGATAAATATTAATGAGTTCAAAGACAAATTCCTTTCGATATTATCAGATGCGGTAAAACTTCAGTTGAGAAGCGATGTTCCTGTGGGAACATTCTTAAGCGGAGGAATAGATAGTAGTAGCGTTGTAGCAATGCTATCCAGATTAGGGAATGGAAATCCGATTAAGACATTCTCAATCGGATACGAAGGACATCTTTATGATGAAAGGCCATATGCCCAACAGGTTGCAAAGATGTATGGAACTGATCACCATGAAATTTTCCTTACAAAAGGTGATGTTAAAAATAATTTCAGGAGGATTATATGGTTTATGGATGAGCCGGTTGGGGACTCAGCAGCATTGCCAACCTTTATGCTTTCCGAGTTGGCAAGGGAATCTGGGGTGAAAGTGATCCTCAACGGAACAGGGGGAGACGAGATATTTGGAGGATATAGACGTTACCTAAGAAATGGGTTCGGTAGAAATCTGCATAACAGATTAAATATGTTTACTAACATTTTTCTTTCTATGCGTAAAAGTCCATTTTCTTTTAGCAATCTTTCGAAATTGAATAATTATTTATTAGATTATTGCAGTAATATAGGCGGGAGTTATGTAGGGATTAGGACTTTTCTTAAAAACGATTATTGGTTTGTCAGATTCATGGATATATTCAAAGGTTTTCAGGCCGAAAAATTCAATACCTTGAATAATCTTTCTGAGGCAGATAATCTCATGTATTTTGATCTCAAGACTTACCTGGTTGGCGATCTGCTTTTTCTGCTGGATAAGATGACTATGGGGGCTTCTATTGAAGGCAGGGTGCCGCTTATAGACCATAGAATGGCAGAATTTATGTTTACGGTTCCGGCAAGATTAAAGATGGAAGATGGCAATCTAAAGTCGTTAGTCAAAAAGGCATTAAAAGATATCCTGCCGGATGAAATTCTTGATAGAAAAAAGATGGGATTTGGGGGGCCAGTATCTTATTGGTTGTCTAACGATATCCTTAACGATATTAATGTCTTTGCGGAAGATGCTTCGCCTGTAACAAAGGAATTATTTGATATGAATAAGATTGGAAGAACGATTAGAAATAAAAAATATAATAGATGGAATGCCCAGTTTATTTATAATCTTGCTATCTTTGATTTGTGGTATAAGGATGTTTTTGCGGTCGCCAAAAGTAGTTGAAGATGATTAGTTCTTCTATAAACACAGAGCAACCTCTTGTCTCTGTTATTATTCCTACAAGAAACAGGTATTCTCTCTTAGCGAGGGCGATAGAAAGTGTGATAAACCAGCGATACAATAACCTTGAGATTATTATTATAAATGATGCATCTGATGATGACACATCAAGAGTAGTAGAGGAATATCGTAATCGATTTAAGAGATTTATATACATTTGTAATGAAAAGAGATATGGAGGCGCTGAAACCAGAAATATTGGGATGAGAAATGCTTCTGGCAAATACATAGCCTTTCTTGATGACGATGATGAGTGGCTTCCTGATAAGGTTTTGAAGCAGGTAACGATACTTGAAGATAATCCAACTGTTGGGGCTGTCTCTTGTTGGTTTAATAAAATATCAAGTAGAAAGAGTCAAAGAGTTCGGCTGATTTCTGATATCAACTTTAGTCTCATGTTGTGGGAGAATTTTATGGGAAGTTTCTCCTTTTGTATGGTTAGGAGCGAAGTTGTAAAAAAGATAGAATTAGATTCGAGATTAGTATCATCACAGGATTGGCAGTTCTGGATTTTATTATCCCAGATTACAAAGATATATGTGGTAGAGCAGTACTTGGTTAACTATTATGAACATACGGGAACAAGAATAAGTAATTCTTCCAGTAGTAAATTATCTGGTTTGAGACGGATGTATTTTAAATATCGCAGTGATATGAATGGAGATTGCAGGAAATACAGGCTTACATATCTTATTTTATATAAGATGTTCAATTCTAATTATTTTCATGGAAACCTTGTAACTTACGCTATTTTGATAATAAAGAAATCAATCTTATTGCTTAATAATAAAATTTCACGATTTGTAATCAGAAAGATATTATTATTAAATTTAAGCAGGATACTGTTGATAAAATATGATGCATTCCTGGCAACATATAGATTTGCAAAACATCTATAACTTATATCTTTATTAGCTATATGTGGATTATTCCACATGGGAGCCACTTTTTAAATTTTCAACTAAATATAGTATATCCTCTTATTAAACAGAATAACAAAATTATGGTTCAAGAAATTTTTATTTTAATACTTCTTATCATTACTATAGTTAGTTTAAAGAATATAAAATACGGTATATTGTTTATTATTATCGCTGTACCATTTAATTTATTATTAAGACTATTGTTGGGAATTGGTCTTTTTTCACAGGTTTGGCATAATTCATTCATTATACTTTTAAGTTTTATTACATTGACAAGGCATATAATTGACCATAAATATTATATAAAGATAAATAAATTGGATGTAATGCTTATGATTGCATTTAGTTATGGTGTTTTCAGTGTATTATATAATTACATAATTTCAGATAGTCTTTATGTTTCCTTGCAAGGATTTCGAACATACTACTTAGGAATATCATTATACTTTATTGTACGTTTTTATATTAAAAAAATAGAAGATATAAGAATGTTAACCAGAGCGATTATGTTTGTTGTTTTCATTTCGAGTATAGCAATTATTATTGAATTTACTTTAAGTAATCTAAGAATTATTACTCCGCAGGACATTGCAAAGATACAGGTGGTTTCAAGTATTTATGATGATGAATTATCTGATTTCGTAACATTCTCAGAAAGTTCTATCGTGAGACCTATGGGAATTTTTTTTTCAATTCAGTTTTCAGCAGCTTTTATTCTGATAGGGGCATTATTGGGATTACCATCATGTGGTACTAAAATTTACAGTAATATATATTTTTTCAGGTTCTCAGTTTTCCTAACTATTCTAGTTGCATTATTTTTATCTACTTCGAGAACAGTTATATATTCATTCTTTCTCACGTTGTTGCTTATGATTAGCAAATTTAGAATATCTTTAAAAAAGCCTATGATTGCTTTTGGGGTTTTATTTTTTATACTTACCATTATAAATTTTGAATCTTTCTATACTTCATATTTAGAGAACCAATTGAAAGGAGAGGATACACACATTCATGATGTTAAATCATTTATTAGTATAATCCCTAATTTGGTTTCTAAAATTCCAGTCTTTTCAATCTTTTGGGGAATTGGGTTCAATGCAGATCCGTATGCTAAATATGTTTTAGGAGTGCAAACTTTATATGACACTACATTTCAGGATTTTGATATAGGGGCTGAAGGTATATTTAAATATTTTATTAATGTAGGATTAATCGGATTAATTATATTTATACTTCAGAATTTTATAGCCTTTAAGCGAGGGATATATCTTGCTCAAAAGATTGCACCTTCATTCTTTAGAAATATTTTGATTGGTTTTTCTTTTGTTATTATTGGATTGTGTTTTTCTTCAATACATGAAATGCCTATTGCAGCGCCTGGTATCCAATATATTTATTATATTATCTTAGCCATAATTGGTTCATTTGATACTACATGGGTCAAAATAAATAAACCGTTGATATGAGAGTAAAGATGAAAATTCTGTTAATTGAGCCGCCAGCCGTATCCAAATTCGGCAATCAGAGGATATTTGGTGGGAATGGGAGCAATAAGAGCGATTTCAGGAAACCCCCTCTGGACCTGATGATGATTTCAGGGTATATAAGGAAAGAGGGATATGATAATACCCTCATTGATGCAAACTCTTCAAGAAAAACAATAGATGATGTAAAAGAAATAATCAAGAAAGATATTCCTGACATCCTTTTCTTTTCTACCTCTACATGCACAATTTACAAAGATTTACTGGTAGCAAAAGTTGCAAAGGAGATAAATCCGTCAGTAGTAACGGTTGCTTTGGGTACGCATGTGATGGCGTTACCGGAAGATACTTTTAGAGAGTCTAAATATCTGGACGTAATTATTTATTCTAATGAGTGGGAACAAGTGGCATTGAATATAGTAAGAAATCTGTCAAGTCTTGAAGATGCAAAGGGAATTTTTTTC
>JACREY010000021.1 GCA_016218085.1 Ignavibacteriota bacterium
CAGTCCGCCACGGCGGATGGGTTCAAATCCCTCTGCCAGCTCAAGAAAACTAAAGGGAATCGAAAGATTCCCTTTTTTATTTGTAATCAGTCCGCCACGGCGGATGGGTTCAAATCCCTCTGCCAGCTCAAGAAAACTAAACCCGATTATCACCGAATCGGGTTTTTGCTTTTAATTGAACATTTGACATTTGTAATTGTACATTGAATAAACTGCCAGCTCAAGAAAACTAAACCCGATTATCACCGAATCGGGTTTTTGCTTTTAATTGAACATTTGACATTTGTAATTGTACATTGAATAAACCGCCAGCTCAAGAAAACTAAAGGGAATCGAAAGATTCCCTTAGTATTTTAGAACTATAATTCCGTAAAATGAAGATTGTATCTTTTTTCTTAGTTTTTATTTTTTCCCTTCTTATTAATTCGAAAACAATTCACAAATTTTATTTCCTGTTACCGATTCAACAAATCACTTTTTTATCGGTGATTAAATAAAACTTCAATGTGGCTTTAAATATGATATAAGTATAAATGATACCAGCGGCATTAGTATTTTTAATACTTCTATCGATTTCTGTACAAAAAAAGAATCAATTGTACTTTTCTTTTGCAAAGACAAGAGGAATGAGGAAAAAAATTATCCTAAATCATTAATACTATATGTCATGGATTTAAAATCCGGAATTTATTGGTTTAAAATAACCGCCACTTATTTAAAGAAACAATAATAATAAGTAAATAAAACTCTCTTACCACATCAATAAGCGGGTAATTTTAATCATTTTAAAAACTCAATTCACTAAATACACTCAATACACCAAATACTCTTAATAACCAAATTTTTTCCCTCTTATTTAATTCTTATTTTGCTTAATTTTGCAAGATATAATTTTTTAAAATCTCTAACATTAATTTAATGCAAAAGCTCTTACTACTCGGAGATGAGGCGATTGCCCAGGCCGCAATCGATGCAGGCATCTCAGGAATATACGCATACCCCGGAACACCATCAACAGAAATTACGGAATATGTTCAAAACTCAAAAGAAGCACAGGAAAAAGGAATCAGGTCTTCCTGGTCGGCAAATGAAAAAACTGCAATGGAAACCGCACTTGGAATGTCTTATGCAGGCAAGCGCTCGATGGTCTGCATGAAACACGTCGGACTGAATGTAGCCGCAGACGGATTCATTAATTCAGCCATAACAGGCGTAAACGGAGGAATGATAATAGTCGCGGCCGATGACCCTTCGATGCATTCATCGCAGAACGAGCAGGACTCGAGATTTTATGGTAAGTTTGCTCTCGTTCCGATTTTAGAGCCGAGCAATCAGCAGGAAGCATACGATATGGTGCATTACGGATATGAAATATCGGAAAAATATAAAATTCCGGTATTACTTAGAATAACAACAAGACTTGCACATTCGAGAGCGGGTGTGATGCCGCAGGAAAAGAAAGCGCAAAATGAATTAAAACTTCCTTCAAACCTTACGCAGTTTGTGCTTCTTCCCGCAATAGCAAGAAGACAATATAAAGATTTACTGAACAACCAGAGTAATTTTATTAAAGAATCGGAGGAATCAAATAACAATAAATATTTTGATGGAGCAGACAAGAAACGCGGAATAATTGCTTGCGGACTTGCATATAATTACCTGATGGAAAACTATCCTGACAGGAAAGTACCGAATCCCGTTTTAAAAATTTCGCAGTATCCCCTGCCGAGAAAAATGGTTGAGAAAATATGCAACGAATGCGAAGAGATAATGGTGCTGGAAGACGGATACCCGATGATAGAAGAATTAATAAAAGGATTTTTATCGAGAGGCATAGTTGTAAAAGGCAGGCTGGACGGGACTATTCCGAGAGACGGAGAGCTGAATCCGAATATTGTTGCCCGCGCACTCGGAATGGAAGACACAAGAGGAAACGACATACCTTCGCTTGTGGCTCCAAGACCGCCTTCACTCTGCGCAGGTTGTCCGCATATAGATTCATATCTCGATTTAAATGCCGTGCTGGAAGATTTGACGAAAGGTAGAGTCTTTGCAGATATCGGCTGTTACACTTTAGGAGCATTGCCGCCGTATAATTCGATAAACTCGACGGTTGATATGGGGGCTTCCATTACAATGGCAAAAGGTGCCGCGGATGCAGGGCTGGTACCTTCAGTGGCTGTAATCGGAGACTCGACTTTCACGCATTCCGGAATTACGGGATTACTTGATGCAGTAAACGACAAATCCCCTATCACGGTATTCATACTCGATAATGCTACAACAGCAATGACAGGCGGACAGCTTTCTTCTGCAACAGGAAAGATTGAAGATATTTGCGCAGGAATCGGAGTCGAGAAAGAACATATTCATATTCTGAATCCGTTGAAAAAACATCACGAAGAAAATATGAAAATCATTAAGAAGGAACTTGATTTTAATGGCGTATCTGTGATTATTCCCAGAAGAGAATGCATACAAACAATAGGAAAAATTAAAAAATAATTTTTTGCTTTAATTCACCACTAAGACACTAAGAACACTAAGTTTTTTTTATGGATAAGAACAGCATAACGCAAAAGTATATTAATGATTTAGCATACAAAATTGTAGGCTGTGCTATTGAAGTTCACAAAAACTTAGGTCCCGGGTTATTAGAATCAATTTACGAAAAATGTCTATTAGAAGAATTAAAAGAGAAAAAATTAATATATAATTCACAGGTACAGATACCATTAATTTATAAAAATAAAAGTCTGGAATGTAATCTTATTTTGGATATAATAGTCGAAGATCTGATTATTGTTGAATTGAAAGCTGTTGAAACAATTATTCCTGTACACAAAGCCCAATTATTAACATACTTAAAGTTAACGAATAAACCGAAAGAACTTTTAATAAATTTTAATTGTGAAAATATCACTAACAGTTTGGTTTCTTTAGTAACAGAAGATTTTTCTGTTTTACCAAAGGAATAGCTAAGTGCACTTAGTGCCTTAGAGGTGAAAAACGAAAAAGAAAGGATTTTAAATGAAAAAAGACATAATACTTGCAGGTGTCGGAGGACAGGGAATCTTATCAATTGCGGCTACAATAGGACTTGCGGCAGTGGATATGGGATTATTTTTAAAGCAAGCTGAAGTTCACGGAATGAGTCAGCGCGGCGGAGACGTACAGTCACATTTAAGATTATCCGATAAAGACATTGCATCAGATTTAATCCCCTTCGGAAAAGCCGATATGATTATTTCTGTCGAGCCGATGGAATCACTCAGATATCTACCTATGCTATCGAGTGAAGGTTGGGTAATTACTAATACAAAACCCTTTATCAACATTACAAATTATCCAGATAAAGACACACTATTAAAAGAAATTGATTCATTGCCAAGACATATTGCTCTGGATGCGGATAAAATTGCCAGAGAAATCGGCTCGGCAAAATCTGCGAATATGGTAGTTTTGGGTGCTTCTGCTCCGTTTTTAGAGATTTCTGTCGAAAATCTTGAGAAATCGATTGGAAATTTATTTAAAAGAAAAGGTGAAGCCATAATAAACGCAAATATTAAGGCATTTAGAGCAGGGGTTGAATTTGCTCAAGAACATAAATAATAATAATTTACTTTATTATTATTTTTTTTTTGCTTAGGTTACATAAATATTCGGGAAAATTAGTTTTTCTTTTTATTAAAAATTTACTTAATTCACAATTTATAAAAATACAAAAAGGTCTTTTTATCATGAAAACATTTTTTAGTTTTAAAAAGATTGCCATTTTTGGATTACTTTGTTTGATGTTTGCGTTGAATGCTCAGTCACAGGATATTCATACTTACAAAAACAACTGGGGACCAAACGGGTTTTCGTTAACGCGTCAGAGTTACTCAGGTGTTGAAGTCAATTTCTCAGTTCAAAAACTTTATCTTGAAGATGTTGCCATAGACGGGGCAACCTTAAAAGCCGCTAAAATGGAAGGTGTGTTTCTTCCTAATGATGCGGGTAAACCCGATGTGGCGGGAACGGGCAGATTAATTGCAATCCCACAGGGTTCAACTGCAACCGTAAGGGTAGTAAGTTACAGAATGGAAGTATTAAAGAATATTGATATTGCTCCTGCTCCGGTTATTCCAAAGGACAATGACAATTCACCTTTAAAGTACTTCAAAGACAATTCGGTTTACAGCAAAAATGCAAATTATCCTTCGAGCCCTGTTTCGCTCTCTCCCCCGATGAAAATCAGGGGTGTTGATGCAGTTATGCTCGGAATTTCACCTTTCCTCTACAATCCTGTCACAAAAGAACTTACAGTTTATTATGACCTGAAAGTCGAAGTGACCTTTATGGGAGGAAACGGACATTTTGGAGATGATGCTTACCGTAACAGGTGGTGGGAGCCGATGCTTTCAGACCATCTCATGAATTACAGTTCACTTCCGGTGATAGATTTTGACCACAGATATGACAACATAATGTCAAAAGACGGATATGAATATGTAATTATCGTTCCGAACAATGCAGAGTTTTCGAAATGGGCTGACACTGTAAAAAATTTCAGGCAAGCTCAGGGTATTAAAACCGGAATTTTTAAATTATCAGATATCGGCGGAAACACAGTGGCAGCAATTAAGACTTGGGTTACAAACGCTTATAATAACTGGAGCGTAAAACCGGTAGCAGTATGCTTAATGGCTGATTACAGCACTGATGCAAGCGGTGCATCGGGAATTATTTCGATTCTCCAGCCGGATCCGGGCTATCCGAATTTTGCATCAGATAACTATTATGCAGATGTAAACAATGATGAAATGCCTGAAATGGTATTTTCGAGAATCATTGCAAACAACGACGCACAACTGCAGACATTAATTTCGAAGAATTTAAATTACGAGAGAAATCCACCAACAGATCCGAATTTTTATGCACATCCAATAACCGCTCTCGGCTGGCAGACTGAAAGATGGTTCCAGGTTTGCTCGGAAGTGCTCGGAGGATTCTTCAAAAAGACTCTCGGAAAATTCCCTGTCAGAATTAATAAAGTATATTCAGGAACTCCGGGAAGCGTATGGTCGACAGCAACCAACACTGCAACTGTCGTAAGTTATTTCGGACCTCAGGGAAGGTATTACATTCCCCAGACACCTGATTCACTCGGTGGTTTTGACGGCGGTACGCCTGCACAGGTCGTAAACGCTATCAATTCTGGTTCATTCCTCCTTCAGCACAGAGACCACGGTATGTATACAGGTTGGGGCGAACCGGGATTTACAACATCATACATTACACAGTTAACAAATTCGAATTTAACATTTATATATTCAATTAACTGCCAGACAGGTGCATACCACAATCCTTCGGGATGCCCGGCTGAAGCAAGTTTTGTTGAAGTATTTTACAGGTATAAATACAACAACCAGAATTCCGGTGCGCTTGGTATGGTATGTCCCTCTGAAGTTTCTTATTCATTTGTAAACGATACTTATTGCTGGGGAATGTATGATAATATGTGGCCGAACTTCATGCCGGATTACGGTGGAAACTTTATTCCTTCAAGGGATTTAAAACCCGCATTCGGAATGGCATCAGGAAAGTACTTCCTTATGCAGTCAAGCTGGCCTTATAACACAGGCGACAAGCAGGTAACATACAGATTATTCCACATGCACGGTGATGCATTCTTAAACCTCTATTCCGAAGTGCCGCAGAACCTGACAGTTAACCACTCTTCAGCAGTAATAGCAGGTGCTACGCAGTTCGCAGTAACAGCAAATGCAGGTTCACTGATTGCATTGAGTATAAACGGAAACATTCTCGGAACAGCAACCGGAACAGGTTCACCTGTAAACGTAACTATACCGGGAAGCCAGGTTCCGGGACAGATTATGAAAGTTGTAATCACAAAACAGAATTTTTACAGATATGAAGGAAATGTAAACGTAATTCCTGCATCAGGACCGTATGTCGTTCAGGATTCAGTGTCCATTAACGATCCGCTTCCGAACGGAAACAATAACCATCTGATGGATTACGGAGAAGTAAACCAGCTCACATTCAGAGCTAAAAACGTTGGTTCGCTCATAGCCAATAACGTTAATATTAAAGTAAGGTCATTAAGCCCGTATGTTGTTATGACAGACAGTACCGAAAACTTCGGAAATATCGCAGCCGGAAGCACTGTTCTGATTAACAATGCATTTACCTACAACGTATCAAACCTAATTCCGGATAATACACAGGTCAACTTCGACGTAATAGCAACTGACGGCTCGAACATCTGGAACAGCAGTTTCTCCTTGGTCGGACATGCACCGAAAGTAGCAATGGGTACAAACATTATAACAGATTCGACGGGAAACAACAACGGACAGGTAGATCCGGGTGAAACGGTGAAATTCAAGGTTGCATTGAGAAATTCAGGTTCTTCGAGCGCAAGAAACGTAAGCGCAAAACTGACATCTACTTCACCTTATATAACATTTGCAACAGATACTCTGGTATATGGAGATATCGCCAGTTTAGACTCGGTAAGAAAAGCATTCCAGCTTACAGCATTAGGTACTGCTCCAATCGGAACAGTAGCAAAATTCAAAGTAAAAATGTACACGCTCGGCGGAGTAATTTCATCGATTGACTCATTCCAGGTAACTATCGGCAGAAACTGGTCAATAATAGGTACAGGAACTGCAACTTCCAACTATCCGTTTACAACATACTGGATGGACGGAAGGACTCAGCTACTGTATCTCGGCAGTGAAATTAATGCAGGAAGGTATTCGGGCTATGTATCAAGAATAGGATTCGATGTCAGCAGCAATTCCTCGCAGGCAATGAGTGGATTTACTGTAAGGATGCAGAATACAACACAGACAAGTCTAACAGGATGGGTGACATCAGGATGGACAACCTGTTACAGCGGCACATATACAGTACCGGGAACAGGATGGCAATATATTGATATGACATCCCCGATTCAGTATACCGGCGGAAATCTGTTAATAGAAGTTTGCTACGATAATTCAGCTTATACTTCATACTCACCTGTATTTGCTACTGCGATATCAGGAAGGACGTGGGGCTATTACACGGACAATTCCACCGGATGCACTATGACAAGCGGTGCCGCACAGGCAAACCGTCCGAACATTACATTATTCTTCAGCCCGGCAACCGGAACAAGCAATCTGCTTACCGGTATCCCGGTGAAATACGACCTTAAGCAGAACTATCCGAATCCGTTCAACCCGACAACAAAAATCAATTATGATTTGCCGAAAGACGGATTTGTAATGCTCAAGATTTATGATGTACTCGGAAGAGAAGTAAGAACACTTGTAAATGAAGTGAAACAGGCAGGCTATCATTCAGTCGATTTTGATGCCTCGACAATGGCCAGCGGAGTTTACTTCTATAAGCTTGAATCAGGAGCATTCAGTGATATCAAAAGAATGATGCTTATTAAATAATAATCTGATTTATAGAATTAAAAAAGTCCTCCGAATATATCGGAGGACTTTTTTTTTATGTTTTTGGGGAAAATCCCTGAAATAAAAAAATATTATTCAGTTTTTTTTAGAAATAATTTTTTATAAATTAGTATGTTATAAATTAAATTTTAGAGGAAGATTTTTTTTATAACGCAAATTAATATCCATTATTCATTTTTTTCTAATTTAATTAAAATGTTATGAAAAAAAATCTTTTCATTTCCATTCTGTTTTTCCTCTCATTTATTTTTTCAGCGCACTCCCAGCAGGTATATGATTACAATAATAATTGGGGAATTAACGGATTTAGCATTAACAACCAAAACTCATCAGGAGTAGAACTTAATTTTTCCGTAAACAAACTCTTTATCGAAGATGTTAATGTGGACGGAATAAATATGAAAGCCGCGAAAATTTCTGGAATATTTCTTCCGAATGAAGCCGGGATGCCAGACCTAGCAGGAACCGGAAGATATTTGGCAGTTCCTGAAGGAGCAACTGTTACATATAGAATTGTATCTTACAAAACAGAGGTTATTAAGGATATTGATATTGCACCTGCACCGGAATTGCCTCTGGACAATGACCCGAATCCGCTTAAATACACGAAAAATCAGTCTGTTTATTCCAGGAACGCATATTATCCAGAAAGTCCGGTCAGAATATCAGAGACCGGAAAAATCAGAGGACTTGATGTTGTTATTCTCGGAATTACACCATTTCAATACAATCCGGTTACAAGAGAACTGATTGTATATACAGATTTAAAAGTACAGGTAGATTTTATCGGTGGTAACGGAAAATTCGGAGATGACTCCTACAGAAACAGATGGTGGGAACCAATTTTAGCCGATAATATACTCAATTATTCTTCATTACCTGTAATAAATTTCGATACAAGGTATAAAGATATAATGACTGAAAACGGTTATGAGTATGTGATAATTGTTCCGAATAATCCCGAATTTTCTGCCTGGGCTGATACTATTAAGAATTTCAGAAATGCACAGGGAATAAAAACCGGGGTTTACAAACTATCTGAAATTGGCGGTAATACTGTAAGTATAATTAAAAACTGGGTTACAAATGCATATAATACCTGGACGATAAAACCCGCCGCAATCTGTCTTCTCGCAGATTACGGAACTGACGCATCAGGAGCTTCTACAATAATTTCCCAGCTTCAGACACATCCGGGCGGGTATCCTGCATTCGCATCTGATAATTATTATGCAGATATAAACGGCGACGATATGCCGGAAATAGTCTTTTCAAGGATAATTGCGAATGATAATACACAACTTCAGACTTTAATAACAAAAGAATTAAATTATGAAAGGAATCCTCCTACTGATCCCAATTATTACAATCACCCGATAACTGCGCTGGGATGGCAGACTGAAAGATGGTTCCAGCTTTGCTCGGAACTTGTCGGCGGATATTTCAAGAAAATAAAGAATAAAAATCCTGTCAGAATAAATAAAATTTATTCCGGTACGCCCGGAACTGTGTGGTCAACTGCAACAAATACAGCAACGGTAGTAAATTATTTCGGAACTGTCGGATTGGGTTATATTCCTATGACACCTGATTCAGTCGGCGGATTCGACGGAGGAACGGCTACAATGGTTGTAAATGCCATCAACGCAAAAGCATTTATTCTTCAGCACCGCGACCACGGAATGTACACGGGATGGGGCGAACCCGGCTTTACAACTTCCTACATTCCACAATTAACAAACACGGAAATGCCGTTTGTATTTTCAATAAACTGTGAAACAGGTGCTTACCACAATCCATCCGGATGCCCTGCAAACGGGAGCTTCGTAGAAGTATTCTACAGGTATAAATACAACAATCAGAATTCGGGAACACTTGGAATGGTATGCCCGAGCGAAACATCTTATTCATTTGTAAACGATGCATATACCTGGGGAATGTATGATAATATGTGGCCTGATTTCATGCCGGCATACGGCTCTACACCGACTCCAAGAGGAGAAAAACCGGCTTTCGGAATGTCCGCCGGAAAATATTTTCTTCAGCAGTCAAGCTGGCCTTACAATACAAGCAACAAGCAGGTAACATACAGGTTATTCCATATGCACGGAGATGCATTTTTTACTTTGTATTCAGAGGTTCCTCAACCATTAGCAGTTACACACAATTCAACAATTCCCGCAAATGCAACATCTTTTAATGTTGTTGCTCCGAGCGGATCGTTTATTGCTTTATCTATAAACGGAAATATTCTGGGTACTGCAACTGCAACGGGTTCAAGACAGTCGATTCCGATATCTGGGACTTTAACAACAGGACAAATTATGAAAGTTGTAGTAACAAAACAGAATTATTACAGATACGAAAGCAATGTTAATGTTGGTTTAACAGGAATAGTGAGCAACACAGAAATTCCAAAAAGCTATTCATTATCTCAAAATTACCCTAATCCGTTTAACCCTGTAACAAAAATAAGTTATGCACTTCCAAAAGACGGCTTCACTACAATCAAAATATATGATGTACTCAGCCGGGAAATTGCTACACTTGTAAGCGAAAATAAAACCGCAGGATATTATTCAGTTGATTTTGATGCATCAGCTTTTTCGAGTGGAGTATATTTTTACAAACTTGAATCAGGCGCATTCAGCGAAATAAAGAGAATGATGCTTATTAAATAAAATATTTAAAATACAATATATTAGGACCCGCCAAAAGCGGGTCTTTTTTTATTTGTGCATAATTTATTGGATTTTTAAAAAAATCCTTATATGTTATTTTTATTAATGAACACGCCAATGTGTTAATGCAAAAACTCAAGGAGAACAGTTATGGCAATCATGGGAAAAATATGGGATAATGCAAGACTTCTCAACAGGAAAATTGCTCTTCCCGAAGGCAGCGAACCCAGAACACTTAAAGCTGCGCAAATAATAAAATTAGAAAAACTCGCCGAAGTAATTCTTTTAGGAAATCCAGATAAAATTTCAAAAGCCGCAAAAGAAGCCGGCGTGAATATCGAAGGAATAGAAATAACAGAGCCTCAGACATCACCAAAATACGGTGAATATGCAAATCAGTTTCTGGAACTTAGAAAAAGCAAAGGAATGACTCCTGAGGGTGCGCTTCAGACAATGCTGGATGAAATTTATTTTGCAACGATGATGGTAAAAAGCGGAGATGCACACGGAATGGTTTCGGGAGCAATACACTCCACAGGCGATTTATTAAGACCTGCCTTGCAAATAATTAAAACTGCACCGGGAATATCCATAGTCTCAAGTTGTTTTATAATGGAAACCCGGACAAAGGAATTCGGAGAGAACGGTGTGCTGGTTTTTGCTGACTGCGCCATCAATCCAAATCCAAACGCAGAAGAGCTTGCCTCTATTGCATTAGCGACTGCCGCAACCGCAAAAAGCCTTTGCGGATTCGAGCCGAGGATTGCAATGCTTTCTTTCTCGACCAAAGGAAGCGGAAAGCACGAATTTGTCGATAAGGTAGTTGAAGCGACAAGAATTGCAAAAGAAAAAGCCCCGGAACTGTTGATTGACGGCGAGCTTCAGCTGGATGCAGCTATAGTTCAGAAAGTAGCTTCGCTAAAAGCACCTGACAGCAAAGTAGCAGGAAAGGCAAATGTCCTGATATTCCCGGACCTGCAGTCAGGCAATATCGGCTACAAACTTGTACAGAGAATTGCAGAAGCAGAATGCATCGGTCCCGTGAGCCAGGGTTTTGCAAAACCAATAAACGACCTTTCCCGGGGATGCAGTGCGGAGGATATCGTCAATGTAGTTGCCATCACGGCAGTCCAATAAAGTCAATTAATTCTAAAATATTATTTATATTGTAAAATGAAAATATTAGTTATAAACACGGGAAGTTCTTCATTAAAGTATCAGCTTCTCGAAATGGAGGGGGAAAAGCTGCTTTCGAAAGGACTCGTTGAGAGAATCGGCTCTGAAGGTTCATCCGTTACTTACACTATCAGGGGAGAAAAAAACAAATTTCAGAAAGATATTTTAAATCATACCGATGCAATAAAAGTCGTTTTCGAATTGCTCACAGATCCTGAAAACGGAGTGATAAAAAGCATTAAGGAAGTAGATGCAGTCGGACACAGAGTGGTTCACGCAGGAGAAAGGTATTCGGGTTCAGTATTAATAACGGATGATGTTGTAAATGCTCTCGAAGAATGCTCCTTCTTTGCGCCACTTCATAACCCTCCTAACATAAAAGGGATAAAAGCCTGCCTGGAAGTGCTTCCTGAGGTTCCGATGGTGGGTGTATTTGACACTGCATTCCACCAGACAATGCCCGATTATGCTTATATGTACGCTCTGCCATATGAATTATATGAAAAATACAGAATCCGCAGATATGGATTTCACGGCACTTCACACAGATATGTTTCTCAGGTAGCAGTTGACCTGCTCGGAAAAAAGAACTCAAAAATCATTACCTGCCATCTCGGAAACGGCGCCAGCGTCTGCGCGGTGAAAGACGGTATAAGCGTTGATACTTCAATGGGACACACTCCGACCGGGGGACTTATTATGGGCACTCGTTGCGGCGATATCGACCCTGCTCTCATCCCGATTCTTGAAAATGTTGAGCATCTGACCGCAAAACAGATTGATGATATTATGAATAAAAAATCAGGAATGCTCGGAGTGTCGGGAATAAGCAACGACTTCCGCGACCTCGAAGATGCATTGCACAACGGTAACCGCAGGGCAAAACTTGCACTCGAAATGTTTGACTACCGCCTGAAAAAATTCATAGGTGAATATACAATCATTCTCGGCGGACTTGATGCGCTCGTTTTCACAGCAGGTATCGGAGAAAATGACCCGGAAACAAGATATGAAGCCTGCAAGGGACTTGAATTTCTTGGGCTTTATCTCGACGAAGAAAAAAATAGCAGCATAAAAGGAGAACTTGCCGAGATTTCACTGCCCGAATCCAAAGTGAAGGTCTATGTGATTCCCACAAACGAAGAACTTATGATTGCCCGTGATACAAAGGAAATTATCGAAAGCAAAAAAAAGAAAAATAAATCAGGGTTCGAAGTCGGTGAACTGCAGGAAGCCTGAACAATTTGCAAAGTACAAATATCAAATAACAGGTTAAATAGTGTATATTACAAAAAAAAAGAGTCCACAATACGGACTCTTTTTTTTTGTTCATAACGTTTTACGTTTTACTCTCTTATCATTCTTTTCCCATTATCAGTTTCCAGGTAAACGCCCCAATAAGCCCTCCGGCTATCGGAGCAACGATAAACAACCAGAGCTGCGAAATTGCATCACCGCCTATAAATAAAGCAGGACCTATACTGCGTGCAGGGTTTACTGATGTGCCTGTTATAGGTATCACAACTATATGGATAAGAAATAAAGTGAATCCAATCGCAATTCCTGCAAATCCCGCAGGTGCATTTTTATGAGTCGAACCTAAAATCACAAAAAGAAAAATCGCAGTAAAAACGATTTCAGCTATTAAACCTGACATCATTGAATATTTTGCAGGTGAATGCAATCCAAAACCGTTCTGACCAAGTCCGTTAACCGCAGGATTATAAATTTCCGAACCGGTAGCTAAATAGTAAAGTATTCCCGCTCCGGCTATTGCTCCCAATATCTGGAACACAATGTAAAAAATCATATCCTTTGCCCTGATTTTTCCTAAAGCAAACATAGAAATTGTGATTGCCGGATTAATATGGCAACCGGATACAGGTCCTATTGCATATACCATTATTAATACGGAAATACCGAATGCAAAAGAAATCCCGAGATAACCTACATTCACTCCGGATATTACTGCACTGCCGCATCCGATAAGCACCAGCACCATAGTGCCGATTAATTCCGCAAAATACTTTGAAAATGGTTTTGTTTCCATATGATTAATATTTAAATTAAAAAGCTATATTCTTTTTTTATACGGGATAAATATAATAAATAATTAATTTCCATTCTCAGTTTCACTGCTTCTTTTGCTCCTGTGACGGATAATATAAACAGATACGCCAATAGCTATTGCAAACATTATCAATCTCTGCCATAAAACTTCCAGTACGTAAACTGCTGATGCAGTCATTGAAATCCAGATTGAGGAAATGATAATTATTTTTGTTTTAACAGGAATAAATTTTTCCTCCAGATAGTTCTGCAGATGCTGACCTACATATTTATTATGAATCAGCATTTTATAAAATTTCTCCGAACTTTTTGCAAAGCAGAATGCGGCAATTATGAAAAATATAGTTCCGGGAATCACAGGCAACACCGCCCCCAAAATTCCCATCGCTACCATTAGAAAACCGAAAAATATCCATAAATAACGGATTAAGCGGTTCTCTTTTACATCCAGCTGAAGTTTTGTTTTCTTCTCCATCGCCAATAAATTAATATTTAATTAAGTAAACTACAATGATTTAAGGTTTGAGCAAAGAAAAATATCACGATGTACAATACAAAATATTATTTTTCATTATTTAATAATTTTCCGCGCGGGGAGTCTCTCCGATTATTTGTATCGGAGGACTCCCGATACTAACTAAATATTTCACCCCTTTCGGGGTTCGTGTTTCGTATTGTTTCTTTTTTCTATAATAGTTTTACCCCTTCGGGGTTCTTGCTCTTAACCCTCCAAAAATATCAGTGATTATCATAACAAATCATCGCTTTTTGAGCCCGCCGTGGAGGACAGGAATGACAAAACAGGAGGCGTTCCCAAAGAGGACTTTGGGAACGAGGAAATCTGTGCATCTGTGGCTATGTTTTAGTTCTCGCTCTTAACCCTCAAAATAAATCCCTCTCTTTCCGCTCTTCCCGTGTGCAAAGCTCTCGCTTTTCATTCAGAATTCATAATTTGCATTTTCTGCATCCCGATTTATCGGGACAGCATTCAAAATTTACTATTTCACCCCTTCGGGGTTCACATTTTATTCCTTCATTTTCTACAATACTCTCACCCCTTCGGGGTTCTTGCTCTAACCCCTCAAAAAAAAATCCTCGTTCTTTTAGTCTCAAAGAGTCGCCGAGGAGACCGCCGTGGCGGAAGTGGAAATCCGTTTAATCTGAGTCATAAGTGGTCAAAGTTCTCGCTCTTAACCCTAAAAAAAACTTAGTGCCCTGCGTGCTCTTAGTGGTGAAAAGTTTTTGTTCTTTGTTCTGAATTTAATTTTTTGAAACAAAAAAACTATTTTACGTGTTAAGTAATGTAATAACTTTATATTAATTTAAATAAAAAACTATGGAGCAGTTATCGGGAGAAATATTTTATCCTTCTAAAGATGTTCTGAAGAAAACAAGGGTCAAGGACTGGAACCAGCTGGCAGATTTTGCAGGTGAAAATCTCGAAGCTTTCTGGGAAAAGGAAGCAAAAGAACTTAAATGGTTCAAAAAATGGGATAAAGTTCTTGATGATTCAAAAAAACCTTTCTTTAAATGGTTTACAAACGGCAAGGTTAACATAGCATACAACTGCCTCGATGTGCATCTGGATACTCACAGAAAAAACAAAGTTGCATTAATTTGGGAAGGTGAAAAAGGAGAGCACCGCTCATTTTCATATTTCGCTCTGCACCGTGAGGTGTCCAGTTTTGCCAATGCGCTCAAAAGTCTTGGCGTTCAGAAAGGCGACAGGGTAACGCTATATATGGGCAGAATTCCCGAACTGTTAATCGGAATGCTCGCTTGTGCAAGAATCGGAGCAATTCACTCTGTAGTTTACGGCGGATTTTCTGTCGAGTCGCTTCACGAAAGACTCGAAGACAGCCATTCAAAAGTACTGATAGTAGCCGACGGCGCTTTTCAGCGAGGTAAAATTGTACCGCTGAAAGCCATTGCAGACGAGGCACTGCAGAGAGCCGCATCCGTAGAAAGTGTCCTTGTAATTAAAAGAACGGGCGAACCTGTGAATATGGAATACGGCAGGGATATCTGGTACCACGAACTTGTAAATCTCCCGATGATAAATTCCAAATGTCCGGTGGAAGAGCTCGACTCAGAGCATCCACTTTACCTTCTTTATACTTCAGGAACAACGGGCAAACCTAAAGCCATTCTTCATACACACGGCGGTTATATGGTAGGTACATATTCAACTTTCAAATATGTATTCGATATCAGAGATGATGACCGGTACTGGTGCGCTGCGGACCCGGGCTGGGTAACAGGTCACAGTTACATAGTTTACGGTCCCCTGCTAAACGGAGCTACACAGCTGATGTATGAAGGAGCGCCAAACTTCCCCTTCCCCAACAGGTGGTGGCAATTAATTGAAAAATACGGAATAACAATTTTATACACAGCTCCGACTGCAATCCGCGGTTTGATGAGATTCGGCGAGGCCTGGCCCAACAGGCACGATTTAAGCTCGCTCAGACTCCTCGGCTCAGTCGGCGAACCTATTAATCCGGAAGCGTGGAAATGGTATCACCGCGTAATCGGAAAAGAGAAATGCCCGATAATGGATACCTGGTGGCAGACCGAAACAGGAGCTTTTATGATTACTCCGACTCCAACCGTTCCGCTTAAACCCGGCTCAGGCACTAAGCCATTTTTCGGATTAAAGATGGATATACTCGACGAGGAAGGAAATCCGGTAAAAGCAAATGAAGAAGGTTTTCTTGTAGTTAAAACTCCGTGGCCTTCTATGATGAGAACAATTTACAATGACCCCGATAAATACGTGGAAAAATACTGGAGCAAATATGAAGGAATGTACCTGACCGGTGACTCGGCAAGGCGTGACGAAGACGGGTACTACTGGATTATCGGAAGAACTGACGATGTAATAAAAGTATCGGGTTACAGATTAGGAACAGCTGAAATCGAAAGCGCACTCGTAAGCCATCCTGCTGTTGCAGAAGCTGCTGCAATCGGACTTCCACACGAAATAAAGGGAAATGCTATACATACTTATGTAATTCTGAAGGTTGGTGTGGAAAAATCTGAGACACTTCGTGAAGAACTGATAGCGCACGTTGGACACGAAGTCGGACCTATTGCTAAACCTGAAAACGTGGAATTTGTAGATGTTTTACCTAAAACAAGAAGCGGAAAAATAATGAGGCGCGTATTAAAGGCAAGAGCACTTGGTCAGGATCCGGGAAACCTTGCTACACTGGAAGAGTAAAATTGAATAACCGGGAATAAATAATTATTCCCGGTTATAAAAATTCAATTATACTGCTTCGGGCAATGTAAAACTGAAAGTACTTCCGTGGTTTTTTACACTTTCCACTTTGAGTTGTCCGTTCAATTTATTAATCATTTCCTGGCAAAGAATCAGCCCGAGTCCGGTTCCCTTTTCTTCGGCAGTTCCAGATTTTGACCTTTGCCTGCCCAATCGGAACAGATTTTCAATTTCCTCCTGTGATATACCAATACCGTTATCTGAAATAGAAATTTCAATCAAACCGTTTTTACTTTCGGAACAGATTTTCACATTGCCTCCTGCATTGGTAAACTTTATTGCATTTGACAGCAGGTTCTGCAATATCGAATCTAGCATAAATACGTCTCCCATAACAAATAAGTCTTTTTCAACATTATTTTGCACTTCAATTCTCTTGTTAAGCGCCGTGGCATTAAGAATATCCACCATTTCCTGAACTTTTTTATGAATATCTATCTTCTCGGGAAGAATGCTTATTTTACCGGTCTGAATCCTGGACCAGGCTAGAAGATTTTCAATCAGGTCGAAAATATTTTTTGTCCCTACATAAATATAGTTAACATATTCCTTAATTTCTTCTTTTGAAAGATTATCCAAATCTTCATTAAGGACACTGGCAAATCCGAAGATACCGGTGAAAGGATTTCTGAGGTCGTGAGCGATTATTGAAAAGAACTTATCCTTGTTCCTGTTAAGCTCTTCGAGTTCGAGGGAATATTCCTTCAGTTTGTTTTCCGCTTTTCTGATATCCGTTATGTCGTGTATGGTTCCGACTATGTATTTTTTGCCTGTCGATTTATCGGTATATCTTACCTTGGAAGTTATGATAGTTCTTATTTCACCGCTGCTGTCGGTAATTTCTTCAATATTTGTATTGTACCCTTTTTTAAAAACATAATCATCTTTTTCCCAGAAAACATCTGCCTGTTCTTTAGGAAAAATGTCATAATCAGATTTTCCGATAAGCTCTTCCTTGCTGTGCCCCCACATTTTTATGCTGGCATCATTCAGAATTACCCATTTATGGTTTTCATCCTTTACAAAAAAAGGTTCCTGCATTGCATTAATAGTAGTGTCAAGGAATTTGTTGGATGCTTTAAGTCCGCTCTCGATAATTTTTCTTTCGGTAAGGTCGAGAACCACGCCTCTCGTACCTGAAAATTTATCATCCTTAATGATAGGGGTTGTATGTATAAGCACGGAAATCACCGAGCCGTCTTTTCTTTTGACGTGATATTCCGCTTTATAGGGCTTTTTGGAAAGAACTAGATCTTCCCTGTATTTCCTCATCATTTCCTTTTCTTCAGGGACAATTAGGTCAAATACATTATTTACTCTTTCCAGATCTTTTTTTTCATACCCGAAGATTTTCAGAGCTGCATTATTTGCCAGGACTATTTTCCCTTCTTCATTTGTAGCATAAATACCTTCGGGAAGGAAATCTATGAATTCTTGAAAATCGGGATTGTAATGAGGTAAATTCTTTTTATCAACGATATTAATACCCGCAGAATCGTTTGCTTTATCCATATTAAATGTTTTTATAAGTTAATTACTTATAAATTCGACAGTAACTCTCTCTAATAAAAAATAATAATTATTTATTAAATTATCAATTTTAATTAAATAAATAATAGATTGCATTTACGGAATTTTCGTGTTACTTTAATCATTGTATTCATGTAATTACATGTGAATATTGTCAATATTATTTCACCCTGCTTTTACAATCATCGAATTATTTTGCAAAAATATATATGATTTGAATCACAGAAGGTTTATTTCCTTCCGGCAGTGGCCGCAGTATGATAAGCCTTTAATGTCCACCTCTTCGATACTGTTAGAAGAATGCATTACGCAATCCCAGTCAAGGCAGTGCAGCAGTCCGAAATTATGACCGAGTTCGTGGAGAGTTTCTTTCAGAAGCCTTTCATAAAACAATTCATTATTTGTATGACCCGTGTAAAATTCCTCGTGGAGGCGGCAGGAGGAAATGACAGAGTACTTTCCGTTTAACTGGGCTTCTCCGAAAACAAAAGTTAGTACCGGAACGTACAGGTCCATCTCGGTAATAATTAGAATTTTTCCTTCGGTTTGTCCGGTATTTTTTATTGCGGTTTCGAGAATTTTTGTTGAATAGAATTGTTTTCTTTCCGCTGAATAGGAATCTGATATATCCAGAAACAAATCCAAAATTTCAATATTTACCTGAAAGACATTTTTAAGATCTCTTATAAGGCGTTCCAGAAAGGCCTTATTAGAGAATTTTATAGGGGCAAGATTTATTTTCATTAATCTTTTTTAAGCCCGTATTTATTAATCTTGTTATAAAGTGTAACTCTGTCGATTTCGAGAATCTCAGCACTTCTCGAAATATTCCACCCGTTTTCCTTAAGGATTCTATAAATATATTTTTTCTCGTTTGCTCCAAGGCTTTTATCGTCGCCATCTTCAATATTATTGGAAATATGACTAAACGGAAGGTCTTCGTTTCCGATTATTTCCTTTTTGCCGACCACAATAGCTCTTTCAATTGCATTTTCAAGTTCCCTGACATTACCTCGCCATTCGTGTTCGGTTAGGAATTTCATTGCTTCAGCAGAAATACTTTTGATATTTTTATTCATCATTGTTGCGTATTTCTGCCTGAAGAAATTCGCAAGTATCGGTATATCTTCCTTTCTTTCCCTGAGCGGAGGTACAAACAGTGTAAAAACGTTCAGCCTGTAATACAAGTCTTCCCTGAACTTGCCTTCCTTTACAAGATTTTCAAGCTGTTCATTTGTTGCGGCAATTACCCTGAAATCACTTTCAATCACATCATTTCCGCCAACCCTGTTGAATTTCCGCGATTCGATAACGCGCAGAAGATCAACCTGCATTTTTGCCGAAATTGTTCCGATTTCGTCAAGAAAAATTGTTCCTCCGTTCGCCATTTCGAATTTACCTTTTCTCCTGTAGTGAGCTCCGGTAAAAGCACCTTTTTCGTGGCCGAAAAGTTCAGTTTCAAGCAGTGTATCGGGCATTGCACCGCAGTTAACCGTCACAAGCGGGAAATATTTTCTTTTACTGTTAAGGTGAATAGCCTTTGCAACAAGTTCTTTACCGGTGCCGGATTCGCCTCTAATAAGCACGGTAGTATCGGTCTGGGCAACGGTGTTAATCATTTCGAAAATCTTTTTCATCTGAATACTTTCACCGATAAGGTTATCGGGCATAATAAGCTCTTCGATTTTTGTTTTCAGCTCTTCATTTTCTGTTTTAAGTTTCTTTTGTTGAATTGCATTTTTCACAATATGATTCAGCTCTTCAGGGTCAACCGGTTTTGTGATATAATCAAATGCTCCTTCTTTAAGAGCCTGAATAGCACTGGGCACAGAGGCATAGGCAGTTATCAATATAACAAAACAATCTTCATCAATCTGCTTCAGTTTAGGCAGGAGGTCAAGTCCGCTCATACCCGGCATTTTCATATCAAGCAATACGAGGTCAAATTTATCCTTATCAAATTTCTTAAGAGCATTTTCCGCACTTTCGGCAGTATCGACATCGTATCCTTCATCCGAAAACCAGTGATACAGTGATTCCCTGACAATCTTTTCGTCATCAACAATCATTATTCTTTCTTTTTTATTCATAAATTAAATAGTATTTTGATTAATTGGCAGTATGATTTTAAAAGTAGTACCTTTCCCGGAAGTTTCTTCAACTTCAATTTTTCCGTTATGAACTTTAATTATACCGTAAACAACGGATAAACCGAGTCCCGTACCTTTTAAAGCGTCTTTTGTGGTATAGAAAGGTTCGAAAATAAAAGGCAAATCCTTCTGGGATATTCCGTCTCCCTGATCTTTAATTCTCAGGATAGCGTGGTCATTTTCAGCCTGAAGTGAAATTTTAATTTCACCGGCTTTATTGTGCATGGATTCGATAGCATTTATAAGAATAGAAATCAGAGCCTGTTGAATTTTCTGCGGATTGCAGTATACTTCGAGGGATTCAACCGAAAAATCCTTAACCAGGCTTACATTGTTAATTTCAAGATGATGGTTAATTAGCATTGCGCTTTTATTAATCACATCAACGAGGTCGCTTCTTTTGAACTGCTCAAGGTCTCTGTGAGAGAACAGGAGCAGGTCTTTTACAATTTTCCCGCATCTGGAAGCTTCGTCCGCTATCAGGTTCAGGAAATCTATTATTTTCGGATTAACCCCATCTATCTTTTTCTCTTTCAGTTTTTTTATTATCAGCTTGCTGTATGTCAGGATACCCTCCAGAGGATTATTGAGCTCATGCGCAACCGTAGCTGAAAGTTTTCCCAGCGAAGCAAGTTTTTCAATCTGCAGTACCTGCTCATATATATTTTTCAGTTCAGCAGATTTCTGTTCTACTTTATCATTAAGGGTTTCGGACCACTCCTTTATTTCAGTATAAGCTGATGAAAGCAGTCTTGCCATATCGTTAAACTCCGCAGCTATTACGCCAAGCTCGGTTCTGGTTCCGATATTAATTCTGTAGTTCCAGTCTCCTTTTCCGAGTGAGCTAATTCCTTCCTGCAAAATTTTCAAAGGCTTGTTCACGAGTACATAAATAAACAGGAAACTGAGTCCTGATATAAGGACGGAAATAATCACCGAATTAATTATAATATCTTTTTTATTGGAACTGATAATTTTATCTGCTTTATTCATTGAAATGACAACATCAAGTATGCCGAGCAATTCGGTATGGGATTTGTGCGCATGGCATTCGGATGTATAGCAGTCTTTTTCATTTCTGATAGGATTGATTAATCCAAGAAACCTTTCATTTTTTATATTAAAAATCCGAAGGCTGTCTTTTCGTGCAATATTTTTTGAAATTGAATTATTTTCGTGGCACATTATGCAGGCTTCTGCATTCATATCAACGGTTTTATTAATTTCGGATGAATCGGACGAATAGGATATGACGCCCTGCTTATTGTATATTCTTATTGTTTTTACACCCGGTTCGTTTCCGATTGTTTTGATGATTTCGTAAACATCTCCCCTCTGGTTAAGGAGCATACTGTGCCTGGTGGAGCGCTTTATGATATCGCTGATATTATAAGCGCTCTGCTTGTAGCTTGAAGTGAAATCTTCCTCCAGCTTTTTTACGGTAAAATAAGTATGGATAGAAAAGATAATGATCAGTACAAGAGATGTAACGAGAAATAATCTTACGCTTAATTTATTGAACAGCTTAACTTTCATAAAAAAACAGGAATTTCGATAAAATTATGGAAGGTAAAGCTTAATAACAATTGCATTTTTTACATACAAGAAACCCCTCAGGAGAAGAGGGGTTTCATACATCATTCATCATAAGAATCATAAATTAAGACAGGACAACCATTAAAATCTTTCTATAATTTTCCTTACCAATAATCTGGTAAATATATTTAAGCCTTTCGCCGCCGTCGTACAATGTAGTACCCACGGTGACTGACTTTTCCATATATTTTTTAAGATACCTGCATACGCTATCAATAGATTTTGCATACTGTTCTCTGCTCATGCAGGCCGGATTGATTTTTTCTTCACTGCTTTTTACAAATCCTATCCAGTTATTTCCGGAGCCTGTATCAAGAGGAATTATGTCTGATTCAAACGAAAAGTCAAACGGAGTGTGTATCACTATATTACCCCAGTCCCCTTTAACATCAAAAACCATATCACCCTTCCGGAACACAGTTTTAGGTCCGGAAATTTCAGCTGATTTGATGCTGTCAAAAAGCACATTAAGGACCGGATTAAATCCCAGGAAATACGTTTCCCCCAGAAATTTCTTAAGCATAAAGCTTTTATTAAACCTGTAGTTCGGTGGATAAGAGACTAAGTTTATTGAATTCAGTTTTTGAATAGTCTCCTCAAGCAGATTGTAATCGGGATTAAGGTAAAACTCCTTAATATTACCGGGACTTCTGCTTTTTCTCATCTGCCTGTCAAACTCACAGTTATCGCAGTCAAACTTTCTGTCGCAGAGTTTTTCCCCGACATCGTTGGTTGACATCCAGATGCACTTCAGGTTTTCAATATTTTTATTGATTTCATATACCATATTCACAGAATTTGGCAGTTAACAAAAAGGTATTACGGTTTTTTATAATGAAAGAAACATTGCTTCGAAATCTTTAACCGAATTATCATCCAGTTTCGAAACTGCACCTTCCATAACATTACCACCGTCGTACATTGTAACGCCTGCGAGTTCTGTTTTAACCGAATTCATTACGAGAAAATCTTTCAGCTTCTTGAATTCACTCTTCATCCAATTAACTGCATTTGCTCCCATAAAAAGCGGTGAGAGGGCAGTATCAGCATTTTCGGTCTTTATCACAAGACCCCAGTCATCATTATATGGATCGCTGAGATATTTACCGACTAATTCCTTGTTTACCGTATCCACTGTACCATCTACCGGTGAAAAGAAATGAACTGACTTCGAATCGAATAAGCCTTTCATCAGTACATCGCCTTTTTTAATTTTTGAACCTTCGGGTACTATTTCGGAAACGAGAATTTTTCCGAGAGCATGAAGTACGAAATCATCAATTCCTGCTTTTACTTTATCATTACCGAGAGTTTTTGCCCAGACATGTCCTTTTGAAAAATAAAATCCATCCGGTGCTAGCAAACTTTTTCTGTTGAATACAGACGGACTTGCTATAGAAGGTGAAAGCTTTGCACTTCTCGCCCTGATGATAAATATGTCAACCAATACCATTATTGCGATTGATACTATTAATAATATTACTACCATGATAAACCTCCGTTAAATTAAGTTTATATATATACTTTCAATTACCATGCCAAAAACCACAAAAAAAATGCAATTTATTATATTGTTATTTCAGTATATTATAATCAGTGATAATTTTTGCAACTACATCCCTGTTGAATATACTTACATATATTAAGCAATTATTTCCAGAAAGTGCATATAATATCAAATATCAGAAATTTTATCTGTTTATTTTTTATACATTGTCTTGTTGAATATACTTACAGTTTTTTGGTGATTTATCAGGATTGTTAAATCTACCAATATAATATTTCTAATTTACTGAAAACTTTATTTGAATTTATTAAAATCTTTAGTCAAATTAATTTTAAAAAAGCGAATGTATAACCGAAAAAGTGAATTTAATCTTAATATTAAATTTTGGATATTTGTATGTTTAACAAAAAAATTCCTATATGAGCAAACTACCCGATAAATTCAATTTGCAAAATGACTTTCCTGAAACCCCATATGAAGAGTGGAGAAAAACAGCAGAGAAAGATTTGAAAGGCGTGCCTTTTGAAAAAAAGTTAATTACAAAGACATATGAAGGCATAGACCTTCAGCCTATTTACACAAAAGAAGATTTAAAGAATATTGAGTTCCTGGAAAACAAACCGGGATTTGACAATTTTGTCAGAGGGACAAAATTATCAGGAAACACACTGAATTCCTGGGAAATAAAGCAAAGCATTAATTATCCGCTTGCTGAAGATTTCAACGAAGCTTTAAGATATGACCTTGAAAGAGGACAAAATGCAATTTACATTTCACTTGATTTTGCAGCGAAAAGCGGTATCGATCCTGATAATGCAAGACCTGGTGATGTCGGAAAAGACGGCGTATCAATAAGTAATCTGAATGATTTCTGTAATGCCTTGCTGGGTGTGGATTTGGAAGAATACCCGGTTTACATAAATGCAGGATTCGGCGGATACCATTCAATGCTTCTGTTTTCCGCTTACCTGAAAAAGAATAAAATTGATTTTAAAAAAGTAAAAGGCGGATTTGAAATCGACCCGCTCGGTTTTGCCGTTACATACGGAGAGCTTCCCGTTCCAGAAGAAAAAATTTTCGAATGTGTGGCAGGTGTAACTAAATGGACGGCAAAAAACCTTCCCGGTTTCAAGACACTTAATGTAAATACACTTCCCTATCATAATGCCGGAGCAAGCTCGGTACAGGAACTTGCATTTGCACTGGCAACAGGTGTCGAATATATTAATCAGCTTCTTGAACACGGGTTAAAAATTGATGAAATTGCCAATAAAATAATATTCACCTTCGGACTCGGTTCATTTTATTTTATGGAAGTTGCAAAACTCAGGGCAGCAAGACTTCTCTGGGCAAAAATAATTATAGAATTAGCCGGAAGTGAAGAATCCAGAAAAATGACAATACACACTCAGTCTTCATTTCATAATCAGACTATATACGACCCGTATGTAAATATGTTAAGAACGACAACAGAGACTTTTTCGGCAATCGTAGGAGGTGCGGATTCAATCACTTCAAATCCGTTCGACGAAGCATTCGGAATGCCGGATGAATTCTCCAGAAGGATTGCAAGAAACACACAGATAGTGCTGAAAGAGGAATCGCACCTGGATTCAATAATAGACCCAGCCGGAGGTTCATATTATATAGAGAAGCTTACAGAAGATGTTGCAAAAAAATCGTGGGAATTATTTGTTGAAATACAGAATAAAGGCGGAATGCTTAAAGCCCTGAAGGAAGGATTCCCGCAGTCTGAAATCGAAAAGACGGATTTCGAACGAAAAAAAGATTATGCAAAGAGGAAATCCATACTTGTCGGTTCAAACATGTATGCAAATATGAAAGAGGAAAAGCTTGAAAATAAAAAACCTGAACTCGAAAAAATACACAAAGCAAGAGCAGAGCAGGTAATAAAATTCAGGAAAGCAAATAATTCAAAAGACTTACTGGCTAAAGTAAAGAAAATTCAGAAAGAAAAGCCCGAAGAGCTGATAGAAGTCTGCATTGATGCGGTATTGTACGGAGCAACTATAGGTGATGTTTCCAGAACTTTAAAATCGGGAGATGAAAAACCTGTAATATTTAATGCTGTTAGGATTCACAGAGCATCTGAAATCTTCGAAGAATTAAGGAACAAGGCACTCGAATACAAAGAAAAGAAAGGATTTGCACCGAAAATATTCCTCGCCACGATGGGACCCGTTAAACAGCACAAGGCAAGAGCAGATTTCTCGAGAGGATTTTTCGAGGTAGGCGGATTCGATGTAATTTATAAAAAAGAATACAACACAACCGATGAGGCAGTTTCGGAAGCAATAAAATCGGGAGCGGAAATAGTTACAATCTGTTCTACGGATGAGACTTATCCCGTACTTGTACCCGTTCTTGCAAAAGAATTAAAGGAAAAAATTAAAGATGTGAAAATAATTCTTGCGGGCTATCCGAAGGAATTGGTTGAGCAGCTTAGAAAAGACGGAGTGCATGATTTTATTTTCCTTGGCGCGGATGTATATAAAATTCTTAAATCTCTTTTAAACTTTTAATTTTTGAAAATTATTTAATTTCTAATTATAATGAAACCGGATTTTAGTAAAATAAAATTAGACCTTACTTCTGAAAAAATAACCAAAGAAGAATGGAAAAAGAAATTTGAAGCCGAAACAGGAAAATCTGTGGAAGATTTTATCTGGAAAACAATGGAGCAGATTGATGTAAAACCACTTTTCGATTCATCAGACATAGAAAAGTTCGAACATTTAAACTACATGGCAGGCGTTCCTCCGTTTTTAAGAGGACCATACTCCACAATGTATGTACAGCGTCCGTGGACAGTAAGGCAGTATGCGGGATTTTCGACTGCAGAAGAAAGCAATGCTTTCTACCGCAGAAATCTTGCCGCGGGACAGATGGGACTTTCGGTTGCATTTGACCTTGCAACGCACAGAGGATATGACTCTGACCACGAAAGAGTTGTAGGTGACGTAGGAAAAGCAGGCGTGGCAATAGATTCAATCGAAGATATGAAAATCTTGTTTGATAAGATTCCGCTCGATAAGATGTCGGTATCAATGACCATGAACGGAGCAGTGCTCCCAGTGCTTGCATTTTATATAGTAGCGGCAGAAGAGCAGGGAGTTAAATGGGAACAGCTTACAGGCACAATTCAGAATGACATTCTGAAAGAATACATGGTAAGGAATACTTACATTTATCCTCCTGACCCTTCGATAAAAATTATTGCAGATATATTTCAGTTTACTTCACAGAATATGCCGAAGTTCAACAGCATCAGCATTTCAGGTTATCATATGCAGGAAGCAGGAGCAACCGCCGACCTTGAAATGGCATACACGCTTGCAGACGGGCTCGAATACGTGAGGACAGGTATAAAATCGGGAATGGATATAGACACATTTGCTCCGAGACTCTCGTTCTTCTGGGCAGAAGGAATGAATTATTTTATGGAAGTAGCAAAGCTACGCGCGGCTAGGGTGATTTGGGCAAAGCTGATAAAGATGTTCAATCCAAAGAACACGAAATCAATGGCACTCAGAACTCACTCGCAGACATCGGGCTGGAGCCTTACAGAGCAAGACCCATTTAACAACGTTATCCGTACATGCATGGAAGCCATGGCAGCGGCTCTCGGACACACACAGTCTCTGCATACAAACTCACTTGATGAAGCAATTGCATTGCCTACGGATTTCTCTGCAAGGATTGCAAGGAATACACAATTATATTTACAGGATGAAACAAACATCTGCAAAGTGATTGACCCATGGGGCGGTTCGTATTATGTAGAGTACTTAACTGATGCCTTGCTTAAAAAAGGCTGGGAACATATTATTGAAGTCGAGTCTTACGGCGGAATGACCAAGGCAATCGAAGCCGGCATTCCGAAAATGAGAATCGAAGAAGCATCTGCAAGAAGGCAGGCAAGAATTGACTCGGGAAAAGAAACTATAGTCGGTGTGAATAAATATTGCCTCGAAAAAGAAGCGCCGATGGAAATTCTCGAAGTCGATAATACTGCTGTAAGACTATCGCAGATAAAGAGATTACAGGAGACAAAAGCAAAGAGGAATCAGGCAGATGTGGATTCAGCACTTGCAGCTCTAACAAAATGCGCTGAAGGCGGCGAAGGCAACCTGCTTGACTTAGCAATCAAGGCGGCAAGGTCGAGAGCAACTTTAGGAGAAATTTCATTTGCATTAGAAAAAATTTGGGGGAGATTCCAGGCTATGACAAGAACAATATCGGGAGTATATAACACCGAATACGGAAGCGACAAGGACGACAAAGTTTTAGTCGCAAGAAAAATGACTGACGACTTTGCTAAAAAAGAAGGACGCAGACCGCGCATTATGATTGCAAAGATGGGACAGGACGGGCACGACAGAGGCGCGAAAGTAGTTGCAACTGCTTATGCCGATATGGGATTCGATGTGGATATGGGACCACTTTTCCAAACTCCGGAAGAAACTGCCAAGCAAGCAGTAGAAAATGATGTGCACGTAATTGGTATGAGCTCTCTGGCAGGCGGACATAAGACTTTATTGCCACAACTTATCGCAGAGCTTAAAAAACTCGGACGCGAGGATATAGTAGTAATTTGCGGCGGAGTAATTCCTGCGCAGGATTATGATTACCTTTATGAAAACGGCGCGGCGGCAATTTTCGGTCCGGGAACTAAAATCCCCGAAGCCGCGATTAAGATAATGGAAGAAGTAGCAAAACGCTTCGCGTAATTCTGAATTATGAATGCTGAATTCTGAATTACAGAGCTTTTCTCTGTGTCACTTTGAGACTCCTCTGTGTGTCTCAGTGAAATTTTAAATTTAATAATGACTAAGAAAAAATCTGATTCATATATCCCCGATTGGGTGCCGGAAAATCCCTCTGATGCTTTTGCTACAAAAGTAGTCAAAGGGATTTCTCCGTCTTTAAATAAAAATACTAACACTCAATCAAAGAAGAGGACTCATTTAAAAACCGAAGACTATGTTGATGGCGTTTTAAAAAATGACAGAACTGTACTCGCAAGAACAATCACTTTAATAGAAAGCAATTCCCCTGCCCATTATGAAAAATCTCAGGAAGTTTTAAAAGAATTACTGCCGCATTCGGGAAATTCAGTCAGGATTGGCATTACAGGTTTTCCCGGAGCAGGAAAAAGCACATTAATAGAAACACTTGGATTATACTTAATAGATAAAGGACACAAAGTTGCAGTACTTGCAATCGACCCGAGCAGTACGATTACGAAAGGAAGCATACTCGGCGATAAGACCAGAATGGAAAGACTCTCGCGGGAAAAAAATTGTTTCATCCGCCCCTCGCCGTCTGAAGGAACGCTTGGCGGTGTCGCGCGCAAGAGCCGGGAGACAATGCTGGTATGCGAAGCCGCGGGATTCGATGTGATACTTGTGGAGACAGTCGGAGTCGGGCAGAGCGAAGTAACCGTGCGCTCTATGGTGGATTTCTTTTTACTCGTGATGATAGCGGGAGCGGGCGATGAGCTTCAGGGAATCAAAAAAGGAGTTATCGAGCTTGCCGATGCACTGCTGATAAACAAAGCAGACGGTGACAATAAACCGCGTGCACTTGGGACTCAGGCGGAATTTTCAATGGCATTGAAATACATAGCCCCTGCAACAAAGGACTGGCAGACGAATGCATATATCTGTTCGGCACTTACGGGTGAAGGAATAGAAAATATCTGGAATGTAATTACAAAATTCAAAGAGCACACGAAATCAACAGGTGCATTTGATAGCAGAAGAAAAAACCAGTCACTTGAATGGGCTTACAGCTTAATAGAAGAGCAAATTAAAAAAAGTTTTTACAACAATCCCGATATAATCAAATCACTACCGAAAATTCAAAAAGATATTTTATCGGGGAAAATCCTTCCTACCGCGGCGGCGGAAGTACTGCTGGGAATTTACAAGAAATAAAAAAATTCCTGACCCGTGTTAACGAATCAGGAATGATTTTAAATACCATATTTCACCCCTTCGGGGTTTAACATTTTATTCCTTTTTTTTCTATAATACTTTCACCCCTTCGGGGTTTATATTTAATTCAATTATTTGTAATATACACTCAACACACTTAAAAGACTCTATACACTCAATAAACTCCCCGCAACGGCGGGCTCTCGACTCTAATAATCTTCTCCGTTCATATCTTCATTTGTATTTTCCTGTCTTTTTCTTTTTCTTTCCTGCTGCTGCATTTCAGTTCCAAACCTGTACGAAACACTAAAGAATACATTTCTTGAGTCACGCCTTCTCACCATATCCGCAATAATATCGCTCTGGTTTGTATGTACTGAGAATTTCTGAGTATTCAGCGCATCCGATACTCTTAACGTGAAGCTCAGTCTTTTAAAGAAGAAATCTTTTTTAATCGCAATATCAAGAGTTTGCATCGGGTCCATACTTCCTGTAGCAGTAATCATCTTGCCTGAATAATTATAACCGAACTGAACATCGAATAAATCAGGGAATGTTAAACTTGTCATCAGCTTTCCCGACCATACATTGCTGGAGTTATCCAGAGTGCTACCGATACTGCTCGAACCCGATACTTTTGTATAATAATAACTCGTGCTTGCATTTAAATTCCACCATTTTGCAAGGCTACCCGTAACTACAAATTCAAGTCCGTAGGATTGTGAGTTATTCATATTTTCAAAAGTCATTAAAGTAGTTGCCGAGTCAAGTTGTGTTACAAACCTGTTAATTACATCATCCACCCTTCTGTAAAAAACCGAACCCGACACATTTAATGTTGTGAAATACTTCATATAACTAAGCTCGAAGGAATTTATATATTCGGGTTTAAGATCGGGATTACCTTTTCTGAGATTCTGAGGGTCGCTATAATCGGTAAAAGGATTCAGAACGTGCAGATTAGGTCTGTTGATTCTGCGTGTATAACTGAGCTGTATTTCATTTGTTTTAGTAATTGATTGCGTAAGATACACGCTCGGAAACCAGCTAAAATAGTTATGTTCGAAGTTCTGAGCGGATGTAAGCTGTTCTGACTTTGTGAAAGTCTGTTCAAGCCTTAATCCAAGTTGAAAGCCGAAATTCTTATAAGTGTTGCCGTAATTTGCATAAGCAGAATAGACCTGGTCTTTATACCTGAAATTATTGCTGGTCAGATTATTATAAAACCAGCTCTGCGTGATAAAATCAAAATAATTTGAAGTGTAATCGGAATTTATCGAACGGTAGACTCCTTTCACACCTGATTCAAATTTCGATTTGTTATCTTCGCCGAGCGGATTGTAGAAATCCGACTGTCCCGAAAAAATATCAAGGCTGTATGTAGTATTATCTTTCTGTTGAAGATAAGAACTTCCTGTATTATAGTATTGGTTGATATTACCTGATTCATCTTCACTCGAGCGGGAATATTGAAATGCCGTATTTAGTTCTTCTTTCTTTTTGTCGAATTTATATTTATGGCTTAAGTTTATATCTACACCATTACCGCTTTCATCATCATCACTGTTTCTGAAATACATGGATGTAGGATTATACAATGCATCGAAATTGACATAAGTACCAAGGTCATATCTGTTCCTGTCTCTCGAACTGTACGAACCTGAAAGACTAAAAAGATTTTTTTTATCGGGCATATAATCCATTCCAAGCGAACCCATATGTGACTGCATTTTTCCGTGAGAAGTGGAAATCTGGTTGTTGAAAAATGAGGTATTATTAAAAATCGTCTGTTTATTTGTGGCACCATTCCCATACATATTAAACAAACGGAAGTTATAGTTGCCGTAAAAATTGAATTTATCCTTCCTAAGATTCAGATTAACAGATGTATTATACTTATCCCTTGTACCTGCATTAACAGTTATACTACCGTTGTATCCGTCGTCTTGTTGTTTTTTAAGCACAATATTAATAATACCTGCTGTACCTTCCGGGTCATATTTGGAAGAAGGATTGCTCATTATTTCAATTGATTCAATCATCTTCGAAGGAATCTGTTCCAGCACTGCAGACGGGTCATTTCCGAGCATTGCAGAAGGACGACCGTTTATTAAAATCTTAACATTACTGCTTCCGCGCAGACTTACGTTGCCGTCTGCATCAACCGTCACCGAGGGAACATTTTTCAGCACGTCAACGGCAGAGCCGCTTTCGCTGACAATTGTTTTTTCAACGTTATAAACTTTCTTATCGAGCTGGTTTTCGAATGGATTTACTTCCGCTTCCACTTCGATAACTTTTGTTGTCATTTCATTGCCGGCAGTCAGTTTTAACGTACCAGCGTTTACTTCAGGTGTCTGAGGATTGATTTTAATATTATTTACGATAGTATTATTATATCCAATATAACTGATTTTCAGATAGAATCTTCCGAACCGCGGCTCGAGAGTGAAAGTACCGGTTTTATCGGTTGCCGTGCCAACCACCAGAGTTGAATCTTTCTGGCTGAAGAGCTGTACTGCAGCTGATTCAAGCGGTGCGCCTGTTTCGCCGTCAACAATAATACCAGTAAGTTTTCCTTTTTTATCTGAGCCGTCGGGATTTTTTCTGTTTGGCTTATCCTGTGAGAATGCTGCACCTGATAATAAAACAGAAACCAAGAGTGTTACTAAAATTTTTTGTATCATTAGAATTTATTTAACTAAAAAAACAGCGGAATGAAATAAATCATTCTGATGTAAAATATTATAACAAAATATGTGCAGAAAAGTTAAAATTTGCCCCAAAAAACAATATATTATTTAGACAAATTCTGTTCTTATAAGGTTTAATATAATTTATGGGAATAATATATATTTATTTTCTGTATCTGGAAATGAATTCCTCAACCTCAGGAACGCCTCCCTGAAGTATCAGGTATCCATTACTTGGTTCTCTTTCCGTAATTTCTCCTGCAATAGGAGTGAGCATAATTTTCTTTACTTCATCCAGATTATCGGTTTGTCCGAGCGCCCAGCCGAGCTTTACATAAGCAACTTCGGGTAGCATATTTGCTGTCGGCACAACTCCCAGTTCCATCATATCCCTTCCAGTATCATAAACATACATTTGAACATAACCCCACAATGTCTGGACCGTCATATAAACGGCAATATTTTTTTCCTTCGCTCTTTTCAGCGCCGGATAAAGAGGTTTATTTACGTGACCTAGCCCCGTTCCAGCAATTACAATTCCCCTGTAATCATTATCTATGAGTGAATCGATAATATCGGGTTTCATATTTGGGTAGTAATACACAATACTTACTTTTTCTTCAAATGCAGTATTTATTATTACATCCTTGTCATATCTTCTTTTCATATAATCTTTTCTGAGCGGTGTAATTTTTTTTCTGCTCACCATAGCTACGGGAATATCCCCGATAGTTCTGAAAGTAGAGCGGTAGCTCGAATGCATTTTTCTTACTCTTGTTCCCCTATGAAGAAGTCCGTATTCATCTGAAGTAGGTCCGAACATACACACTAGTACTTCAGCTATATCGCTTTCGGCTGCTGTTTTAACGCTGTGCATCAGGTTAAGTGCAGCATCGGAAGACGGCCTGTCGCTTGAACGCTGTGAACCTACCATTACAATAGGAACAGGGGAATTCTGAACCATGAAAGAAAGCGCAGCCGCTGTATGGTGCATCGTATCCGTTCCGTGTCCGATTACTATTCCGTGCACGCCCTTTTCAATTTCCTTCCCGATTGCCTTTGCAGTACCTGCCCACTGTTCCGGTCCCATATTTTCGCTGAATACACCGTACAATTTTTCAGTTTCAAGATTGCAGATATCCGCAAGTTCAGGAACCGAGCCATAAAGTTCGCCCGGAGAGAAAGCCGGAATAACAGCGCCCGTCCTGTAATCCAGACGGCTTGCAATAGTACCCCCCGTTCCGAGAAGTTTTACATTCGGTCTTTTCGGGTCATAAGGAAATTCCTTTTCAGGAATCTTGTAATGAGCTTCTTTTCTACCGAGAACTTTAATGTTTGAAATAAACTCTGCGGCTAGTCCTATGTTATAACCGGATGATAATTTAATCACCACGTGCAGTTTATCAGCTGTTTCCGAACGAGGAAGGATTTTGCCTTTATACAACCCTTTATCAGTAGTAATTTCGACGTCGCTCCAAACGAGTGCATTAAACTCTTTCAGTTTTTGGAGTGCAATTTCGCTGTAGCCTTTATATTCTTCATTTTGAGCCATTTTCCAAATTGTGTTTTTCTTTTAATTTTTTTTATTTATCAAGCTGATAACTTCTTTAGAGTCAGCTTTTCCTCTGACTTTATTCATCAGAATACCGAGTAAAACCAGCTTTTCGTTTTCTTTATCGAAAATTTTTATTTTCATTAAATCCTTTTTTGAGTTATTTAGAAAATCTTTCATATCCGATTTCTTTATTTCAGGCCGGAAGTAATCCATAAATTTTCCGTTATTCTTTATCGCCTGCTCCATTGCAATCAAAATTCCTTCCCTGTATATTTTACCGTCTTTAAATGCTTTGATAATATCTTCCATGATTTCAGCAGTCAGTAATTCCGTATTCAGCTTCTTTTTCCTTAATCTTTTTGGATATTGTACAAGTGCTACCGACGCAAGCACGGGATTTATTTTCCATTCATTCACTAATTTCTTAAACAAAGCCGCATATCTCGATATTGCAAGCGGCGGAATTACATCTTCAGGTATGTTCAGTTCCTTATACCAGTTTTCCCTGTCCCAGTAAAAATCGGGTACACCAAGTTTTATCCTTTCCAGTCTTTCCTGCGTGATTTTTTTCGGCGGTAAATCTGTATCGGGATACATCCTGTCTGCGCCCGGAAGAATTCTTTCAAAACCGTTTGTTCCATCTTTAAGCGCCTGCCTAGTTTCGGAAGGAATCCCTATGGTCGCTTCTTTTGCCCTGATTATAATTTCCCTTGCAGCCATATCACTGTCAGTTTTACTGCCCCAAACAATGACATATGCATCTTCATCGGTTGCACCGATAACTTTCTTAATATTTCTCCATTCAGATGTTGCAAGGGTTTCTCCAGTGCTATCGGAATGAATTATATTCGGAAGTGTTGTAAGGCAGGCTATTACCCTTACCCTGTCGGAAATTTCCCTGGAGAAATAAGTATCGGTTTGTGTCTGCCATCTAAGTAAGCCTTTAAATCCCCTTAGTGTAACGCAATTGATTTTCATACCTGCGGCAAGAGCATTCAAAACGGGCATATATTTCGTTTTCTTAAGCAGTTTTGTTATATCGTCTGTTTTGGCTTCAAAAGTATCAGGAGTAACTCCCCTGCTTTTCAGCTCTTCCCGTAACCTTAAAAGATTCCACTGGCGCATTGCCTCATTGTATGTAAGAAGCGGAATTCTTTTTATGCTCGGAACGCCCTTGATTTCAATCCTTGTGCCGCCTGTAACGCTTACATTCACATCTTCTCTTGCAGCGCCGGCACCTGTTCTCACTTTTCCTGTCGTGCGTACCAATTTCCTAAGAATATTGGCAACATCCGCAACTTCGTACGGAGTTTTCATATCAGGTCCGGTAACAGTTTCGAGCAGCGGCATTCCGAGCCTGTCTGTCAAATATACTCTTGTATGACCAAAGTCACTTACTTCGCGGCAGGAATCTTCTTCGAGTGAAAGCTGGATTATTTCTATATCCCGGTTTTTATATGGAATTTTTCCGTTAACGCTCACGATTGTCGTTCTCTGAAAACCTGTTGGAATGCTACCATCAAGATACTGTTTTCTGGCAATGTGAATTTCATCTATCATCGAGCATTTATACAGCATTGCAATTTCAAGCGATATATCCAGTGCTGTTTCGTTAATCTCGAAAGGCGGAGTATCATCCATTTCATAAGTACATACTGTTTCACGGTTTATGTGATAAATTATGTCTTTTTTCGTTTTGAATTCCATCAATGCAGTACCGTCGTACTCACCCATTTCAGAGAGTGTGGGCCTCATATGTCTTAAGATTTCCGCATCAAATTTTTTACTGTAGCAACCGGCAGGACAACGGCAGAATAGTTTCTTTTCCGTGTATAACTGCTGATGTATTTCTAATCCCGATTTGAATCCAACTTTTGCAAAATCCTCATCGGTCATTTCTGAGAAGGGCTTGAAAATAAAATCGTACATAAATTATATATAAATAAAAAACAAATAATTTATAATTTACAACAAATTGATTTTATAAGAAAGTGAATTACAAGTATTTAATAATAAAATAAATGTTGATAAAAATATTAATTAAATTTTGTTTTTATTTATTATATCTTGAATACAATTAAATTCTCAAAACCACAATCATTTAAGAAAGGAAGGAAGTTATGATTCGCAAACAGGATGCCCTGGATTATCACAGACTCGGGCGACCCGGAAAAATTGAAGTAGTTTCCTCTAAGCCCTGCAATACTCAAAGGGATTTATCACTTGCTTATACACCCGGTGTTGCAGACCCGTGTCTTGATATCGAAGCAAACCCGGATGATGCTTATTTATATACGGCTAAAGGAAACCTGGTAGCAGTAGTTTCAAACGGAACAGCAGTGCTAGGACTCGGCGATATCGGAGCACTAGCCGGAAAACCTGTTATGGAAGGAAAGGGAGTTTTGTTCAAAAGATTTGCCGATGTTGATGTGTTTGATATCGAGCTGGATACACATGACTCTGACGAAATAATCAAAGCGGTTAAACTTCTGGAGCCGACATTCGGAGGAATTAATCTCGAAGATATTAAAGCTCCTGAATGCTTCTATATCGAAGAAGAGTTAAAAAAGATAATGAACATCCCCGTCTTCCACGATGACCAGCACGGAACTGCAATTATCAGCGGAGCAGCGCTTCTGAATTCCCTGGAAATTATCAACAAGAAAATTGAAGATATAAAAGTCGTATTCAGCGGTGCAGGTGCGGCAGGAATTGCCTGTGCAAAGCTGTATGAGGTACTCGGTGTGAAAAGGGAAAATATTATTCTCGTGGATACCAAGGGCGTGGTTTACAAAGGCAGAACGAAGGGGATGAATCCTTACAAGGAGTATTTTGCTCAGGATACTGAAATGAGAACTTTGGAAGAAGCAATGAAAGGTGCTGATGCATTCTGCGGTGTTTCTGCAAAGGATATTCTTACCAAGGAAATGGTAAAAACAATGGCGGACAACCCGATTATATTCGCAATGGCAAATCCTAATCCTGAAATTACATACGACGCTGCAAAGGAAGCCAGGGATGATGTTATTATGGCAACAGGCCGCTCCGATTATCCCAATCAGGTTAATAACGTGCTTGGGTTCCCGTTTATATTCAGGGGTGCTCTCGACGTAAGAGCGACCACTATAAACGAACAAATGAAAATCGCAGCTTCGTATGCGCTTGCTAATCTTGCCAAGGAAGATGTGCCTGATGCGGTTATCAGGGCTTACGGAGGGAAGAGAATAGAATTTGGCCGCGAGTACATAATTCCAAAACCTTTTGACCCGAGAGTGCTTCTGTGGGAAGCACCTGCTGTAGCGAAAGCTGCTATTGAAAGCGGAGTTGCCAAGAACCCGATAGAAGATTTCGACCAGTACAGAGACAAGCTTGAAGGCAGACTGGGAAAATCAAGAGAAGTGATGAGATTCTTTATACACAAAGCCCAGCATCTTCACAAGAGAATAGTATTTCCAGAAGGTGAAGAGGAAAAAATTCTAAGAGCGGCACAGATTCTGATTGATGAAAGAATTACAAAACCAATATTAGTCGGCAATGAAGTAAAAATAAAAAGCAAAATAGAAGAACTCGGACTGGATTTCGATTTCAATAAAATAGAAATCTTCGACCCGAAAAATAACCTAAAGTATGATAAATATCTCGAAGATTTTTATGAACTGAGAAAAAGGAAAGGTGTTACTTACCGCGATGCAAAAAGATTAATCAAGACCCCCCAGATATTCGGTATGATGATGGTAAGAAGCGGCGACGCAGACGGACTGATTTCAGGTCTGACGCAGCATTATCCGGATACGGTAAGACCTGCACTGCAGATAATTGGCAAGGAAGAAGGCATAGATAAAATCGCAGGACTTTACATGATGGTATTTAAAAATCAGACATTGTTCATTGCAGATGCAACTGTTAACATCGAGCCGACTGCAGATGATCTCGCAGGCATAGCTCTTTTGGTTGCGGAAAATGTTACAAAGATGGGATTTACTCCGAAAATTGCGATGCTTTCATTCAGCAATTTCGGAAGTACGAACCACCCGCTTTCAAACAAAGTTGCAAAAGCTACAACCATTGTTAAAAGGAAACGTCCTGATTTAATTATTGACGGTGAAATGACTGCAGAAACAGCAATGAATCCGGAAATTATCTCAAACTATTATCCGTTCAGCAACCTGAAGGAAAGAGCAAATGTTCTGATTTGTCCGGACCTTACTTCAGCCAATATCGCTTACAAGCTTTTAGGTTCAATTGGCGGAGCGGTGGCAATAGGCCCGATACTTCTTGGAATTAAAAAACCCGTTTTCTTATTAGGTCCCGAAAGTTATGTGGATGATATCGTAAATCTGACAGCAATGGCTGTGTTTGAAGCAGAATCAAAAAGCTAAACAGAAACCAAGTTATAAAAAGCAACAGCCCGTGAAATTAATTTCACGGGCTGTTTATTTTAGGATATATCTCAAATGAACTAATTTAAGCCGCACATTCCGTTTGCACAGCCGCCTCCGTATGAAGGCAATCCGCAGGAACCGTCGGAGCATCCTCCGCCGAAATCAGAACTTCCCTGCACGCTTGCACTGAAAGATGATACCAGCTTTATGTGTTTTGCAGATTTGCAGTTCGGGCAGAAAACATCTTCCTGCTTTTCGCTTGATTTGTGAAGCACTTCGTACTTCGAATCGCACTCCTTGCACTTATATTCAAAAATTGGCATATGAAATAATTAATTTATTAGTTGTTATTAGCAAGTATATTGAGAATAAATTTAATAATCAAGATAATTTTTTTTCAATATTTAATTTTTATTTTAACTTATTAATACTCGAATTGTAAAAAGTAAAAAGTAAAATGTAAAAAGTAAAACAAAAAGTGAAAGCAATCCCGAAGGAATTGAACAATAATAACCTCCGACGAAGTCGGAGGAAAAAAAGTATGCGACCCCTCCCCCCTCCGAAACCACAAAAAGAAAAATTTATGAATAAAATATTTTCATAAATATAACTAAATTAGCTTAACTAAATAATCAGACGTGGAAAAAGAGCAGAAAAGGGTTTTAATAACGGGTGCAGCCGGATTTCTCGGCTCGCATTTATGCGACAGATTTATAAAAGAAGGCTTTAAGGTAATCGGAATGGATAACCTTAGCACAGGTTCTATGAAAAATATCGAGCATCTGTTTCCGAACAAGGATTTCGAATTTTACTTTCACGATGTGACTAAATTCGTCCACGTGCCGGGTAAGCTGGATTACATACTGCATTTCGCCTCGCCTGCCAGTCCGATTGATTATTTAAAGATTCCTATTCAGACATTAAAGGTCGGCTCTCTGGGCACACACAACCTGCTTGGGCTTGCAAAGGAAAAGAAATCAAAATTCCTAATTGCATCCACATCGGAAATTTACGGCGACCCGAACATTCATCCGCAAAATGAAGAGTACTGGGGAAATGTAAATCCTATAGGTCCGCGCGGAGTTTATGATGAAGCAAAGAGATTTATGGAAGCAATTACAATGGCATATCACACTTACCACGGACTCGATACACGAATAGTCAGGATATTCAATACATACGGACCGAGAATGAGACTCAATGACGGCAGGGCTTTGCCTGCATTCATAGGACAGGCACTGCGCGGAGAAGACATTACTGTCTTTGGTGACGGCAGCCAGACACGTTCATTCTGCTACGTGGATGACCAGGTAGAAGGAATTTACAGACTGCTGATGAGCGATTATACAATGCCCGTGAACATAGGCAATCCCGATGAAATTACCATACTCGAATTCGCCGAGGAAATTATAAAACTGACTGGCACTAACCAGAAAATAATATTTAAAGAATTACCCACAGACGACCCGAAACAGAGGCAACCCGATATCACAAAAGCAAAAAAACTCCTCGGCTGGGAACCGAAGGTTTCACGGCAAGAGGGTTTAAAAATAACATACGAATATTTTAAAAAAGTGATTTTGGAAAAGTAAGTTTCAATGAATAATGAGTAATGAGTAATGAGTAATGATTAATAGAAAAGTATTATTTGTTCTCGTTCCAATGCTCCAGCGTTGGAACGCAATGATTTTTTTAGTAGCCACGACCTTTAGGTCGTGGGGTAAATATCATTCAATTTGGGCTTTAGCCCAAAATCTTCTTATGGACTAAAGTCCTTTTTCTTGGCACTTGTTTCCACGAGCTATCCGCCACGGCGGATGCAAAAAACGCAAAGCTCGTGGCTATTGAAGAAGAGCTATTGAATATTTTAGCTGTTAGTGCCGCTTCGCTTAAACACTAACTGCGGCGGAAAGACAGGTCGCCCCTACGGGGCTCGTATTGTTGTGAATACATTTTCTACAAACAGAACACCCCTACGGGGTTAACAAATTTGCTGTTGTTGTGAATACATTTTTCTACAAACAGAACACCCTACGGGGTTAACAAATTTGCTGTTGTTGTGAATACATTTTTCTACAAACAGAACACCCCTACGGGGTTAACAAATTTACTGTTGTTTAAAGTTTGCTGTTATATGGTATTATAGTCCTGCGTGACTTTACATTTCTGTATTTAATCAGGATTCTTTAGAACAACACCATCAATAAAATATTATGATTTTGTGCTATACGCTGCTGTAGACTAAAACAATCCGCTAAATCAGATTTTCAACAACAACGACGAAATCTACTATATTCTGAATACTGACTTCTGAATTTTTTGCTCTACGAAACTACTTTACGCCCGATGCTATAATATGTATATCCCAGTTCTTTCATTTTATCTGTAGCGAAGATATTTCTTCCGTCGAAGATTAGTTTATTTTTTAGTGTGGAAGAAATTTTATCGAAATCGGGATTGCGGAATTCATTCCATTCGGTGAAAATTAAAAGCGCATCGGCATTTTTGAGAGCGTCATATTCATTTTCAGCATAAGTGATTGATTCTTTAAGATAGAATTTTGATGTCTCGACAGCCGCAGGGTCATATGCGGAAACTGTCGCACCGGCTTTCAGCAATTCGTTTATAATCACTACTGACGGGGCTTCGCGCATATCATCGGTATTGGGTTTAAAGGCAAGTCCCCACACTGCAAAATGTTTTCCTTTAATATTTCCGAAGTGCTTTACGACTTTATCGAATAATACTTTCTTCTGCGCTTTATTCATTTTATCTACAACCGTAAGCAAGTTGATTGGAGAGCCTTTATCGGCTGAAGTTTTGATTAACGCGTTTACGTCTTTCGGGAAGCACGAACCGCCGTAACCGATTCCTGCAAATAAAAATCTTTTACCGATTCTTGTATCTGTTCCCATTCCTTTTCTTACCAAATCAATATTTGCACCGACAGCTTCGCAGAAGTTCGCAAGCTCATTCATATATGTAATTCTCATTGCAAGGTAAGAGTTTGCGGCGTACTTGGTAACTTCGGAACTTGCAGTATTCATCTCGACAATCGGATTTCCCTGCCTGACAAAAGGTTCATACAGTTCACGCATTTTTTCAAGAGCGGATTTGCTTTCAGAGCCGACCACGATTCTGTCGGGTTTCATAAAATCATCTACTGCAAATCCTTCGCGAAGGAATTCAGGATTGGAAACTATATCGAAATTGCTCACGCCGTATTTTTTAATTTCATTTTCGACTAGCTGTGCAGTGCCGACAGGGACGGTGCTTTTATTTACGATAATTTTATGCTCTTTTACATTATTTTCTTTCATTATTTTCCCTATGTCACCGGCAACCCGCAGTACATACTGCAAATCAGCAGAGCCGTCTTCACCCTGCGGTGTGGGCAGGCAGAGGAAAATAACTTCGGTGTTAAGCACGGCGTGCTTCAAATCATCAGTGAAGCTAAGTCTTTTCTTTTCGATATTTCTCGAAAAAATAATTTCAAGACCGGGTTCGTAGATTGTGACTTCGGCATTTTTGAGCTTCTTTAGCTTTTCGGGATGGTTATCAACGCAGATAACATTATTGCCCATTTCGGCAAAACAAGTGCCGGAGACCAATCCGACGTATCCGGTACCGATGATGGATAAATCCATTTTAACTCCTTTTTTCTTGAAATTTGATTCAACATTATCCCGCGAATAAATTCGCAGGCTACATTAAATATCTTTTTGAATAAGATGTCACCCCTACGGGGTTTGAAATTTTCTATCTCATTTTTCTATAATAATTTCATCCCTTCGGGATTCAATCTAAAATAAAAATATTCAAACAGGTCGCTCCTATGGAGCTAAATATATATCGTATTCAATTTTCTACAAACAGGTCGCTCCTACGGAGCTAAATACATATCGTATTCAATTTTCTACAAACAGATCACCCCTACGGGGTTTGATTATAAGTATAATCTTTTTCTATATCTTTGAATTTTGTAGCGAGTAAATCTTTTGGCGATACAATAGGCGTATTCGTTTTCCAGTCAATATTCAAATCTGCATCATTAAAAATTATTGCGCGCTCATCTTTTTTGCTGTAATAGTTTGTGCACTTATACATAAATATTGCTTCATCGGAAAGTACGGAGAAGCCGTGAGCAAATCCCGGCGGAAGCCAGAACTGGAGGTGGTTATCGCCTGATAACTCGACTCCGGTATATTTTCCGAATGTCGGAGAACCAAACCTGATATCTACTGCAACATCATATACTTTTCCCGATATCACCTGGCAGAGTTTCCCCTGAGCAAAATCTCCGACCTGGTAATGAAGACCGCGTATAGTTCCTTTTACTGATTTGGAAATATTATCCTGAACAAATTTAAAATCGAATCCGTTGTCGGAATATTTTTTTATACTGTGTGACTCGAAGAAAAATCCCCTGTCATCGGGAAATACATCAGGCTCAATTATCAGCACACCTTCGAGTTCGGTTTTTTTAATTTTCATATTCAGTCATTCTTTAAAACTTTTTCAAGATATTCCCTGTAAAGGGATTTTGGAATTTCGGATATTACTTTTTCAAACTGCTTCCTGTCAATGAATCCCATATGATAAGCAATTTCCTCGATACAGGCAACTTTAAGTCCCTGCCTGTCTTCTATTACACCGAAGAAATGTGAAGCCTGAAGAAGCGATTCGGGAGTACCGGTATCGAGCCATGCTACCCCGCGTCCGATTTTTTCGACATTGAGTTTTCCTTTTTTCAGGTATTCGATATTAACGTCTGTAATTTCAAGTTCGCCGCGCGCAGAAGGTTTAAGATTTTTTGAAATATTCACTACTTCATTATCATAGACATAAAATCCCGGGACTGCATAATTTGACTTTGGCATTTTAGGTTTTTCTTCGAGTGAAATTGCCTTCCCGTTTTCATCGAATTCAACTATACCGTATCTTTCGGGGTCGGTAACCTGATATCCGAATACTGTTGCACCCTTATTATTTTTAATGGCATTATAAATAAAATCGAGTTTGCCATAAAAAATATTATCACCGAGTATAAGCGATACGCTGTCATCTCCGATAAACTTATCACCAAGTATAAACGATTCGGCTATTCCGTTAGGCGCTGACTGTACAACATATTCAATAGAAAGGCCTATATGTTTTCCGTCTCCGAAAAGCTTTTTATATTGAGGAATTGTCTCTTCATTCGAGATAATAAGAATTTCTTTAATTCCGCTAAGCATCAAAATTGAAAGCGGGTAATAAATTAACGGTTTATCATAAATCAGGGTAAGTTGTTTGCTGTAAATTTTGGATATCGGGTAAAGTCTCGTACCCGCGCCGCCTGCAAGGATAATACCTTTCATACTTATGTGTTTAGTTGTTAGTGATTAGTTTTTTATTTTATTTGTTATTTGCAATTTGTTATTTGCTAATACTTTTGATTTTTATGCCAGTTCCAGGCTGTTTCTAAAATTCTCTCCAGATTATATTTCGGTTTCCAGTCTAATAATTCTTTTGCTTTTTTATTATCAGCAACTAAAATTGCAGGGTCACCTGCTCGTCTTCCGACAATTTCTGATTTAATTTCTTTGCCTGTAATTTTCCTTGCCGCATCAATAATTTCTTTTACAGAATACCCGTTACCTGTGCCGAGATTTATTATAGTTGAGTCACCTTTTTCAATATACTGCAAAGCTTTAATATGCGCATCAGCTAAATCGTTCACATGAATATAATCTCTTATGCAGGTTCCGTCAGGAGTTTCATAATCATCTCCGTAAATTTTAATGCTATCTCTTTTTCCAAGTGCAGTAAACAATACAAGCGGAATCAGGTGCGGTTCAGGGTCGTGGCTCTCGCCTATAGAAGCATCATCCGAATCACCTGCCGCATTAAAATACCGTAGTGCAGCATATTTTAATCCGTGAGCAGTTTCAAAGTCGCTCAGGATATTTTCAATCATATATTTTGTTCGGGCATACGGATTTATCGGATTCGGCGGTTCATTTTCGGAAATAGGCACATTTTCAGGATTTCCGTAAATCGAGCAGGTTGAAGAAAACACAAACTTTTTAATTCCCAGTTCATTAATAACTTTAATCAAATTGAAACTGCCTACAACATTATTCTGATAGTACAATCCCGGATTTTCAACTGATTCGCCTACATATGCAAATGCAGCAAAATGAATCACAGAATCAATATTATATTTACGAATGGCTTTTTTCAGGCCGGCTTCATCCAGCAGATCTGTTTTTTCAAAATGAACATTATCGGGTACAGCTTTTCTATGTCCGCGGGACAGATTATCCAGTACAACAACATCGAAACCGTTTTCCGTTAATTTCTTAACTGTATGCGAGCCTATATATCCGGCTCCTCCTGTTACCAAAACTGCCATTATTATAAAATAATTAACTAATCGATTAAATTAATTAAAATTTTTCAAATATTAAGTGTAATTAATGGAAATAGTAAATGGTAAATAGTAAATAGTAAAAAAGTAGAAAGTATAAAGTAAAAGGTTGAAAACTTAAGGAAAAAGCGATGGGTAAAAGTTAAATATGAAGCGGAATGAATAAAACATAAGAGAATTATATGACTTTAAAAAACTTTACAAACTTTACGAACTTTATAACTTTACAAACTGATTCGCAGAGAGTGAGGGATTAGCTTCGCTGTTCCCTTTCGCACGCTAAATGAAAAAAGATATATCCTGCTTAATAGTAAGCAAAATAAATCTTGCAGAGAGTGAGGGATTAGCTTCGCTGTTCCCTTTTCGCACGCTAAATGAAAAAAGATTTATCCTGCTTAATAGTAAGCAAAATAAATCTTGCAGAGAGTGAGGGATTAGCTTCGCTGTTCCCTTTCGCAAGCTAAATGAAAAAAGATATATCCTGCTTAATAGTAAGCAAAATAAATCTTGCAGAGAGTGAGGGATTCGAACCCTCGATACGCTTTCACGTATACACGCTCTCCAGGCGTGCCTCTTAAACCACTCGAGCAACTCTCTGTGTGAAAGTGTGTAATTTACCAATTTTTATGGATTTTTGAAAGACTTAATTTTCGGTACCCGGGAATTAATTAATAAAAAAACTATTTTTATGAGGTTTTTACATTTTTTTCGAATTCCTATTACATTATTTTTACACAACAGAGTTTTGAACTGATAAAAATGGAATTAAAATTAATAATACCGCGAAACGCACTTTTCGGAGCTTGTCCAAAATGCAATAAGGAATTAGCGTTAGATAGAGTAAAATCTTCGGGAAAATTCGAGAAGTTTTATCTTTCGCTTTTCAAGCTAAAAAAATACCACTGCAAAAACTGCAAGTGGTATGGGAAACTATCTGTATATGCTTTTCCTAAAAACATTAAAAAGATATTACTGAACTATCTGCTGTTGTTAGTTTTAATAGCATTCAGCAGTTTCGCTATCAGTTATATTTTACGGAAATTGTTTATTCCGTAATTTTCTTTTCTTTATTCTGTTTTATCTTGTGCGAAATAAATTTTATTATAGCAGGAAGCAGGGAAACAAACACAACGATAATTATAACAAGTTCGAGTCTTTTCACTACCCCGGGGAACAGCTGTCCCAGGAAGTACCCTATAAATGTCATACTCAGCACCCAGGAAACCCCGCCGATAATATCATACATCAGGAACTTAGAATATTTCATCTGTCCGACGCCCGCAACAGTTGCGGCAAATGTTCTGATAATAGGCATAAAGCGGGCAACCACAATCGTCATTCCACCGTATTTATCATAGAAGCTTTTTGTTTTTAGAATATAATCTTTTCGGAAAAGGAAGGATTTTTCCTTTGTAAAAATTTTCGGACCAAGCTTGTAACCGATGAGGTAACCGATTGAATCACCCAAAAGAGTAGCGGTTATCAGCAGAACGACCAGTAAAGTAATATCGAGTTGGCCACGGGCGGCAAAAATCCCAGCTGTCACAAGAAGTGAATCGCCGGGGAGGAAGAATCCTACGAGCATTCCTGTTTCAGCAAAAACAAAAACCGTGAGCAATGTATAAGCAATGCCATTCCTGCATGCATAGTCAATCAGATACTCCAGATCCGTAAGGTGAGTAAAAATTTCTTTTAATACTTCCAAATTATAATAATTTTATTTATTAAAAAATCAATTTAAATTATTCGCATTCCACTCTCATCTTTGCATACTTCAGAATAATTTTCTTCAATCCGATGTCATCAAAATAAATATCAGCTTTTTTATCCAGTCCTTTTCCTGAAACTGAAATCACGGTACCTTTTCCGAATGTGTCGTGATAAATATTTACCCCTTTTCTGACATCCGGAAATTTATCTTCAGCCGGAGATTCTGCTGTGCTTTTCCTTTTTTCGTAATAGTTGTAATCCAGTGCAATCTTTTTCGGTTTTGACTCAGATTCTTCCATTCTGTTCTGAGCTCGCCCCCTGTTGATTCTAAGGCGCTCGTAGAAGACTATATTTTTTTCATCAACTTCAGAATCAATTTCTTTTAGGAACCTCGATTTCATCTGGTATTGCTGGATGCCGAACCTGTACCGCTGGTTTGCATAGGAGATATACAGCTTTTCTTTCGCGCGTGTAACTGCAACATAGAATAATCTTCTTTCCTCTTCCATATCGTCTTCGGTATTGATTGCTCCGCTGACGGGGAAAAGCCCCTCTTCCAGTCCGGTGATAAACACAACGGGATATTCGAGGCCTTTTGAAGAGTGAATAGTCATCAATGTGACTGCGTTCTTTTTGTTATCGACTTCATCTATATCGGCAACGAGCGATACCTGCTGAAGAAAATTTTCAAGTGATGCATCTTCCGTACCGTCTTCATATTCGGCAACAGCGGAAATCAGTTCGTTGATATTGTTTACTCTCTCATCCGATTCAGCGGTATTTTCAAGACGCAGTTCTTTCAGTATTCCCATTTCATCGATAACACCTCTCACGACTTCAGAAAGGGAGATATCATCTTTCAGGTAAGAATATTTATTTATAAAGTTCAGAATTTCAAGCAGAAGATTTTTTGTTCTTGAGCTGAATCCGCCGGCTTCATCCAGAAGTTTAATTGCTTCGGAAAGTTGAATATTTTTTTCAGCAGCCAAAACGGAAAGCTTTTCCACAGTAGTTTTGCCCACACCGGTTTTCAGGTTCAGCACTCTCTGCATTGCTTCGTCGTCTTTTTGATTGACTATTATTTTCAGGTGGCAGAGAATATCCTTGATTTCCTTTCTCTGGTAAAACCTAATGCCGCCGACAATAATATACGGAATCCCGTTTTGCCTGAATGATTCTTCGAGTATTCTTGACTGAGCATTTGTCCTGTAAAGAACGGCAAAGTCACCGAAGTTCAGTTTGCGTTTATGGATTTCCTGAGAAATATATTTTGTTATCCTTGCGGCTTCGTCTTTATCTGTCATGGTTTCGAGGATATGTATTTCCTCACCGCCGTTATTATCAGTCCAGAGATTTTTTTCAATCTGCTTTGTATTTTTTTTAATCACGCATCCTGCAAATGTGAGTATATTCTGAGTAGAGCGGTAATTTTGCTCAAGCTTCACAACAGCGCTATCTGAAAAATCCGATTCGAAGTCAAAAATATTCTGAATCTCCGCTCCGCGCCATTTATATATAGACTGTGCATCATCGCCCACGACTGATATATTCTTATATTTTCCCGCGAGCATTTTTGAAATGATATACTGGGCTTTATTAGTATCCTGATATTCGTCTATGAGAAGGAATTTAAACCTGTCCTGATATTTTTCCAGTACATCGGGATGTTTCTCGAAAAGCTCAATCGGCTTCATCAGCAGATCATCAAAGTCCATAGCATTATTTTTATGAAGAATGCGCTGATATTCGGGATAGATCTTTTCGATTATCTGTTCGTAAAAAGTTTTAGCAGTCACAGAGAATTCATCCGGATAAATCAGCTTATTTTTCAGGTAGCTGATATTTGACTGCACACCGCGCGGGTTTGTTTTCTCTGTCGATATTCCGCTGTCGGACATAATCTGTTTAATCACGTTAATAGAATCGTCGGTATCGTAAATTGTAAAGTTGCGTGTAAAGCCGATGCGTTCTGCTTCCATACGGAGCAGGCGCGCAAAAATCGAATGGAATGTTCCCATCCATATTTTATCGGGATCCACGCTGACCAGAGCCGCGACTCTTTCCTTCATTTCATTTGCAGCTTTGTTTGTAAATGTTAATGCAAGAATATTATACGGACTGACGCCGGATTCGACCAGGTGTGCTACTTTATAAGTCAAGACGCGCGTTTTACCGCTTCCCGCGCCTGCTATTATCATACAGGGACCATCTATCTGCTCAACCGCCGTCTTCTGTTCAGGATTCAGTACCGATAAATCTAAAGGCATTAACTAAATAATAAATTGGAATTCGAAAAAGGGAAAATACTCAAATTAAAGGAGAGAAAAAATATGAAAGGAAATAAGAACAATGAAAAATGAGTAATAAAGAGCAAAAAGCAAAAGTGGTTTCACAGAGATATACAAAGGGACACGGAGAGGGACTAATACACGAATGTCAATGACAAATTATATTGTCTTCAAATTTTAATCAAATTCCATAGTAAAAAATGCAGATTATATATAAATTGCAGTGTTATGGGAGAAAACATTTTAGATTACACGCTTCAGGAATTAGAGGAAAGTATAATTGAACTCGGAGAAAAGAAATTCAGAGCCGCACAGATTTTTCCGCAGATTCACGACAGGAACATCAGGAACTTCGACGAGTTTAAGAACATACCAAAAGAGCTTTCCGAAAAGCTTAAATCAAAATTCGAAATCAGGTATCCCGAGCTAATAGAAGTAAGAAATTCTTCAATAGACAGGACGAAAAAATTCCTTTTCGGCATTCCCGGCACGAATGAAAAAATCGAATCGGTTTTGATTTCGGAGAAGGGCAGGAACACGATATGCGTATCCACGCAGGCGGGATGCAATGCAGGGTGCGAGTTCTGCGCCACGGGCAAGATGGGTTTTAAGAAAAACCTTAGCGCGGGAGAGATACTTGCCCAGATATACACAGTAACAAGAGAGATTGGTGAAAAGCCCTCTAATATAGTATATATGGGTATGGGCGAGCCGTTTTTAAATTACGATAATGTGATTAAGTCACTAAAGATAATCACGGATGAGAAAGGTTACGGATTATCATCAAGGAAAATCACGGTATCGACAATCGGATTCACTGGAAAGATTAAAAAATTTGCAGAAGATTTAACTTCGGTTGACAATAAATTAATGCGCAATATTAAACTTGCGTTATCGCTGCATTCGACTGACAGGGGTCTGCGTGAAAAGATAATTCCGCTTTCGAAGATAAATCCCCTGCCGAAGATATTCGAAGAGCTGAATTATTTTTACAAGACGACAAAGAACAAGGTGACTTTTGAATACATTTATTTCGAGGGGTTGAACGATACAGAAAATGATATAAAGAGGCTGACTAAGCTGGTAAAGATGTTTCCGAGCAATATAAATTTAATTCCGTTTCACCCGATAGATTTTCCGATGGGTGCACCACTGGAAAGATACAGCGGGAAAGAATTTTCACTTTCAAAAGATAAAATATTTGATTTTATTGAAAAGCTGAAAAAAAACGGAGTTATAGTAAATTTGCGGAACAGTGCGGGTGTGGATATATATGCCGCGTGCGGACAGCTTGCGGGAAGAAACCAGAAATGATGAAAGACAAATTAAATAATTTTATATGTACAATCTATTAATATTCGGTCCTCCCGGAGTAGGGAAAGGTACACAGGCAAAGCTCATATCCGAAAGATTCGGATTATTTCATTTATCTACAGGAGAGTATTTACGAAAGGCAATCGATGAAGGCACGGAGCTTGGTAAAAAGGCAAAGGAGATTGTAGAAGGCGGCTCGCTGGTACCCGATAATATTATGATAGGAATAGTAAAGGAAGCACTTATAAAAAACACGACAGATAAGGGATTCATTCTGGACGGATTCCCGAGAACAATCCCACAGGCAGAGGCTTTATCGGAAATTTTTAATGAACTGAACTTTAAGAATATTCACGTTTTGCATCTGACGGCAGATGAAGACGAGCTGGTAAGAAGACTTTTAAACAGAGGCAGAGGAGATGATACAGAGGATACAATTAAGCACAGGCTACACGTTTATGAAGACGCCACGAAACCAGTAATAGAATATTATGACGGAAGGACAATAATTATAGATGGTATAGGAGAAATCGAGGAAATAAACGCAATAATATTAGAAAAATTGAAGGATTTGGGATAATTTCGGTATTGATTAGTTAATTGCTATTTAAAAATATATAATTTATTTTTACTAATTAAATTTAATAAATATGGCATCAAAAATTAAAGCAACGGAACTACAGGAAGGCAACATTGTAATTCTTGAGCCAAAGGGAAATTTTGTCGGCGGTGACGAGACCGATGACTTAAGGGATACAATCAAGAAATATGCAGACAGCGGCAATAAGAAATTGATTATAGATTTAGGCGGAGTATCATATTTAAACAGTACAGCACTTGGAGTACTGATTTCTTCCCATGCAAATTATACAAAAAGAGAAGGAAAGGTCAAGTTATGTCAGATTAACAAGAACCTCGAGAATCTTTTTGTAATAACTAAACTTTCTTTGATTTTTGATTCTTTCCCAAAACAGGAAGAAGCAATAGCAAGTTTTGCAAACTAATTTTTTTAACATAATATTTTAATTAATAAACTTTAAAGCAATCGGAGGTTAAATCTCAATGAAAAAATCTGGTGTATTTTCAGCCATTTTAATCGTGGTTTCGCTAATCGTATCATATATAGTTTACAAGTATGTATTCGGATTTGCAGGAAACTTCAAAGATGCAAACATCAACAACAACCCTGTAAATTTACTGGGTGCAGCTTACAAAGGCGGTTTTATCCTTGTATTCCTAATGACAGTAAGTATAATGGTTATCACTTATTCAATCGAAAGAATTCTTTCACTTGGAAAAGCAAAAGGAAAAGGTCCAATTGAAACCTTCTTAAAGAAAGTTCAGCTTTCTTTGAAAGACGGAAACGTCGATGAAACAATAGAATTATGCAACAAACAGAGAGGTTCAATTGCAAACATAATCAAGCAGGGATTAGAAAGATACCAGCTACTCGTCCTTGACAAGGAAATGGATGCTGAAAAGAAACTCGAAGAAGTGAAAAGCGCAATAGAAGAAGCAATGGGATTAGAACTTCCGTTATTAAACCAGAATCTTTCAGCTCTTGCGACATTAGCATCAGTATCAGTACTTATCGGTCTTCTCGGAACTGTAGTAGGTATGATCAAATCGTTCCAGGCACTTGCAACAGCGGGAACCCCGAACGCAGCAGAACTTTCAGCAGGTATTTCCGAAGCACTTTTCAACACGGCATTCGGTCTGTTTGGTGCTATCATGGGTACGATATCATACAATTTCTTCCTGACAAAAGTCGGTTCAATAACATATATGATTGACGAAGCAACCTATAATCTTCTTGCTATCATTGCTTTAAAGACAAAATAAACGGCATTTATTAATAGCAAAATAAAAGATTAAAGGACTTTAAAATTATGGCAAAAAAAGTAAGAAATATTAAAAAAGCATCGATTCACATCGATATGACGCCTTTAGTAGACGTTATAATGCTTCTTCTGACATTCTTCATGCTGACTGCCACATTCAAAGCTGCTGAATCCGAAGCAGTTGAAGTCTCTTTACCTCAATCAATATATTCTGACCCTGACAATAAAATGAGAGAGACAGACGTAATGACTCTGACACTCACACCGAAAGGTGATGTATTCGTAGACGTTGATAATTACAAAGTCAGGCAAAAAGTATTCGGGGAGGAATTCGCAATAGGCGTTTACCATCCGGATTCAACTTCAAAAAGTGAGATTGAAACGACAGGCTCAATCGGCAGCAAAGAGCTGAAAAGAAAAGCAGTAATGTTGAATAGGCAACAATTTGAGAAAGTCCTGGTCGACCTTAAGTCGGCACTAAGGAGTTCTTCGGGCAATCCAAAAGCAGAATTCCAGGTAGTGATAAAAGGCGATAAGGAATCAAATTACGGAACAGTTGAAGACTTAATGGAATCATTACACGAAACGCAGAACAAGGTATTCTCGCTCGTGACGATAATTAAAGCTGATACAAAAAAAGAATAATTTAATTAATTTATAAAAAACCGGAGTAAATTTTTATGGCTGGTGGCAATTTCGACGCTCCCGATACCGGGGGAAAAGGCAAAGATAAAAATAAAGTTAAAGGTCGTGGTGTTCATATAGACATGACTCCTATGGTTGACGTTATCATGTTGCTTTTGACGTTTTTCATGCTTACAACGACTTTAGCTGCCCCGCAATTAATGAAAATTTCGCTTCCCAAAGGTGATGTTAAAGACAAGGTAAAAGTTGACATGGGTAATGTCCTTTTCGTAAGAGTTTCGGAAAAGGGCAATGTGTTTTTTGCGATGGGAAAATCTGACGGCAGTGAGACACCCTTGGAAAAAATCGAAACAAAGAATGTAGCGACAAAGCTTGAAGCGCTATTTGCACAGAATAATAACTTGTTACTTCTCTTAAAATTCGACCGTAAAATGAAATACAACGTTATGGCGGATATTTTTGACGAAATATCAAGAGCAAAGATTGAAAAAAGGTACGCCTTTTTGAAAATGGATCCAACGGATATAGAGAAAATTAATGCGCTAGGCGGTTAAAATTTAGTTTTTATCAATTAAGCGGTCTGAATTACTTTCGGACCGCTTTTTTTTTGCACACTTTATTCATTCCGATTTTTTAAGGTCTATTATTTATATTTCAAATTTTATTAAATTTTAACAAATTAAGGATTAATTATAATTTTATTATGAAAAAGCTGAAATTTACAGCGCACACGTTATTTGCATTATTGGCTTTTCCTTTTCTTGTTTACGGACAAAAGGATGATAATGCAAAATCCTATTCTGATAATCCGACAAAGCTGGTACAATATGTAACTGACGAATCAGGGACGCTGACTTCAGGAGAGATTTCCACTCTTTCGCAGAAGTTAAAGGAATTCGACAATAAGACATCAACACAGATTGTAGTTTACATGATACAGAGTCTTGGAGGTGAATCGCTGGAGGATGTCTCTCACAGAATTGCCGAAAAGAATAAAATAGGAAGGAAGGGAAAAGACAACGGGGTGTTGTTATTTATAGCCAAGGGTGACAGAAAGCTGAGAATTGAAGTTGGATACGGACTGGAAGGAGTGATGACAGACGCTGTATCTTCGCAGATTATCAGAAAGGAAATTACCCCTTCGTTCAAGAATAATAATTTTTACGAAGGAATAGACAAGGGAACAGATGCAATTATTGCAGTTTCAAAAGGCGAATACACTGCCGACAAAAAATCCAATAAAGGTTTAGACGGAACGACCTGTCTCGGATTACCGATTTTTATATTTGTTATTTTCGGAATCATATTCTTTTCGATTTTCGTATCAATAATAAGAAGGATATTCGGATTCGGAAGAGGCATTTATTCCGGTGGCAAGCGCGGTGGTGGCTGGTCTAACTGGGGCGGCGGTGGTTTTTTCGGAGGTGGAAGCAGCGGCAGCAGCGGAGGATTCAGCGGTTTTTCCGGCGGGGGCGGTTCATTTGGCGGCGGCGGAGCAAGCGGAAGCTGGTAATATAATTTTTGAAAAATAAAATTTTATAATATGGCAATTAATTATATAAGGAAATTTCTTTCCGGTCAGGACCTCGATGAAATAAAGAATGAAATCGGAAAAATAGAAGAGAGCACTTCGGGTGAAATAAGACTGTGTTTTAAGCTGAAAAGAGGTTTCCACGAAAGGAAGCTTTCCAGCCGGGATTCAGCGATGAAAGAGTTTTATAAGTTAGGGATGGACAGGACTGAAGATAAGACAGGGGTATTGATTTATATACTTTTCGGGGAAAGGAAATTCGAGATAGTAGCGGACGAAGGAATCAATTCTAAAATAAGACAGGAAACCTGGGATGTAATAATTTCTCATCTCACATCTGAATTTTCGCAGGGGAATTTCAAGACAGGGCTGATGAAATGCCTGGGTGAAATAAAAAATGTGTTAATTGCGGAGTTTCCGGCAAAATTTAAAAACGAAAATGAGCTTTCGAACGATATAGTAATCAAGTAATTTTTAATCTTTTTTTTGCGAAGAATATTTTTTCAAATATTATTTTTTACCTGTATAATTCCTGCCGTTTATTCACAGGAATATTCCATCGATTCAACAAAGATAGCAGATACAACAAAAGTAAAAATCGATACGAACAGGCAGGCCAGTTCTGATATTACAGAGATAATAAATTACAATTCCGAGGATTCGGTCGTTTTCGACCTTAAAGAGAAGAAAATGTACTTGTATAACAATGCGGAGCTCACATACAAGGACCTGAAGCTGAATTCGGGAATAATAGTATTCGAGCAGGAAGCTCAAACCCTTGATGCAATGGGGCTTCCGGACTCGGCGGACAGGACAAAGTTCACTCAGCTGCCTCTTATGTACCAGGGCAGCGAGAAATACGAAGGAACGCTTTTGACGTACAATTTCCAGACTCAGCAGGGCAGCATTTCAATGGGATATTCCGATGCCGATGTAGGATACTACTTCGGCGAGAGAATTAAGAAAGTAACTTCGGAAGTATATTTTATCAGGAACGGGTTATACACAACTTCCACGGAAAAAATAGATCCAGAATATTATTTTTTCTCTCCAAAGATGAAGATAATTCCAAAGGACAAGGTTTTTGCGCAGTCGGTATTTCTTTACGTGGAGGGCGTACCAATTTTCTGGATACCGTTTGCAGTTCTCCCAAACAGAACGGGAAGGTCATCCGGACTAATAATGCCGACTTACGGTAACGACGGAACCTACGGAGCTTACTTTGCGAATTTCGGATATTTCTGGGCTATAAACGATTATATGGATCTGACTTTCAAGGGAAGCGCATTCACGAAAGGCAGATTTGATATTACCTCGAGATACCGTTATGCACTCAAGTATAAATTTTCGGGAACTCTGGATGCAGGATATACGAAGATACGAACCGGTGAAGATAGTGATCTTGATAAATTTTCTTCCGACCAGTGGGTTATAAATCTGACACACAATCAGAATATAAATCCTACCACAACATTAAACGGCAACCTGTCATTTATAAGCGGAAAGAGCTATTACGATAATTCGACAAATAATCTTTCGGACCTACTGAGGCAGAATGCAATTTCGAATCTGACATTATCAAAATTTTGGGAAGAGACACCATATTCCATGTCTGTGAATTATTACAGAGACCAGAATCTTCAGAACGGTGATGTTTCAGAGCGGCTTCCATCAATTTCATTTACAAGAACTGAGTCATATCCATTCAGGTCGGAAAGCAGCACGGGTAGCAACCTGAAATTATATGAATATTTTTCATATTCATATTCAGGTAATTTTCAGAATAACAGAATCAAGCAGACGGTAAAAAATTATCTGGGGCTGGACAGCACTTATAACGATTCAAGGTTAGGAGCAAGGCACAGTCTAAACCTTAGCTTCTCGCCACAGTTTGAATATTTTAATATCAGACCTTATTTTTATTACACGGAATTGTGGTACGGAAAGTACATGACGCAGACTTTTGATGCTGCATTAAATAAAGTTGTGGAAAAGGAAAATAACGGATTCAAGTCTGTACGATATTTTCAGACCGGAGTTACTTTAAACACAAAGCTTATTGGAATCGTAAATCCGAAACTTTTTAATATTACCGGAATAAGGCATACGATAACGCCATCCATAACTTATCAGTACACTCCTGATTTTTCGAGCGACAAGTGGGGATACTATGGAAAATTCACTGATACAACCGGGAGGTCTTATAAATATTCATATTTTTACAAGGAAATATTCGGCGGACCCGGCATCGGTGAAAGTCAGTCGATAGTGCTTTCGGTTGGGAATCTATTTGAGATGAAAACAAAGGTAAACGACACGACAGAGAATAAATTTCAGTTAATTAACTTTAATCTATCGTCACAGTATAATTTTGCAGCGGATTCACTGAAATGGTCCGAGCTGAACACAAATTTCAGAACTCAAATAGGCAGTATACTGAATATTGGCGGAGGAGCGACATTTAATTTTTACGAATTCGACAACAATGTAAACACGAGAGTAAACAGGTATCTGTTAAGTTCAAAAGGCAAGCTGGCGGATATGACAAGCTTTAATATAAATCTTTCAACTTCATACAGCTATAACCTGTCAAATACAAATGAAAATACTGCATTGAAGCAGGAGGAGAAACAAGATTCAGTACAGATGAAAAAGCTGGAAATGCAAAAGAGAGAAAACGACAAGAAAGAAGTATATGATGTAAAATACAACATTCCCATATCCGGGAGTCTGAATTATAATTATTCACTTGACAGGCACAATCCGAATTTTGTATTTAAAACTTCCAATATAAGCGGAAGCCTGGCATTCAGCCCATCGGAAAAGTGGAAGTTTTCATTTGCTACAAGCTATGATTTTTTTACAAAACAAATTTCCGCCCCATACGTAACAATATACAGAGACCTTAAGTCATGGGAAGTAAATTTCAACTGGTATCCCGTGGGAGTATACAGGGGATTTTTCTTTCAGCTGAGGATAAAGGCGCCTTCTCTTAATGACATAAAGGTTGAGAAGCAGACAAATGCAAGAGGAGTGTATCAAACGTTCTAAGAGCAGTAAAAAGTAAAATGTGAAAAGTAAAAAGTAAGAGCGGGAAGAGCAGCGATTCGTCTAAGAGCAGTAAAAAGTAAAATGTGAAAAGTAAAAAGTAAGAGCGGGAAGAGCAGCGATTCGTCTAAGAGCAGTAAAAAATAAAATGTGAAAAGTAAAAAGTAAGAGCGGGAAGAGCAGTGAATAGTCAAAGAGCAGTAAAAAGTAAAATGTGAAAAGTAAAATATAAGAGCATCATCCGTGAATCGTCAATCGTGAATCGTCAAAAGTAGGAGCGGAAAGAACCGGAAATCATAGAAAGTAAAATATAAAACTAAAAACATTAAGCAAATAATTTCATAATATTTTCAAATGGATTATAAGAAATATTCAGGAGCGGGAAATACTTTTTTAATGCTGAACAATCTGGACGGAGCAATAAAGAAACACAGAGACACAGTGCTGGAATTGATAGGCATTCAGGGAAATGATAATTTTGACGGAGTGATTTTTGTGGAGAATTCTGATATAGCGGATTTCCACATGAATTACTACAACAAGGATGGTACCGGAAATGCATTATGCGGAAACGGATTAAGGTGCACTGCAAGATATATACAGGACAATAATTTATCAGACAGGAAAACACAGGCAATAGAAGCCGTATCAAAGATATACAGAAGTGATATTCTCGAAGACGGGAATATTTCCATTTCCTTCCCGCCCCCGAATTTTATAAAGCCCGGATTCAATTTAAGGGTACAGTTTACAGAGTGGTGGCAGACATTAAGGGTACATTTTGCAGATGTAGGCTCGCCACATATAGTAGTTTATATAAAGGATATTAAGCAACCATTAATACAAAACCTGTATGAGGTGAATATTAATGACTGGGGCAGGAATATCAGGATGCACAAGGATCTTATGCCTGATGGAGCGAATGTTAATTTTGTCCAACTGATTTCTTACGAAAACAGCGAGCTTGAAATAAGAAGTTACGAGCGCGGGGTTGAGGGCGAAACACTTGCCTGCGGGACAGGAGCAATTTCGACTGCAATAATATCTTACATGGTTTATGATATTAAACCGCCTGTAAAAATCCTGACCAAGTCACGTGAATATCTTACAGTGGATTTTTCAGATGAAAACGGAGAAATAAGAAACCTGACACTGGCCGGAAGAGCTACTTTAATGGATAATCAGTAATATATCATTAACAAAAAAAAAACCTGTTCATATAAAATGAACAGGTTTTTTTTTTATAAGAATTGAAGTTATTTCGTAAGAATCATTCTTTTTGTATCTGAGAAATTTCCCGAAACGAGTTTATAGAAATATACTCCGCTTGAGAGACCTGCTCCGTCGAAAACGATATTATATATACCGCTTTTAAGATAAGTATCGAAATAAGTTGACACTTCATTTCCGAGCACGTCATAAATTTTCAGTGATGTCTGGCCATCTTTTGGAATGCTGAATTTAATATTTGTCGTCGGATTAAAGGGGTTCGGATAATTCTGTGATAAAGTATAAGCAGCCGGAACTTCGGTATTATTATTTCCTGTACCAGACAACGGTGCTGTTACTCCGCCTTTTGTGGTCTGCAATACATAGCTTCCCATGCTGTTTAAAGACCCCGTATAGAAATATGCAAATATTCCGATAAAGACATTTGTATCAACCCAGGTAGACGGCAATGTATAATTCCAGGTTTTCGTTTTAGTGGTTCCAGATGCCCAAGTGCCAGTGCTGAATGATTCGCCTGTTGCTCCGTTTACCATGTCTCTAACAAGATAATTGTGTACATAATTTTGAACAGGAGATCCTGGTGTGCAAGAAGCATAACATTGCTGATAATAAATAATATTGTTTTCGTATAAAACAAAATTAATATTAGTATTGGTATCGATATTCCTTAAAGCGGTACCTGTAACGTTAACGGTCAACTGTCTTGTAGAAGGATTATAGGTTTTTGTATAAGACAGATTTGCAGGTGACGGATAATTGACACCCTGAGAATAAACCTGACCTGCCCAGGAAGTTCTGTCCATAATTCCTGAGCGCCTTCCAATTATTGCTGTCGGGTAACTGCTAAATCCAAATAACGTTATAATATTGTTACCATTAAAAACCGCAAAAGGATCTCCTGATCCTACAGGACCATGGTATTCAAGCACAAGCGTGTTTGGTCTGTTTGTCAAAATAGTATTTATGTATGTATGACCACAAGGACAATATCCACACCATGTTCCTGTTACGCCTTCCAGCAGAACATTATTGGACTGCGCATATGTGAGAGATGCGAAGAGCAATATTCCTAATAATGTAAAAAGTTTTTTCATTTTTTATTTATTTTAATAATATAAATTTTTGGAAATTATTCAAATTATATTTAATTGTAAAGACTTAAACAATATTTTCATTTCCATAATTTACAAAATAATTTATCAATCAATAAAACAAGAGCCTGTTATAATTATTAAATAACAGGCTCTTAGATTTGATTTAAACCACTTATTTAGTTAATACCATTTTCTTCGTTTCCGAGAAATTATCGGCAACGAGTCTGTAGAAATACACACCGCTGGAGAGATTCGAGCCGTTAAACGAAGTAATATAATTTCCTGCATTTTGTGTTCCATCAAAAAGCGTAGCAATGAGCTGTCCCTTGACATCATATACTTTCAGTGTAACCTTTGATGTTTTTGGAATCATATATGAGATAGTCGTAACTGGATTGAACGGATTCGGATAGCTCTGAAGCAGTCCGTAGGATGCGGGAACTTCATTTCCGAACTGGTGAATAGCAGTAATAACAGAGCTCATTGCAATTGCAAATCTGCCCCACTGGCCCGGACCTGAAGGAATAAAATCATTTGTAGTGCCGGGTGCGGTTGCAAGTGTAGCGCCAGATTTATCAAACACGGTAAAGGGATAAGTTGTACCGCCGTTTGTTGATACCTGAACCTGCATTCTTTCGGTATAGCCGGAATAAACTGCGTGCGCCCAGTTAAATTTAAGCGAGTCAGTCAAATCAATATTATTATAAACTTTTGACCTGAGATAATCCATTTGACCGATTGTACCATAGCTGTAGCAGTTAACCCTGGTGGATTTTGAGCCGGCGAAAAGCGGACCGTTTGCACCGTTAAACGGCTCAAAAGTGAGTCCGTTATCTGGATTATAGACTGTCCAGGAAGCCGGCGGGAAGCTGCCTTCAAACATTTCATAATTGAAACCTGCAGTAATATTATCGACCTGTTCACCTGTAATCAGAACCCTGCTGTTTGTAAGGTCTTTTTCAGCGTTAGGTCTGCGCATAGGCTTGCTGTTAACGGGTGTGGTCCCAGCAACTGATTTATCGAGCGACCACCTTCTGCCTTTATCGCAGTTCATTACTTCTTTAGTCACATCGTTCTGAATAAAAGCGACAGTATAGATTAGGGAGTCAATCCAGGACGCATCACGTTTATATTTTATTGTATAATTATAAGTTCCGACTGTAGTGGGTATAGCTATACCGTTTGAATCGGGATACATTCTTCTGAAAATATCCTTGAATGATGTTTCACCGTTTGTTCCACCCGAATAATTTCTAATTCTTTCAACCGCATTAACTCTTAACCTATAGTTACCAGAAGCAAGAGGAGATATTACGTTTACGGAAATATCAGTTTTAATTGTATCTCCTGGAATTCTGGAATCTGTCACATGAATTCCGATAGGAGTACCCTTATTCAGCCTTGTATAATACGGGCTCCCAAATTGTGTTTCAGGCGGGTTATACGGGAAAATGTGAAGGTAAGTACCGTCCATATCGCCATCCGGAACACCGCTCACGCTGTAATATCTAACCCTGTTACTGTTCTGAACTGTATTAGCGAGGTACATAGGGTCATTATTAGCACCCGGCCACCAAACGTGATACCTTATAACGCAGAGAGTATCCCAGTGAGCATTCTGGAACTGGTCAAGGTAAGGTGTATTCGAAGCGCAAGGAGCGCAATTCCACTGGGTAAATGCTTCTATCAGAACATTTCTCTTTGTCCCGGGCAGATACATTGTATACTGGCGGAGGGTATCGTTTGATTTGTTCTGGTCAGATGCCCAGTTTGAATAGGTTGTGATATTAACAGCCGTATTCGGTGAAATTGTAAGACTATCGAAAGTAACTTCCACACCTGAACCGCTGACAAGGCTTGATACAGTTTTCGTACTTGTGTAAGCACCTGCATTCATTACAACGTTGAAACCAGAAGCGGTTGTGGTACCGATATTTGTTACTGTAATTTTAGGGGCAATTTTAAATGTGCCCGGATAAAAGGAATAATTGGTATCTTTCGGAATATTATTAATTGAAGAAATCGTAACATCGTTTGTATATTGTGTACCGAGAATAAAATTATCCACGTACACATTATTACCATATCCGTTTGTAATAAGAAACTGCACCGCAATATTATTCACAACTTGAGGAGCAGGACCCTGCGGTGTAAAAAATGTGAAAGCCATTACACATAAGGGAAGCAAGAAAGAAAAAAGAAGAAGCCTTTTCATAACTTTTGATTTTATTTTTTGAAATTGTTTATTTAGTTAAATTTAGTATTTTAGAATTTTACAGATTCAGATTTTTCCCAAAGGCTGTCGAAATAGGATTTACAAGCCATTGCCAGACCATGATGCTCAATAAAAAGCAATGTAATGCCATTTCCTTCCGGCGAGTTCTGCTGTAAAGGCAGAATAACCCTTCTTTCGTCAAACACCATCATTTTAATCGGAAGGTCTTCAGTAATACGTGCCTGATGGCCAGAGCGGGAAAGTATTTTCAGGCAGTCAAGCAGCCATTTCTGGTTCATCAATTCCTTATCTTCATAAATATTTCTGCTTTTAGCTCCCCTTCTCAACAGTTTATTTTCTTCTTTAATTTGCTCGCTGAGTCTTTTTGATGTATCGCATACATAAGGACCCTTATTGAAAGTCAGCATTTCTTTATTGGTTTCGCGAACCGACATAAGGTATTTTTTTTGAATAAGTTCCTTGTCCTTCATAATTTCAATAAAATCAAGCGGGCTAACCACATCCTTACTTTGTTCAAACATAGGATTCAGAACTTTAATGAGCTCATCTTTAAGAATTTTTCTTTTATTGAATTCACTCTGGCATTCATCCCTGTATTTATCAAAAACACGTTGAAGCGCGAGTTTAGGTTCTACTGCTTCATAATATTTTATTTTTCCAACAAGACGCTCTGTGCAGATTCCTCTTGCTACCATTTTCTGAAGTATCTCATAAATTTTAGTGCGAGTTATATCCACAGAATTCTGGATTTCGGATGTAGTAAAACTCTTTTTGGTAAGAAGAATCATATAAACTTTAGTTTCTCTTTCGGTCAGGCCGAAATCAATAAAATTCTGGAACTGCTCTTTATAATCTTTTGTCATAACTTTTTCAAATTATTTACCTTGCTATACCCCCGTAAAGGGGATACAGTTTTCAATATCCTAAAATCGGATAAAATTGTCAAGGCACATTATTATAGAATCATACCTGTTAGAGAACAGAATCAAAAAAAGCGGAGGGAAATTTAATTGTTAACTTACATATATTTATACAGGTTTCACAATAATTTAAATAAAACTGTGCATAAAAAACCCGTCTTTTTGATAAAGACGGGTTTTTTATATTAAATCTCTATTTACAAATAACAAATTTTTTAGTATCGGAAAAACCACCACTGTTTAGTCTGTAAAAATACATACCTGATGAAAGATTTTCAGAATTCAGTGATAGTGCAGCCTCATACAAACCGGATTTTTTAAACTCATTTACCAGAACGGCAACTTCCCTACCAAGTACGTCATAAACTTTTAGAGATACCAAGCCATCTTTTGGAATCTGGTATTTTATTACAGTCGCGGGGTTAAAAGGATTGGGATAATTTTGATAAAGCCTGTAATCCTGCGGAATAATTCCGTTATTTTCAGCGGATGTAGTATTTGATATTGTAAAGGTGAAATAACCAGAAGGAGCCGTAAGAGGTTTTGTAATCGTTTTGCTGTTGTTTGATGTTGCTGAAATATAGTAATAAACTTTTGTATTCAAGGATTGAGCTGGAATATAAGCCCTAAAAGTATCAGCAGTAAGTTGAGTCATATTCAGCAATGAATACGGGTTAAGTGTATCAGTTCTCCAATACACTTTTGCATTTGCAATTCCGGTTTTTGTTTTTATTCTTGCTTTTACTTCATAGGGTGATGAAGTAACATTAGTATTTCGGAGTCCTGAGTGCGAGATAAAGACGGGATTAACAATTCCTATTTCTTTTGTAATGCAGTGAATAGCCCCGCTTGCAGAAATCATACTGCTGCAATTAATTCCAACAACTCTATACCCTGGCATTGCCTGTCTGTATATTCTCAATGCAGTAGTATCCAAAGCAAAACCATAAATCGGCACTAAAACTGTTTTATTGACTATCAAAGAATTTGTATAAGTAAAATAACTTGAGTTTGGCGGATACTGCCCTGAAGAGCTTGGTGGCTGCGGAATCCTGACAACTTTATAAGGTTTTCCGAAACAGGTCTGGAAGTTATTTAAAACATACTGAAGATTTGCTTCAATCTGCGGGCCGTCTGAGACACCCGTGGGGTACTGTCCTACCAGCAGGGTTTCTTCATCCAGCAGTTTCATATGCATATCTATGTGGTGGATTCCGTCATAAGGCAGAGTTTCCATTTTAATAAATCTATTCAAGCCAAGATATTTTTTTGCAATAGTATCAATCTGAGCTTCAGTTTTACCGGAATTTTCCTGCAAAATAAGTTTCGATGCAAAACCAGTACCGTGCCCATCAACCATAAAATTTCCTCCTGTATGAGTCAGGTCATTTGGTGAAGTAATCGCCTGATGCAGAGGAACATTGAAAAACTGCGCTACATAAACCGGAATCTGATCATCCGATGGTCTGGGCCGGTTATAAATCCAGTCTATCATTTTCAGGGAGTCAATCTCATTTGTATAACCGTTCCACTGCCCATAATCCCTGTTCCAGACTGAATTGAACGGTTTAATAAGAAATGCAAGATTTGTCAAAGGTACACCGAACGAAGTCAATTGTGATTTTACAGAATTAGAATCAGTACAGATAATTAAGCAAATGCATTCATCCTGAATATAATCAACAATCTGAGCAATAATTGAAGTATAGGATGTCCAGGTAACCATAACAGCCTGGTTTTCTTCCCATTCTGCAATTGTTCTGACGGGATTATAAGGAGGATTAACATCTTTCTCATTTCCGACCGGGGGGATGTAATAAGGGTAAATCTTTTTTTCGTATTCAGTCAGGTAATTTGGCAGGAACTGGGAATAAACCGAGACAGAAACAAATAATATTGCAAATAAAAATAAAACAAACTTTTTCATACAGGGTTTTAGTTTAAGTGTGAATATTCTTTATTAAGGTAATTTGAGACATAATCTGTAACGGCATCTGTGATATCAGTAATTTCTTTTTGATAGCCTGCATTTCTGATTTTACTAATATCTGCCTCAGTGAAGCTCTGGTATTTATTTTTCAGAACTTCTGGCATTTCGAAATACTCGATATTTTCTTTAATCCCGAGAGATTTAAAGATTGGTTTTACAAGACTATTAAAGGAATTAGCATTGCCAGTACCGATATTGTAAATTCCGTTTATGATTTTATTTTCACCGAAGAACAAAGTCATATCGACAGCATCCTTGACATAAATGAAATCCCTTTTCTGCTCACCGTCTGCCATACCATTAACTGTTGATTTAAACAAGCGTGTTTTTTTTGATTCTATAATCTGGTCAAAGCTTTTGCTAACTACACTTCGCATATCATTTTTATGATATTCATTCGGGCCGTACACGTTGAAATATTTAAGACCTACGACTTTATCAAGGAAACCGTTATTTTTTATCCAGAGGTCAAAGAGCTGTTTTGAATAGCCGTAGCCGTTTAAAGGGCGCAGAGTTTCGAGTTGTGATTCATCATCGGAATAGCCATTGCTTCCGTCTCCGTATGTAGCGGCTGAAGACGCATATATAAAGCGGATATTGTTATCCACTGCATTTCCACAGAGGAATTTACTGTATTCATAGTTATTATGCAGGAGGTAATTAAAGTCCTGCATAGTAGTGGAGCTGCAGGCGCCAAGATGATAGATGGTTTCGATTTTATTATCTTTTAGAAAACCTTCATGAACCATAGAGCCGAAATATTCCCTGTCGAAGACATCAATGAATTTCAGAGGGATTAAATTTTTGAATTTTTCATTTTCGCCAAAATGGTCGACGACAATTATATCTGATATGCCCATCTGGTTTAATCTCCAGATTAGCGCACTACCGATAAATCCCGAACCTCCTGTTACAATAATCATAATTTAGTTATTAAGTTATTATGTTATTAAGTTATTTCGTGTTGCTTCTTTCTAATTTTAATTCGTTAATTGTTATCTGTTATTTGCTATTTGAATCATTGTATTTTCGATTTTACCGCATAAAATATCATTCAATATCATTAAATTTTCTTTCTGGCTGTACCAGTGAATTTTTTTAAAAGCATCTTCAAAATTCAGCCATTCAAATTCAACATGCTCATCTGACATTATCACCCTTTTATCCGAGACCTCTGCTGCAAAAACTGGTATCAGGTATATTTTATCGTTATGCGGGGTATAGAATTCGTTTATCTTAGGGTGCACGAAACAGTTAATCATATCAAGTCCTGTTTCCTCTTTTACTTCCCTAAGTGCTGTTTTAAAAGCTTCCTCATCTTTTTCCATTCTTCCTGTAACAATCTGCCATATACCCGGATACGGTTCTTTCTCATTGCTTCTTTTCAGAATGAGGTATTTTATTACCCCATTTTCAAACCTGTACACATAGCATTCAATATATTTTGATAATATCTCCGGCAATTTTTAAAATTAAATTATTTATTTTAAAAATCCCAATAATCAGTTTTAGTGAGCATCAAACCAGTTTCTTCCCTCGCCAACTTCAACTTCAATCGGAACGTTAAGTTTAATTGCATTCTTCATATTTCTTATCACGCACTTTTTAACATCTTCAGATTCTCTTTTATCAACTTCAAAAACCAGTTCGTCGTGCACCTGCAAAAGCATTTTCGATTTATACTTGTTTTTTCTGAAATCCTCGTAAATGTTTATCATTGCGATTTTAATCATATCAGCTGCAGTGCCCTGAATCGGCATATTTATTGCGGCTCTTTCGTCTTCTGCTCTGACAGTCGGGTTCTGGTTATTAATCTGGGGCAGGTAGCGTCTTCGTCCCATAAGTGTTTGCACGAAACCATTCTGCCTGGCAAACTTTTTTGTATTTTCCATATACTCTTTTACTTTAGGGTACTCCCTGAAGTATCTATCTATAATGTCACGGGCTTCGGAATTTCTAATTTCGAGTCTGTTAGCAAGCCCAAATGCACCTATACCATAAATGATTCCGAAGTTAACTTCTTTTGCTTTTCTTCTCATACCCTGTGTTACGTCTTTCTTATTTTCTATTCCAAAAACCCTCATCGCTGTTTCCGTGTGTATGTCTCTTCCTTTTTTAAATGCATTAATGAAGTTCTCGTCTTCCGAAACGTGTGCCATAATCCTAAGTTCCACCTGTGAATAGTCGGCAGACATTATACTAAATTCATCATAAGCCGGAACAAAAGCTTTTCTAAGGTTTCGTCCGACTTCGGAGCGAATTGGTATATTCTGCAGGTTCGGATTCACGCTGGACAGTCTTCCTGTAGATGTAAGTATCTGATTGAATGATGTATGAACTCTTTTAGTTTTCGGATTAATCGCTTCGAGCAATCCTTCGATATAAGTAGATTTCAGTTTAGTCAGCATCCTGTAATCAAGCAGTATTTGTGCAATCTCGTGCTGCGATTTAAGCTCTTCCAATACGCTGACATCAGTCGAATAGCCTGTTTTAGTTTTCTTCGATGGAACAAGTTTTAATTTTGTGAAAAGAATTTTCGCAAGCTGCTGCGTGGAATTTATATTGAACTTTTCTTCGGCTATTTTATATATCTTATCTTCGCACTGTTTAATTATTCCGATAATTTCTTTATCCAGAACTTTCAGCATTTTATCATCTACCCTGATGCCTTCAAGTTCCATATCAGCAAGTACCTGAACCAGAGGAAATTCAATATCAGTGCACAGCTTGTAAAGATTTATTTTTTGAAGCTCGTATTTAAGCCTGTGAAATAGCTGCAGCGATACATCGGCATCTTCTGCGGCATATTCTGTTATTACATCGACATCAACGTCAGCCATTGATTTCTGGTCTTTGCCTTTTCCGATTAATTCTTCTATGTGCACCGGAGTGTAATTCAGGTATCGCTCCGAAGCCGCATCCATATTGTGAAATTCACCGAGTCCAGGCGACAGGATATATGAGGCAACCATCGAATCGAAGAAAATATTTGCAATTTCGATTCCATAATTTTTCATAACCATATAATCGTATTTCAGGTTATGTCCTACTTTTCTAATTTTTTTATTTTCAAGAACAGGTTTCAGTTTTTCAATTGCAAAACTGATTTCAACACCTATTTTTTCTATCTTTTCTTCGACAGAAGAGCTGAATAAATCACCTGAATCCTTTTTATCTGTTTTGTATTCGCCAAAAACAGGTACATAAAATGCTTCTTTTTCCTGATAGGCAAAAGACATCCCGACAAGCTTATCAGCAAAGACATCAAGACCGGTAGTCTCCGTATCAAAAGAAATCAATTCTTCTTCCATCAATTTCTTCATCAATCTTTCATAATCTTTATTATTCTTTATTGTATAATATTTATGCTGAACGTCTTTAATTGTCAGAAGCTTTATTTCGTTTTCGGGAATATTCACTTTTACATCATCAAGTTTCATTCCCTTGATTGTAATTTTCATATCTTCCGCCGGTTCTTCGGGTTCGAGCTCTTCGGGAATAAGCGCCTTATCTATCTTTGCAGGTCCATCGGGTATGGGTTCCTGTTTTGCTGATGAGAATTTTTTGATGAAAGATTTAAATTCAAGTTCTTCCAGCAAGGAAACAAGCTCCTGAAACCTGACATCTTTCCTGATGAGATCGTGAAAATTAATTTTAAGCGGTACATCTGTCTTGATTGTTACCAGTCTTTTAGCAAGAAATGCGTCTTTTTTATATGTGAGGAGATTTTCTTTTAATTTTGTCTTTGTAACTTTTCCTATATTTGCATAAATATTATCAATCGAGCCGAATTCCTGAATAAGCGCTGTTGCTGTTTTCTCCCCGACTCCCTTAACTCCGGGAATATTATCTGAAGCATCGCCCATCAAACCAAGAACTTCTATCACCTTATCGGGTGTAACTCCGAATTTCTCATTTACACCTTCGAAACTCACGACTTCAAAATCAGAATACTTACCGCCGGAGATATTTCTCGACGGCTTGTACATATAAGTCAGTCCTGAAATCAGCTGCATATAGTCTTTATCAGGAGTTACCATATAGCTAATAACTTTCTCTTTCTCAGCTTGTTTTACAAGTGTTCCGATAATATCGTCGGCTTCGAAACCGGGCATTTCTATCATCGGAATATTCATAGCTGTCACGAGTTCTTTCACTTTACCTATCTGCCAGGGCATATCGTCAGGAATTTCCTGGCGCTGGGCTTTATACTGCGGGAATTCCTTATGACGGAAAGTGGGTTTTTCCGTATCGAAACATACGGCAATATGGTCAGGTTTTTCATCATCGATTATTTTTAAAAGTGTGTTCAGAAAACCGTAAACTGCTGATGTATTTTTTCCATCCTTATTGGTTAAAGGGCGTGATATCATAGCGAAGTAGGCACGGTAAATCGTAGCCATTGCATCTATTAAAAAGAGTTTTTCTGCCATAAGCCTTTTATATTTCTAACCAATAAAAAAATTTAATCGTTTGATTAATACAATATAAAAATTTCAATATCTTAAATATATCTAATTATTTATTTCTACAATATCTTCTTTCCGTTGATGCAAAAATGAATAAAAAAACCCGCATTAAGCGGGTTTTTGTTTATTAAAGAGGAACGTATAGCTAATCACCTTTCTTCGTTCCGTTGTTCTTTTTTATTTCGGGGGCTTTCTCTTTATTAATCTTAGGTGCCTGTTCCGTCTTCTGCTTTTGTTCTACTTTCGGCGCCTGTTCTGTTTTTTGCTTATGTTCTACTTTCGGAGCCTGTTCCACTTTCTGTTTCTGTTCGATACGCGGTTTCTGTTCAACTTTGGGTGTTTCTTTTACAAAACTATTTTTGTTTTCTGATTTAGTCACTACTTTTTCATTGCTCTTGCCGGTATTCTCAGTCTTTTTTGTAACGGTATTATTTGTTTTGGTATTATTGCTATTTGTATTATATTCAGTGGAGTTATTCTTCTTTCCTGATTCTTTTTTCTGATTATCCTTAACAACAGTACGGGTTTCGTTTTTGGTAGTATTATTTGAGCTTAACGAATTATTCTGCCTTTTATTTATATTTTCGTCAGACTTTTTCCTGGATTCATTTGTTGTGTTCACATTTACAGATTTTACGGTGTTGTTTTCTTTTTTCTTCCGGGTATTCCTTTCCGTATTTTTCAGTTCATTGTCTGCGGACTTATTCTCATTCTTCAATGTATTTTGTTTTTTAGTTGAAACAGTATTTTCATATTTAGTATTTTTTTCCTTATCCGATGCAGTATTCACATAATTCACTTTTTTCGTATCGGTTTTTTTAGTCTGCATTTCGTTTTTAATTACACCGGTATTCTTATTTGTCAGTATATTTCCGTCTTTCTTCAATGTAATTACCGGGTCAGTTATTTTTATAATTTCATTCTTTTTTGTACCCGTGATGATAGTAGTATTGTTTACTTTTTTTGTGAAATCTTCCTTTTTCACAATTACCCATCCGTTGTTCAATCTCGGCATTATCGGGGAAATTACTCCGTTATGATGTCTGACTCTCGGCGAAATCGGATGCCACCCAGTATAATGTCCGTGATGTCTCCACATAACCCATCCGGGAGCCCATCTTCTGCCCGGCGACCAGACCCATCCGTACCTGTGAGAATACCACCACCTGCCGTAATGATAAGTATATCTTCCCCAGTGATAATATGATTTCCAGGTCCATCCGTATCGAGTCCAAACCCATCTTCCGTTAGTATAAGGATTCCATCCGACATAAACATATTTTATTTTCGGCACCCAGATTACATTTGTATAAACATCCACATCGCAATAAGTTGTCTCAGTTGATACATTATTATCGGAGTCGATTTCTTCTTCAGATATTTTAACAAAATCACCGTCTGAGGAAAGTTTGCTTTCGAATTCGTCAAGACTCGCCTCTTCATCCACGGGGAGAGGATTTTCATTAAGAATTTCCTCTTCTTCATATTTATTATAATTATCAGAAATCTGTTCATCAGGAGCGACCTGCTCATAGTTTCCGGCATATTTATAATTCAATCCCTGGCTTCGGTTATCAGAAATATCATACAGTAATTCCTCGCTCTGCAGTTCAGGGTTATTCGTATCCTCAGAAACAATCTGCCTTCCTGCAAAACTGCTGCTTGTTTCTGCTTTTTTCAGAAGGCCGCAGCCGCTGAAGGAAAACAGAATAAAGGCAACTGCCAGTCCGTTAATCAGAATTCTCGTTTTCATAATACTTCTCCTTAATTTTAGATTTATTAAAAGCATCATTCCGTTTACCTGTTCACTTTTAACCGATTCAATATTTTTATTTGTGTTCTTCTTTTACTTTTCTTACTTCATTTGACAAAATTAGTTTCAATAAAGTTTAATAATATTTTTTTTAAAATTTCTATATATATGTTTATTCAATTATTTAGAATAATATTATTTTTACCCCTTCTTGGGGTAAAAACTAAATAAATTGATAATAAAAGTCAATAGATTAAGAAATATTGATTTTGCGGTATGGATATGAAATCCGCAATTGAAACTTAAATATAGAGTAAAATTATAAGCTAAGGAGGGTGGAACTCCTGATTTCTCTGATGAACATCGGGATTTAATATAAAATGAGTTTTAAAAGCGAGATCCCCGCTTGATCCCGTTTTAAATCATAACGGGACGCGGGGATGACATACGTATTGGAATACAATATATTATAAAAAAATTCAAATATTTAGATAATTTTATTTAATTAAGTATTCTGCATAAATATTACCGGCTAAAGCCATTTTTAATAGCAATTTTTCCACGACCTAAAGGTCGTGGCTATTGAGCGAAAAGAAAAAACCCGATAATTACTTATCGGGTTATTTGTGGAGCTAAGGAGGGTCGAACCGGTGACCTTCCCGATGACATCGGAGCGCTTTCGTGAAATGGGTAATAAAAAAAAGTGTACTGCTTAAATATTAACGGCTAAAGCCATTTTTAATTGCAACTTTTCCACGACCTAAAGGTCGTGGCTATTGAGCAAAAAAAACCGCATTAAGCGAGTTAAATGTGGAGCTAAGGAGGGTCGAACTGGTGACCTCTCCGATGAACATCGGAGCGCCTTCGTAAAAAAAAAACGTTACCAAGCAGGAGCTTGGTAACGAGATTAATTAATATTGTGGAGCTAAGGAGGGTCGAACTCCTGACCTCTTGAATGCCATTCAAGCGCTCTACCAAACTGAGCTATAGCCCCGTTTATACAAAAATAGCTCTTATGCGAATTAATTACAAACCAAAATACAGTTTACCTTTTATCAGTCAGCAGCTGATAATAATCCTTAAGCTGATTAGCACGCGTTCTGACAATTTCAAGCCTGGATAAAGCCTGTATCGGAATATACATTGTGCCGTCGAAATTGGAATAAATCTGCTCAAGGTTTGCGAACTCTTTATCCCTGAATTCTATCCACCTGAGTTCAGACTCTTTCAATGCTTTTGCACCGTCATCATTAAGAATGCCCAAAAGAAGTTTATAATATTTATTCAGTTCATTATCCCACATTTGAAAAGCCTCATCAGTGCATTTGAGAATCCCCATTGTAGATGGATTTTTTTCCATGCAGGTATCAAGATAAATATCAATCGGATTTTTGTTTTCCTGCGAAAACGATTTTGCTGAAATCAGCAAAACAAATAAAAGACCTACCAAAAAATAATTTTTCATAATATTTTATTTATAAATTTCTCTTTCGGTAATTTCGCAGAGTATGTGTCCGACGGTGATATGTGATTCCTGTATTCTCTGTACATTTTCAGAAGGTATGCATACGGAATAATCGCATTCTGATTTCATTCTGCCTCCTGTTTTTCCGAGCAAGCCTACCGTTATTATTCCTTTTTCTTTTGCTTTCTTCATAGCACGGATTATATTTTCGGAGTTACCGCTTGTAGAAATGCCGATTAATATATCGCCTTTACTTCCAATTCCTTCCACATTACGGGCAAAGATATTTTCGAAACCGATATCGTTTCCGCCTGCAGTGATATTTGAGCTGTCAGTGGTAAGCGCTATTGCGCCGATAGCAGGACGCTTGACATCGTGGGAAAGTCTTATCATAAATTCAGTAGCGAGGTGCTGGCAGTCTGCGGCGCTACCGCCATTTCCGCAGAAGAGGAGCTTGTTTCCGCGTTTTATGCATTCCACGAACACATCACCGATTTTAAGAATGTCATCATAGCAATTATCAAGAACTTTCAGTTTAATTTCAGAACTCTCTTTTAGAGATTCTTTTATAAATACCTTTTTATCGAACATTTTTTTCTCCTTTAATTTGAGTTCTTAATATCCATTAAATGGTTTACGATTTTCTTTGCTATTCCTGCTTTATCGCTAAAAACTCTTTCGCATTCCTTACCGATTTCATTGCGAAGATTTTTATCCTCGAGAATTCTCCTGAAATCTTTATAAAATCCGTCGCGACTATTAACAAGGATTCCGCAACCGTATTTGAGAAGTACTTCATCCTCATCAGAATTCTTCACTTCATTCGCAAAGAACACGGGCATATTAAATATTGCAGGTTCCAATATATTATGCAATCCCGAACGGAATCCCCCGCCAACATAGCTAACGTATGAAACAGAGTACAGGTTTAGCAATTTTCCGATACAATCAACAATAATTACATTTTCACCGGAATAATTATTAATTGAGGAGTATCTTATGGATTTCAGGTTTTTAAAATTCTGTTCTATATTTTTCTCAATTAAAACAAGTTTTGTTTCTTTCGGTTCGTGGGGCACAAGTATTGTAAGGAGTTCAGGTTCATACTGCATAATTTTATTCAGCACGGGAAGAATAATATCTTCATCATCTTTCCAGGAGCTTCCTATTACAAATACTTTCTTACCGTCTGTAATTTTCCTGTCAATTACTTCTTCGCGCTTTACGGATTTGACTGACTGCAATACCCTTTCGAACTTCGAGTCTCCGACTTTAAATATTCCGCAGTTTTTTTTCAGAACTTTTTTAAAGTTCATTTCATCTTCATCGTCTATTGCAAACAGAACATCAATCATATTAAACATACACTTCTTGAAAGAGCTTACCAGAGGGATTCTCCAGGTTTTATCGTTTGTATCAAATCGGGAATTTGCAATGACAGTCATAATATTCATTTTCCTTGCCCTGAAAAGAAAATTATACCAGAGGTCATACCTCATCATTATTATAATATCAGGTGATAATATTTTAAGAAAACTCTTAATCCTGTAATAAGAATCAAAAGGCAGATAAATTTTTATTACTCTTTCATCCGTTATTTTTGAATTTTTGTATCCTGAAGGGGAGAAGAAAGTAATTATTATGTTGTAATTATATTTCAGAAGTTCCTGATAGATAGGAATTGCCTGCTGGTATTCTCCGAGTGATGAGCAGTGTATAATTATGTTTTTATTACCGTTTTCGAGCAGTGGTTTGTTTTTCTCAAGATAAACAAAAATATTTTTTCTTCCTGAGAATCCTTCCCTTATTTTGGAATTAAAGAGTGAAAGTAACCTGAATATAATCCAGATAGCAGGTACAGAAATCGCATTGTAAAAATATAGCCAGAATTTACACATAATAAAACGGAAGTTTACACTTCCATTATTTCTTTCTCTTTTTTGGCTAAGATTTCGTCAATTTCTTTGATGAATTTATCCGTAAGTTTCTGAATTTCAACTTCGCCGTGTTTCCTGTCGTCTTCAGAAATGTGCTCAGCTTTTTCAGTTTTCTTCATTTTTTCAATTTCGTCTCTTCTGATATTTCTGATTGCCACTCTTCCCTCTTCCGCCATTTTTTTCACGAGCTTTACAAGTTCTTTTCTTCTTTCTTCATTTAATGCAGGAATCGGAACCCTGATAACCGAACCGTCGTTTGCGGGATTGAGTCCGAGATTCGAATTCAGAATTGTTTTTTCGATTAAACCGATAACGGACTTGTCCCAAGGCTGGATTGTGATAGTATGAAAATCGGGAGTGCTAATATTCCCGACCTGATTTAAAGGTGTTGGTGTTCCGTAATAATCAACTTTAATTCCGTCAAGCAGTCCGACTGAAGCCTTGCCGGTTCTTACTTTAATAAACTCTGATATAATGTGTTCGACAGCTTTTTTCATTCTGTCGTTTGAATCTTTAATAATATCTTTAATCATATTGAATTAGTTTAATTAATTAAACTTTTTATGAAATAATTGTTCCTATATCAACGCCCGTAACAAGTTTTCTAAGGTTATCCTTAACATTCATATTGAAAACCACTATAGGCAGGTCATTCTCTCTACAAAGGGTTATAGCGGTAAGGTCCATCACTCTCAGGTTTTTTATCAGGACATCCTCATAATTAAGTTTTTTAAACATTTTTGCTTTCTTGTTTTTTTCCGGGTCCGAATCATAAACCCCGTTAACCCTGGTTCCTTTTATTATCACATCAGCTTTAATTTCAACTGCTCTCAGGACTGCAGCCGTATCTGTAGTGAAGTAGGGTTCCCCGGTTCCCGCGGCGAAAATAACTATTCTCTTTTTTTCGAGGTGCCTGTTTGCACGCCTTATGATAAGGGGCTCTGCTATTTCATCCATCTTAATTGCGGACTGAACCCGGGTATAGATACCATATTTCTCGAGAGAGTTCTGGAGAGCAAGAGAATTCATAACGGTAGCAAGCATTCCCATCTGGTCGCCCGTTACGCGATTAACTCCCTGCTGGGAAGCCGAAAGTCCGCGGTAGATATTTCCGCCGCCTATTACAATTCCGATTTCAATTCCGAGTTTATGGATTTTTACAATTTCATTAGTGATGTGCTCAACGATGGCGGAATCAATTCCGTAACTCTTATTTCCCATCAAAGATTCCCCGCTAAGTTTAAGGAGAATTCTTTTAAATTTTTTTGACATGTTTTTATAATCTAAAATTTCTTCCGATACCTCAAATGCGGAAGTAAAAAAAGAAACAGAGTTAAAAATTTAGGACAATTAGTTTCTAAAATCAATTCACGAACTTATACAAAAAAATGTTCCTGCAATTCCGCCGATTTTGCGGAACCACAGGAACAGAATTATAATTATCCGAGCTGATATCTTACCATTGCAGTAACTTCAGCCGGTTCGCCTGTTTTCCTGGTATATTCTTTAAGTAAATCACCAACGCATTTGCTTGAATCCTGAATGTATTCCTGTTCGAGAAGGCAGTTTTCCTGATAGAATTTTTCAACTTTATTCTGGATTATCTTGTCGATAATTTTTTCAGGTTTTCCTTCGTTTTTGCACTGAATAGCATAGATTTCCTTTTCTTTTTCAATTACATCAGCTGAAATATCTTCTCTTTTTACGGAGATAGGATTCATTGCCACAACCTGCATGGACATTTTTTTTCCGATTTCGTGAAGTTCTTCAGTGAATTTTCCTTTTATTCCTACCATACCACCGACTTTGCTGCCAAAGTGAATGTAGAATGCAACAAAGCCATCCGGAACATTAATCAATTTTGCTCTTTTGAACTCAATTTTTTCACCGACTTTTCCCATCATGCCGTCTATATTTTCCTGAATAGTAAGTCCGTCTCCGCCTTTAGCTTTGAGAAGGACTTCTAGTGAATCTGTACCACTGATAAGCGAAGTATCGGCAACGCTCTGAGCAAAGTTCTGGAAATCATCGCCTTTTGCAACGAAATCCGTTTCACAGTTCACTTCGATTATCACGCCGGATGTGTTATCGCTGTTTACGCTGGCTTTTATAGCTCCTTCTTTAGCAATTTTATCGGCTCTTTTTGTAGCCATTGCAGCGCCTTTCTTGCGAAGGTATTCTATGGCTTTCTTAATATCGCCGTCTGATTCCTGAAGGGCTTTTTTACAATCCGCCATACCGGCGCCGGATTTTTCCCTTAACTCTTTTATTAATTCTAATGTGATTTGCATATTATTGTGATTATATTTTATTCTGTTAAATTATACTTCCATTTTTTCTTTCATTTCTTCCGATTCGTCTTCTTTTCTGGTCTTGGCTGCAGCAATTCCATCAACCACAGAATCTGCAACTGCTTTAGTAATAATCTCGATTGATTTCACTGCATCGTCGTTTGCAGGAATCGGATAATCGATTAAATCAGGATCGCAGTTAGTATCAACTATTGCGAAGATTGGAATGTTGAGTTTTCTTGCTTCATCGATGGCAATATGTTCTTTTTTAATATCGACTATGAACAGAGCACCGGGAAGTCTTGTCATGCTGGCTATTCCGTTAAGGACCTTTTCAAGTTTTTCCTTTTCGCGGGACATTTTGAGTCTTTCTTTCTTTATAAATTTTTCCGCAGTTCCGTCTGTTTCCATCTTCTGCAGGGTAGTAAGTTTCTTGATGCTTTTTCTAACGGTGTTGAAGTTTGTCAACATTCCGCCGAGCCATCTTTCGCATACGTAGAAGGCTTCGCATTTTTCTGCCTGTTCCTTAATAATAGCCTTAGCTTGTTTCTTCGTACCTACGAAAAGAATCTTTCTTCCGTCTGCTGTGATTTTATTTATTGCATTGCAGGCATCCTGCAGGAGATTTAAAGTTTTCTTTAAATCAATAATGTGAATCCCGTTTCTTTCCATGAAGATATATTTCTTCATTTTGGGATTCCATCTTCTTGTTAAATGGCCGAAATGCGAACCTGCTAACAAGAGGTCTTCAATCTGTACTGCTGACATTTTTTACTCCTTAATGTTTTTATAAAAGCCCGTAAGCCATAAGACTATGCATCTTAAATAAAGATGTGTTCGAGATGTGTAAGGCTAATGCTGGCTTTTGTTTTTCTTCTATTTCCGTCTTCTTTTGATTTTACATTCCGTTAATCCTTAAACTGAAAAACGGAACACGGGTAAAACAAAATCGGGAAATATGTATTTTAAAATAACGTTTATTAAAAAATTATCTCTTAGAGAACTGGAATCTTTTCCTTGCTTTTGGTCTTCCGTATTTTTTGCGTTCTACCATTCTCGGGTCCCTTGTCATAAATCCGTTTTGTCTTAACACACTTTTGAATTCTTCATTTCTTTCAACCAAAGCCCTTGCAATACCGAGTTTGATTGCTCCGATTTGCCCTGTAAATCCTCCGCCAGCGACATTGATTTTAACATCAAGTGTACCGAGAGTATTTGTGACTTTAAAAGGCTGCAATACGCTCTGGAATAATGAAGGTGATTTTACATAATCTTCACCGTTCTTTCCGTTTATAGTAACCTTTCCCGTACCTTCAGACAGATAAGCTCTAGCTACCGCTGTTTTTCTTCTGCCTACTTTAATTGTTGATTTTACTGTCATAATTTATTTAGAAACAAATTTACTTAATATTTAATGCAACAGGCTTTTGTGCGCTGTGCGGATGCTCAGAACCTCTGTACACTTTTAATTTGTGGATTAAATGTTTTCCGAGTTTGGTTTTCGGAAGCATTCTTTTTACTGCAAGTTCAACTACCCGTTCGGGTTTTGAAACTATCATTTCGCTGTACGGGGTAATTTTCTGGCCGCCCGGGTATCTTGAGTGAGTTTTGTACTCTTTTAATTCTGCTCTTTTTCCTGTGACTTTTACCTTTTCCGCATTTATTACAACTACGAAATCACCCGTGTCTGCATTGGGGGTATACTGAGGGCTGGATTTACCTCTAATTCTTTTTGCAATTTCCGAAGCCATACGGCCCAAAACTTTTCCTTCGGCATCAACTAAATACCATTTTTCCGGATTTTCCGCTTTTGTTGCGTATTTTGTAGTTCTGACTGATTTACTTATAGCTATTCTCATAAAATTTTTCCATTAAACCTTAAAAATATAAAAAATCAATAAAAATGTCAACGCAATAAGAATGAATTATGCGCAATTTGTAATGACTGATAAAATATAAAATGCTTGAAAATTAGAAATTTGCTAAAATTTCTAAAAGAGATTTAGAATGGTAAATTCAAAGATCAGGTTTTACTATATTCTTAGTATCCTTTAATACCGAAGTTATTTTCAAGATAAGTTGATAAATCATAATAATTTACATTGCCATATAAATCGTTGAACAGAAACTGTGATTGCTCAACAATATAATAGTTTTCTTTTCCTGCTTTTTTAAGAATTGAAGTAAAACTTGACATTAATTCTTTAAGAATCTGTTCCTCCAAAAAAAAGAGTTTAAAAGATGCAAGTTTTTTGGACTCTTTTTTTCCGATATTATTATAGTATATACTAACAAATTCAATACTATCGGGATTCGCATCTTCAAGAACATCTTTCCGGATTACCAAACAATTTTTTTCAAACTTCAATTTCTTCTCAATTTCTTTTCCATCATACAAATAATTTAGCGAGAAATAATTTATCTCATTTAATTTATACACCGATGTATCCGCATAAACCCTGCTTTCATTAATTACGAAATAACTCACACCAAATTCATCTTTAAAAAGATTAAGGTTCATTTGTTCATCATCGAATTCCATTAACTTAGTGCTTAATCTCTCTTTCCCGGCAAACAAGACTGAGTTGACAAAAGCAATTAGTTCGTTGTTAGTATTTTTCCCTGAAACCTTAACGACAAATCTTCCCTGATCGGAGCTGAGTACCGCGGCTTTCGAATCCTTTGTCGAAAATTTTAGTTTGTCTGTTGCACAGATTTCATCCATTTCCTTTATCGGCTGTCCTGTTTTTTCCGAAATTATTTCTCCTTTAACGGAAAGAACAGTATAGCATTGGGAGAAGGAATTACCGGTAATGATAGCCAATAAAAATACAGAAAGGAACAATGAATACTTTTTCATTATAAATAATATTTTTTAATATTAAAAATCTTACAAATCACACCAGCAAAAAATCAATCTTTTTTGTCTCCGTATCTGTATTCAGGATTTTTACTACAACCTTCTGTCCGATGCGGAAAGTTTTTCCTCTTCGGGCACCGATTGCAGCGTGTTTCTTCTCGGAGTATTCGTAATAATCACCTTCTATATCCCTGAACCTGACCAATCCCTCTATAGCCATTTCAATTATCTCTACAAACATGCCATAATGAACCATTCCTGAAATTATTCCGAGGAATTCGTCTCCCAAGTGATTGCTCAAATACTCAATCTGCTTAAGTTTTATGATTTCCCTTTCTGCCTGTACAGCATTCTGTTCCATTGCAGAAGACGTTTTGCAAACATCGGGCAGAATCTTTTTATAATATTTGATTTTTTTGTGAACGAAATTCCTGTCGGATGCAAAAGACAAATAGTCTTTCAGAATCCTGTGCACGATTAAATCCGGATACCTCCTTATAGGAGAAGTGAAGTGAGTGTAATCCATAAAACCAAGTCCGTAATGCCCGATATTCTTTTCATCATAAATTGCTTTTGCCATGGAGCGGATAAGCAAATCATTTATCAAATATTCTTCCGGTTTATCTTTTATGGAATCGAGCAGGGCTTTAATCGAGTCTTTGTCATCCACGTGCAGCCTGTATCCGAACTGCGAAACAAATTCCGAAAGGTTATTGAGCTTTTCTACATCCGGCTCTTCGTGAATCCTGTATATAAAAGGAAAGTCCTGCTTTTGCTTTTTCGCCAATCCGGTTACAAATTCAGTCACGCATTTATTTGCAAGAAGCATAAATTCTTCTATCATCCTCATAGAATCAAGACGCTCTTTCACTTTAATGCCGGTAATTCTGCCGTCAGCATCATAATCGAATTTCACTTCGCGCGATTCGAAATCAATGCTACCCTCTTTCATTCTCTTTTTATAAAGCTGTTTTGCAACCTTATCCATCAGGGTCAGCTCTTTTTTAAAATCTCCTTTCTTCGCATCAACAATATTCTGTACTTCTTCATAGGTAAACCTTCGTTTGCTGGCAATTATTGATTTGAAGATTTTATAATCTTTCACTTTGAAGTTTTTATTCAGTTCTATATCGATTGAAAATGTCATCCTGTCCTGATTCGGCTTTAGCGAGCAAATATCGTTTGATAGTTCTTCGGGAAGCATTGGTATAACACTGTTTAAAAGATAAACGCTTGTTCCTCTTCTTAAAGCTTCATTATCGAGTTTAGAATTCTCTTTTACGAAATAGGAAACGTCTGCAATATGGACTCCGAGTATGTATCCGCCCTCACCGGTTTTTTCAATCGATACAGCATCATCGAAATCTTTTGCATCGGCAGGGTCAATAGTAAAGCAGATTCTCTCCCTGATATCCTTTCTTCCGCTGCTGAAATCGCTTAATTCCAACCGAACGGTTTCATCGTTAAAGTTTTCGACTTCACGCATAGCTTCTTCAACAACATCCACTGGAAAATTTCTTTCAAGGTTGTATTTTCTTGAAATCGAAACAATTTCGGTGTCAACATTTCCCGCTTTACCAAGCACCTCAATAATTCTGCCTTCGGGTTCTTTATTATTTTCTTCAGGGTCATAGTTAATCAATTCGCATACGACCTTATCGCCTTCCTTTGCATTCAGATAATTTTTCTTTGATATATAAATATCATTTTTAATAATTCTGGAATCCGGTATGACATAACCGAAATATTTATTTTTTTCAAATCTGCCGGTAACTGTGAGAACTTTTCCCGGAGCAATGCTGCCCGGTTCTTTTTTATCTCCGGTTTTTACATAATACCATTTTCCTGACCTTATAACTTTCTTTTGTCTAACAAGCTCATTAAGCTGGTTTCTAAGCTCTCCCTGAAGCCTTCTGTCAATTCTCATTCTTTTTAGAATTGAATTAAACTTCAATGATTCGCCTTCTTTTTTCTGAAGAACTTTGAGAATTTGTTTTTCCAATTTAGATGGTATTAAAATTTTATTTTGTAATAGAGCATACCGCCGGTTCTGGAATTTCCGGAAAGGCTCTTATTCTGGTTAAACGGGTCCACGGTTCTTTCAAACATGAATATCAGGTTATTGGAGAGGCTTTTAATTTTAAGAAGTTTATTAAGCGGATACTCAATTGCAATGTTAGTATTTGATAAATCCCTGAAGATCTGTCCGCCCAATCTAACGGTCGCATCTCCGAACTCCGCAGTTATTCTAATATCAGTATTCTGAGCAACATTACCGTTCTGGTTCGTATTATAATTGATATCAGTATTTACAATGAAAGGAATGTAGTTCTGCATAACGCTTGTAAGGTATTGCGAAACATATGATGTACCGACATTTGCGCTGACATTCGAAACGAGGTTCATTCTCTGGTCTGCATTAAGTTCGTCAGTAAATTTACCGAAGAAAATATAGCTTGCAGCTTCCTGGTCAGGGCTTCCTCCTCGGGGATTGCCATTTACAAGTATTTTCCAGTCAAGTTTCATCTTTGATGTTTCCCCTGTTACTTTTAGGTTGATATTGACAGTTCTTGTATTCCTATCATCTTTCGGGTCAACCGAAACCGAATTATAATCCGCTTCAATATTAAGTTCGGGATTGATTATATTTCCTGTAAAATTCAGATCACCGGTAGCTTCGAAATTTTTATAAAACTTATAGTAACAATTATCTTCGAGGGTTACTCTCCCCCTCACGTTAAGCGAATCATTATCGAGATTACTAAATGTGAGGTTTGTATTCACGTTGCCGAAAAATTCCTGCCCGGTTTTTTCTTCCAGCACGAAGTTCACATAAAGTTTTTTTTCAGTTCCGATTGATATATCATAATAGAACGGGCTTTTTTTCTGTAGTAATTTAGTCAAACCGCTTACCTTTGACAGGAAATTGTTATCAAACGGATCGAGTCTTTTTTTATCAGCAGTTTTGAGGCTGTCTTTGAGCTTGTTTTTAAACCAATTAAGGCTGTCGCTGCTGAAACTAGCAGAATCGAAAAACACTTTATAGATGTAATTATCAGAATAAAGGCTGTATGCTTCTTTTTTAAAAGGAGGGATATAAATTCTTCCTTTTGTAAGAATAAGATTACCGGTCATATCAAGTCTATCGGGATTGCCTTTAAGCATAAGTTCAGGAGTTCCGGTTTTAGCATACAATTCACCGTATACACCCATTATATTCTGGGAAATCTGGTTATCAAGAACTTTAATTCTGCCCGTCATAATAAGTTCAAGGTCATTCATCTCAAGATTCGTAAAGTCGATGTAGCCTTTTACCTTGAATGCATTTTGGTCTTCGTAAGGAGCAAATATTCTAATGCCGGGGAATAGAAGTTTCTGGTCCTGTGTAGCAATATCTGCAAGAAAATTATAATTCATACCAGTCATATTCAGCTTAAATTTTCCGTTTTTAATATTCATATTACCTGACAGAAGCGGGCGTTTAACTTTTCCTTTCACGTCAATTGCTCCGTTCATATTTCCACGCAAACGAGAGATAACAGGAATTATCTGTTCGAGAATATTAATCTGAAAATTCTGAGCCGAGATTTTAAGGTTTATATCATTTTCGAGAAGGTTATCTCTTTGTTCCTTTTCACGAAAAGTCTGGAGCGGATTCTGCAAAGGTATTTCACCCTTAATCTGCATATTGCCTTCGTTGTTGACATTTGTAAAGGAAATCTGCGGATAAGCAGCATTGTTATGATAGCCAAGCAGAGCATCTATCCTGCCCAGTTTCACTTTCTGAAGTCCGAGAACTTCTGTATTCAATTCCGCATCCAGTTCGGGGTCGTCGAGATTTCCCGTATATTTAATTGAAAACCTTCTAAGCTCTCCTGTTATCACTTTTTCCTCTTCAATATCCGGGTTAAGAAATCGCTGGAACTCGCCGACTTTTATTCTCTGACCTCTGACTTCCAGTTTGCTGTTTTGATTCAGGGAGTAATACCCTCTTACCATCATTCTCTGTTTATCGGGAGTGGTAAGTCTGAAATTCTCAAATTCGATTACATTATCTTCATTCGAATCGAGCATTTTGTAATTAAGTCTGATTGATTGTCCGTTCGAAATGCTGTAATTCTTGTATCCGAAACACAACGTATCTAAAAGAAGTCTTACGGATTTCCCTCCGGTCGAAAATCTTCCGAGTGATTGAACTTTTACCGTAGTATCTATATTACCGGTGAGCATGAATAAGCCCTTGTCCATTCCGTAGTTCACCCTGAAAGTGGTCGTATCAAATTTTCTGTTAGCCGCAATAAAATCATAAGACTTCATATCAAGATTTGCAAATGTAATTCCTGTCTCTTTATTTTGAGTATAATCATTTTTCAGATCAATATCTACGAGGCCGTTTTTAAACATTATTGTTGAATCCCTGTAACTGAATTTATCAATTTCTCCGGTAACTTTCATATTAAAGATGTTCCTGCTGTTGTATATCTCACCATTTATCTTACCGCTGAATTTTATGGAACTGTCTTTGAGAAGTACATATACCGGATGAATATCCTTTACCTTCAGACTATAAGATAGGTATATATCAGACGGGTCAGAAAGTTCAACAGGTTTATCGATTCTTGCACTTACGTTTCGGATGTTCTGAAATGTAAAATCCGAATTCAAACTGTCTTTTTCAAATTCTTTCTGAAATTCCCCGGATATATTTCTGAAATTAGAAGCTATAACATTGGGAAGAGATAAATACGAAAATTTACCTCTTGCTTCAAAATCAAAAATATCAGAGACAAGGAATACATGCCTTTCTTCACCGTTCTTTTCAATTTTAGCAGTCAGCTGAACCGGAGGAATAATAAAATAATCAAAATTAGACTGAGTGAAGTTCAAATTATAGCTCCCGATTATTTCATCGGGGTTGTAACCTTCTCCCTGCATGTCGAATACAAAGTTCAGATTGCTTTTGTCGTCTTTATTATTTGTAAATGTAGAAATATCAAGGCTCTGGACATTTCCTTTCACGTTATATTTTGGTCTGGATATATCCTTAACATCTACCATTCCCTGCACTTTCGTCGTGAGTGAATTAGAAGAATAAGAAAGCTCAAGGTCAAGGTTTCCAGAGTTTGCCTTTATGGTTCCGTTCGTTTTAGAAATCCTCTGTCCGTAAAAGTCTGAATTATTGATGTCAAAATCAATATTACCGACCAGAGTTCTGTAATCGAAACCTTTTCCATTAGCTTTAATTTCAGAATTAATATTGCTTTTGAGCTTATCGTTTTTAATTATTCTTCCTATATCCAGATTCCTGGTGGAAAAATCCGCATTATACTCGAATTTTCTGTCTTTCAAATCGAGATAAGTTTTCCCTTTTACATCACCCGCACTAGTTTTTATATCATATTCAGTATTAAACTTAACCGGTTCTCCTTTGAACGTGAATGATGCAGTGACTTTTCCTATATGGCTGTAATCAGGGATAGGAAGACCCGGAAGATGGTTTTTGGTATCAGCAGGATCGAGTTCTGCTTTTTTTACATTCACATCGAGATATAATTTTTTTGGGTCGTGCAGGTTATCGACTTTTCCGGATACTGATAAATTCGAATTGCCGGTTTTAATCACAAGATTTCTTACATTAATATCATTATACTTCCCGTCCGCTTTAATCTGGCAATAGACTTTACCGTTTAAAAAATCTATCGACGGGAGAAAAAAAACGAGGTCGTCCGAATCGAATTTATCCGCCAGCAAGTCAATGTACGCATTTTTATCCTTAAAGTTTTCATAAATGACTTTTTCTTTCAGAGGGTTAAGGTTTTCAATATATGCCTCATTAATTACAATATTGCTTCGCGTAGTGATGATTTGAAAATTCTTAAGACTTGATTTATTATCCTGAAGAATCGATGCTTCGAAAGTCAGTTTTTTCAAATCAATCAGTGAGTTTGTATTCAGTGTTATGTTTTTTACATTAACAAATTTTTCATCGGGGTGATAATAGCCAGAAAGGTTGATATTCAGATTTGTAACATCGAGATTATCAATATCCATACCTGATATATTTGGCATGCCGATTTCCCTGATGGATTTATCAGAATTTTTTTCCGCAAGGAACCGCACAGCACCGTTAATAAGCTCGAAGTTTTTAGCGGTAATTTTCCAGTCGAACTCCTTTTTGACAGTATCCTCTTCCTCCTCCTGTTTTTCGAGAAGGTAGGCAAAGTTCCAAACAGATTCACCTTTTTTGTTCAGTATTTTTGTGAAATTCAGCTGAGGATTCAAGAGAGAAACAGATTTGATAAAAACTTCTTTTTTCAGAAGTCTAAGCAGGCTGTAGTTAGCATCGAGTTCAGAAACTTTAAGCATAGTGTCATTTTTAACCACGAGGTTTACATTCTTAAGCGTAAATCCGCGGACAATAGTGCCTTCGATCGAGCCCGCATATAGCTTGCTGTCCTTTTCAGCAAGTGATTCGTTAATAGTTTTTACAGCATAGTGCAGAAACCAGTTTTTAAAAAAAGGAGTCTGAATAAATATCACCAGACATATCAGTAGTGTAAGAAATGAACCAGTCGATATGAAAATAAACTTTAAAAGTTTTCTAAAAAAACTTTTAGTCTTTTTTGTATTCTCTTCTTCCTTAGTTTTCAAGTCCTTTAAGTTTATTGATAGTACCTGTCGTGGAATAATTATCCACGTATTTAAGACTGATAACTTTCCCGCCTGTTTTTTTGACTATATCAGCGCCGACAATTTCATCTTCTTTCCAGTCACCTCCCTTGACCAGAAAATCCGGCACAACTTCCTTAATTAAATTATACGGTGTATCTTCAGTAAAAATAATAACTGCATCAATGACTTTCAGCGAATCAAGCACATAAGCCCGGTCATTTTCATTATTAACCGGTCTTGAATCTCCTTTAATCCTTTTTACGGATTTGTCTGAATTAAGACCTATCACAAGATAATCACCGAGAGTTTTGGCCTGCTCCAGATATTCTATGTGCCCTCTGTGGAGAATGTCAAAACATCCGTTTGTGAAGACCAGTTTTTTATTCTGTTCTTTTAATTTCTGTCTGACATTAGTAAATTCACCTATCACGTATATCATATCAATAATTATTTTGCTTAATCCGGTTAACAAGGTTTTTCTTAACAATCGGAACGATACCCACTTCTTCAACAACTATTCCGGCTGCAATATTCGCAACTTCAACGGCATCGATAATGCTCGCACCTCCTGCAAGCATCACAGCTATAGTCGAGATAACCGTATCGCCCGCACCCGAAACATCAGAAACTTTTCTTGCGTGAGTTTTGGTAGTATGAATTTTAATTTTACCTTTTTCTTTTCTTAAAATTTTCATGCCATGCTCGCCGAGTGTAAGAACAAGATTCGTGCATTTGATTTTATTGAAAAGTTCAACAGCATTCTTTTCAAGCTCGGATTCGTTCTTTGCCTTTTTGCCCAGTGCATCTTCAAGTTCTTTTCTGTTCGGTTTGAATACAAAAACATTTTTATACTCCATAAAATTCTCAAACTTCGGGTCCACTAGCACTTTTATTTTATTTCTTCCTGCAAAATTAATAATTTTTTTTATCAGAGATTTTGTCAGCAGTCCCTTATTATAATCCTGAAGTACTATAATACCTATATTATCCGAATGCTCATCCAGAATTCCAAGTATTTTCTTTTCCGTTGATTTACCGATTTCCTCTTTTGATTCGCTGTCGATTCTCAGGAGGTGATGGGATGAGGCGATAACCCTGGTTTTACATGTAGTCGGTCGGTTAGCATCTTCGATTAGGCATTCTGTTGACTGATTCTGCCCCTTCATCACTGTTTTGATTATTTCTCCTTCAGCATCCTTTCCAATCAATCCTATTAAGACGGGTTCAGAATGGAGTGTCTTGATATTCAGACTTACATTAGCCGCACCTCCTAATTTAGGTTCGGTTTTCTTAATGTCGAATACCTGAACAGGTGCTTCAGGAGAAATTCTTGTAACATCGCCGATTAAATACCTGTCGAGCATTATATCGCCGATAATGCAAATTTTTCTTCCCGAAGCTTTTGAAAAGATTTTATCTATTTTATTCTTTATCATCCGGTAAAATTAACTTTATTTATATGGTTATTCAATGAAATAAATACTATTAAAAATAATTAAACACAAAATTCAGGAAATTGTCTCCCTGGTATCGCTGTGAGAAGAATACCTGAAGGCCATTCTGAGTAATTATCCTGTAAAAATTAATATTTGTTTTCTTAGCGAGTTTTTCTATATTCGTGTTCGGAAACATTGCTATTATACTTCCGAGATTATATGAATAAACAACGGAGTCTTTATTAGATGAAGTTTCCTTCGGTCTGATTTTTACAGAGTCCTGAATCTTATTCACCGTTGTGTCTTTAATTCCCGCACCTTCAGTTCTGTAAAGTGAATTACCCCTGTAAAGCACAAGGTCCTTTTTCTTTTTTGAGTCATATACCCTCAGTGAAAGATTGTATACACCGCTTTCGAACATATAGTTATTCATTCTTCTGGAATAGAAAATCACAGCAAACGGTTTAAGAACAATTATGCTTCTGACATCATTGTAGAATACGAGGTCCTCGATATTCCTGTCTGAAAATATTCTTTTAGTTTCGGTATAAACTACGGAATCATCCTCGACAGACTTAATATCTATCACTGCATTATACCTATCGAAATCGAGATTTTCATAATCTATGCTGTCGAGAATATTTTTATTGACTGCGCTCCATTCGATTGTTATTGTCTGCGGATTAAATCCGAAATTAGAATTATCAATCTTTACATCCTTGACCGCAATTGTCTTGTTAAAGTTTATCAAATCCGGATTTTTTTCAAGGGAATTGATATTTTTTGCAAAAACGGAAATGGTCGAGTCAGTAAGGTTTGATTCAATATCTTTAATATAAAAAATCTTGTATTCTCCAATCTCTTCATTTTTAAGACTCAATTTTCTCAGCTTTTCAACATAGCTGTCGCTTTTTACGACTGCCATAGAAATTCTGTTTTTTTCAAAATAATTTTTCAGGTCCAGAATGTTAAGTTCTTCGTCTGTCGGTTGTCCCTTCTTCTTTTTTGTTTTCTTTTCTTCTGTTTTAATCAGCGGGAAATTGCCGAGTACAAACTTTGCCGGATTATTTGAGAGTGCCTGAACTGCAAATACATCATAGTACCCTTCCACTTCCTCGAAATAAATTTTCTCATCCTTCGCAATATTTTTCTCAATCTGGTCTTTAAGCAGCAAGCCTGTTTCTATTGTGTCAGCTCTGAAGGACTGGGGGTAATAAAAGCACCAGATATAATTCACAAGAATTATAACAATAAGAAAAGACACAACCAGTGTTTTTCTGAATTTAAAAATCTGGTACACAGCAAATGGAAGGAACAGAAGAGCATTTATCACAATATATCTCGAAATCATATTTGTTCCGCCCGTACCTGCAAGTCCCTGAAGCATAAGAAGAGTAAGTTCTAGCATATTGAACATTGCAAAGTAAAGCATCATTTTGCTGAAACCGTTTCTGTCCGAAAACAATCCCCGTACAAAATCCCAAGCGACCTTTATGGAAAGCACGGTAGTCAATGGAGCAATATAAAATAAAAAAGTCGGATATTGTATAAGCCTTTGCAGGTACTTAGCCGAGCCGTAATCTTCATAAATTTTATTTGTCTCCTTTGCAAAATAGAATACGTCTTTGTAGTCAATATAATTTAATACAAGCCAGACAACAACGGTTACGATCGAAATAAGAGAAATCAGAACATTTTTTGTAACTTCCCGCGAATATTTTTTTTCAAATCTGTAATCCATTGCAACAAATAAAACAAATACGGCACTAAAGAGCCATCCTTCATATCTGAACATATTCGAGAACATAAACATAGCAGATGCGGCATAAAGAAACAATTTATTGCCCGCGGAGGTTTTCCATTTAATAAAATAATATATTCCTACAATCACAAAGAAAAAGTAAATAGATTCAGGTAGGCCTGAAATGCTAAGCCATACCTGGAATGGAAAGACGCAAAATAAAAGAGACGAGAAAAATGCTGTTCTTTTGTCGAAGCAGATTTCAATTACATTATAAAAAAAGTAAAGTGTAAGAGTAGAAAATATAATATTCACGGTTGTCGCAGCGACGAACAGGTTTTTTATAAAAAGCATCGCTATTCCGTTAACCCAAAAATGCCCTGAAAGCCAGACTCCCGAATGCAGTTCGGGTTTTTGAAGCCATTCAAAGGATTTCACAGTCCTGCAGAAGTCATCTGCGGAGAGCCATTTATATCCGCTCTGAAACAGCGAGAACTGAAGAAAAACTTTTATGGCAAGAAGCAATATATATATCAGATATTTTCTATCAGAAAATAAGCCAACAGTAAATTTTACTTTTTCAGATATTTTATTATTTAAATCAGGAATGTTCACTTTTGCAATTTAATTCTGAATGTAGTACCCGAATCCAGCACTGATTCCAGCATAAAAAGCTTTCCCTTGTGATAATCATCGATAATCCTCTTTGCAAGAGACAACCCAAGCCCCCACCCTCTGCGTTTCGTTGAATAACCCGGGCGGAAAATATCTTTCTTGAATTTTTTATCTATTCCTTTCCCGCTATCCGAAATATCCAGTATCACTTCTTTTCCCTTATCCGAAATCCTGAAATCAATCGAGCCTGTATTTTTATCAATTGCATCAAGAGCATTCTTGAGCAAGTTTTCAATAACCCACTCAAACAGATCTTTATTTATTTTAACGATAATTTTTTCATTTGTATGGATATTAACGGATACTTTTTTTGAAACTTTTCCGTCAGTACTCACAAGAGAAGGAATTCTTTTCTCAAAATAATTGCATACTCCTTTTATCACCTCGGTAATATTCTCTTCCACAAGTTTCGGTTGCGAGCCGATTTTCGAAAACCTTCCGGTTATTTTTTTCAGTTTTTCCAGGTCATTTCCGATTTCCGAAGAAATTTCATCAAGTTCGACTGATTTTGTCTTATATTCCTTAAGCATTTCCTGCCATCCGAGAAGCGATGAAAGCGGAGTTCCAAGCTGGTGTGCAGTTTCTTTGGAAAGTCCTACCCATATATTGCTCTGCTCGTGTTTTTTGATATAAGAGAACCCAATATAACCGAGCAGAATAAAAATTCCGGCAATCATAAATTCAAAAAAAGGAAGATATTTCATTTGGGTAACAAGGCTGGATTGACCGTAGTTAACATAACTTAATACAATCGAATCCTGATAAGTTACTTTCACCGGAGGATTAATTTCTTTCATATCATTTGCCAGAGCCAGCAGTACTTCATTTCGCTTTTTAAGACTTAAGTTCGTATCAATTTCAACATTCTTATGGAACTCTACATTTTTATATTCCTTATCGGTGGCAATTATCGGGAAGTCGATCTGCAATATAATTTCATTAAAAATAAAGTTATATTCACCTGTCGAACTTGTGTCATTTGCAATATATTCAAGGGATTTTGCATACAGGTCTGCTATTTGTGCTTCCCTAATCTGGATTTTTGTTACGACTGTCTGGGTATAATACAATATACCAAGCGCAATTACAACGCCGCTCAGGAGGAGAGCAATTTTTATATTTAGTGAACCAAATTTATTCATTACATCTTAATCAACAGTCATTTAAATTACATAAATTTTTAGAAAGAAATAATACTTTTGTCAAGGAGACTTTCAATACTGATTTTTCTGTTTATTTTACTGATTTTATCGGTAATAATATCATTATTATCGGGAAGTAATTTCATATCACCGGAAGTATTCTTCAACCTCGGAGCTTCTGAAAATGAAATCAGCAGAAAAATAATTTTAGATATCAGGCTACCGCGGATTTTGAATGCTATTGCGGTCGGCTCATCGCTTTCCTGCGCAGGCATAATCCTGCAGTCTCTTCTGCGGAATAACCTGGCAGAGCCGGGTCTTCTCGGAATTTCAGCCGGTGCGGGTTTTGGGGCAATTGTATTGTTTTTAATACCTTTTCCAGCTGCAATTGCATTTCTGACACCGGTTTCTTTCATTTTCGCTTTAATTACAACAATAATAATATTTAATATCGCAAAAGGACTTAATAATAAATATACAAATTTTTTATCATCTAATAAAATCATACTTGCCGGAATAGCGATAAATGCACTTTTGTCTTCATTAAACGGTTTTTTCCTGCTCATTTCGGGAAAGAACCTGACACAGATTATTTACTGGCTGAGCGGCGGACTTTCCGGCAGGGGCTGGACCGATTTTTACTACACTTCTGGATTTGTTCTGGCAGGCATAATCGCATCCGTCCTGCTTTCAAAAGAACTGAATGTTTTGAATCTTGGCGACGAGCTCTCTATTTCTCTTGGACTTAATATAAAGACGGTACAGAAAATCTCAATTGCAGTTTCATCACTACTTGCAGCTGCTGCAGTTTCAATTGCAGGAATTATTTCTTTTGTAGGGCTTGTCGTGCCGAATATTTCCAAGCTGCTGATAGGAAATGACAGCCGCTACAATATTCCATGCACGGTTTTGCTGGGGGCGGTTTTTTTAATTGTATCAGACACGATATCAAGAACTGTAATTTCGCCTGCAGAAATTCCTGTTGGAATAGTTACATCTTTTATCGGTGCTCCGGTATTCATCTGGCTAATTTTAAGAAAAGGGAATAACAGCATACAATGAACCTTAACGATACAATATCGGCAATATCAACTCCAATCGGAGAAGGCGGAATATCCGTAACAAGGATTTCGGGCAGCAATTCATTCGGAATAACCGAAAAAATATTTTTTAAAGACACAGCACGAAACAGGAAAATCAGTATTCAGGAAACAGCTTCGCACACAATTCATTTCGGTTATCTGTTTGACGGGGAAAACCAGATTGACGAAGTTATGGTTTCGATTTTTAAAAAACCGAATTCTTATACAGGAGAGGATACAATTGAAATTTCCTCACACGGAGGTGTTCTGGTTACCCAGAAGATACTTTCCCTTACCATAAAAAGCGGGGCAAGGCACGCAGAGCCGGGAGAATTCACGAAGCGAGCATTCCTGAACAAGCGGCTCGATTTATCCCAGGCAGAAGCGGTAGCTGATTTAATTAAGGCAAAAACCGATTCAGCACACGAATCATCCCTTAAACAGCTTGAAGGTTCTTTATCAAAATACATCAGTACTGTAAGACAGGAAATTATTGATGCAACATCTTTAATCGAGCTCGAGCTTGATTTTTCAGAAGAGGATATTGAGTTTGTGCCGAAAGACGAGTTCAGAAATAAAATAAGCGGTATTGTGGAAAAGCTGAATGAGATTATTTCATCCTACATTTCCGGAAAAATAATCCGAGACGGAATAAACCTTGTGATTTCAGGAAGAACAAACAGCGGAAAATCTTCGCTGTTCAACCAGTTGCTAAAATCCGACAGGGCGATAGTCAGCAATATATCAGGCACGACACGCGATTATCTGCAGGAAAATATTGTTATTGACGGAATATTATTCAATCTTATCGATACTGCGGGAATCAGGCAATCTGAAGATGTCATTGAAACAGAAGGGATTAAAAGAAGTTTCAGGAAAATCGAGGAAGCGGATTTCATTCTATACCTGATAGATTCAACCGAATCTATGGACTTTATAGAAAACGAAGCTGAATATTTCAAGAATAATTTCGACTTAAAGAAATCAATTCCGGTATTCACAAAAAAGGACATCGGAAAAGTCAGAAAAGGAGAAATCTCAATATCGGTTTATGATGAAGGTTCAATAAAGGAACTTAAAAGTAGCATTACCGGTAAAATAAATGAAAGTGCAAACGTTAAAACAGGAAGTGAAATAATACTCACAAATTTGAGGCATAAGCTGTGCATTGAAAGTGTCGTTAATTCTCTCGAACAGGTAATTTCCGGCATAGACAGGAAAATGAGCGGAGAATTTATTTCTGTTGACCTGAGAAATGCATTAAACTATCTTGGAGAAATTACAGGCGAAGTAACAAACGAAGAAATACTAAATAATATTTTTAAAAATTTCTGTATCGGAAAGTGAAGAAAAAATACTATGAAAGAAATAGGAGCAATATTACTGGTACTCGGATTGACAGGGATATATTATTTCCAATTCGAGTTTGATACATCAATAAATATGGAATCAGGAAAAAGCAGTTATTCGAAACCGATAAATCCGCAGGACAAGGACGGTAACACGGGTTTAAATCAGGACAGGAATAATTACACTTATATTTCCATTGGCGTAAGCATTATCGGGGCCGTGATGCTGGTAGCGGGAATCAGAAAGAACAGAGCCGGCGGTATTAGGCCATGAAAATACTTAATTGCTATTACGTACAATTGCATAAAATAATCCTGTTTTCAGTTTTGAGTCTGATTTTTTCAGCAGGAAAAGTATCTTCGCAGACAGCAGAGGAATTTTTCGAAATGGGATTTGACAGTTACTTCGACAGAAACTTCGAAGATGCCATTTCATATTTCAGCAGGGCAATTCAGATCAAACCTGACTACACGGAAGCCTACCTGTACAGAGGAGAGGCAAGGAGCGATTACGGAAGATACAGCGATGCTCTTGCGGATTTTGACAAGGTAATCAAACTGGATTCCGTTAATTTCGATGCTTACTTTCAAAAATGCATTACTGAGTACAGGATGGGAAATTATGAAGAAGCACTGAGGGATTGCGACAGAAGTATTTTAATGAGGCCACCGTACGACATGGCTTATTATTTCAGGGCAAAGATAAAAAGAGAACTGCAAGATTACGAGGGAGCAATTTCAGACTGCAACGAGGCGATTGGATTAATGCCGGCTTTTTTTCCTTATTATTCGGAGCGCGGGATATACAAAATTCTAGCAGGAAAGAAAGAAGAGGGTTGCAAGGATTTAAAAAAGGCATTAGAGATGGGTGAAGATCCGAATTCCATAAAGCAGATAATGGATGCGCATTGCAAATAAAAAGATTAATAAATTCTTCATAACTAAATCGGATATAATTCTTATGCATAAAATATTCCTTCTTTCGATATTGATTCTGTTAATTTCCTGCAAGACAAAATCTTCGCAGGTAGAAAAGCCGGCAGAGATAATAAAAAAAACAGAGGTTGAAGATACGATAACATTTGATTATGATTCAAAGATATCCGAATTAAGGAAACAGCTTCCTGAAAATTTCATATTGAAATCCCATTCCTGTTTTATCATAGCGAGCAATATGAGCGAAGAAGAGACAGGCAGGCTTATCGATCATACGATAGCAGGTGCAGAGGATTGTTTCTACAATAATTACTTCGAAAAAAAGCCCGACGAGCTTATCACTATTTTTCTCTTCAAGGACGATAACACATACAGATACTGGGCGAAGAAATTATACGGCGATACGGACCTTTCACGCTTCGGATATTACAAGCCCTCCAAGAGAGTAATGCTGATGAACATAAGCACGGGAGGCGGTACGCTTGTACACGAATTGACTCACGCATTTGTCAGGTATGATTTTCCGGATATTCCTTCGTGGTTCAACGAAGGTCTCGGCTCACTTTACGAAAGATGCTCAATGAATAACAAAGAAATACTCGGACATACAAACTGGCGTCTGCCAGAACTTCAGGATGCCATTAGAGATAAAGCCTATACTTCGCTTGATTTGCTTACAAGCACAAACGATGACGAGTTTTACGGTGATAATAGTTCATATAATTATGCCCAAGCGCGTTATCTCTGCCAGTATCTTCAAGAGAAAAACCTCCTAAAAAAGTTTTACAAAACCTTCCGCGATAACTACGAGAAAGACAAGACAGGAAAAACTTTCCTCGAAGAAGTAACAAAATTGAAACTCGCAGAACTGGAATACGAATACATCGAGTGGGTGAAAAATCTCAAGTACAGTGATTAGCATAAAGGGAGCAGGTATTACCCAAAATTTTTGAATTTTAAAAAAATTCTGTTTAAGATATATTAGTAAAAAATTAAACCACCAGGAGAAGGTTATGTCAGTTGTCATCACAGGTAAAAATCTTAAAATCGAAGATGTTTACAACGTAGCAGTAAATGGAGAAAAAGTCGAGCTTCACAAAGACGCCATAGCGAGAATTACAAAATGCCGCGGCTTTTTGGAAAAAAGAGTAGTTGCAAAAGAAATAATGTACGGCGTAAATACAGGCATCGGAGAGCTTGCAAACGTAGTACTGAATGATGAGCAGGTAAAAGAATTTCAGAAATATTTAATCTATAATCATGCGGCCGGAATCGGAGAGCCTTTCCCCATCGAAACAGTTCGCGCGGCAATGCTTGCAAGAATAAACGTTCACGCAAACGGATGCTCGGGATGCCGTCCTGTAATCACACAGACTTATGTAGATATGCTTAATAAGGGCGTAACACCGGTTGTCTGCTCAAAAGGCAGTGTAGGCGCTTGCGGTGACCTTTCACCGATGAGCCAGATTGCTCTATCGCTGATGGGCGAAGGTGAATCTTTTTACAAAGGAAAAAGAATGCCGACTAAAGATGCACAGGCAAAAGCAGGTATTCCGATTCCGGGACTTCAGGCACGTGATGGGCTTGCGGCAATTAACGGCTCGAACGTAATCAACGGGATGGCCTGCATACAGATTTATGAGATTGAAAGATTTTTAAAACAGGCGGAAATAGCATGCGCAATGACACTCGAAGCGCTGATGGCAAATATGAAACCCTATGACACTCGTCTGCATTCACTTCGCGGATTCCGCGGTGCGGTAACATCTGCAGAAAATATAAAAAGAATTATAGACGGTTCCGACCTGCTCGGAAAAGTAAAAGTCAAAGTTCAGGATGCATACTCTATGCGCTCATCTCCTCAGGTTATCGGCACAGCCCGTGACCAGCTAAGATGGACAAAGGAGCAGGTAGAAACAGAACTCAACGGTGTCGGTGATAATCCGATATTCCTCCCCGATGATGAAGTGGTGCTGACAGGCGCAAACTTCCAGGGCTCGCCAATCTGTGTACCGCTGGATACTCTCGGAGCTACGGTTGCTATGGTGTGCGTACTTTCGGAAAGAAGACTCAACAGGTTATTACATCCTGCATTAAGCGTAGGACTTCCTGCATTCCTTACAAAAGGAGCAGGAATGTTTTCGGGGCATATGCTAAGCCAGTACACAGCAGATATGATGATAGTGGAGCAGAAGATTTTATCCGCTCCTGCTTTCATTCAATCAATCCCCGCGGCGGCAGACCAGGAAGACTTTGTAAGCATGGGAATGAACACAGCGCTCAAGACAAGACAGATTTTAGAAAACGCATACGGCATACTCGGAATAGAATTTATTTCGGCGGCACAGGCAATTGACTTCCGTGAATACAACGTAGGAAAAGGAACAAAAACCGCGCATACGGCAGTCAGAAAAGTTGTAGAGCACCTCGAAGTTGACAGACCTCTCTTCACCGACCACAACAATATGATGGCTTGCGTAAAGAGACGCGATATACTGCATGCGGTGGAAGACGAAATCGGAGAGTTGAAAACGTACTAATGAAACGTGAATAGTCAATCGTCAATCGTGAATTGCGTCGCGTAAAATGTAAATAGTAAATTGTAAAAAGTAAAAAGTAAGAGCTTTAATATAGAATCGTTCCGGTGCAAAAGTACCGGAACGATTTTTTTTATATTATCGAAATACTTTTATCCATATACGCTTTCGCTATTTTATCATCAACATTTTTTTTACTTCGGTGAAGTATGGCGTTTCGAGTTTATAGAAATACACACCGGACGAAATGCCTGAAAACGGGATTTCATAGCTACCCGCTGTCAGCTGTTCGCTTACAAGCGATGCAACTTCCCTGCCGAGCATATCATACACTTTCAGGGTGACGAAAGAGTTTTTAGGTAAATCGAATTTTATTTTTGTTTCAGGATTAAAAGGATTCGGAAAATTCTGATAGAGATTATAAAAATTCGGTACGGTTTTACCCGTATTATTTAAAAATGAAATCTGTCCTCCGCCATTTGTAGTTTTGAGAATCGTGCCGGAGTTTCCGCAGATATATCCTGTATTATCATTCAGATAGAAAAATGTGGAATTAAGATTTTGAGTTGTCGGAGAACTCTGAAAGCCCCAGTTTACGCCGTTATTAGTGGATTTTAAAATAGTGCCGTTATTTCCGCAGGCATAAATGCGTGAAGTATTATTAACTGAATATTCGACAGCCCTAAGTCTGCTCCCTGTGCCTGTAACCGGATTAAACCAGTTGGTTCCGTTATTAGTGCTTCTTAACACAAGTCCGTTATCACCTACTGTTATATCTGCACTTCCGAATAGCGGAACGCCATAAAGGTTATTCGAGGTACCGCTGTTTACCGGTACCCAGTTTGTTCCGAGGCTGAATCCTTTTAATATTGTACCGCTGTCACCAACAGCATAATAAGAAAAAGTAGCACAGACGGCATTTAATCTTCGAGTAACAGGACTTGGGATTATGCTCCAGTTCAGACCTGTATTTGTTCCTTTTAAAATCGTGCCATTGTCGCCGACAATTATGAAATTAAAATCGCTGAAATCCCTGAGTGTTGCAGTTGTAGGCGAAGGCACTGAAAACCAGTTTGCACCATCATTAGTAGTTTTCAGAATAGTCCCGCCGGCTCCGATTGCAAAAACGGGACCGTCTGCGATTTCAATAAATACAATAGAATACAGATTATTAGCGGTTCCGCTGTTTTGCTGAATCCAGTTAGTGCCGCCGTTAGATGTATATAAAATTACACCGTTATCACCGCAAGCCCATGCAATATCTTCATCACCGTGGCTGAAATTTATACTGTTCAGATTTACGGTTGTACCGCTGTTTTGAAGAATCCAGCCGGCGGTAGTGAAATTAGAGGAGATAAGTATATTAATTAATAAAATATAAATGTATTTTTTCATAATTTGGTATTATTTCACGGTTATGCTATTTGATTATAAAACAATAACGGAAATAAAAAATTCCAAGTTGATACTCTATAGCAGAAAATAATTTCAGGGAAAAAAAAACGTTCCCACGCAAGAGCGTGGGAACGAGGGTTAAGGAATATAAGCTAAAAAAACGTTCCCACGCTGTCCGCCACAGCGGATTTTCAAGAGCATGAGAACGAGGAAGTAAATTTATTTGCTCAGTATCATTTTCTTTACATCGGTGAAATTGCCTGTTTCGATTTTATAGAAATACACTCCCGAAGAAACGCCGCTGAAAGGAATTTCATAACTTCCCGCTGTCAGATGTTCATTTACAAGTGATGCAATTTCCCTACCGAGCAAATCATATACTTTAAGACTGACAAATGAATTTTTCGGCAGGTCGAATTTAATTTTTGTTTCAGGATTAAACGGGTTCGGATAATTCTGATACAGGGAATATGAGCCAGGGATTTCAGAATTTACCGGTGATATAGCGGCTGCAGTTTCCCTATAATCCACGACTCTAAAATCATCGAAATAGAATCCGTCACCGGGGGTACCGCTATCGGTATAATAATTAAATCTAATTTTAATGCTTTGTCCAATATATGCGCTCAGATTTACCTGTTCATAGCACCAGTGGTGCAGTCCGACATAAGACGGAGTTGAAGAAAGCAAAGTAGTAAATCTTCCGGGTAGGCTTGTCCAGGTAGAGCCGCCGTTGGTACTCACCTGAATTCTGGCATAGTCATAACCAATTTCGGTTGCCCATTTTGCAGCGTATTCGATTCTCGGATTAAATTTCCCGGTCAGGTTTATCGTATTATTAAGAGTAAAATAATTTGTAGTGGAGTTAGATGAATTTCCCCATCTTGAATCCGTAAAGCTATGTCCGCCTTTCCAATAGGAGATATAGGAAGTATCCCACAGTTTGCCGTTTCCAGAGATAGTCCAGTTACCTTTTCCGTTTTCAGCATTATCCGAAAAGAGTGTTTCAATATTTCCAACGGTTACATAAAAAGTATCAACGGAAGCAACTATTCCCGCCTGCTTGACTTTGCAGATAAACTGCATATTGTCTCCGATATTTGCTGTGTTCAGAATTTTATATTTAAAATAATTCGAAGTATTTTCCCTGATTTGACCGACAGGAATGCTGTCGAAGTTAACAGACGACACCATTGAAACGGCATTAGCATAATTAGTAGTAAGTTCAACCACAACAGGATTTGAGGTCTGAGAAAGACCTTTATTTCTTACAGCAATTTTCAGCTGAAGCGTATCATTTTTGCTTGCGGCGCCTTTTCCCATAACAGAGAAGTTCTGCATTTTCGGATAAGCACCTCCGACCCAGCTAATATATTTCATCATCGGCAGGTTAAGGTTATTGAGCGGGATAATTTCTGTTGTTGCAGGCCAGAAATCAGTGCCAGAAATTTCGACTGTCCATCCGTAAGTTCCCGTAACGTGCATAAAGTCCCTTGTCGTTCCGCTTGAATAATATGCAAGCATTTCATTAACAGTGCCATAGAGATACTGGTTTGTAGGACCGAAGTCAGAGCTGAAATCCGCATATAAATCATATCTGATTGCAGTATCACAATAGCTATAAGGATTTAGAATAGAGCCGGCAACCGAATGAATAGAGAGTGCAATTTTCGGATGTCTGAGAAGAAGGAAATCCCTGACGCCCTGCGTTTCCGGTTCTGAGAAAGCTGAAGGTCCGCGGTAAGTATCGGAGCTTGGGGTGCCGCTGGAGCCGCTGTTCAGTCCCCATCCATAGCTGTAATTCCTGTTCAGGTCAACACCGTAGCTACCGCCGTTATTGCGTCTGTTTTTTCTCCATCCTCCGCCGCCGTTCGGATTTGTTGTCTGGTTATAGACATATCCGTCAGGATTTACGCAAGGCAGGAAAAATATTTCCCTGTTATTAACGAGGTAAGCGGCTTCAGGATTAGAAGCATAGTTTTCGCACAGCCAATACATATAATATAGTTGAACTTCAGAAGACATTGGTTCCCTTGCGTGGTGAAGCCCGTCATAATAAATTACGGGTTCTGTAGAAGATTCATTCACATTCGGATTATCCGAAATTTTTATTCCCCATAGTGTTCTATTTTCCTGCGAAAGGCCGACGCTGAACTTAGCAGAGACAATATTCGGGAAAAGCAGGGTAAGGGTATCGAGCACCCGGATTATTTCCGAATAAGTATGCGCGCCTTTCATTGTACCAAGTGTATAGCCGTTTATACCGTCCGAATGCATTAGCTCCCTGCTCTTTGCAATATCCTGAGCTGAAGGTTCGGGCATTTCTTTGTAATACTTATCCATATCATTTACAAGAATCTGATACCTGAATCCTGTGCCGTATAACTGAGCCATTTCATAAGAGTTCAGGACAAGAATAATTCCGTCTTTAGCGCCTCCCCAAAATTCATCTGCTGATATTCCTTTTGAAATCAAGGACTGAATATCGGCAGGAGAATTCAAGAAGATTTTTACTTTTGAATACTTTTCAGGATTATTCACGGGGCTTCCTGACATAGTAAAGCTAAAAGCTGAAATTATCAGGACAGTGAATAAGATGTAATAGATTGACTTTCTCATATAATTGAATTTATTTATCTACAAAAATATATAAAATCGATTTAATTAACGAGTTATAAAAAAATTGCTCAGGAAAAAACATTCCCTTTTTTAAACAGAATTATGCTCACAATATTGACAACCAAAGCAATTCCGAAAAGAATCGCAATATAATGCCAAATATCCGCCAACCCCGCACCGCGCCAGAGAACTGCGAGGAATCCTTCCACCGACCAGTAAACCAGAGTCAGCTTGCTGAAAAACTGAATTCCTTCCGGCATAAAAGAAACAGGAAACCATGCGCCACCGACTGCACTCATCATTAGAATCAAAAATGTTCCCCATCCGTCCGCCTGCTTTGTTGTTTTTACGAGTGAAGCAAGCAGCATTCCGAAAGCCGTGCACGCAGTTGATGAAGCAAGAATTATCAAAGCAAGATTTAATAAATTAGAAAATATATCTATTTTAAAAACAAGAAATCCGAAAATAAACATAACAGAAAGCTGAAGAAGACCGAGCGACATATTGTATAAATATTTTCCCCATAAAATCTGTGTACGCGAAACAGGTGCCGAGAGAATCCTTATCATCACTCCGCTTTTCTTTTCATCCAGAAGCGATGTAGCCGAGCCTGTAATAGTAAAGAGCAAAAACATCATAGCCCAGCCGCCAACGCTGCGTGTTGCCATCGGGTTTGCGATATCCTTTCCGACAAGCTGTTCCTTTTCCACTTTAACAATATTTCCGAATATATTATTCCCGCCTGATTTTATTGCAGTATCGCTTTCCGTATTCAGATTCCTGTTTAAAATTTTTGAAGTATCTATATTAAAATACCTGCTGACTGTTTGAGCAATTTCATTATTGAATTTATCCCCTTTATCTTTACCGAGTTTAGTTTCTGCCTGACGCATCATGCTTTTCTGAAAAATTTCGGGAGCCTGCTGCATTATTGTCTGCTGGAGCATTCCGTCTATCAGGTTCATTTCAAATTCATTTTTCGGGTCATAATAATATTTAAGCTTAAGGGAAGTTGAGGTATCGGTATAAGCATCAGCGGGAATTACAAGTGCGGATGAGAACTTACCTGTCTTTATATGATTCTTAATTATATTAGTGTCGTATTTCACCTGCTCGCCTTTTTCGTTTTTATATGTCTTCACCAGCGAAAAAGTTTTTGTGGTATCGAGAATTTTTTCGAGTTTTTTTGCAACAGGCGCTTCGCTGTTGTTTATAAAGCCAAGCTTCAGATGTTCCACTCCGTTTCCGGCATTTCCGAAAACCTGTCCGAAAATATAAATCAAAACAATCGGAACAATGAAAGTCAGGCTGAGCGCAACCTTATCACGTAAAAACAGCGTATAATCTTTTACAAAAAGTTTTAAAACAGTTTTCAATCTCTCAGCCTCCTTCCTGTAAGTTTGAGGAACAGCTCTTCGAGAGTTGGTTTGTGCAGGCTTACGCTTGAATAATCTATTCCTGCATCCTCGACAGTTTTGAATACGTCCGACATTTTTATTTCACCTTTTATTTTTATTTCGTATTTATCTCCGCTATCGCTTACTTCTCCGAGTTTTTCGAGCATAGATAAACCTGTTTCGCTTTTTTCGGATTTAGAAATCAATATTTCCTCTTTATACGGCAGTATTTTAAGAAGTTCATCCTGAGTTCCTTCAGCAATAATTTTTCCCATATCTATAATGGCGATTTTTTTGCAGAGGCGCTCGGCTTCTTCCATATAGTGAGTGGTATAAATTACGGTAATCCCCTCGCTGTTTATTTTTTCGAGAAAATCAAAAATTGCATTTCTCGACTGCGGGTCAACTCCGACCGTAGGCTCGTCACATAGAAGAACTTTTGGAGAATGCAGAAGCGCCGCTACGAGATTTAGCCTGCGTTTCATCCCTCCTGAAAAAGTTTTAACTAAATCTTTTCTTCGCTCGTATAAGCCCACCAGGTAAAGCTTTTCTTCGATAGATGCTTTGAGAATATCTTTGTCCAAGCTATAAAAGCTTCCGAATATTTTCAGGTTTGCTTCTGCGGAAATATCTTCATATAATGCAAGAGCCTGCGGAGCAAGCCCGATTTTTTTTCTGAACTTCATCGAATCTCTTCGAATAGGATAATCCTTGAAAGAAACCGTTCCTTCATCTGAATCGAGATAGCCCGCCAGAATATTCATTAGCGTTGACTTTCCCGCTCCGTTCGGACCGAGCAATCCGAAAAACTCGCCGCTGTTTATTTCCAGCGAAACGTTATCAAGTGCGGTAATTTCTTTAAAACGTTTTGTAATGTTTTCTATTCTTATCATAAAATATCTTTTTAAGTCAAAAAAAATCTAAATCCGAATTTCTAAATCCTAAACAATATCTAATAATCAAATCTTAATAAAACAGATTGAAATTTGAGATTTAGAATTTATTATTTGTTTAAAATTTTGATATTTGAATTTTGTATTTAAGAGCTCATCATATTTTCTAAATCTGCAATATCTTTCGCTAAGGATGCAGTCAGTATTTCATTTCCGTTTTTAGTTACCAATACATCATCTTCAATCCTGATGCCGATTCCGCGGTACTTTACCGGAGAATCGCTGTCTTTTGAAATATATAAACCGGGTTCTACGGTTATTATGTTCCCTGCTTTTAATATATCATAATCGAATTTTTCATCATAGCCGAATTTCACGGCATCGTGAGTATCAAGTCCGAGATGATGTCCGACTCCGTGCATATAATACTTCGTAACTTCTTCTTTCTTTTTAATGATTTTCAATGCTATTAGCCCCTTAGCGAGAGCATCGCGGGTGTATTGCTTCAGATAAGATAATTTTACTCCGGGTTTTATTTTTTTAATAACGTCTTTCTGAACTTTCAATACGAGCTGATAAATTTCTTTTTGTTCTTTTGTAAATACACCGCTGACGGGAACCGTGCGGGTGATATCGGAATTATACCCGTTATATTCGCAGCCGGAATCAATCAGAACCAAATCGCCTTCTTTCAATATGTCCTGATTTGTTTCATAATGCAGAGTGCAGGCATTATTTCCCGAGGCAACGATTGTGTTGAAAGCCGTATCCATAGCGCCGTATGCCTTGTAGTTATATTCAAGCACGGACTGAACCTGGTATTCGTAAAGCCCGCCGCCAATCTGCGATATTGCATCCTGAAAAGCGGTGACGCAGATTCCCGCTGAGCGTTTCATTTGCGATATTTCATAACCGGTTTTTACAAACCTCAGTTTTCCGATTAAGTAATTTATGTCAATCAGATGAACATTCGGAGTAAGAGTGAATAGTCTTTCGTAGAAATCCACCATCAGTCTTTTCATTTCGCCTGTGAGAGCGTACAGTTCGGGAATGTTGATGTAAAGCTTGTTGATTTGCGGAGTAAGGTTCGAGGTGAGGAAATTCATTATTTCGGAATTCACCTGTCCGTATTCGATGCCGAGCTCTTTATTCACGTTTTCGAATCCGAGGCGTTTGCCGGTCCACACTTCGCGTGATTTATCTTTCTGCTGAACGAATAAAATTTCTTTTACGTTTTTGAATTTATTTTTACCGGCGGATACCTTTATTCCGCCGGGAGCGAGGAGCAGAGCCGCATTTGGCTCTTCGAATCCCGTGAGATAAAAGAAATTTCTGTTTTGTTTTAAGTGAAAATCATAATCGTATGATTTGTGCTTGAATGTAGCTCCGAAAACCAATGCAAGCGAATGCTTGTCAATTTGTTTAAGCAGTTCCTGCCTGCGGGATTTATGGAAAGCGAGTTGGAGTGTCATAGGGAAAATGTAAATAATATTTAAATTTTATTGAAATAATTTTTTATTAAAATAAATGATTCTTGATAAAAAGATTCTATAATCTTACTCTTTAAATCAAATAATAATAGTTCTATATCAGATAATTCTTGATCGATTTTTTTATAAATTAAATCTCCTAATTTATATTCAGGCTTTAATTTTTTATCATTTATGTTTTTAAGGTATCGTTTATCTACAACTCCATACCGATGAACTAGCATATTTCTATTTTGTGAATGATAGTACAGTCTTAACAAATAATCGTCTTCTATATTAGTTAATAAATTAAATTTATTTTTAAATTCTTCAAATATTATTTTATCGATACTTTTTTTGATAAAAATATTCTCTGATTTTTCAAATAAATCCAAATTATCATTATAATCATCAGTTAATTGTAATTCATCAATATTCAGATTTTTAATACTTTTTCTAGGGAAATAATATATAAAAGCAAGAAGGCATTCATGCAAATAATCTTCAAAGATTTGATACGAATCCACATATTTTTTTTCTTTTATAAACATTTCAAAACTTTTCCCCTTAATTTCTAAATCAGTTTTCATTTTTTTAAAACCATCTATTGTTTCTTTACTAATGTTTAAAATATTTAAAGAAGTAGAGTTATCTGAAATCAATTTCATTGTAACAGAAATACCTTCAAAATATATTAATTGACTTCTTTTTTCCTCGTAATCCTCACTCGCTATTTTTAATTTATTAATTAATTTATTTCTATGATTTGATAATTCGGCTGGTAAATCATTTAAAATAAAATTCATAATATCTTTAATTTATATTTTTCTGCAGCTGATAATATCGCCCGCCGCTATGGGTTTAAACACCAAAACAGGGAAAAGAAACTTTTTTCAACATTTAAATATTTGTATTAAAGTTAGAATTATTGAAATAATTATTGCAACTACAGAAATGCCTATAGCTTTTTTGGAATCTTTTCTTGCTTCTTCTAATCGAATATGTTCAAGATATTGAAAATAGGAATCAAGAGAAATTACGTACTTTGCACCACCAAGGGTTATCTGTTTAAATATACTTTCAAAAATATTATCAACAATTGATTTATCAAGACTTTTTTCATACTGCTTAATTTTTAGTTGTTCAAACAATTCCTCTTTTGTTATTTGCTTTCCTATATTTTCCGAGCCATATTTTAGAATTTTTATATAAAGATTTTGCTCCATAGTATTTTATAATTATTTTATTAATTTAATAGGATTTACTGTTTTATTGTAATTTATATTTTGCATTATTAAAAAATTTAACACTGACAAGACTCTTATTTAACTATTATGTTTTAGAATTAGTATTAAAAACGCTTTATCCAGAAATCTGTTTTTGGTTTCGTCTCGGAAATTATATTTAACCATTTCTCTAATTCCTTTAATTCTTCATTCAATTCGGTATTATCTAACTCACCATCTCTCCATGCTTCCCATGCATTTTCAATTAATCTTTGAAAATTTTCAGGTGGGTAGATAGAGTCATTATTTAGTATTTGATATAAATTATCACCACTCCATTCAGCATCCCTATTTTCAATCCATTCGCATTTAGCAATCCTTGCACCTTGTTTTATTACAATATTATTTCTTGAAAATATAAACTCATATGTATCTGTATGGCCCCATCTTGGGCTAAAAATTTCTAATTCAACTATTGCTTCATCCATTTTAATTCTCCTTAAATTAAAGTTGTTTTTTAGAAATTAATTTTCTGAAATTGTAAATAAAGTTTTTTATTATTTGGTTGTACATATTCAAGATAATATTATTTGAGTACTGAAAAATGAAGTACGATAAATAAATAGAGAGATTCAAATCAAAATAAAGGAGTATTAAGTAGGTAATTTAATATATTTATAATTCTTTACTTTCTCAATTTGAATTTCTGCTTTTCTATTGCCTTCATTATCTCTGAAGTATCTCAAATCACCAACTATCTCGTCACCCTTTACAATGTTACCCCGCTTGTCAATTGTCACCTTATCATTATTAAGACAATCCTTCAAAAATTCAACTATAGAGTTTAAGTCATCATTATATAATATTTTTAAATAATATTCTTTCATCTTAAAGATTATTTAATATTAAAAAAATACTAACTTTTTAAAAATATAATAAATAAGTTCCAAAATCAACAAATATAATTATAATAGCAATATCACACATATTCTAAGATTCGGAATACCGTCTTTTATGGTACTTTTAGGGGGATAAATCTCTTTTTTTGTATATTTATTAACTTAATATTTAGAAATGCGCACTTTTTCGGAATATTTTTGCACTTTTAGAAAAGAAATGTTCACATTTTCGGAATTATTTTGCACTTTTAGAAAAGAAATGTGCACATTTTCGGAATATTTTTGCACTTTTAGAAAAGAAATGTTCACATTTTCGGAATTATTTTAGACTTTTAGAAAAGAAATTTGAACTTAAAAATTATATTTTATTCCGCCGTAGAAACCGAAGTAGTCAATGACAGCGGCTCCGCCTTCATTTGCAACGAAGTGCGGATGATATTTTGCTTTGATTAATACATCAAAATCCTTATTAATTTTAATTGCTGTACCGATTCCCGGGCTTGCGCCAAACCAGACACTTTTGTTTTTATAATCAACAAAATAAAATCCGAGTCCTGCATCAATAAAAGGGCTTATATTACCATCGTGCAAATACAATCGTGGTCCGGCAGTAAGTTCGATAAAACTTTTTGTATAAGGCGGGTTTTCGGGATAATAAATATATTCCATTCTTCTGGATAAATTCACATTAAATTCAGCAAAGAAAGCCCAGGGTTTTTTGAAATATTGAAATTCAGCTCCGATATTCCATCCGGTTTTGAATTCATCAATTTCATTATTGGGGAAAAATACTCCGGAATTTAAAGCAATAGAATATTTTTTGCTTTGCGGGAAAGAATTGGAAAAAATAATTAAAGCTGTAAGGATAAAAATTATTTTTTTCATAATATTTTATTTTGAGCTTATGCCCGAGTATTTAATATCACCCCTTCGGGGTTTGATTTACATTTATAACTTTTCTATAATATTATCACCCCTTCGGGGTTTCGATCTTTATAATTTTTTCTCGTTAAAAGAAATTCATAATTCGGAATTCATAATTTGCGTTCTTTGCATCCCGATGTTCTTTATCGGGACAGAATTCAGAATTGGGAAACTAATCTTCGAAATTTTCTTTTTCTTTGTGCTCGATATCGTAAACGGGAATCGGGTATTTGCAGTTAAAGCAGGCGGTGCAGTAATCCGTTTTCGCGCTTGTTTTCGGAACGGCATCGAGAAGCTGTTCGAGCGAGAGATATCCGAGTGAATCAACTCCGAGCTCTTTTCTGATTTCCTCGATATCACCATTATGCTGGTTTGCGATAAGCTCTTCCTTCGAGGGAAAGTCCATACCGTAATAGCACGGCGACACAATCGGTGGTGAAGTTATACGCAGATGAATTTCTTTCGGTCCTGCTTTTTTGATTAAGTCCACAAGCATCTTCAGTGTATTACCGCGGACGATAGAGTCATCAACGATTACAACTTTGCGGTTCGCCAGTACGCCTTTTACTATATTGAATTTTACTTTTATTTTCAGCTTGCGGTTATCCTGTCCGGGCTGGATGAATGTCCTACCGACATAGTGACTGCGGATTAATCCTATTTCGTGTTTGAAATTTCGGTTTGTTTTAATAGCCTCGTTGAAATATCCGAGCGTAGCAGTGTTGGAAGAGTCGGGCACGTTTATAATAATCACTTTCTTTTCGTCGTCGTCTCCCGGGTCGTCCTTATCAGGCGGAGGCTGCTCGATGGAAAGGTTGCGTCCGATATTTCTTCTTACCTTATCAACTTTTTCTTCGAATATCTGGCTGTCGGGACGTGAGAAATAAATATATTCGAATATGCAGTGTTTATATTTTTCTGCTGTCTTGAAAATTATGGATTTAGGTTTTTGTGTCTTAAGGACTTCTTTATCTATTACAATCATTTCGCCCGGCTCCACGTCACGGATATAATCGGCGTTAAGAATATCGAGAGCGGTTGTTTCCGATGCGAAGATATAGCTGTCTTCGAGTTTTCCCATTACAAAAGGTCTGACGCCATAGGGGTCGCGGACTGCAATTAATTTATCATCGGTGAGGATACAGACGGAATAAGCACCTTCGACCTGAGAGAAGGCATCGAGCAGTTTATCTTCTATAGTTTTCTCCTTGCTCTTTGCAATCAGATGAAGAATAATTTCGCTGTCTGTTGTAGTCTGAAAAATTGTACCTTCTTCCTGAAGTTTATTCCTGAGATAGCTTGTATTTGTGAGGTTTCCGTTATGAGACAGAGCAAGATTGCCGTCTTTGAAATTCACTTTGAAGGGTTGAATATTATTCCTCCTGCCGGATGCTCCGGTAGTGGAATACCTGTTATGTCCGATTGCAGAATTTCCTTTCAGGTCTTCCGTTAAAATGAGTTCATCGGAAAAAACATCAAGCACGAGTCCCGAGCCTTTATGAACATTAAAATGATGTCTCTTTTTATCTTCGAGATATTCGCACGCCACTATTCCCGCCGCTTCCTGTCCTCTATGCTGTAGTGCGTGAAGTCCGTAGTATGTAAGAATAGCTGATTCGGGGTGGTTATAAATCCCGAATACTCCACAGTTGGAGTGAATTGATTTAGTATAAAAATCTACGAAGTGTTTTTGCCTCCGAAGTAATCTTTCTTTATCCCTTTTCATAACTTTAATTATTTCCTTTTATCTGTTACTCTTATATGATTTGAAAATATCCATGCTTTCTCTCCGAGCCAGCATTCGATTCTGTAATTACCGGGTTCTATTTCATCCCAGACACTTCCAAGCCCTGTATGCTCTTCAATGCACTTGCCGTCTTTTATCAGTTTAAGTTTTGCTTCTTTCGGGACATAAACATTAAAAATTATATTTTTACTTTTCTTTTTATCTATATGAATTTCATCTCCGAGATTATATGTAGCCCCATCGTATTCAGCAAAGAAGCGGAAGCCCTTCCCGTCTCCGTAGTAGCTGTTCACGATAAAGGATTTTCCATAGCGGAGAGCTTCGACTATATCTTTTTTATACTTTCCGAAGTTTGCATTATCGCCTTTTTTAATTTCTTCATTAAGCAGAACGTGAGTGCGGATGGATTTGAAGAGAACTTTATAAGGAAAAACTTCAATTGTATAGAAGCCCATAAGGTTCTGTTTATGCGCGTGCGCATCTATGCTACCAATAGCGGTAACTTTTCTGTCTTTATTAATCTCGTCCCATTTCTTTACGGCTTCTTTATCGGGTGCAACAATTGATTTAAGCGGATGGAGGAATCTCTGGACCTTATTATCATCGTTCAGGCCTTCAACCCATTCGCTCATATGGTTCCATATTTCAATTCCGTCGAAATCCTTGCTTTTCCAGGCAGTCCAAGGATACGCAGGGTGTTCGGGGTATTGATTTCTTTTTTCAAAAGGATGTGCAATAAATCCCACACCGCCTTTCTTTTTTATTTCGGCGACATATTCTTCTGCGGTCAGGTTGCAGCCGAGTTCGCCGTTATACAGCACCCTGAAAGTACCGATAAGTTCTTCGAGACCCATCACGAGGTAATGATTTTTATTATTGGTATCATTTATTTCATATCCGACTATCACCATAGTTTTATCGAACCATTTTTCATAACCCTCATCTTTTGCAAGCAGGGTGTTATGGTCGGTGAGCATTATGAAATCAAGATTGACTTCGCTTGCGGCTTTTGCAATCTCATCAACCGAGCCTGTACCGTCCGAAAATTTTGAATGAATATGTATTGCGCCTGAGTATTCGTACATAAGCAAATTTAGATTTTATTGCTATAAAATATTTTTCTTATTTCGTTTTTTTATTATGGACACGCCGAGTATTGCCCCGAGCATACCGAACAACGGGTATATTACTAAATTCGAAAACAAAGATACTATCGAAATAGTTGGTGAAAATCCGTATTTGTTAAACTCGTCAGAAAATTTATTCATCTGCACTGTGACTTCGGGAGGAAGTGCAAAGTCATTCATCAGTTTCAGGGCTTCGTCAACGGGATTATGTTTCGACATAAGCATAAAAAGGAAATTAATCAGGGAAACAAAGATACCCGCCAGAATTCCGCTAAGGATTCCAATCATCACACCGTCCTTAGAAGTGAGGGGAATATCGGTTCCGGCTATTTGCCTGTTATAAGAAAACACCCCTGCAATTCCGCCCAGAATAATTCCTGCACAAAAGAACAGGTTAATAAAATTGACAAGCGGAAGCACAGCAATCATAGTCATTACAAACGTGCCATAAAGTACGGGCACCATCCGGTTCGGCTGATTCTGCATCTATTCTTTATTTCCTTTCGATTGATAATTTTTTTTAAAGTACGAAGAAAGCTCATTGCTGAAATTAAAAAATCCCGGTATCAGATAAAAAGGCAACACAAAGCCAATCAGTGCACCGGTAACGGCTCTTGAAACAAAAGTATTATTCATAACGTTAAGAAAATCAAAAGCGGCATCAAGAAAAACAATGAACCCGGGGACTAAAAGAATCCATAATGAAGGTAATTTTACATTATTAAAACCTTTAAAAAATGGATAAATTATTACCGAAAAAAGGAAAGCCCAGTAAACGGAGGAACATCGGGAACAAACGGAAAGTTTTTCGCCTAAAAAATGAAAGGAGCGGTTATCAATCTGGTGGCAGGTAACCGAGAAAAAAGAATAAGAAAACGAAGAAAGATAGCCGGTCAAGCCGCCGGAACCGGCAAAAAACGGCCCAAAAACGATTAAAATGTTCCAAATCAGCGTAAAAGACAAAAAAATAAAATAAATTCTTTTTCCGGACATTAAATTTTAGTTATTTTTGTATAAATAAAATAAATCTACTAATAATAAATAAAAAGGTTAAACACCCTGATTTTGGTAAAAATATGTAAAAATACAGTTTTTTAATTTTATTTCTTGCATTTGTTAATTTTGTTTTGCATATTCGCAAAAAGTGTTCTTTTAAAATATATTCATTAACAATTTAATACCTGATATATGAAAATAAACATAACGGCTAGACATTTTAAAGCAAAGGATTCCCTGCAAAAATACGCTAAGGAAAGAATGGAAGAGCTCGGAAAGTACAGTGAGAATATACTGTTTGCGGATGTAATATTCTCATACGACAAACCTCCGGCGGACACAAAGTACTGTGAAATGATATTCAAGCTGAAGGATAAGATAATAACAGCAAAGGAATCTGCAGGTGATTTTGAGAAAGCAGTTGACAATGCCACAATAAAAATTGAAACACAGCTATACAAATACAAAGATAAAAACAAAACATTAAAGCACGACAAAAGCACAGGAAAATACAAATCAATATAAAAAAATTATTGCCCGACAGATTCAAAAACATAAAAGAGTTCAAGAAAGATTTTATAAGAGTGGATTTTTTATACTCGGAGTGCAAGGACAGGTTCAGGTTGAAAAAGGCAACCGGCAATAAGATCCCCGAAGATAAAATCATAAAGGAAAAGGAATTTCACAGGCCGGGACTTGCACTGGCGGGTTACGTGGACCTTTTCACTCACAGCAGGGTACAGGTTGTCGGGAACACCGAGATCAAGTACCTCAAGCAGTTAACAAGAAAGGACAGAATAGTCACTCTCAAGAGATTTTTTTCTTTCGATATTCCCTGCTTAATAATTACAAGCAACAACAAGGTCCCTAATGAATTGCTGAAGATAGCTGATGAAAGGAACGTGCCAGTATTCACTACGCCATACCAGACTACCCGTTTTGTTCACTTTATCAGTGATTTTCTTGATGACCAGTTTTCCTCGCAGGTAGCGATTCACGGTTCATTTGTTGATGTATACGGAGTAGGTTTGTTGTTTTGCGGCAAGTCCGGAATCGGTAAAAGTGAAATAACGCTTGACCTGGTAGAAAGAGGTCACAGGCTGGTAGCTGACGACATTGTGGTAATATCGAAAAAAGGTGAAAGCGTATTAATGGGAGCAGGGACATCATTGGTCAAGCACTTTATGGAAATACGCGGGCTGGGAATTATAGATATCAAGCAGATTTTCGGAATAAGGGCTATCAGATACCAGAAAAGAGTAGAGGTAATAGTCGAGCTCGAAGACTGGGACAGTTCTAAAGATTATGACAGAACGGGACTGGATTCCAGAACAATTTCTCTTCTTGGCATAGATATTGAGACAATAAAACTTCCAATATTTCCCGGTAAGAATATAACCGTAATAGCAGAAGTAATTGCTTTGAATTACCTGTGCAAACATTACGGTTACGATGCGGCAAAAGTATTCGGAAAAAGGCTCGAAGCCAAGATAAAAAACAATAAAGCCGAAAAGAGTTCCAAGAAGAATCCATTAAATGATTTCAGCAGGAATACAGAGTATTTCGAGCATGATTTTGAATAGAACAGTATTTCAAATATTTTAAAAATTTTATTTACAACGGAGGTATGAAGTAATATGGTCTGGACATTAGAATTAGCGTCTTATCTGGATGATGCACCATGGCCTGCCAATAAAGCAGAATTAATAGATTACGCTACCCGCACGGGCGCGCCAAAAGAAGTTGTTGACAACCTTATGGATCTGGAAGATACAGAAGAGCCTTATGAAAGCATGGAAGAAATATGGCTTGACTATCCGACAGACGAGGATTTCTTTTATGACGAAGAAAATAAGGATTTTTAACAAAAATCACCGATGAATCAAAGCCCAATAAATAAATGTTATTGGGTTTTTTTATGACACATCTTGAAAATTATTATTCAAATATTATTTTTCTTATTCATTACGGGCAGGATATTATTTGCTCAAAATGAAGATATAGATTACAGGAAATACGAGCTTGATGAAGTAATATTCGAGTTCAGGGGAACGCAGTCTTTCAATAACAACGATATCAATGCTCTGATTAAAACAGGAAAATCCAAATACTTTGATTACCCGGAATTCTGCTCAGACATTCTCAGAATAGAAAAGTTTTACTTCGATAACGGTTTTATCGATGCATCAGTTGATACGGCTATCATAATAAACGATAAGGAAAAGGAAATAAGCACCAAGTTTATAATAGATGAAAAGCAGCCATACTTAGTAAACTACATCGAGTACAGTGGGCTCAGAAAGATAGGGGATGTTTTTTACAACAGACTTTTTTTAGAGGAAGAACCTGTTATAAAGGTCGGAGACCTTTTCAACAAAAGCAAGCTGGCGCTTGAAATCTCACGCATAATGAAATTTCTGAATAATAACGGATTTGCTTATGCGACAAATGACCCGCCTGAAATAATAAAAACGGTATCGAACAACCAGGAGAGGAAATACAAGATTGACCTGGTACTGAAATTCAATCCTGGTGAGTTTTACAGATTCGGGGCAACAAAAATTAACATAGAAGACAACAGGTACGGAATCACATTCGAAGAAGTATACAGGGAGCTGGATTATGTAGAAAATGATTATTACAGCAAGGAAAAGCTTATCGAAAGCGAAAACAGGATAAACAGGATTTCAATTCTGGATAATGCAAGAATACAGGTTGATAATATCGATACAGTTGCAAACAAGATTCACATGAAAATTACGGCAAGTGTCAGGAATAAGTATGAGCTTCAGCCTGAACTACTTGGTTATGACATAAACAACCTTTTTTACGGAGGCGGAGGAATGAGCCTGACAGACAGGTATTTTTTCGGAGGCGGCAGGACTCTTACAACAAAGATAGAGGCGCTGGTTCATTCACAGGATTACAACGGAATTGATTTTTCAATGAATATGTTTCAACCATACATATTCAATAATAATAAAATCACAGGCGACTGGAAAATAGGAGCATCGCTTTACAACCAGCTGGAATTCAGGATAGTAGAGGCAAAAAACGAATTTAATATTAACTTCGAGCTTCCCAAACATACATATATTAACAATCTTATATTCGGATGGAAGCTGAGCGACCAGAGATACACGGTAAAGATGCCTGTAATAACTGAAATAACAGACGGCATAAAGGATACGATAATCATACTACCAGTGAATTCATTCATTAACACATTTTCATCCATACTGAGTTTTACAGTAATACATAATAACACAAACAGTTTTCAGTTTCCAACAAAGGGCTACTTTCAGTCATATCTTTTCGAGGAAAGCGGCCTTCTTGGAAATATTGCCAGGAAGATGTTTGATATCTCGACATTCAGTTATTTTAAATTTACCACGGTTCATAAATTTTTCCACAATCTTGCCAGCGACAACGAAGCATCCGTACTTGCTTTTAAAACGCTACTCGGAGTGATTTTCGAATACGGTGACAACACCTTGAAGTTAAGCGGGGTTGAGACAAACCTTAACCTGAATGTAATTCCACTTGACACCAGATTTATAGCAGGCGGGAACACAAGCGTTCGAGGCTGGCCGGGGAAAAAGCTGGGCACATTCGCGAACATGGAAAACGGCGGTAATTTCCTGATAGAGGGGAACATCGAGCACAGGACGAAGCCTTTCAGGCATTTAAAAAACATTTTCAAAGACCTCGGGTTTGTGACATTTTTCGATTACGGGAATTTATGGGAATATCCATCAAAATTCCAGTTTCAGCAGATTGCACTGGCAATAGGGACGGGTATGAGATATTACACGATGGTAGGCCCGATCAGGATAGACATTGGATTCAAGCTATATGATTATTTTGCAGAGAGCGGAACGAACAAATGGCTTTTCAATAACTCACTAAGCACGATAATAAAGAGTAAAGTAACTTTCCAGTTCGGAATAGGAAATACATTTTAGAAGATTTGCTTAACAACAGAAGAATATGTGGTCAAACATAATAGGTCAGGAGAGAGTAAAAAAAATACTGAAAAATATTTATTCCAGCAATAAAATCTCCCACGCATATATATTTTACGGAAAGGAAGGCACCGGAAAGGATGCCACAGCAATAGAATTTGCCAAATTGATAAATTGCGAGAATAAAACAGGCGAATCAGAAGCCTGTGATATCTGCACAAGCTGCAGGCAGATAAGCACCTTAAATTCATCTATGTTCAAATTCATCACCGCACTTCCTTCCGGAAAAAAAGAAACCTCTGAGGATGATAATCCCGTAAACACTTTGAGAGACGACGATTACGAAATATTCCTGGAGGAATTCGGCAGGAAATCAAAGGATAATTACTATAAGATAAGCATTCCAAATGCCAATGATATTAAAATAAGCAGCATAAGGCAGATTAAAAAAGAAATCTACCTTACCGGTGAGAGAGGGAAAAAGAAAATTTTCCTGATATCAAACAGCGACCAGATGAATCCGCAAAGCTCGAACGCATTTCTTAAAATCCTCGAAGAACCGCCGGGAGATGCACTTATAATTCTGACTACATCGAGACTGAATGCAATGCTTCCGACTATTACAGGCAGGTGCCAGAAAATAAGGTTCGATGCGATTAAGAAAGAAGACCTTACTAAATTTATATTGAATTTCAGAAGTGAATTGAAATTATCCGATGCCGAATTATATGCGGACATTTCAGACGGCAGCATACTGAAATGTAAAAGCATAATCGATTCATACTTCCTCGAACTCAGGGAGAAGATGATAGAGATGCTGATAGCGCTGGTAACGAATAAAAGCATCACGCTCAGCAATATTATAAATGAAATTGTCATTACAAAAGACAAGGAGAAGATAAGACAGTTTCTGCTTCTGATAATTATCTGGTTCAGGGATGTAATTCTTGTTTCAAGCGGAGAAAAGGAAAACATTATCAACAAAGACAAAGCTGAAAGGCTGGAAAAATTTTCAAAGTTATACAAAACCGACAACTACAAGATTATTAATTTCGTGGAGGACAGTTACAAGGAGCTGGACCAGAATTTAAACATAGAACTGCTTCTGATGAATCTGGTATTCAGAATCAAATCGGAATTCAGAACTTTATAAAAACATTTTCAATTTTCCAGCCGCCCTTAAGATTCAGCACAGGCTCTAAAATCATAAACTTCTCCGAAGGCCTGAAGGGATAAGAGTTTCCGTAGTCACAGGTTTTATTTTTATCCGAATCGACATATGAAAACAAAATATATTTTCCTTCGGGAATTTTCTTAAAAGCAAATAGTGAATCGCCCTCAAGCTGCTTTGAATAGAATGCAGTACTTATATCCTGGTTATAAATCTTTACAAACACAGGTCCCCGTGTCAAAGTTTCTGATGAAACCCTGCCGGAAACACTGCCCGATTTTCTCTCGTCGGCAACACTGAAAAATATTTCATTAAAATATTTCATACCCTTAAAGTCGGCTGTCATTTTCAAAGAAGATGAATATTTCAGTTCTTCGGTCGGAGTCAATTCCAGAACGGAGTCGGAAGCCCAGTTATAGAGAAGCCTGTAGCTTTTTGCGCCCGAGGTATCCGTAAGCCTTAAATTCTCAGCTATATCGAAGCGGGACAATTTATTATTCTTAAAGTAAAAGACAAATCTTGAATCCACAGGGATATTGACCGCTTTATTCCTGAATGATGAATACATAAATGAGACAGTATCTGCAGGTAAGAGAGTCTGTATGAATTTATCGGCAAAAATAAAATTGTCTTCCGGAATATAGTCTTTAAACAGAAAATTTGCATTATAGGTTGATACAGTATCTTCAACTTTAATATCCCCGTTAAGAACTGAAATTTCATCAGCACCGACATCGTACAGGAGGTTTCTGTTATTATCCTTCAGGGCAAAGAGCCTGAACTTTTCTTTCGGCAGGTGATAAAACGAGAACATATTTTCTTCATTCAGCTGAGTAAAGAAATCCGGGAATTTATTATTGGGATTCAACAGCGAGTCGTGCAGTCCCCTATCGACGTAAGCCAATATCATAACATTATCGGATTTCTGAGTATATACTTTTCCTGAAATTTTTCCGTTATCAATTGCAGGTCCTGTGGAAAATGCAAACTGTATCGGTGCAGTAATTGAGTTATTATGAATATCCTTCAGCCCCTTGCCTATAATAAAAGTATAAGTCGTATTTTTCTGAAGTTTACCGGGGAATTCAATTTCCACGGAAGTTCCGCTCCAGCTGTAATTCAGTTCACCAGAAGGTTTTGGAGAGATGAATATTGCATCTTTCAGGCTTCTCCTGTCAACATATTCGCTGAAATCAATCGAGACCTTATTTCCGCTGTAGTTCAGGGCATTTCTTCCCGGAACGATTTTCAGAATTTTGGGAGGCACGAGGTCATCATCGCCACCTGAGGGAGGAATCTGGTTTGCGCATCCAAAAACAAAGATCGACGTAAATAGAGGCAGAAGGAATATATTTACGAAAAATCTTTTCATTTACTTTTTTCTTTTACGGGAAATTTTAAAGTCACAGTGGTGCCTTCATCGATTTTGCTTTCGAATGATATTTCTGCTTTCATATCATCGAGTGTTTTTTTCGTGATAGCAAGGCCGAGTCCCATTCCCTGCGATTTCGTAGAGAAGTTAGGCACGCAGAGTTTCGACAATATCTCCGGTTCTATTCCGCATCCGTTATCGGTTACTTTCACATAAACGAATCCTTCGTGGAGAAAAGATTTCACTTCAACGGTTCCGTTTTCAGAAATCGCCTGAACGGAATTTTTTATAAGGTTCTGGAATGCCCTGTTCAGTTCCTGCTTGTCGCCATAAATATCAGGAATATTCGGGGAAAGCGCTTTTACGAAATCCACTTTAGGTTCGAGTGAGTAGAGGGAAATCACATCATCAATAATGAGATTTACATTCAGGTATTCATAGTTTCTTCTGGGCATTTTTGCGAAGTTTGAAAATTCGGTTGCAATCCTGTTTAGTTTATCAATTTCATTAACAATCAGGTTTTTTGTTTTATCGAGCACTTCCTCGAACTCCTCTTTGGAATTATTCTTATAGAGTGAGAACAAATGCTGGATTGCAAGTTTCATAGGAGTAAGAGGATTTTTGATTTCGTGCGCTACGCGTCTTGCGATATCCCTCCAGGCCGCTTCGCGTTCAGCGCGTTTGAGTTCGTTTCTTGATTTCTCGAGTTCCTTTGTCATATTGTTGAATGACTGAACCAGGCTTCCGAGTTCGTCATTGCTTCGCAGTTTTATTTCAATATTGCTTTCGCCTTTGGACAATTTATCGGTTGCATTTTTCAGTTCCATAATCGGCTTAGAGATTTTCTGTGTAATAAAGCTGACTACGATTAAGAGAATTATTATCACAATAAAATACGAGCCGAAAATGAAAGTAAGTGTTTCCGTAAGTTCTTCGTTAATTTCCTGCTGGCGGTAAACCGATATGGACGAAATAATCCCTGCAATATTATTCGATTTATCCTTATAGGGCTTGTAGCCGACAAGAAAATCGAAACCACCGATATCCTTCTGCTTTACGAAGAAATCCTTTTTAAGGAAGATAATATTGTAGAATGCATCATTATCCACACGGCTGTCTATTAGGTCCGCCTTGAAGAGTTCTTCATTAGTAGAGGCAACCAGCCTGTTCTTCATAAAGAAATTAAAATTCTTTTCGGTTCTTGAAAAATTCTTGTCGAGGATATCTTTCGAGACGCGCCGCAGGCTATCGAAAGACTTGTATTTGCTGACCGAAATCTTTTCATCTTTAAGACTTTCATTTACGAGGCTTAAATCAGAAATAATCTGGTTTTGTATTGAAGCATTATTTTTATTTGTAATGTATGTTCTGGTATATATTCCGAGAATAATAATAGGTATGATGGAAACCAGCACGAAAGACACAAACAGCTTTTCGCTGAAATTAAACTCGATTTTATGAACCTTAAAAAGCAGGAATATGCCGATAATGAGATATATAGCCAGATACACAAGCACGGTGAACACAATATATTTCAGGTAGAAGAAGGTTGTCAGGGAAAAGTCATCCCGCTTAAGGCTTACTACATAAATTCTTTCATTATCAGAGCCATTAAAATCCGCAGAAGTATTTGGAGCGAGTATGTAAAATGATTTATAGGGTTCATTGTTTATATTTTCGAATCTCCAGTATTTGTTTCCGCTGCCCGTTTTCAGAAACTCCCTGAACGGCTCGAGTGATTTTGTCAGAACGCGGGAGACTTCAGCGTCAGTTGAATTGACTATATCCCCGTTCAGGAACTCCGTAATCACGGGTTTAGCAATAAGCTTGTCGGTCAGGTTATCGGTTGCATAGCTGCTGAAAATCTTAGAAGAGGTATTCGGCATCAGGTTTTTCGCTTCAGAATGCACAATCATCAAAAGGTAACCGAGGGTTTTAGCAAACTCTGTATTTTTGAGGGCGCGGCTTTCAACGGGCATTATTCCGATAAAATATTTTCCTTCCGGGTTTTTCAGAATGCTGATATCGCCGAAAGCCAGCGGAATATTGTAATCCCCGCTGCCTTCCTCGCTGTCGGTTTCCTCATCGGAGCTTAATTCGAAACCTGCCGAATCCGAATCGGGTATATTCAGCACATACTTACTGCTGAAAAATTTTCTTTTTGCATAGCCAACCACGCTGTCGGTATTCAGTATGTTGGAGTTTATATTAAAATCGCTGATAATTTTCTTCGATGTATCCAGAACAGCGATTGCGGAATTATAATTCTCAAAATTAAGCTTGCTTTCTTTCCAGAGGTAGAATGCAAGTTTCTGAATCTTGGTTCTGTCGGCCAGATTATCCTCGATGTTTACATTTGCGGCAAGATTCGTAAGTTCGTTTGAAATAAGATAAACTATTTTATCATCTTCCTGTTCAGAGAGTTCCGTTCCAAGCAGCTCGGTATATTTTGTTTCCTGCGATTTAGTCTTCTCCAGAAGTATCAGCGGAGAAATTATAATGCAGATAAGTAGCAGTATCGAAAAATTCTTAATTGAAAGCAGTACAAAATTCCTTTTAAGCAGGATTGCCCTGTTAAGATAATAGCAGAATATAAAAAGCAGGACAATAATCAGTATTCTCTGAAGATAGACCAGTTCAAGGTTATTATAAAAATAATCAACGACCTGATTAATAAGAAGGAATACAGCAAAAAGTATGAAGATGTAATATTTTTTCAGAAATTTATTATACTTGAACTGCCGCATCCGCTCGAAGATTACAAGTATTAAAGAGGAATTGAAAAGCAGGTATGAGAGTGTAAATATCAGGATTACCAGCTGGACAAAAAACAATCCGGAGCGCGGAATGATATCGCTTTTATCGAGAAATTTAATATTTGAATCGAATATGATAGTCTGGATGATAACGGCATAGATATTCGAGACATAGAAGAAAAGAGTTATAAGCAACACTATTGCCCCGATGGAAACAACAAAGTTTACATTATTTTTATCATTGGATTTTATGCTGTCATAAATCCACCTGGCGCTGAAAAGAGTAAACACAAGCACAAGCAAGGATGTAATGAACAAATCCCCCAGTGATTTCATCATTCCGAATCCGAAAGTGGATGCAAAGAAAGCAGGCGTGAATATTTCGCTTTCAAAAAGCCCGGACGGGAAGTCGAATATGATAAATACATAACGGAGAACAATAATATATACTCCGAACAGAAAGACTTTTAAAAGAAGATTCGGAATATTATTCAGCCAGATAACGGTAAGGAGGAAAGTCAGAATTGCAAGAACGAATATAAGGAAGGAAATCACCTTATTCGCATAGCGGTTGATATTTTGTGAATGGGTCGTTTTATCAAAAAGCGGCAAAAGCAGTTTACCTATTGTTTTTCCATCAATGCTGAAAAGGTTTATTTCCTGATTTTCCTTTAATTTTACGGAATCGAGTTGAATGAAACCGCTAACCGGATTAGCGGGAATAATTTCAAAAGAAATATTGAAATTTTGATTAATATAATCCGCAAAGGAATTCGTTTTTACGGTATTATATTTATCGCGGTATTTTGAATTAATCAGTTTAGCTGTAAGCAGTACCCCGCATACCTGAGCTTCATCTTCCAGGCTGTGCACGGGAGTGAAAACGACTATATAAGTGGAGAAACCGATATCCTTAATAATTGAAAACCTGCTTCCCGAAAATGCTTTCTGGAGCAGAAAATACTCGGGCTCGAGCTGATTTCCTTGGAAGGCAAGTATATTCAGCCACTTGTCATAGATTTCAAACTGGAAATCGGAGGAAATATTATTTTTATAAATCTCATCGTATAATCTTTTTATATCACCCTTATCTGTTTGCTTTCTGATTTCGAGGTTGGAAGCGAGGATTTGAGATAAGCCCGAAACGTCATTTTGCACGGAACTGAATACACCGACTATATTTTCTTTCCTGAGCTGTTCTTTTTCATTTTCGATGGATGCCCAGTCGTTATCTGCACTTGAAATCACAAAAAGGGAAATCAGTTTAACAACTGCAATCCAGAATACAATGAATGCAAGAAACAGGGTAAGCACTTTATTGCGGGAGTTGAATATATTTAATATCTTCAAAATTCCGTCAGTAGTTTAGTTAAGACTAATCTGGTCTATAATCCACTTTTCGTCCTTATATTTCAGGGAAACTGATGCGCTCAGTTCTCTTTTTCCGCTGCCCCTGTCATAGACGTATTTTCCGAGAGCAAAGGCAAACGTGCTTTTGAAATATGAATGTTTATATTTAAAGGAAACAACTCTGAAGTAATCCATAAAATCGGATAAAATCAGTTCTGCCTGGTTAGGGCTATAATATCCCTTTTCATTGCTGATAATATTAAGGTAAACCTCAGAACCAAAAAAAGCATTTATCTTGTTCACGTTTTGAGTATTGAAACCCGATGCAATATCCTTGAAAGTTTTCTTACAGAGGGCATATTTTGCCTTTGTTTTTTCGTCCTTGTATTTTTTATCCTTCCACCAGTCATCCTGAGCGTTCAGGTTTGCATAAACGATAAAAAACACCGTAATAGTAAGTAAAATCCTGATTTTCAAATTGATTCCGTTTTATATTAGATTCTATAAATTAAATAAAAAAGACTGTTAAATCAATCAAGATATTAAAGTTTTTTAACAGGATTTAATTCCATTCCATTAATATTATCAAAAACGAGGGCGCACTACAAAACAATTTTATTATTATTGCATTTATAATCTTTTTGTATTATATTGCTTTAGTTACATAAGCTACTATCTCAATTAATTTAATATTTAACAAAATGGATAAAGTTTTATTCAGCGTAAGGCTGAACGAATTCTGCAAAACCGTTTCACCGACTCAGGTGGATTTTGCAGCAAAGCTCGGGATGAAGCCGCAGACTCTGCAGAAATACCTTAAGGGACACAGGCTTCCCCTACCTGACATACTTCACAGGATAAGCAGTTTAGGATGCAACATTAACTGGCTGCTGAACGGTGAAGGAGAGATGCTTAAAAAGCCCGACAAACCGGGCGGAAAGACAAAGCCGATTCCCGTTCTAGCCACGGTTGAATGCGGCACACCCGTTTACAACCAGATAAGCGAGGAGGGGGTAAAAATGATGGAGCTGACGGACACAAATCATTTTACGAATCCGTTTGTTGCTGTAGCACGGGGGGATTCGATGAGGCCGTACATAAATCCCGGAGACTTCCTGCTATGCTCGGATGACTCGCAGAAAATCAAAGACGGGAGGGCAGTGGTTGTGAATTTCAAAACAATTCCCGAAACTTATTCAAGCAATGCAAAGCTGATAAAATTTCTGGATGATGACAGGATAATGCTGTACTCAGTGAATACAAAATTTCCTCCGACTGTACACAAGAAGAGCGAGATTTACAAGATATACAAGGTGGTGCGGATTATACGTGACGTTAAATAGAATTATGAATTCTGAATGAAGAATGATGAATGAAGAGCTTAAAAGAAATTAATTTGGTAACAAAGAAGCAAAATTTTCGTATAAATAAATAATTAACAAATTTTCAAATAATATATTATGATAAAGAAAAATTTATTTCTATTTGCAATTCTTTTTGTTTTATCGGGGATGACATACTCACAGGAAAAATATTTTATGGAAGAGAATATAGATAAATCAGTAAACCCGGGAGATGATTTTTTCCTTTATGCAAACGGGAATTTTATTAAGCGCAACCCGATACCTGCATCGGAATCCGTTTACGGTATATTCAACCTGATTACAGATGATGTATATGAATACCTGAAAAAAATCTGCATAGATGACATGAATGACAACACTGCTGTAAAGGGAAGCAACACGCAAAAAATCGGCGACTTCTTTTTCAGCGGGATGGATTCTGCCGGAATTGAAAAGCAGGGAGCAGGGCCTCTTAAGAAATGGATGGAAAAAATTGACAGGATAAAAGATGTTAAAGACGTTTTAAAAGTTGCGGCAGAGCTGCATACGGCAGGGGTCGGACCGCTTTATATTTTTTATACAAGCCAGGATGACATGCAGAGCAGTGTGTATAAAGCTTTTCTCTACCAGGGGGGAATCGGCCTGCCAAACAGAGACTACTACTTCAAAGACGATGAAAGGACAAAAAACATTCGTGCGAAATATATAAAGCATATAGAAAACCTTTTATTGTTAATCGGATACAAGCCGGATGAAGCAAAAAATGCGGCTAAAGAAATTATGAAACTGGAAACACAGCTTGCAAAATCATCGAGAAAGCTGGAAGAGCTGCGCGACTCCTATGCGAATTACAACAGGAGGACATTTAAGGAGTTATCGGAAATCACGCCTTCCATCAACTGGAGGGAAGTTTTTAATATTTACGGAGTAAAAAAGACTGACACCGTAATTGTGTGCCAGCCGGAATTTTTTGCAGAGCTGGAAAAGGTCCTGAATGATTACGATATAGATGTATTAAAAGATTACCTGAAATGGAATTTAATCGATGAAACGGCAGGGCTTTTGAGCAATAAATTCAGTGATGAGCATTTTGATTTTCACGGAAAAGTGCTTTCAGGCACGACGGAGCAAAGGCCGAGATTCAAAAGGGTTCTGGATAACACTAACGACCTGCTGGGTGAGATACTCGGAATGGAATACGTTCGCATTTACTTTTCACCTGAAGACAAGGCAAGGACAAGGCAAATGGTAGATAATGTATTCGACGCTTTTGCAGAGAGAGTAAGGAATCTGGACTGGATGAGCGAGGAAACAAAGCAGAAAGCACTGTTAAAGCTGGGCACGGTAGACAAGAAAATCGGATACCCCGATAAATGGAAAGACTATTCAACACTTGAAATTTCACGCAATTCATATTTAACAAATATATTCAACGCAAGGAACTGGGAATTCAAAAAGAACATTGCAAAGATGGACAAGCCCGTGGATAAGACCGAATGGCACATGAATCCGCAGACCTGCAATGCTTATTACAGTTCATCCAATAATGAAATCGTATTACCGGTAGCAATAATGACCGTTCCCGGCAAAAAAATGAGTGAACTCGATGATGCATTTCTTTACGGATACGTTGGAGCGAGTACAATTGGTCACGAACTTACACATGGATTCGATGATGAAGGAAGGAATTACGATGCAGATGGAAATTTAAAAGGTTGGTGGACAGCGGAAGATTCGGCTAAGTTTGTTTCGAAAGCGCAGAAGCTTGTAGAGCAATTCGATAATTTTGTAGTTCTTGAGAATATGCACGTAAACGGTAAAGCGACGCTTGGCGAGAACATTGCCGACCTGGCAGGGCTCGTACTGGGATTTGAAGCTTTGAAAAAAACGAAGGAATGGCAGGAGAAAAAAGTGATAGGCGGATTCACTGTCGAGCAGAGATATTTTCTAGGTTATGCTTTTTCGTGGGCAGTATATTACAGGGATGAGCTGCTTGCACGTAGAATTATGACAGATGTACACTCGCCGCCGTTCCTAAGAATAAACGGACCGATGTCGAATTTAAAGGAATTTTACGAAGCATTCGGAGTGAAAGAGGGGGATAAATTATACAGACAAGAAAGTGAAAGGGTGAAAATCTGGTAAAAGAGCAGAATTCAGAAGTTATGAAGTTAAGGAGTTAAGTATAAAACATTTTGATGTACACTCTATCTAAACTTCTTAACTTCTTTAACTTCTTAACTCCTAAAAAGAAGCATTGAAAAAAAATTTATAATTGCTTATTTTGTATTTCTTTAAAAAGTTGCCGGGATAGCTCAGCTGGTTAGAGCGTCGGAATCATAATCCGCAGGTCGAGGGTTCAAATCCCCCTCCCGGTACTAAAAAACCCCGAAAATCAGAAGATTTCGGGGTTTTTTATATTTTAATACAAATTTCAGAATTAGATTATTTCATCAGCACCATTTTTTTTGTTTCTTTAAAATCCCCGGCAGTTAAAGAGTAAAAATAAATCCCGCTTGCAAGAGTTGAGCCATCGAATGAAACTTCATATGTTCCAGGTTCTTGTTTTTGGTTAATGAAAGTTGCAATTTCTTTTCCAAATATGTCGAAGATTTTAAGAAGAACCGGATCCCCGCTTAAAACATGCGGGGATGACAACACTGAAATCCGATATTTAATATTTGTTGTAGGATTAAAGGGATTCGGGTAGTTCTGATGCAGAACAATTTTTTTTGGAACATTATTCTGATTATTACTTATAAAAGTCGAGCCGGCATTTGTAGTTTTAAGTATCAGCCCGTCGTAGCCGGTAATCCATCCCGTAAATTCATTTGCGAAGAAAATATCGAAATATGGATTGCCGTTTCCCTGCGAGGCGGTTATCCAGTTAACTCCTGCATTAGTGGTTTTGATAAGTTTATATGTTGCAATATCCCACCAGTTGCCGATTGCATAGCCGGTATTAGGATTTACGAAAAATACGGATTCATACCCGATATATGTACCGAGTCTTTGAGAAATCCAGTTTGCCCCACTGTTGGTTGTGCGTAAAACTGTTTCGCTGTCACAGACAGCATATCCGTGAAGTGAATCGGTAAAGAAAACCGAAGCAACTCTTAAATGTGTTCCGGAATTAAGGAGTGTATAAGACATTCCGCCGTCGGTAGTTTTCCTAATCATTCCCGATTTTCCAGCAATAAAACCGCAGCGGTCATTAAGAAAGTACATTGACCAGATATCAACGCCGGTTACATAAAGCTCGTTCCAATTACTTCCGCCATCTGTTGTTCTCAGATACTTTCCGTCGTAGCCGCCGCAGAAACCTGTAGCGGCATTTGCCATCCACAAAGAGAAAAAATACGAACCCGAAAGCGAATATTGCACTGACCAGTTAATTCCTCCGTTAGTGGTTGTAATAATTTTGCTCAGACCCGGGCCGCCCATATAACCGCCGCAAATCCATCCCGTATTAGCATTCAGAAAATGGATACCGTTGAAGTAATCATCGGGAGATGTTCCGGTTACCAGCCGATCCCAGTTGAATCCCCCGTTAGTTGTTTTCAGCACGAGGGAGCTGTCGCCGATTGCATAGCCGGTATTTTCATTTATCATTCTGATTTTCGATATGAAGCAGTTCGTATTAGTCTGCTGTTGAATCCACTGCGAACGGATTTCACTTTTGAAAGCAAGTATTAAAAAAATAATTACCGCAAGATTTAACTTTTTCATATTAGACAGAGAAAAGCGAGGTTTAAATTTTTGAAAATTATATATCCCGGATATAAAATGCAATTCAGGACGAATTTTGATAAATTGAATTTCAGGGATTTATTAGTTATGTTTAATACTCAGTGAAATGAAGAAGTTATTATTATTAATATTGCTTCCGATAATTTTTTATTCAAACGGGTGCTTCACTTATTATAATGTAAGCGAGAGGCCGGATTCACTGAACCTGAATGACGGGAGGTATTACAGGATACAGAAGCTTTTTTATATTAAAGGATTTTATGAAAATGTCGAAGACACGGATATAGACTATTACGAAAAATTCGGAAATGCCAAAAGAGTTCTTGTTTACACAAAATATGATTCAACCCGGGACAGGAACAATCCCGGGGAATTCAAAATCAGCAAATCAAAAAAAATCATTCCGCTCGACAGTTTAAATGCCCTTATCATTGAGAGGAAGAAGAACGACCTGAAGAGTTCGCTGATTACCGGACTGATAATAGTTACCTCAGTGGTTGTTTTATACATGATTTCATTTTCAATTGCCTTGCACAGTGGAAAATTCCACATCTGAAAAATTTAACATACTCTTAATACTCTCTCAATATTTTTATTCGTTTTTATTATTTATATTACAGTATGGCAAAAGCATTTGAAATAGAGGGATTCGATGTAAACGACGGCATACGTGAATGCCTGTTGAAGCTTTTCAGGGCCAAGACGGATGAAATGTATTTTTATTACGACCAGTTATTCGACAACAGGGATATTGAGATACTTCACTCAGCACGCGTTTCATCGAGGAGGCTGCTTGCGCTGTTCAAGGTATTCAGGCCTGTTTTCCCACAGAAGAAATTCTTAAAGATATACAGTCCTTTATATAATTTCAAAAATATTTTAGGTCCGGTAAGGGAAAACGACGTCCTGCTTAAAATGATCGGTGATTACATATCAGGATATGCCCAGCAGGATGTCAAGGCATTAATGCTTTTTTTTGCAAAACTGAAGAACGACAATATTTCGGCAAGAGCCCGGCTGTTCAGGAACAAGGAGTTGGTGAACTTCGCAGGGCACAGGGAAAAGCTGGATGCTTTTTTTGAAAAGCATCTTCTGAACCTGAAAAAAGATACAAACCTGATAGACATTGGTCTGAGCTTTAAAGAAAACGCCATTCTGGTTTTACCGCACCTTTATGAAAACGTGAAGAAGCATCAAGACAAGGTTCACAACCATCCGAGGAACAAGGTTCTCTTGCACAAGATGAGAATCAAGGCAAAGCCTCTGAGATACACGATGGAGTTTTACCTCAAGGCATTCGGTGATGAATTCAGAAACTGCTATGAAGAGATAAAGTCATTTGTAGAAAAAACCGGAGACATACACGATGCCGATGTAATAACCGAACACGTTATGAATTACCTCAAAGAGCTGAGGATATTCAACGACACGCAGAAAGGGAGAAAAGAAAAGATATCAACAAAATCACTAAGAGAATACCTCGGAATACTCAAAAGTACAAGAAAGGAAAGATTCAACGAAGTGTCTGCCATTTTAAATAAGTGGGAAGACGACGATTTCGGAATCCGACTGGAAAATACGATGCAGTCAGTTCAGATATGTGAAAATAATATCTGTCCTAAGCCATAAGCATAAAAAAAAAGTGCAGTAAAGATTTCTCTACTGCACTTTCGTTTAACTTAAAAACACCGATATTATTTTACAAGAACCATTCTCTTAATATCAGAATAGGAATTTGTAGTCATTCTGTAGAAATAAATTCCGCTTGACAGTCCCGATCCGTCGAAACTGAATTCATAATATCCTGCACTCAGTTTTTCATTCACGAGAGTCATAATTTCCCTTCCGAGGACATCGTATATTTTAATATTAACAATTTCGTTTTTCGGAATTGCAAAATTAATCTTTGTTACGGGGTTAAACGGATTCGGATAGTTCTGCATCAGTTCATATTTTTTGGGGATAATATCGGAAATCTGCTGTATGCCAACGGAGGCATATTTTGTTTTTGCGATATTAACATTATTAATAAGGTCGCCAAGGTTATTACCTTTAACAATTGCGAATCCGAGCCTAATGGTCTGATTTGCCGCAATTGTAAGAGGACCTGCAGAAAGTGTAAATGCATTACCGCCCGGACCAATTGAATCGCTGGCAATACCACTGCTGAGTGTTGACCACTTTTCCGCAGTTGTGAAGCCGTTAATTATATCAAGGAATGCCATTGGTTTGAAGTTCACAGTAACATCCGTATTCATCATTGCAATACCAAGATAAGGATTGGGATCAGACTGTTTATATGAATAACCGACTTTTGACGTCGAATTATAACAAGAAATATTTCCCGCTAAAGGATTAATACCTGTCGGCTGGAAGAAAGTGAATATTCCCGCATAAAGGTTACTAAGCGAAGTTGAATTTGTATTTTTAATTGTGTACCTGATAAGAATATAATTCGAATCGTTTGCGCCTGTAAATGCAAAGCTTTCCTGAGTAACTTCCACGCCAATTTTATTAGAGCCTGCACCGTTGTCGTTGAATTTTCCATTTCCGTCCTGGGCTGAAATTATTCCCGGGAATGTCATAGTATAGGTATTCAGAGCTACGAAATCAGTATCGGAAAAGTTTGCCGGCGACTGTTCCCTTCTGCTGACGTCGGATACTTTTGTATTGCTGACGCCAATCATAAGGCCTGCTTCATAAATCTGGTTATTTATTCCATTGCCCAGTAAAAGTCCTGTGCCGTAATTCTGTGCTTTTTTTCCAATAGCACCGTCGCTTGTGAGTGCAAGTTTCAGATTATTTCTGTTATGAGTTGCAAATCCCTGTCTGAACCTGACTGTAATGGTATTCGCGGCATTATCCGAATAGCAGGAAGCGGAACCTGAAACTTTCAATACGACATCCCTGTCTAACGGGCAGGTGGATTTTGCTTTTACCTTAAAAGTATTTGCATAAGTTGTGCTAAACGTTCCGTATGCCGGGATGCTTCCGATGTAAACAGAATCCTGTACTATTTCGACATTAGGATCGGTTGTAGTCAGTCTGATTGAGGCATTCGTACCTGCTACGTAAGTATTTTTAAAGGAGAAAGCAATGGGTATTACTTCATTGACGTCATAGACTTTATCATTATTTCCGTAAATGGAGTCATTATGCATGCTGGAAGTAATTTTTATTATTGGGAAATCCGAAAGGCACTTGTATGCATTCACTCTGCCTGTTCCAAGCATACCAAGGTATGTCGGATTCAAATCATAAATACTATCAACACCAAGCTTAAGTCTATCCACTACCTGAGCCGGAGTCCAGGACGAATACTTTGAGCGAATTAAAGCGACCGTACCGGAAGTAATGGGAGCTGACATCGAAGTACCGCTGAAATTCGTATAATTATTATCAAATACGGTGCTGAGAATCGATTCACCCGGAGCAGAAACATCAACATCTGTGTGGAAATTCGAGAATGTTGTTTTCACGTCGCTTGAATTTGTTGCCGCAACAGAAACAACATTAGTATAAGATGCCGGATATCTTTGCCAGTTCTGACCAATTCCGTTTGCATCACCGTTTCCGGCCGATGCGCAGATGACCGTACCGTTTGCCCAGGCATTATTCATAACAGTCTGCGAATAGGAACTGAAATAAGAGCTTCCGTAGCTGCAATTTATAACTTTAGCACCGTTCTGGTAGCAATAAACAACGCCTGCATCTGTATTATAGAGAGATGATTCCGGGTTTGAATCGTCTGTATGTTTTGAAATCAGAAGTTTAACTTTAAAACCGATTCCCCCGCCGTGAACTCCGTTATTTGAGACCTGGGAAGCGCAGCCGCTAACGTGGGAGCCGTGGTTATTACCGCTGGGCATTATATTCGGGTCATTATCGCCAGCGTAAAAATCCCATCCTCTCCAATCATCTATAAATCCATTTCCATCATCATCCATTCCGTTGATGGGGTCTGTATACCTGATTTTAATATTTGCCTGTAAATCGGGATGGTCCATATCCGAACCTGAATCCACAATTCCGATAACAATATTTGTATCGCCCTGGCTCTGGTCCCAAGCCTGATAAGAATTGATTTTACTGATATGCCACTGTGCAGCAATGTTCGGGTCATTTGGGATAAAATCAGCTTTATATACGAATGAGGGTTCAGACCAGTCAAGCAAATCCGAAAATTGTTTTTTAAGGTCATTTGCAAAATCCATCGGGTCAACTGTTTTTTCGAAAACTATCTGGTAAATTTTTGCAAGTTCCTCGTCTCCGATTTTTCTTTTGGAAAGATTCGGATTAAGGGGGTGTTTCTGTTCGATTTTGCTTATACTGTAAGCAGAAATAAATGCATCCAGATTATTTATACCGAATTTACCGTATCCGGACTGAGAAACTGCATCTTTGAATTTAATATTAATTTTTCCGACTTCATAGAAAGCATCAGCGCCTTTCTGAATCACCTTTCCGTTTAAGATTTTAAATCCGCCGTTATCCCTGAAACTCAAGAACGGAAAACTCAACAGTACAACGGCTAAAAGCAAAATACCCTGTCCAAGTATTTTATTCTTAATAATTTTGCTCATTTGCTTAGAAAATTAAATTTGAAAATGTTTATTAATCAAAAATAAAACTGCTATCTCACAAATTCAATATAAAACAAAAATATAAATTCAGATATAAACTGTGCTTTTTATATATATTTAGGGAATTCAATACAGTGTTATACTATTTTCAGCAGTCATATTTTTAAAGGATGCAACATTTTTCTCATTAAATCCGTAATTAATTTTAAGACACCATAGGAAATTTTTACAAAAATTTATCGCGATAATTGATTTTTTTCATTGACTCATTAATCCATTATTGCTATTTTGGAAACTAAATAAACGGAAATAGTTTCCAACGAACAAAGATGAAAGAAAAAGAACTTATTATAAAATACGCAGGAAAAAGATTTTACGATGAGGGTTTTCATAAAATCTCAATGGACGAAATTGCCTCAGGTCTGAGGATGAGCAAGAAAACGATTTACAAGCATTTCCCTACGAAGGACAACCTTATAGAATCACTTATCGATTACGAATGCGAATATCACCTAATAAAGGAAGTTGCCATTCTCGGCCAGAAGATAGGCGTGATAAAAATGATACTTCAGATGATTGAATTCAACCTCGGCGATTTATCGAAGTACAGCGAAAAATGGATACAGGACCTTCAGAACCTGAAGCCCGAACTCTGGGATAAATATCTTCAGTTCAAGCACAACAAGCACGATACATATTTCAAAAAACTGATGGCACAAGGAAGGAAGGAAAAGCTGATAAAAGATATTCCGCTCGAACTGATATTATCAGGAATAGAATCAATTGTAAAGAATGTGCTTCACTCCGATTTTCTCGTCCGAAACAATCTTTCGATAAACCAGGCACTTAACTATTCAATAGACATTCTCGTGAGCGGAATTCTCACGGAAAAAGGCAATAAAATATACAGAAAAGAAAAGAAATTATTAAAATTATTTAAAAAGTGACAAAATGATAAAAAAGTTTGCAATAACAATTTGCATTTTGCTTGCGGGTGTTAATTTTTCATACTCCCAGTACAAGAAATCGTATACACTGGGGGATGCAATAAACGAAGCAATGAGAAACAACTCCGAGCTTGTCAACGCGAGATACGACAAGATGAAGGCAATGGAGAAAGTATCACAAACCTACAATGAGAACCTGATACCGACTCTGGAGCTCAGTTCTCAGTACTCGCACGCATATAAAAAGCCGGTATTCAACATATTCGGGCAAAATTTTGAAATCGGTACAGATAACACGGTAACGCACACGCTCACGGCTTCGGAGCCGATACCGTTTTTAGGGACACCTGTTTTCTCCGGAATCAGGATAGCAGAATACTATGCAAACCTTCAGAATGAAAACGTAGCATCAGTAGAGAGCAAAATAAAAAAGGATGTTAAGAAAGCATATTACAATGTTTTATTTCTTAAGGAAGTAGTTGAATTGAACAGAAAGAGCCTTCAGAATTCGGTCGATAACCTGACTGTGGTCGAGGCAAGATACAGAAACGGAGTAAATACCGAGTTTGATTTTCTCAGGGCAAAAGTAAAAGTTGAATCAACAAAGCCGACCGTGTCACAGTCAGAAAGCAATCTTGAAATCAGCAAGAAGCTGTTCAAAAACACAATAGGGCTTAAAACTTCTGAAGATATTGATGTAAAAGGATTCCTGACATACGACAGCACTGAGATAACGGGTTCGACAGATGATATTCTGAAAAAGATTGCGGAGAACAATGTATCGGTAAGGCAGCTAAACATCAGTCAGCTGATTAATGCTGAGATCGTAACAATAGATAAGGCAAGTTATCTCCCTAAATTTTATCTTTTTGCTCAGTACCAGCTGGCAGCAAATGAAAACAACGACAAGGCAATCATGGACTGGAGATATTACAATATATTCAATGCAGGAATTGGAATGTCCTGGGATTTGAATTTTTTCAGGACCTCCTATAAGAAGACACAGTCCGAGCTTGAAGTCAAGAAAACAAGCGAAACCATTGCCGACGTTAAGCAGAAATTAAAAATATCCGGTCAGAACATAATTTCGAAAATGGAAGATGCAAAAAGCAGAATCAAGGCAAACCTCGAGACTGTAAAACTTGCCGAGCGAGGATATGAACTGGCAAATATCAGCTTTAAAAACGGAGTTATAAACCAGATAGATGTACTGGATGCAGAGCTAATGGTAAACCAGACAAAGTTAGCATACATTCAGGCAATTTACGATTACCTTCAGGCAAAAGCAGAGCTTGAAGAACTTTTAGAAAAATAAATTCAAATGAAAATTAAAAAGCTTAAAAAGAATAATTACAATACAATGAAAAGAATTATTAATTTATTTGTGATTTTAGCTCTCGCAATCGGCTTCACAGCTTGCGGCAAAAAACAGGAAAAGAAAGAAGCAGAGAAAAAACTTTCCCTCGTTAAAGTAAGAGACATAAAAGGAGAAGAGTTTTCGGAAGTGTATAAGATTATCGGCATTGTCAAGCCTTATGCAAGCGCCAAGCTTTCTTCCGAAGAAGGCGGAATAATTTCTTATCTCACAAAGGATAAGGGAAGCAGTGTCAGAAAAGGCGAAACTATTGCGGTTTTGAAAAAGGATTTTGACAAGGCAACATACGACCAGGCACTTTCGCAGTACGAGCTTGCAAGGGATAATTTCGAAAGAGCCGAAAAGCTTTACCGTGAAAATGCAACTACCGAACAGGTTTATACAAGTGCAAAACTTCAATTTAACATTGCCGAAAAAACAGTGGAAATGTACCGTACAAGACTTACAAAAGGATATATCATTTCCCCTATCGGAGGAATTGTCGATGCAAAATATATGAATCTCGGCGAAATGACTAGCCCCGGTGCACCGATAGTAAGCATTGTGGATGTTTCTAAAGTAAAAATTGAAGCGGGAATACCTGAGAAATATGTTACAAGGTTATCCAAAGGCAGAATAGTGGATATTACTTTTGATGTACTACCTGATGAAAAATTCAGCGGAAAAATATCCTATATTTCGCCAACTCTGAATCCACAAAGCCGTACATTTGATATTGAAATTGTTATAGATAATAAAGGCAGAAAATTAAAACCGGAAATGTCTGCAAATGTATTTTTCACGAATATGGACCTCGATGAGGCAGTAGTTCTGGAGAGAGATGTCTTTGTAGATAACGGCGATGAGCAATTTGTATTTGTACTTGATAATGATATTGCAAAGAAAAAAATTGTTAAAATCGGTGGAACTTCTGATAACAAGGTACTTATTTCCGAAGGACTGAATATCGGCGATAAACTTATTTATTACGGATTCCGGGCATTGGTTGACGGTGATAAAGTAAAAGTTGTAAGTGAATAATTATTTAATAATGAAATAACCTAAAAGATTATGAAATTTTTCAAATTATTAGTTAATAATAAAGTAACGATATATATACTTGTATTAATCATCGTTATTGTTGGTTCATACTCGTATATAACCCTTCCAAGAGAATCCAGCCCCGATGTGAAGATTCCTTATATATTTATTGCAACAGTATATCCGGGAGTATCCCCGCAGGATATTGAAAATCTTGTAACTCAGGAAATCGAAAAGGAAGTAAAAGGAATCAGCGGTGTAAAAGAAGTAACATCGGTATCGAGGGAAAGTTTATCTTCTATTTCGGTTGAATTCACAACGGATATTAAAATTGATGATGCTCTTCAAAAAGTAAGGGATAAGGTGTCCACTGCAAAAACGAATATGCCTCAGGACATTAAAGAACCTGTAATTACGGAAATCAATTTTTCGGAACTTCCGATTTTATATGTAAATCTAGTCGGCAATATCGGTGCGGCTGAACTGAAACTTGTTGGAGACAGGATAAAAGACAAATTCGAACAGATTCCGGGAGTGCTGTCTTCAGATGTAGTGGGAGGGATTGAAAGAGAAGTAAAAATCGATGTAAATGCTGACAGATTAAAATATTATAATTTAAGTTTTAATGATATAACCAATACCGTTTCAGCAGAAAATTTAAATATCCCGGGCGGCAATGTTGATGTGGGTAAAACAAGTTTTCTGGTCAGAACACCCGGAGAATATAAAGACCCTGAAAAAATCAGGGATCTTGTAATAAAATCCAGCAACACAAAACCTGTTTATATCAGAGATGTTGCTGAAGTTACATACGGATATAAAGAAAGACAAACCTATGCAAGGACAGGCGGACAGGAAAGTGTGACACTGGTTCTAAAGAAACGTGTCGGAGCAAATATTATAGATATCATTGATAAAGCAAAAGAAATTCTCGAAAAAGATAAATCATTAATTCCTCCGGGTGTAAGTTATACAATGACCGGAGACCATTCAAAATCAATAAAAAATACGCTCCACGAACTTGAAAACGGAGTAGTTACGGGTGTTATTTTAGTTTGTTTGATTCTGTTTTTCTTTATGGGATTGAAAAATGCAATTTTAGTGGCTACAAGTATCCCCCTGTCTTTTTTGATTTCTTTTATAGTGCTGAGTATGATGGGAATCACTCTGAATATGATTGTCCTGTTTACATTGATACTTGTGCTTGGAATAATTGTCGATGACGCAATCGTTGTTATTGAAAATATATACAGATTGCAGGAAAAAGAAAATTACAACCCTCACGATGCCGCAATAGAAGCACCAAGGGAAGTTGTGTTCCCTGTAACTATTGCAACTTTGACTATAATTGCTTCATTTTTCCCGATTCTGTTTTTTCCGGGAATTGTTGGAAGTTTTATGAAATATATGCCCATAACTCTTATCGTATGCCTGTTTTCATCGTTATTCGTAGCAATGATTATCAGCCCGATACAGGCAGCCGTGTTTATTAATTTCAAAAAAGAAAAAGAGAAATCAAGAAGAAAAAAATTCAGACCGATTGCAAGATTTCTCGAGCATTTCGATGAAAAGTTTTTCGGGACCTCTCTAAAATTATACGAAAAAGCAGTAAGAAAATCTTTAAGGTACAGAAAAACAACTATTGCCCTGGTTTTTGGAATTCTTATTGCCGTATTTATGCTTTACGGAGTTTTTAATAACGGTGTGGAGTTTTTCCCGGATGTTGAACCCAATTCAGTCAACATTAATATTACAACACCAATTGGTACAAATATAGATGAGACAAATAATATTGCAAAGACAATAGAAAAAAATATTCCGAAGGATGAGAATATCGAAACCATAGTTGTAAATATCGGCTCTTCGAATAATCCGCTCGATTTCAGCGGCGAGGGAATTCCGAATAAAGGTGTAATTACAATTAATTTTATTGATAAACTCGATAGGAATATTAGCTCATTTGAAACTTTGGAAAAAATCAGACAAGAGATTTCAAATATTCCGGGAGGGACAATTGAAGTTGAAAAAGAAGAGCATGGTCCGCCTGTAGGTAAACCTATTAACATTGAAATTTCAGGTGATGATTTTTCCAAACTTGGAGAAATATCCGAAAATCTAAAAAGAGAAATTCAGAATATCCCCGGGCTTACAGACTTAAAAGATAATTTTGATAGAACAAAACCCGAAATTCAGATTATTGTTGACAGGGAAAAAGCGGCACTATATGGCTTAAATACTGCGATGATAGGTATGACTGTAAGAACCGCAATAAACGGAACCGAAGCAAGTAAATTCAGAGTCGGTGAGGATGAATACGATATAACAGTCAGATTAAGCAAACAGCAGAGAAATGAAATCAGTACTTTAGAAAATCTATACATTTCAAATCGGGATGGACATAAAATTCCTTTATCCTCTATTGCACAAATTAAATTCTCCGGCAGTATTGGAGCAATCAACAGAAAAGATATGAAAAGAGTGGTTACCGTGTCAGCTAATGCAGAAGGCAGGCTCGGTAACGACGTTTTAAAAGATGTTATGGTTAAACTTGAAAATTTCAAACTACCCGAAGGTTATAATATAGATTATACAGGCGAACAGGAAATGCAGAAAGAATCGGGAAACTTTCTGGCAAAAGCACTTGTGATTTCATTACTCCTGATTTTCTTTTTAATGGTTATAGAATTTAATTCTGTCAGGGTCCCGGTTCTGATTATGATTTCAATATTACTTTCACTCATCGGTGTACTTTTAGGTCTGATGTTTACGAGCACACCGTTTGGAATTATTATGACAGGAATCGGAGTAATAGCACTTGGAGGAATTGTAGTAAGGAATGCAATCGTAATGCTTGACTTTGCCTACGAGCTGAGAAAGAGAGGACTCGACAGAGATGAATCATTGGTTCAGGCAGGTATAATCAGGATGCGACCGATATTTCTTACAGCTGCCGCTACAATACTCGGCATTACACCTCTTGCTTCGGGAATAGATTTCGACTGGCGCACATTCAGCTGGCTGATAGGCGGAGAAAATACTGCTTTCTGGAGACCGATGGGAGTTGCAATTATTTTCGGACTTATGGTTTCGACTTTTCTTACATTGGTAATAACACCAACCCTCTATGCAGTGTCTGATGATTTATTTCAGAAATTTCAATTCTGGAAGAAAAAGCATAAGCATTACGAAATAGAAACTGAGGCTGAGCCTGTAAAAGGTGTTGAATAAACATATTTATTAATTTAGATTAGCTTTACTGAATACAAAATTCAGTAAAGCTTTTCTTTTTTTATGCTGGTAAAAAATAAACATTATATCACTATCTGGATTGATAAAAATAATCCCAAAGTTGTCAGAACAATTGACCAGACACTTCTCCCCCATCAATTTAAAATTGTCTCTTTAAAATCTTCTGATGAAATTATAAAAGCTATCAGAACAATGATTGTACGCGGTGCGCCGCTGATAGGTGTTTCGGCGGCTTACGCAATTTATCTCGCTGCGCTCGAAGCCCAAAAAAAATGCAGGACAATCTACCAATTTGACAGGTATATTTTTAAAAAATCAGAAGAAATAAAAAATACACGCCCTACTGCCGTAAATATTTCCTTTGCCGTCAATGAATCTTTGAAAGTATTAATGAAAGAAAATACAATTGAGGATAAAATTGCTGCTGCACTAAACTGTGCGAGCTTGTTATCCGTGCAGGAAATCCTGAACTGCAAAAAAATCGGTGAGTACGGATTAAATATTATCGGGAAAATCTCGAAATCAAAGAAAGGAAAAACCGTAAACATCCTAACCCATTGCAATGCAGGATGGCTGGCTTGCATAGATTACGGTACTGCAACAGCTCCGATTTATTTTGCACATAAAAAAGGAATTAAACTCCACGTTTACGTGGAAGAAACCCGCCCCCGTAATCAGGGAGCAAGTCTTACTGCCTGGGAGTTTCTTCAGAATAAAATTCCGCATTCAATCATCACGGACAATGCCGGAGGATATGTTATGCAGAAAGGAATGGTAGATATGGTAATAGTCGGTTCGGACAGGACTACTTTAAGCGGTGATGTCTGCAATAAAATCGGTACATATAAAACTGCACTGGCGTCAAAGGACAATAATATACCTTTTTACGTTGCTCTTCCATCTTCTTCAATTGATAAAAAAATCAAAAACGGACTGACGGAAATCCCTATTGAAGAAAGAAACCTGGATGAAGTCAAATATATTTCAGGAAAATCCGGTAAAAGAATAGAAAAAATTCTGATAACTCCGCTTAAGAGCAAAGCAAAAAATTACGGCTTCGATATAACTCCTGCTCGTTTAGTAACGGCTCTTATAACTGAAAGAGGTGTGGTGAAACCAATAAAATCAGAAATATCAAAGATTTAAAGTGCCTTGGTGCTCTTTATTCTTCAAATATTACAAATCTTAAGAATCTTACGAATCTTTAATCAATATCAAAAATAGAATTGATAAATTTCATTAAAATCAATATCTTTGAGCTTGTTTAAATTTTATAGATAAAAAATGGCAGAAATTATTTTAAAAGCAGAGCGCAGAACAGATTTTAAAAAATCTACTTCAAACCAGATGAGAAAAGCCGGAATTATTCCCGGTATTTATTATTCTTTTGGAGAAGAGCCGATTCCCATAAAAGTAAATGAACTTTCACTTCGTCCTTTTGTTTTCACTTCGGAATCTCATATTGTAAGCCTTCAGATAGAAGGTGAAAGCAAACCGTTAAGCTGTATTTTAAAAGATACCCAGTTTGAACCTATCACAAGCAGAATAATACATTTTGACTTAATAGGACTTAAAGAGGGTGAATTACTTACAATCGAAGTTTCGATATTGCTTAAAGGCAGCGCAATCGGAGTAAAAGAAGGCGGAATAGTTCAGCACAATCTGCACAAGCTTGAAATCAAATGTCTGCCCCAGAATATACCACCGCATATAGACGTGGACATCACGAATTTATCAATCGGTGATTCCATAAAGGTCAGTGACTTAAAATTTGAAGGTATTGAAATTTTGAACGAAGAAAACGCTTCGATAGTGTCAGTTGTTCCGCCTGTACAGGAAGCAAAGCCTGAAGAAGCGGCAGCAGCAGAAGCTCCGGCAGAACCAGAAGTTATTTCGAAGGGTAAGAAAGAAGAAACAGAGGAAAAGAAATAATTTCCTATTTCTAATTTTAGGAGTTCAAAGAAAAAATTAAAGATACTTTGAAACTAATAATAGGTCTTGGTAATCCGGGAAGTAAATATGAACTTACAAGGCATAATATTGGTTTTCAGATTTTAGATTATTTAGCTGATTATTTAAAAGTTAAGTTTAAGCCATCAAAAGGCGAATGGTACGGGGCTTCAGGAAATTATAACGGGTTTGAGTTTTATTTTATGAAGCCCTTTACTTTTATGAACAACAGCGGTGAGGCAATATTCGATTTTCTCACCAATAATAATATTCCTTTAAATAATATTCTTGTGGTTTACGATGATTTCCAGATACCACTGGGAATGATTCGTTTGCGCACAAAGGGAAGTGACGGCGGGCATAACGGCATTGCAAGCATTATATACCGTCTGGAGACAATGTCTTTCCCGAGAATGAGAATAGGCATTGGAAAAGATCAGCTCATTAACAAAGGTGATTTTGTGGATTTCGTGCTGACAAAATTCAGCAGTGATGAAATAGAAGCCATGAAGGTAATGTTTCCTGTATATAAGGACTGCATATTAAGTTTTATATCCGGAAGTTTAGCTGACACAATGAATAAATACAACAGGAATTTCCTGAAAAAAGAAGAGGAGAAAGTTAAGAAAGAGGACAAAAAGCAGGATGAAAATCCTGATGAAAATAAAAATTAGGAATTTTTTTTATTTAATAAATTAACTTAAAACTATGGAACTAACTTTAATCTTCTCAGTTAGTATTTTCGCACTCCTGTTTGCGGTTTACCTCATCAAAAACGTGATGAAGCGCGATACCGGAACGGAAAAGATGCGTGAAATCTCTAACGCAATCAAGGAAGGAGCGGAAGCATTTCTGAAAAGGCAGAACAGGACTATCATAATCCTGGCAGTTGTCTTTGCATTCTTAGTTTATCTTTTATACATTATTCAGAAGCCTGAAATAGCGGTATGGGCAGCAGTATCCTTTTTCTTCGGAGCGCTCAGTTCGGTTGCTTCCGGATATATAGGAATGTGGACATCAATCCGCACGAATATCAGGACAGCTTCCGAAGCGCGCACTTCGCTTAACGGAGCACTTCAGACGGCACTAAGAGGCGGAGCAGTATCGGGACTTTTCGTGGTCGCACTTTCACTTCTGGGAGTAGTAGGACTTTTCTGGATTGCAAAAACGCTCGGCGGATTCGAGCCTGAAAAAATTCCGTTTTACATTGCAGGTTACGGATTCGGAGCAAGCTTTGTAGCACTTTTTGCGCAGCTCGGAGGCGGAATTTACACAAAAGCTGCTGATGTAGGCGCAGACCTGGTAGGAAAAGTAGAAGCAGGAATTCCAGAAGACGACCCCAGGAATCCCGCTGTTATAGCAGACCTCGTCGGTGATAACGTTGGTGACTGCGCAGGCCGCGGCGCCGACCTTTTCGAATCAACAGCAGCCGAAAACATCGGTGCCATGATTCTGGCAACATTACTTTACAAATCTAACCCTGCAATTTTCGGTTCAAAACCGGAGATACTTCTCGGAATTATTTTATTCCCGATGGTTGCCCGTGCATTCGGATTAATTTCTTCAATCATCGGAATAATGTTTGTAAAAACAAAAGAGACAGAAGACCCGATGAACGCGCTTAACAGAGGATATTATCTTACATCGTTTCTTGCTATAATCGGATTCGGTGCAGCGGCATACTGGACATTCGGTACAGGTGATGTTGCATTAAAAGCCCCGAATGCCTGGTGGCACTTTTTCATCAGCGGAATAATCGGAGTGATAACATCAGTTCTCTTCTTATGGATAACGCAGTATTACACGGAATATAAATATAAACCCGTAAAAGATATTGCTAACGCGTGTAAAACAGGACCGGCAACTACCATCATTCAGGGTGTTGCAGTCGGATTTGAATGCGTCGCAATGCCTGCAATAGTAATAGCAGTTGCAATTATCAGTTCATTTCTGCTTGGTGTTTCGAGCGGTCTTGAAAATGCAGGTTTCTTTTCGACGGCAGTAGCAACTATGGGTATGTTAGGACCGGCGGCTTATGTTCTGGCGATGGATACATTCGGACCGATTACGGATAACGCAGGCGGTATAGTTGAAATGTCACAGCAGCCCGAAGAAATAAGAAAGAAAACAGACAGGCTGGATGCAGTTGGAAACACGACAAAAGCCCTGACGAAGGGATATGCGGTCGGTTCAGCGGCACTTGCAGCATTCTTATTGTTCGAAGCATTCATAGTGGAACTCGGTGAATACGGAATGACAAACTTTACAGGCGTCGATATTTCCAAGCCCGAAGTTTTCGTAGGCGCATTAATGGGCGGTATGCTTGTATTTTTATTCTCAAGCTGGGCAATTAAAGCAGTAGGAAATGCAGCACAGTCAATAATTCAGAACGTACGCGACCAGTTCAAGAATAAGCCGGGAATACTTACAGGCGAAGATAAACCTGATTATGCACAATGCGTGGATATAGCAGCAAAGCAGGCATTAAGGGAAATGGTAAAGCCCGGACTCTTAGTTGTTTTAATGCCCGTAGCAGTCGGATACATATTCAAGCTTTTATACAAGTGGAAAATAACCGAAACATCGGGAGCGGAAGTTGTAGCCGGAATGCTATTAATCGGAACAATCACAGGCGTAATAATGGCACTCTTCCTGAACAATTCAGGCGGTGCATGGGATAATGCAAAGAAATACATTGAAATGGGAAATCTCGGCGGAAAAGGCTCCGAAGCTCACAAGGCAGGAGTAGTCGGCGATACAGTCGGCGACCCGTTTAAAGATACAGCCGGTCCGTCGCTGCACGTACTGATAAAATTGTTATCAACAGTAACATTGGTGCTGGCACCGCTGTTCATTTAGTTTATAAAGTTCGTAAAGTTTATAAAGTTATAAAGCAAAAGCCTGTTAGAGAAATCTATCAGGCTTTTGCTTTTACATAAAAAAAGCTTAGCGTACTCAGTGCCCTTAGTGGTGAAATGCTCTCTTTTATCCTTACAATAAGACAATATTTTTGCTTGATTTTTGTTAACTTTTAAGTTAACTTTATAATGTGAAGACAGAGCGGAAAATCATATTTCACAAACATTATTTCCAGGATTTTTACCTGAAGCAAAAAAATAGCGTTCGGGAAAAAATAGGATATGTTTTTCGTATAATAAAAACGGTGGATAGAATTCCCGAGAAGTTTCTGAAACATCTTGAAGGTACGGATGGACTTTATGAAATCAGAGTTGAGGCAGACGGGAATATATTTCGTATATTTTGCTGTTTTGACAAAGGAAATTTAGTTGTATTATTTAATGGGTTTCAGAAAAAAACTCATAAAACACCAAAGCAAGAAATTGAACTTGCTGAAAAACTTAAAACTGAATATTTTAAAATAAAGTAATATATAAATGAAAAAGGATACAGCAATAAGAAAAGCGAAAACATTCGATGAATTACTCGATATACAATACGGTAAAATCGGTACCAGGAAGCGAAATGAATTCGAAGAAAAAGCACAATATTTTGTGATTAGCGAAATGCTAAAAGTAGCAAGGCGTGAAGCTAACCTGACGCAGGAGCAACTTGCAAAAAAAGTCGGGACAAAAAAGAGTTACATATCGAGACTTGAAAACGGAAAATGCGATATACAGCTTTCAACACTTTACAGAATTTTTGAAGAAGGTCTTGACAGACAAATTAATTTAATATTCACTTAAAAATGGAATTAGGATATTTAGGATACAGCGAGGATTTGGAAAGATTCAGAACTGAAAATGATTTAACGGATTTTGAAGTCGGGAGAGTAACACAGGAGCATAAGGAAAGATACGTAGTAAGAACAGAGAAGAATGAGTATGAAGCGGAAATTACAGGGAATATGCGGTTCTCAGCGGAAAGCAGGCAGGACTTCCCTGCCGTCGGCGACTGGGTGGCTTTAACGGTTTGCGATTCGGATTTTGCGATTATACATAAAATTTTCCCGAGAAAAACAATTCTTGAAAGACAGGCGGTAGCTAAATTCGGCGAGTCTCAGATTATTGCCGCTAATATAGACTATGTTTTTATCACAAATGCAGTTGACCGCGACTTCAATATAAACAGAATAGAAAGATACCTGACAATATGCAACTCCGCAAAGGCAGAGCCAATAGTACTTCTGACAAAAACCGATTTGATACCGGAATCCGAGCTCAACAAAATTATATCAGACACAAAAAACAGGTTAAAAAATATTTTAATCATTCCAATAAGCAATCAGACAAAATCAGGATATGATAAGTTCACTTCGACCCTTCAAAAAGGAAAGACATATTGCTTCCTCGGGTCTTCGGGTGTGGGAAAGTCATCGCTGATAAATAATCTGACAGGAAAAGAAGTTCTGAAAACCTTCGGAATAAGCACCAATACAGGCAAAGGGCGGCACACAACAACTCACCGCGAACTTGTAGTTCTCGAAAACGGAAGCATACTTATCGATAATCCGGGAATGCGGGAAATCGGAATTGCAGATACTACAGGCGGACTCGAAATCACTTTCGACAGCATTATCAAGCTATCTCAAGATTGCAAATTCTCTGACTGCACGCATACAGTAGAAAAAGGTTGTGCGGTTATCGATGCTGTTGAGAAAGAAATAATCGACAAAGACACATACAAAAATTACCTGAAAATGGAACGCGAAAAAATTCATTATCAATCGAGCGTCTATGAAAAAAGAAAAAAAGACAAAGCCTTCGGCAAAATGGTAAATGAAGTAATGAAAATAAAGAAGAAGAGCAAGTAATGATATTCAATTCATTTATTTGTTAATAATGGTGCTTCCCTTCCCCCTATTCCAGGGTACCTTCTGGGTCAAATCCCCTTTGGGATCGCACACACCACTCTTTTAAAATTTATCCTTGACAATTTAAAAGATATACCATATTTTTATATGGTTATTTACAGTTCTTTGAAATACAAGTTTCGGTATTAGTATGCCTGAATATGGAAAAACAAAAGTACTACAATCCGCCGCGGCGGACACCACTTTTTTTTCGTACTTTTAAACTTCGATTTCAGCCCGTTTTCGGCATTCTTCCATTTAAAACGGTTTCCTTGTTTTCCGTAAATTCGTTATTCCTGTTTGTGGAATCACGGCAAACGCTTTTTAATACAAATTTTAATATTTAATTTTTGATATTTAATTCACATCTTGACATTATGAAGCGGCTGGTATCATTTTTACACGACGAACTTAAAATCAAAGACAAAAATGTCTATGCGAAATTTATTCAGTATAACAGGCTTCTGCTGGAGTGGAATTCAAAGATAAATTTAATTTCCCGCAGTTCCGATTCTATCGAAGCGCAGGTTTTGAATTCAATTTTCTTCCTTACAAAATATCCCATTCCATCCGGTGCAAAAATTATCGATATAGGCACCGGGGGCGGATTTCCCGGGATACCTCTGAAAATACTTGACGAGAGCCTGAATATATTAATGGCGGATTCGATTCTGAAGAAAACAAATGCCGTTTCGGATTTGGTAAAAAATCTTGGATTAAAAAATACGGAAACGATATGCGGACGGGCGGAAACAATTTCGCGGGAAATGCCGTATATAAGGAAATTCGATATTGTGACGGCAAAATCCGTAGCAACGCTTGATAAATTATATTCCTGGACCAGGAATTTTCTGAATGATAACGGCAAAATGATTTTCATTAAGGGCGGTGATATTTCTGATGAGCTGAAGGCCCTGAAAAAGAAAGAAAAGAACATTTCAGCAGAAGTAATCGAATACAGATTTGCAAGAGTTTACGGGATAGAAGATAAAAAGATTGTGGTTATACGTTCAGTAAAAACCCGTTGAGACGGTAAATTTTTAATGATAATAATAAGGTAAATATACATTTTATGTTTAAAAGAGTTTTTTTTCTGTTTTTATTTTTCGCATTTATTATAGCAACTGCTTACTCACAGACTTACAGACTCACCGGAAAAATTTCCGATTCAAAGACAGGCAAGCCGCTGAGCTTTGCATCAGTAAAGATAGCCGATACAACATACGGAACGACTTCGGATCAGAACGGCGAATTTATTCTCAGGCTTGGCAAAGGATATTTTAAAGCAATAATTTCTTATATCGGATATTTTTCAGACACTGCAAGTGTTTTTATAGATTCAAAAGATGAAGAAAGAAATATTTTCCTGAAGCCAACAGAAATTATCACCGAAGAAATTGAAGTTCTGGGTGAAGACCCTGCATATGACATTATCAGAAAAGCCATTAATTACAAAAAGCTTTTTCAGAGCAGGCTGTACGAATACGACTACGATGCGTATTCAAAATTTGTAATCCGCTCTAATGTAGGCACATCAACTGATAAGGATACTTTAAAGAAAAGTTCTGACCTCGACATTTTCGGAATACTCGAATCCGAGACAAAGGGATATTTTAAGAAACCCGACATTGAGAAGCAGATTGTAATCAGCAAGAAGGAAACTGCCAATATCCGCAAGGGATTTGCAATTCCGCTTATTGTGAATTTTTATGATGAGAAAATTGAACTGAACGACGTAAAAATCCCGGGACCCTTATCGGATGATGCCTTCGACAGCTACGAATACAAACTTGCTAAAGTTACCTCGATGGATTCACTGAGGATTTTTAAGATTAACGTAATAAATACTTCCAACCTTGTACCTCAATTTGCAGGTAATATTTATATTGTAGACAGCATATATGCGCTCCTTAAAGTTGATTTAAAAACAAACGATGCGGGGCTTCCGAGAGGAATTGATAATCTCGAGTTTCTGCAGAAGTTCACTTCATATAAAGACAAGGCAAAGAATAATTTTTGGATGCCGACCGATGTTGAAATTTTTGCTGATGGTTCCTTTATGGGGCTGATAAAATTCAAGGGCGAGGTATTCACCATAGTTTCTAATTACAACCTGAACGTGAAGGCACCAAAAGGCACTTTCGACGACATAGTGATAAAAATCCTGCCCGATGCATCCAAGAAAGATTCATCTTACTGGTCGGCAAATCAGATAATTAAGAACACGGACGAGGAGAAAAGAGCTTTTGATAAAATCGCGAAGGATGAGGCAGGAAAGGAAAAGTCTGTTGCATTCGGTTTTACTTCCTTAAAATTCGGCAAAGACCTGAGCATGGATTTGCTCGACCTGTACAGTTTCAACAGGGTAAAGGGACACCAGCTCGGACTGGATTTGCATTACAACAGGAATTTCGGAAAATATGTGTTCAATACATATCTTGGTTACGGATTCGGAGATAAGAAAGGCGAATACGAAATTGAAGCAAGGTTAAGAATGTTAAAAGACAGGAACCTCTGGGTAAATATAAAATTTTACGAGATTCTTAACGCGGCTTTCCTGAATGAGCGCACATCTTCAAGAATATTCGAAAATACTTTTTATACTTTGTTTTACAAAAAGGACAGGGAGAATTATTATTACGGAAACGGATATTCCTTATACATCAGCAAAACCCTTTTTCCTCATTTCAGGTTCGGGCTTTTATATTCACAGGAAAAGCAGACCAGCGCATTCAAGCATTCGGATTACAGTATCCTGAAAAAATCACATCTCTATTCCGAAAACCCGTTAATCAACGACGCATTCAGGAGGAAAACAGGATTTGAAATAAGGATAGACCCAAATAACTATTACGGAATAGACTGGGGCGACGGTGAAATTACACGATTCAGAAACACCGAATACCCGCGCCTGACGCTGAAATACGAGTATTCTTCGAAAGAACTCGGAAGCACATATGATTACGGAAGATTCAGCTTTAATTTCTACGGACAGAGCAGGTTCAACTCTTACCTGAACATTAAATACAGGATTGGAGGTGTGATTATGAACGGGACAGTTCCATACCAGGACCTTGCATTTTTCAGTACGCGCAGCCACATAAGTCCCGAACTTATGCCGTTTATAGTGATGGATTACAACGAGTATTTGGGAGACAAGCTATTATTTATTAACTTTGAAAATAACTTCGGGAGAATCCTTTGGGGAAATGTTCCTCTGATAAAGCGTTTTGACCTGATAGGATTTCTGAATGCGGGGAAAACAGAAATAAGCTCAACCAACAGAAAATTCCTTGGAACGGGTTATCCTTTTAATCCGTCGACGACAGACGGGATGTACATGGAAGCAGGTTTTGCAATAGATAAAATTCTTGAAGTTTCAAAACTTTCGCTAGCCTGGAGGTTAAATAACTTAAAGTCAGGCAAAAACTTCTTTATAATTTACTCCATTAATTTATAAAGTAATTTTAAAAAATGAACTTTGTAATCTTGCTGTAGAGTTCATTCTGTTCGAACGGTTTCAGCACAAAATCATTCATTCCGCTGGAGTTCACTTTTCTTTTTGTTTCAGGGGAAATATCAGCCGTCAGTGCAATTACAGGAATGTTATGATTCTTAACTTCAGAAACCGGGTCGCGTATTATTTCCACTACCTGGAATCCGTTCATTTCCGGCATTTGCAGGTCAAGCAGGACAATATCATAATCATTTTTTTTCAGCAGGTCAACGGCAATCAAACCGTTATCTGCCACATCCACATTAATTTTCCATTTTGCAAAAAGCTGTTTTGCAAAGAACTGGTTCATCTTGTTATCCTCTGCCAGCAGAAGTTTTATTCCGGATAAATCCTTATGGTGATGTGTTTTTTTCTCGGCAACAAGGACATCCTGATTATCGCTTATACCAAATACGAGGTTAAACCCGAAAGAAGAGCCTTTGCCAGTAGTGCTTTCAACTTTAATCTTTCCGCCCTGCATTTCAACGAGTCTTTTTGTAATGGCAAGTCCTAGTCCTGTACCGCCGAATTTCCTTGTTGTATCTTCGTACGCCTGAGTGAAGCTTTCGAATATTTTCTCCATTTTTCTTTCAGGGATGCCGATTCCTGAATCAATGACTTTCAAATTAATTTCGATTTTATTTCCGTTGATTTTTTCCGCTTTAGCTTTTATTTCTATGCCTCCTGATTCGGTAAATTTCACTGCATTGCCGAGCAGGTTAATAAGAATCTGATTAAGCCTTACCGGATCACCGTTCAGCATTCTCGGAATTTTTACATCAAGAGAAGTTTTAAGGAAGAGTCCTTTTTCTTTAGTTTTAAGTTCGAAAGTTTTTGCACTATTGCTGACCAGTTCATATAAATCAAAGTCAATTTTTTCTAGAGAAATTTTGCCCGCTTCGATTTTTGAATAGTCGAGTATATCGTTAATAATAGCGTGAAGATGGTCGGCAGAAAATTTTATTGCTTTCATATTATCCTTAATCTTTTCATCGATTGCGCTTTCGCTCATCATCAGGTTTGTAAGTCCAATAATAGCATTAAGAGGGGTTCTGATTTCGTGGCTCATATTTGAAAGGAACTGAGCTTTCATCTGAGCGGCTTTTTCGGCTTCATTTTTTGCCTGATGCAAATCATTTTCTGCTTTTTTCCTTTCCGAAATATCATGGACAATCACGAAAAGAACTTTATTATCTCCGAAGATAATCGGTGTACTATATACTTCCACATCCCTGATTTTGCCGCCTGAAAGTTTGTGGCTGTAAATAAAATAATTCTGTTCGCCTCTTGTTGATTTTGTAAGTTCCGTTTTCAGTTCACCCCTGTCTATGATGTCTATTTCTGATATATTCATCGATTTCAGTTTTTCGCTTGAATAACCATAGAATGCGCCCGCAGATTTATTTGCATCAATAATTTTGCCAGAATTAGGGTCAATTAAAATCATCACAGCGCTGTGATGTTCGAACATATCCTTGAATTTTTTTTCGCTTTTTTCTATTTCACCTTTATGCCTGAAAAATTCTACCATCATTTCCGATATATTACCGAAAACGCTTTTTTCCCCTACAATATTTTTTATAAATTTCGAATCGCCGGTATTTAATGTTTCTGAAATCCTGTTCAGAGGAACAATAAACCAAAGCCAGAATATAAAAGAGGTAGCAAGGACAAGCACAACAAAGAAAATCATTATTCCGCTGAATGTATTTCTAGAAAGTTTTTCGATATCTTTAAGCTGCCTGATGTCTTTCGAAACTTTTATTACTGCAATATCTTTACCCGAAACAGGGTCTTTAACTTCTTTGTTAAAAGACCTTACCAATACGTTAGTATTTAAAGTGTCCTTATCGCCCGGAAAGGAAATATCAATCGAACAATCTGCAATTTGCTCTATTCCGTTCTCGTATTTTTTATCCCATAAAATACCTACAAAGAAATAGCCTCCAGGCGGGGTTTTCCTTTCAAAATCATTTGTCGGATGAACGGAAGCGCCGTAAATTTCCATTAATCCTTCTTTAGTTTCGGCAAAAAAATGAGGGAATTTTGTATCGGAAAACAAACCCGAAACAAGTGAATCAGAAACAGCTAATTTGATTAAAGATGCATCGCCGAGATTGCTTACCGAGTAAACTAAATTATTTTTATCATTATAAACCCAAACAGAATTCGCCCTGTGAACGTCAAGCATAGTGTTAATATTTTCCTTTGCCCATTTTTCATCCGGGCGGCCAATAAATTTTATCATATCATCCCAGAGTGTATTTTCTTCAAGTACACGTTTATAAGGCTGGCCTTTTAAATCCATCACTGTATTGAACAAAACCTCTTTTTGCTCGATAATGCGGGTAATATAGAGTTCGACAAAATCCTTCTGTTTGTCGGTCTGATATTTTACTGCAACAATGATAACGATACAGACGAAAATTATATATAAATTTATTTTTGTTGTCAGTTTCATAAAAAAAATTAACCATTGAAAATACAATAAATAAGCAAATATTGAAACAGAAAAAATAATTTTTTTTATTTTTCGGGAACTATTTGAACCGGAATATGTTATAAATATCAAATAACTTTTTCATAACAATCCATAACTTCCTCTAAAGCCAACCTCCTCCGGGTTGGCTTTTTTTATTTCCCAAAATCTTTTTTTAAAAACAATATTCAGATTTGAAGATTCTAAATTCATAAATCAATATTTATTCCTGCGAATCAGTAAATTGCAGATAGATTAAAATTGCATTCACATTTTTTTACAATTTTTTACAACTGATTCATAGGATTACCAAAAGAATTATCATAAATTAAGCGAAATTTAAAAAGGAGTGCGTAATGAAAATTTCCAAAATCAGGAAAGCAATAATATCAATGAGCTTCATCTTCATTTTGTTGCTTGGTATTTCTCCGGCGGTATATCCATATGCAAACGGTGTAGCGGGAAGGACGCTACTTGGTTCACCCGGATGCACGTGCCATTCATCCTCTTCAAACTCAGCAGTAGTCGTTTCCGTAACCGGGCCGACAACCTTGACTGCAGGACAGACGGCAACTTACACATTATCAGTATCAAGAAATTCAGGTACATTTTCAACAGGGGGAATCGATATAGCGGTAACTTCCGGAACTCTTGGTATCGGTTCAAGCACGGGTATAAAAATTCTAAGCGGAGAAGTTGTACACAGTGCCAAATTCACAGGTGCTACGACCAAGACCTTTACATTTACAGCACCGAATACATCTGGAACGGTAACAATGGCAGTTACAGGGGCGGCGGGTACAAATCCACCGGCCTGGAATCACGGCACAAGTTTAACAATTACAGTAAATCCTGCGACAGGAATTTCCAAAACGGGAGAAATTATATCAAGTTATTCACTCGCTCAGAATTTTCCGAATCCCTTTAATCCTGTCACAAAAATCAATTATTCGATTCCAAAATCATCGAATGTGAGTCTTAAAATATTTGATATCTTAGGAAGGGAAGCGGTTGTTCTGGTGAATGAGATGCAGGAAAGCGGGTTATATTCTGTCAATTTCGATGCATCTAGCCTTACAAGCGGTGTATATTATTACAAGCTTGAGGCAGGAGAATTCACATCAATAAGGAAGATGACCCTGATAAAATGAGCATTATTTTATGCATTATTTTGAAGCCCTGTAATTTTCATTACAGGGCTTTTTGTTAATAGCATAAAATATTTCATATGTGGAATTTTTCCCCACAATTTGTGGATTTTTGTCCAAATTATTAAATTACTTGTTTAAAAAATCACATTTTGCTTGTTTATATGGCATAAATATTGCAGATATGGTTTTAACTCTTATTTCATTAAATTACTCAAATTAATTATGAAAAACTTTTTAAACAGAAAAACAAAATTCATCATTTCTTTAGCAGTTATTGCATTAATTACTTCAATTTCGATTGAGTTGATAGCATACGGAAGTGGATATACATTAAGGACACTAAAAACCACGACTCAGGGATGCGGCAGTTGCCATTCCCAAAATTCAGCCTGTGTAGGAACGATTACAGGACCTGACACTGTAATTGCGGGGCAAAACGCAATATTTACAATTACAGTTACCCAATCAGGAAAAACAAAAGCAGGTATAGATATAGCCGTGAGATTGGGTTCATTACTTGCGGCACCGGGGGCAAATTTAAAGATTCAAAACAATGAAATTACACAATCTTCAACTTTATCAATGAGCGGAGGAACCGTTTCAAGGCAGTTTACATATGTTGCCCCAACTACAGCAGGAATTGACACAATATTTGCGACCGTAACAACGGGAACATCTGCGTGGTACTGGGCACCGAGCAGGAGGGTTGTAGTAAAAACAGCATCCGGAATAGAAAACAATACAACACCTGTTTCATTCAGACTCAACCAGAATTATCCTAATCCATTCAACCCTGTTACGAAAATCAATTATTCAATTGCCAAATCAGGAAATGTGAAAATCACTGTATACGATATACTTGGAAATTCAGTATACACATTAGTCAATCACAAGCACGAAACAGGAAACTACTCATTGGATTTTGACGGTTCTAATCTGGCGAGCGGAACTTACATTTACAAAATCGAGGCAGGTGAATTTACGGACGTAAAGAAAATGACACTTATAAAATAGAAAGCAAGCTTTCTAATTCTTTATAAAGGATTAGTAAATGCAGATATTTAATGTGGCCGGCAAGACTCTTATTATCTTACAATAAGGGTCTTCTTTTTTTGTAAAAAAAATATTATTTTTAAAGAAAATCAACAAATGAGATATTGTTTCGGTATGAGTCTGATTTGTGCATTTCTGATTATTCTCTTAACATCAAATCAATTATTTTCCTGGCCGAACGGAATATCAGGCAGGACAAAAAAATCAAATAACAACGGCTGCGGAACGTGTCACAGTGCAGGAACAATTAATACAGCAGTATTTTCAGGACCTGATACGGTTTACAAAGGCCAGACTGTTATATACTCACTTACAATAAACAAATCCAGTACAGGAAACGGCGGAGTCGACATAGCAGCTTTAAACGGCTTGCTGGATACATCATATACGTGTGCATATTTAAAAATTATGAATTCGGAGCTTGTACATTTTATGCCAATTCCGATTTCCGGTTCAATTTCGCTTAACTTTAAATACATTGCCCCGAATTACATCGGAACAGATACGCTATACGCAACTTTTGATATTGGATATATGGGAAACTGGAGATGGGCACCCAACAGAGTGATACACATCAAACAGCCAATTGGAATAACGAATAATACTGAGCCGGCATATTATGAATTATACCAGAACTATCCGAATCCTTTCAATCCTTATACAATTATAAGTTACTCTCTGAAATACAACACTTTTGTAAATCTGGACATATACAATATTGAGGGAAAATTCATAACATCTCTGGTAAGCGAGTATCAGAGAACGGGTAAATACAGTATTCCATTCAAAGTTTCAAATTATCCCCTTTCGAGCGGAGTATATTATTACCGTTTGGCAACGGACAGGACATCTGAGGTAAAATCGATGATACTATTAAAATAAATCAGATATAAAAAACTTTTTCGAGTTTTTTTATTTTAAAAAGTGCAGACATAACAAAATCCTGCGAAGACTGTGTCTGGAGCAAGTCGCTCAGAATAAGGTATTCAGCCGACTGGAGAGCGTCTTCCATAATTTCCTGAATTTTATCATTAAGCGGTCTCCAGCTCGAATGCAGCCTGTAACCGAGTTTTCCCCAAAGCATATTTTTCCTAATATTCCTGATTTTAGCTTCGCTGGACAGGGCACCTTTTCCGTGCGCATTATCCGAGAGGTCAACACCTTTAATTTCAAAAAGCCGGTAATCATTCATTGAAATCGAAGCTTCCGCAATTCCGTTGAGGTAAAGGTTTTTATAGCATTCCCATCGGGAAGATTCCAGCAGTTCACCTTCGGGTTTTATATTCATTAAAAGAGTATACATTTTTTCTATATATTCATTCAAGTCACCAAGTTTTACTCTCTGCATTTTTTCCAAAATGCTCAAAATATTTTTCAGGCTAACAGATTTATCATCTGATTTTAATTTTTCAGTAATAAAATTTATGAGGAAACTATAATGGTTTGTAAGTTTTCTAACGGATTTCTGAAGGTCTTTCGGGATAATCTCATCCAGAAATTTATTATAGTAATCAATATGAATCTTGCCTCCTTTGCTTAACTCGGAATAGTCAAGCAGGTCTTCCACGGCATCGTGCATCATTGCAATCGAGCTGTATTTATACGTTCCGGCATCGTTCATTTTCAGTTGATAGACAACAGCTCCAACCCTGCTCAGGTGAGTTGCGGCATTAAGTTCACATTTCCTTTTAAGGTTAAGCTTCCTGTATATTTTAATAATATTATAAATATATCCGGTATATTCTCCATAAAAGAATTCAAGGTCAGTCTTAGCAGGGAGTTCGTATCTGAGAAGGGCAGACTGAATACCCTGGAAACGAATATTATTTTCAACATCCTTTCTTGCATTAACAATTTCCTGAGGCGCATTTGGATTATGTGATCTTACAGTTAATTTTTTCCGTTTATCCGAAGAGAAATAATTAATTATATTTCCCTTAATGATATCAGCTTTCTTTTCACCGTATAATTTTTTAAGAAGATTAATATCCGGACAGGATCCTGATAATAAAGCCGTAAAGACTTCATAAGCCATTTTATAATTCGGCTCTTTGTTCAATCTTTTCAATTCACTATTAGCCCACATACATAAATAATTTAAACTTATTGATAATAAGGGATTTAAAAATTAAATAATATTGAAAATTCCAGTATTTTTAAAGTATTTCAGGCATTTCGAAAAATAAAATATTCTTTCATTTAACTTTTAATTAAGTTAAATTTAGGGATTATAAAATCATTACCATGAAAAATTTATTTTTATTTTACCTGATATTCTTCTCTTCATTGTTATATTCACAGGATTTATACATCCCAAATAATCCTTATGATAATGTAGATTTGTATAACAGCAAAAAGAACGCATTCAACAGGGAAAGATGGTTTTACGAGCAGAGAATGTACCCCAATAATTACATTCCTGACAATGCATACGAAAATGCTTTCAAGCAGAAAGAAATGCTTTTCAAAAAAAGCGGTTATTTTTTCAGCAAGGATATCAACTGGGTAAGCATTGGTCCGACGCCGGGATTTTATTTCAGCTACGGCAACATATCTTCGAGGGTTACTTCGGTAAAATTCGACCCGAGAAATCCAGAGACAATTTATATCGGTGCGGCCTTCGGAGGTATCTGGAAATCGACAAACAGCGGAATGAACTGGACTCCGAAAACGGATTTTGAGATATCACTGTCAACAGGTTCGATAGCGATAGACGCGACGACAAAGAACAGCATAATATATTACGGAACAGGTGAAGCAACATACAGCAGTGTTTCATATTACGGAAGAGGACTACTAAAATCGACTAACGGCGGCGATACGTGGACCAATCACAGAACAGGCCTGCCGACATCGACATACTTTTCAAGGCTGATAATCAGGCCGGGACACAATACGGAACTGCTTGCGGCTCTGGGAAACAGCGGGATATACAGAAGCACAAATTCGGGGCAAAGCTGGGTGCAGGTGAGAAGCGGGAGATGCGACGATGTATTATTTTCGGTAACAGGAGACACTGCATATGCAATAGGCAGCGGTCAGAACATGAGAATATCCACCGACGGCGGAGCAACATTTCCGACTGAAATAGGAACAGGAATAGTTATTGGCACAAGAAATCATATTGCTTACTGCAAATCCGCACCTGATATATTTTACGCTTCGGTATATAACTCTTCGGGAACCGTTTCGGTTTTTAAATCGACTGACAAAGGATTAAACTTTACGCAGCTTGTTCCGAGCAATACTTTCAGCGGAGGGCAGGCCTGGTATGATTTTTACCTGCACGTAAGTCCTTTTAATCCTGATGTTGCATTCGTAGGTACATTAACGATTTTCAGGACAACAGACGGAGGTGTTACATTCCAGACAATATCGGGAGGTGTACACGTTGACCAGCACAATATGGATTTTCACCCGACTGACCCGAATAAAATTTTCTGTGTTAACGACGGTGGTGTATGGAAATCAGATGATTTAGGGAACACCTGGTCAAATATGAATACGAACCTGACACTTACTCAGTTTTACAGAATGACTTCAAATCCTGAGAACCCATTCCATTTACTTGGAGGGACACAGGATAACGGCACACAGCAGACGACGGGTACATTGAACTGGACAGCGGCATACGGCGGAGACGGCGGAGAAGTATGTTTCGGAAGCAAGGACCAGAATTACATACTGGGAGAGACTCAGAACAACGGTGTATTCCGTTCGACAGACAAGGGATTAACCTGGTCAGGAGCTACGTCAGGTTTATCCGGTTCAGGTTCGTGGGTTGCGCCTATAATGTCACATCCTGATTCAGCCGGAATTTTTTACACTGCAAGGCAGCAGGTTTTCAAGACAACAAACAATGCGGCAAGCTGGACGGCGATTTCGACAGGAACAAGCGGAACTATAAGGGAAATGGCAATCTGCAGAAGCAAGGCGGCTTCGATGTACGCTTCTTCAGGAAGTGCTTTATACTATTCAAGTGACGGAGGATTGAATTACAAATTAGTATCCAGCGGAATGCCGAACAGGACTATTACGGGAGTTTATTTTCATCCGGATTCATTCAGGGTTGCAGTTGTATGCTTCTCGGGTTTCGAAGCGGGAAAAGTTTACAAGACAACAGATGAAGGAACGACCTGGTTCAATATAAGCGGCGACCTGCCTGATGTACCAATAAACGATGTATTGATATATTATCCCGGAGCACCAACGAGCAATTATCTGGCGGCAACGGATGTCGGGGTTTTCATGACATCAAACTTCGGCGCGAACTGGTCAGAGCTTGCAAACGGGCTGCCCAACACGGTGGCGATGCATCTTGATTACAATGAAAGTTCGGGAAAAATCCGCATAGGGACACACGGCAGAGGGACCTGGGAAATAAACGGTGTAATAACAGGGCAGAATGTCGGAAACACGCAAATTCCACAGAAGCACTCATTAAGGCAAAATTATCCGAATCCATTTAATCCGAAAACCAAAATCGAATACAGCATAAAGGAAAAGGGATTTGTAACGATGAAGGTATATGATATTCTCGGCAATGAAATACTGACTCCGGTAAGTAAATATCACAATGCAGGTAATTACGAACTTACATTTTTCGGAGAAAGATATTCATCAGGAATGTATTTCTATAGTTTATTTATAGACGGAGTAAAAATAGATTCGAAGAAGATGATACTGATAAAATAGTCAGCCGAATAAATTTTTTCTTTTTAAAATCCCCGTTACTATACGGGGATTTTTTTATTTCCAATACCCTTTTGTTTTAAGGATTTCGAAAATAGCTTCTTCAGCAGATTTGATTTTGAATCCGAAAGATTGTATCAGACTCGTATCGAGAGAAACATCTTTAACTGCCGGAAATCCCGGGACATCTGTCATCTTGATTTTTTCAATCAGGTTTTTATCGAATCCTGCCAAGTCACATACGAGTTCCCCGAGCTCAACGCGTGACAATCTGTCCCTTCCGCTGAAATTCAGAATAATTTCTTTTACATCCGAAACTGCGAGTTCAGATATTACTTCAGCCGCATTAAGCAGAGAAAAAGGAGTTCTGAACTGGTCGGAAAAGAGTTTCGGGCTACTTCCCTCTTTCAGGGCATCGTACATAATATGAAAATTGGTTTTTGAATGATTAAGACCAAAGCCGATTAACAATGATGTTCTGAGAATAACATAATTCCGGAAAGTGTTTTGAATTTCTTTTTCCGTTTCGAGTTTAGTTTCAGCGTACATGCTGAGAGGTTTCAGCTTCCCGTTTTCTTTCATCATTCCGCCCGAATCACCGTCATAGACGAGGTCAGTGGAAGTATAAATGAGTTTTGCATTATGCTTATCGCACAATTCGGAGATATGCTTTGTTGCTTCTACATTTGTGAAAATCACTTCTTCTTTATTTTCTTCAGAGCAGGCTTCGGGGCGCGTGAATCCTGCGCAATGCACGACTGCATCGGGTCTGAAGCTGCTGAATAATTCCGACATTCCCTTGAAACCGGTAATATCCTGACACAAAGAATTATAGTTAATACAGTTGCCCGGATTATTTCTATAAAGAGTCAGGATTTCATTTTCCTTCGACAGAAAAATATTAAGATACTGCCCCAGCAGACCGCTTCCGCCCGTGATTAAGATTTTCATAATCCAATTTAAATTTAATGCTAAAAATAATAAATACAATAAAACAAAGATTACTTTACATAATAATTGCGCTTTACTATGTTCAAAAGCGCAAAAATAGCGCAATTTTATTCCGCCTAAAAATTATGTTATTTGTTATCGGATTTTTGTTAATATTGTATTTACAGCAGTATATCATCAGTTTTCTGATAACAAATATTATCGGATGTTATCGAGTGTTATCCGAGGTCAGCAGACATTGGAAACTGCAGAAGACAATTTGCCTGAAAAAAGTTTTTATTTAAAAGAACGGAATATGCCCATATTAATATATGGTATTATTATTCAAATGTCAATGGGAAAAGTTTTTAAGTTTGTAAAGTTCATAAAGTTTATAAAGTTCATAAAGATTGTCCGCCACGGCAGATCTTCGAGATGTAAAGAGGGTTAATGATTTATAAGAGCAAGAGATGAAATAAACATATAGAAAATTATAAACTGCAGGAGCTTAGTTGCTTTTGCAGTTTTATTTAAATACATACGCAGTAGTGATAGTTAATGTTTTAATAATATTAATTTACAGAATAATATAATACGATTATTGATTTATTGAATTGACTATTGATTGGAATCGTTTTAAGTTACAAAAAAGTACTTCGGGATTTTTAATAATTTATTACTTGGGGTATGAAAAAATCATTATTTTTATTTTTGCTCTTAATTGTACATTTGTCATTTCACATTGATAATTGTATGAGCCAGTGGCTCTTACAACCCTGGCCTGTATCGGGGAGTGTATACACAATTAAATTCTTCGATAGCAATTACGGATTGGCTTCGCTGGATAATCCTACCGTTATTCGGACAACAAACGGCGGAGTAAACTGGCAGGTAATAACATATATGAGGATTTATGACCTGCAAAAAATAAATGATTCTACGATGTATGGAAATGGAAGACCGACACTTCAAACAGATAGAATTTATAGACATTCAATAAAGGATTAACCTGGGATAGTGTAGCTATCTTAGGAAATGCGTATTCAGGAATATCATTTATTAATAAAGATACGGGTTTTATAAGTGGTGGTGATGGAACAAATTATAGAATCTGGAAAACTACCGATGGAGGTGTAACATTAACATCACTGACTAATGTTTTAGGTCATGGAAAAATATTCTTTTTAAGATATAAAATCAGCGGAGAATATTACGGCTGGTGTTGTCACGATGTATATATGTATAAGACCACAAACAGTGGTGCGAGTTGGTTTCAGGTGGGGAGTACCGGGTATAGCATACATCAACTCGAATTCATAAATGAAAACACCGGATTTGCTACATACGGAGGTGGGGCAATGCTTAAAACAACAACTGGTGGATTGAATTGGATTCAGTATAATATGCCAAATGCTTTTGGAGTTGTACTAAATGATATTAAAAATTTTAAGATTATTGATAGTAATACAATATATGGAGATAGAGCAACAAGGCAATTTCCAAATGGAAGATTAAAAGGTATAATATGGAAATCAACAAATGGAGGTATAAATTGGGGATTTCAGCAACCGGATACAAATTCATTATATCAATTATATCTGGGGATTGAGTTTGCCGATAGCCTGGCAGGCTGGAGTTCAAATATTCGTACCACAAATGGAGGTGGTCCAATAATAATAAATGAAATATTTCCGATTAATACGGAAACACCTAAAGGTTATACGCTTTATCAGAATTACCCGAACCCATTTAATCCACAAACGACTATATCATTTTCCATAACAAAAAAATCTTATGTAAATATTAAAATTTATGATTTAATGGGAAAAGAAGTAATAAAGATTTATGCTAATGAATTTCTGGAGGCGGGGATTTATAAAACAGTATTAAATTTTGGGAATGCAAATCTATCAAGCGGAATATATTTTTATTCTCTTTATTCAGACGGCGAGCGTGTGGACTCGAAAAAAATGTTGATGCTGAAATAACACAAGTTATTATATCATAATCCGGATAGCGGAGTGTATTAGGAAATGAGTAATAATTAATGAAAATTGATTAATAAATAATAAGAGCAAGAGCTAAAATAAATATAAAGGAAACTTTAAACTGCCAGAGCTTAATTGCTTTTGCAGTTTTATTTTTTAAAATCCTCAATTTTTCAGTTTATTTTAAAGGTATTTTATATAATTTCCCATATTCCTTAAACGTTTTAGCTAAGTATAGTGTTTATATTATATTAGCACTCTTTCAGAGGATGAGGAGATTTTATATAAATTTTAAATTTATTTAAGATGGAAGAACAAATTACAGCAGAAGTACCGGTTAAGAAAAAATTTGACAAGGTAAATATTACTTTATGGGTAGTTGCGGTGATATTGACGATAGCTTCGATATATTATCAGAACACGACAGGACCGACCTATCCAAAAAAAGGACACATAGTTTTTGCAGGCAAGCAGATTGATTACAAGCTGGACAGGAGCTGGCTGATAAATACTGACTGCCAGATAAAAATTTTAACAAATGACAGCCTGATAAAGGGTTCGATAATATGGAAGCGGTATAAGACACAGGACAATGAAAGCAGCAGACCGATGAGGTATGAAAACGGCTACCTGATTGGTGACCTTGACAGGCAGGACAAGACAGCGACAAAGCTGCAATATTACATTCAGCTAAGCACATTCCAGCCGGGTAATCAAAATGTTGACCAGCTTGCATTCATTCCCGATAAAAACGGGGTGGTAATCAGGTTCCGAGGCGATGTACCGTTTATGATAATTATTCTTCACATCATTTTCATTTTTGCATTTGAGCTGATGTCCCTGAAAACGGGAATGGAATTTTTCAGAAAAGAACCAAAATACAAGAAATATACTTTCTGGACGATAGGGCTTGCGGCGGTAGGCGGATTACTTTTGGGACCGCTGGTTCAGTATTTTGCATTCGGAGAGTGGTGGACGGGATTTCCGTTTGGCATAGACCTTACGGACAACAAAATGCTGATTGCATTTATAGCGTGGATTGGCGCATTAATTGCGCTTTATAAATCGAAGAAGCCCGGATACTGGATACTTGGGGCAACAATAATTACACTTGCAATATTTTTAATTCCGCACAGCGTATTAAGCGGCAATGTACCAAAATAATTTTTAAGAATTAAATACAATATGAAAAAAATATTTTTATTAGCATTAATCTTCTCTGCAAGCTTTATCTTTGCCCAGTATGACATAGATAAAGTAAGGAACAACGAAATTACGAAGGAAGAAATTTACGAGCATATAAAATATCTTGCATCGGACAAGCTGGAAGGCAGGTATCCCGGCTCCACGGGCGGAGTGCTAGCGATGGATTATTTAAGCAAGGAATTTCAGACATACGGGCTGGTTCCATTCGGCGACAGCAGTTACATACAGCCATTTGATATGATAACGGATTTGAAGCTGGGGAGCGATAACACACTGGAAATATTAAACAAGGATAAGTCAAAGAAGTTGGAGGTCGCGAAAGACTGGATGCCTTTGAGTTATTCATCGAACGGAAATATGTCGGGTTATTTAATGTTCCTTGGTTACGGTATATCGGCACCCGATTTAAATTACGATGATTACAAAGGAATGCTTGTGGAAGGAAAGGTTGTTGTGATTATGGCAAATTCCCCTACCAGCAATTCAACGGTAAATAAATTCAGTTCATACGAGAGCATATACAAAAAGATAGTAAAAGCACGTGAAAATAAAGCGGCGGGTGTAATAATCATTTCAGATCAGAAAACGGAAGATAATCTCCCGAGACTCGTTTACAGTTTATCGAGCAAGAGTTCGGGAATACCTGTAATCAGGGTAAAGAGAGAATTCATAGCAAATATTTTCAAGGAAATGAAATACGATCTGGACAAGGTTCAGAAAAACATAATCAAGAATCAGAAGCCCGAGTCATTTGCACTCACTAATTATACTGCAAGCGGAAAGATTTCATTGGATCAGGTAAAAGCAAGGACTGGGAATGTGCTTGGTTACATCGAAGGCAGCGACCCTGTTTTGAAAAACGAAGTTATTGTTATCGGCGGACATTACGACCATCTGGGATGGGGCGGAGAAAATTCGCTTTACGACGGCAAGGACAAAAAGATACATTACGGAGCGGACGATAATGCATCGGGAACGACCGGCGTACTGGAGCTTGCACAGAAATTATCCGCTAATAAAAGCAGTCTGAAAAGGAGTATATTATTAATGTGCTTTACGGGAGAAGAGGAAGGGTTAATTGGTTCTGCTTATTTTACCAACTCGCCGCTTTTCGGCAAGGTAAATATTGTCAGCATGATAAATATGGATATGATAGGAAGAATTGAAAACGACAAGCTCGTGATAAACGGAACGGGAACCTCGACGGGATGGGTAAGCACACTGGACGAAGTGAACAAGAATTATAATTTCTCGATGTCATACATTCCGGACGGATTCGGACCATCGGACCAGTCTTCATTTTATTCAAAAAATATTCCTGTGCTTTTCTTTTTTACGGGGCTGCACACTGATTATCACAAGCCATCGGACACATACGACAAAATAAATATATCGGGTGAAGAGAAGGTTGTAAAATACGTTTATGACTTTGTTTATAATTTAGCTAATGCAGAAAAGAAACCAGAGTACTCCAAAGTAGCGGAGTCGAATGAAAAGAAACAGGAAACGGGACCGGTAAAGGTATATGTGGGAACGATACCCGATTTTTCCTCGAATGAAGAGGGGTATAAAATTTCGGGAGTGAAGGAAGGCAGTCCTGCTGAGAAAGGCGGAATAACAGCAGGAGACCTGATGATAAAATTCGGAGCTAGGGAAATAAAAAACATATATGATTACACGGCAGCACTCGGGGAATACAAGCCGGGGGATGAAGTTGAGATTGTAGTTAAAAGGAATAACGAATCTATTATCTGTAAGGTAATTTTAGGAAAAAAATAATTCTTAAAATATAAACTAATACATTTCATATGAAAACACTATTTGTTTTTGTTTCACTAATTCTATCAGTTTTTTTTGCAAGGACAGCCATAAGCCAGGAGAGGCCGCCTTCAATTGAAGTAACCGGCACGGCAAGTATTTCGGTAACACCGGACATTATGAAATGGACAGTAGACATACAGAACGACAACGATAATATACAGGAAGCAAAAACGAAGAATGACAATACACTGACAAAGGTCCTGAATGTGATAAAATCATACGGAATAGAAGACAAGGACATAAAGACGAGCGGGATAAGAATGACAAAGCGAACATACATTTACGGACAGGAAAAGAAGTATAATGTATCGAATACAGTTTGGTTTAATTTAGATAATCTGGCAAAGTATGATTTGCTCACAAATGACCTTATAAAAATCGAAGATGTATTCATTACAAACACATTTCTTGAATATTCAAAGGCAATAGAGACAAGGATTCAGGCAAGAGCCAACGCATTGAAAGTTGCAAAGGAAAAAGCGCTACAGATGGCAGAGGCGCTTGGCATGACAGTTGGAAAGCCGCTTTTGATACAGGAAGAGCCGATTTATGATTACTGGGGAATGCAGAATTTCACGCAGAACAATGTACAAAATTATTCATTAAGCGGTTCGACATCATCGCAGCACTTCAGCGAAGGGATAATGAAAATAGAAACGAAAGTAAAAGTAGTATTTGAGTTGAAATAAAAAAAGCCGGCTGTTTTAACAGCCGGCGGCAATAAATAATTATTTAAGAAGAATCATTTTCTTTACATCAACGAAATCTCCAGCAATAATTTTATAGAAATATACTCCGCTTGTATATTTTGAAGCATTCCAAGTCAGGGTATACAACCCCTGCTGTTGGTTTTCATTCACAAGAATTTCGACTTCCCTGCCGAGCATATCAAACACTTTTATAGTTACAAAAGTATTTTTAGCGATACTGTATTTAATCTCGGTTGCAGGATTAAACGGATTCGGATAATTTTGGGACAGCTCGAATTTATCAGCTGTATTCGAATTTTGCGTAATGCCGGTCGGCAGATGTTCCTGATTATAATATACATTTGTCGGACCGAATCCGGGATATGCGAAAGCTGAATATTTCGTAGAGCCTAATTTAAATACTGCACATACAGGAGACACAACTCCGGATGCTCCGTAGTAATTTCTTTTATAATTATATGTACCAAGGCTTCCTGTAATATTACCTCTCCTGACTGTAATAGAATCTCCGTTCTGGTCAACAAAACAAGCAATAGCATAACCATCTCCTGCTGTAAGAGAGTCGGAATTGCACCATGTATAGTCCGCAAGTCCGTTTGTTCCCAGGGTATAGTCAACATTCCAAGAATTTCCTCCGTTGGTAGAGTAGTGATAGCGGGCAACATTATTTTTTGTACAGGTAATCAGAATTCTTCTGGGTACATTAGCTTGCTGCTGCTGTACCGTAATGCAGGGTTTTTCATATTTCGTACCTGAGGTTGCGCTGGTAATATAATAGGCATAATGATTTGTAGTAAGCCATTCACAGGTAATGATCGCTCTGATTTCATACTCGGTCGTTGATATTCTTCTTTCTACTGCAATATAAATTGAATCGTTTCCGGTTCCTTTTTCGCAGTATGCTGCACTCGGATACCAGTCATTATTACTTGTATTAATTAACACATTAGTATAATTGCGTCCCCAGTCAGTCGTAAGCCAGTGCCTCAGACCGTAATAAGTATTTCCGTCATTGGATTCTTCCCGTGCAAGTATGTGCATATAGGTAGGAGTATCCCAATACATACCATCACTGCAGGCAGTAGGATAAACATAGCGGTGACCCGATGGCGGAGCTCCAAAGTTTAAAGCAAAAGCGCCAGTGCCATCTCTTTTAGTGCATAATATTTCAACCGATGCATCTGTAAAAGATGTACTTGAACTTCTGTTATAAAACAACAATATTCTGGTCGAATCATTATTTGTCGCATGGCGTTTTTCCACAAGCATTGTGATATTTCCGAAGTAAGCAGAGGCATTATTAGCATAAATAACCTGAGTCCAGTTAAGACCTCCGTTTGACGACCTGTAAATAGCGACATATCCGTTAAAGCCGGACACTACCCTGTTAACTGCAAGGTACTGCCAGCCGTCCTCGCCATATTTCAAATCAAGCTGTCTGTATCCGCTTGATTTAATATCTCCTGATAAAATAGTAACATCAGTCGGATTCCAGTCCGGATTGAACGGCGGCTGGTTATTTATCCCCGCGTGTATCTGAGTTTTTTCGTAAGTACCTTCCTGAGGGGGAATATTCTGAGGCAGGTATTTCTGAATTTCATTCCCTATTCTCAGTTTTTCTTCGGCGTTTTTAGTCAGCTTTGCATTTCTGTATTGCTCGACAAGATAATCAGGAATTACAGATTTTTCCTGAGTACCGTTATTATGAATTCTCTCGGAAGAAGATTTACCCCAGTCATTCGGCATGTTGTTTTTAGATTCACTGTTGAAATCTGATTGGGCTAAAACTGTAGAAAATGAGAACACCATAGCAAAAAAGTACAAATAACTTTTTTTCATGATAACCCCTTTCTAAATTATTTAAAAAAACAAATTTTTTGAGGTAGGACTTTACTAAAATATTTGTATTTTTTTTATAAAAGTCAAGTATATATTTTATATGAAAACAGCACTAATCATTAAAAAATCAATAGATTACAATAATATATATTCATTAGTAACACTTTGATAAAAAGAAAAAAGCACAATAAAGTTAAAAATTTATTTCAATACAGAATATTTTCTATGAATATCTGAGTGAATGCACCTTATTCAGGGGGACTGATTTTTCTTCAACTTCAGGAATTTTAGCTTCGAACTCTTTCCTGAATTTTTTAATAGTCCATTTGACAGGCCAGGCGGCGGCATCGCCAAGAGCGCAGATAGTATTGCCTTCGATATTCTGAGCAACTTCGATTAGTAAATCCAGGTCACTCATTCTGCCTTTACCTTCGTCGATTCTTTTCAGGACTCTCATCATCCAGCCTGTTCCTTCGCGGCAGGGAGTGCACTGTCCGCAGGATTCGTGGTAGTAGAATTTTGATATGCGTAACAGAACTTTTACGATGTCTGCTTCTTCGTTCATCACCATCACGCCTGCGGTACCTATAGCAGAGCCGATGGCTTTAAGGGAAGCATCATCCATTTTAATTGTAAGTGCTTCTTCTTTTGTAAGCGGTGGCATAGAAGAGCCTCCCGGTATCACCATTTTTATTTCTTTTCCGTCAGTCACGCCTCCGCAATAATCATTAATGATAGTCATCAGGGGGGTACCTGTTTCGAGTTCATAAACACCGGGTTTATTCACGTGTCCGCTGACACCAAAGAGCAGAGTACCGGGATGTTTGGGTTCTCCGATTTTCGAGAACCACTGGCCGCCGTTTTTAATAATTTCGGGAATGTTGGAAAGGGTTTCAATATTGTTTATGGTAGTAGGATTTCCCCAGAGCCCATAAGCGGCAGGGAAAGGTGGTTTTACTCTTGGATAACCGCGCTTGCCTTCTACGGAATTCATAAGTGCAGATTCCTCCCCGCAAATGTATGCGCCAGCTCCGCGGTGAATATAAATATCGGTTGAAAACTCCGAGCCGAGAATATTTTTCCCTATATATCCTTTTTTATAAGCATCATCTATTGCATTTTGCAGAAGGTTAATCCATTTATAATACTCACCTCTTATATAGACATAGGCAGCTTTTATTCCCATTGCATAGCAGGCAAGCAGAGTACCTTCGATAAACTGGTGGGGATTCTTTTCAAATATTTCCCTGTCCTTAAAGCTTCCAGGTTCTGATTCGTCACCGTTGCAGCAGAGATATTTCGGTTTGGGAGTTTCTTTCGGCATGAACGTCCATTTCAGGCCTGTATAAAAGCAGGCGCCGCCCCTGCCTCGCAGGTTTGAGGTTTTCACTTCATTAATAACTTCATCGGGAGTCATTTTCTTTAGCGCTTTTTCCAAAGCAGAATAGCCGCCGTTTGATTCATAAACTTCGATTTTGTGTAAATCAGGTATGTCTTTTAAAATTATTTTCATATTTTCCATTACGTATTATTTACTTTTTGTTCGCTGTGCAATGAATCTATAAGTTTATCCACTTTTTCCTGAGAAAGATTTTCATAAAAATTCTGATTATTCACCTGAAGCATAGGAGCGGTAGCGCAGGAGCCGAGGCATTCCACTTCTTCGACAGAGAACATACCGTCGGCAGTCACTTCCTTATTTTTTATACCCAGCTTATCCGATACATATTTGAATAACTCATATCCGCCTCTAAGCATACAGGATACATTCGTACAAATCTGGAGATGAATTTTTCCGACAGGTTTTTTATTATACATTGTATAGAAAGTAACAACGCCTAAAATGTGTTCATAAGGAATGTTTAGCAAATCCCCTACTTTTTTCATCGAGTCTTCAGAAATCCATCCGTACTTTTCCTGAACCATCCATAGCACAGGCAGCAGAGCCGCTTTTGATTCGGGGTAGTGAGATTTTATTTCATCAATTTTTTTAAGTTCTATTTCGTTAAAAAATTCCATTATAAAATTCAATAATTAATTACAAATTATTTATCGGCTTCACCCATAACCGGGTCAACGCTGCCGATAATCACAACCGTATCGGATATCATACAGTTTTTCATCATAACAGGCAGAAGCTGGAGATTGCTGAAGCTTGGGGAGCGGATTTTCATTCTGAACGGATAACCGCTTCCGTTGCTTTTGATATAGAATCCCAGTTCGCCCTTGGATGATTCCACAGCAGAATAAGATTCACCGGGCGGAGGATTGACCCCAAAATTAATCAGCATAAAATCGTGAATAAGTTCTTCCATTTTTGAATATACTCTTTCTTTTTTCGGAAGCACTTTTTTGGGGTTATTTGCGTTATAAGGACCTTTGGGAATTTTTTCAAGACATTGCCTTATGATTTTTGCAGATTCAATCATTTCCTCAACTCTGACATAATATCTTGAAAGGCAATCGCTGTCGCTGTAAACCGGGACATCAAAGTCAAGCCTGTCGTAAATCAAGTACGGAGCATCTTTTCTTAAGTCCCTTGAAATGCCTGCTGCCCTGAGTATTGGTCCTGTTGCACCCATATTGATTGCATCTTCGGGTGAAATATAACCGATTCCTTCGGTTCTTATTATAAAAATTTTATTCCTTTCAACAATATCTCTCATTTCCTTCAGGTATTTCGGAAACTCATCAATAAATTTTTTAATTGCGGCAAGAGCTTCACCTGTAATATCCTGTGCCACCCCGCCGATTCTGGTGTATGAAGTTGTAAACCTAACACCTGTCAAAATATCATATACATCCAGAATTTTTTCCCTTTCCCTCATAGCCCAGAGGAAAGGTGTCAGAGCACCTATGTCCATCACCATAGTTCCGAAAGCAATCAGATGCGACTGGATTCTTCCAAGTTCAGAGCATATTGTACGTATGAATTGTCCTCTTTCAGGAACTTCGAGATGTATAAGTTTCTCGACCGCCATAGTATATGCAACGTTATTGGCAACGGGCTGGAGGTAATCGAGCCTGTCCGTATGTGGAATAAATTCGTGATACGTGGTCGCCTCGGCAAGCTTTTCGTATCCCCTGTGCAGGTATCCCAAATCAGGAACGACATTTTTAATTGTTTCCCCGTCGAGACTGACGAGAAGCCGAAGCACGCCGTGAGTAGCGGGATGCTGGGGGCCCATATTAAGCACCATCTCATTTTCGAGGGCATCATCAAAAGACACGCTTAAATCTTCGGATTCAAGTGCTTCGAGAATTTTCGTTTTCTTTATATCCGGGTCGTCGTTCTTTAATTTTTCAAAAACTGTATTATGCATATATTTACTTCAGGGTCGCTAAGTTATTTTTTTGGCAAATAAATTGAGTCGGGAATACCGAGCAGAGGAAAATCTTTCCTGAGGGGATAATGTTCAAACTCCTCAGGCATATATATTCTTCTCATATCCGGATGTCCGGTGAAATTTATCCCGAACATATCAAATGTTTCCCTTTCGTACCAGTCTGCACTTTTCCATAATGCAGTAAGGCTTGGCATTTCAGGGTTTTTGCTGTCGTTCAGAGTTATCTTTACAAAAATTCTGTCCCTGAATTTAATTGAATAAAGGCTGCAAACAACTTCAAACCTTTTTTCTTTTTTGAAATTATCGACGCCCAGCACATCAAGCAGCATTTCGAACGAGATATCAGCATCGGTTTTCAGAATCCCGCATATTTCGAGTACAGATTTTTCGTCCGTTACAACTGCCGGAGTGCCATTCACATCCGAAAATTCGACATAAAGACTTGCTAACTTCGATTTAATTAACTCTAAACGTTCCTGATTCATTTATATCTGAGATGCAATTATTATTTTACATTAAAAACTTTATAAACTTAAACTTTCTCGCTTGCTGCCTTTTCCCCGTTTTTGATTTTCTCCTGAAGTGTTATAAGCGCGTTCAAAAGATTATCCGGTCTTGGCGGACAACCTGCAACATAAACATCGACCGGCAGGAACTGGTCAATTCCCTGCACGACAGAATAAGTGCGGTACATTCCGCCGCTGGAAGTGCAGGCACCCATAGCAATCACCCATTTCGGTTCAGGCATCTGGTCGTAAATTTTTCTTACCACTTTTGACATTTTATATGTAACTGTACCGGCGACAATCATCACATCGGACTGCCTGGGAGAAAACCTGAATACTTCGCTCCCGAATCTTGCAATATCAAATCTCGCGGCTGCCGAAGCCATCATTTCGATAGCACAGCAGGAAATTCCCATCGGCATAGGCCACAAAGCGTTGCTTCTGCACCACTGAAGAAGCGCATCGATTTTCGAAGTCACAAATCCGTCTTTGCTTAATTTTTCTTCTAATCCCATTCGGTTACCTTCTTTCTGAATTCATATAAAAGCCCGAGTATGAGTATAATTATAAATACTAGAGCTATTATAAAAGAATAAACCATTTGCGGCTTGGGAAAGTTCAGAAAAGATACGGCCCAGGGGTAAAGGAAAACCACTTCAATATCAAACACGATAAAGCTGACGGCGACCATATAATATTTTACTGAAAATCTTTCTCTTGCCGACCCAATCGGTTCCATTCCGCTTTCATAAGTAGATTGTTTTTCCTTATTAGGTTTCTGAGGTCCGAAAATTGTTGATGCTTTGATGCTTGCAACGGCAAATCCTATTGCAAACAGAAACACGAAGAATATTGGGATATAATTTTCAATCATATTAAATAAATATACGATTTTTTGAGTTTAAAAAAAGTAGATATGATAGGTTCTAAACCCTGTGATACATCTGTTCTATTGCATCTTTATATTTTTCTTCTACAAATTTCCTTTTTATCTTCAAAGTAGGAGTCAATTCGCCCGCTTCAATCGTAAAAGGATGATTTAACAGCGTAAATTTCCTTATTTTCTCGTGAGTTGCAAGGTTCACCTGCACTTCATTGATATCACTTTCAATTTTTTTCAGGATTTTAGGATTCGTGAGAAGTTCCGATTCGACACTTACATCGGCTTCAATTTTTCTTGCAAGATTAGCGAGTTCATTCAGTTCAGGAACAATAAGAGCGGTCACGTACATTCTTTCATTTCCGATAACGAGAACCTGATCCACATAAGGAAGCTGAAGCACCAAATCTTCAATATGGGCAGGTGCAATATATTTTCCGCCGGATGACTTGAATAGGGATTTTTTCCTGTCTGTAATCACGAGATTTCCTTTTTCATTCCACATTCCGAGGTCGCCGGTATGCATCCATCCGTCTATTATTACAGCGTCTGTTTCCTCCTGATTGTTATAATAACCCTTCATCACGAGATCACCTTTTGCAAGTATCTCGCCGTCTTCGGCAATTTTTACTTCAACACCTTGGAGAGGCCTGCCAACCGAGCCGAACATTAGGTAATCCGGCAGGTTCACGCTTATGACAGGTGAAGTTTCAGTCATTCCATAACCTTCCAATGTAGTAATTCCTATTGCTTCGAAAAATTCGCCTACTGCTTTATTCAGAGCGCCTCCACCCGACACGAAGAATCTTAGCCTGCCGCCTGTTTTTTCCCTGATTTTTTTATAGACAAGTTTATCGAGCAGTTTCCATCGCAAAGAGTTAACATTTTTTCCGTGAGTTTTAGCATAGTAAATAGCAAAAAGGAATAATTTCTTTTTATAGCCATCAGGCATATCGTCACCGCTTTTCATCAGGCGGTTATACATTTTATCCAAGAGTCTTGGAACCGTCATCACCATAGTCGGTTTTACTTCCGCCATTTGCACTCCGATAGTATCAATGCTCTGAGCGTAATAAATTTTTGCACCGGTAAAAAACGCAAGATAATAACCCGCAGTCCTTTCAAAAATATGTGAATAAGGGAGGTATGAAAGAAAAATATCTTTTTCGTTAATAGGCAGAGTCTTTGTACAGGAAATTACATTCGAATAAAGATTCTTCTGGGTCAGCATCACGCCTTTAGGAACGCCGGTAGTTCCTGAAGTATATATAATAGTAAGCAAATCATCTTCATTAACTTTTTTCAGGATTTCCTCTACCTTGATTATCATCTTTTTCCTGTCGAGATGCTGGTTTTCTTTTAAAATTTCCGAAAATGAAATTATCTGCTTGCCGAGCGAATTTGCCTTAATATCATTATAGGAAACTATATATTTCAAATCAGGCAGGTCGTGCTGAACTTTCAGCACTTTATCGAGCTGCAGATTATTGGATACAAAACAAACAGTGCATTGCGAGTCATTAAGGATGTATTTTATAGATTCCGGGCTTAATGTGGTGTAAATCGGCACATTCACGAAACCCGATAAAACGCAGGCAAGGTCAGTGATGATCCATTCAGTCCGGTTTTCCGAAATTATCGCCAACTTGCTTCCCTGCTGAAGGTTCAGTTTATATAAAAAATTTCTGAGTATAAAAACCCTGTTAAAAAGCTCAATCCTGTCAATTCCATCGTATTTATCGCCGATTTTAGTAAAAACAAAATCATCGTGTGGTGCATATTTATTCAGCGAATTTAAAATAAGCTGTACAAGTGTCTTTTTAGCCATGCCCCTGAAAAATTTTGAAAAAAGAAGTTAATTATATAATAATTATTAAGAAATGAAAAAATTTTGAATCCCCTTGACTTCAAATTCTGAAAATAATAATTTTATATAAAATAACCTAAAATACCTTTTTATACTTCATTTTTACTATTTATTTTCTAACTTAGATTTATAATTCAAAGAGCTAAAAACTTTAATTTAACTTATTTATTTTGAATAAAAAGATTCAAAAAAGTAATTTATGCATTGTTTTACTTGCATTTATGCTGGGATTGATTTTAACATCCTGCGAGAAAACGAATGACTCTGTGATAGACCCTTCGTATAAGTCCCCTCTTTTGAGCAATCCGTACAAATCAAAAGATACGGTTTTTACGACTTCTTCAACACCTGTAATAAACCTAGTTTCATCGGTTTCGGTGAATACAAATGACGGGGGGGAAATAAAATCGGTTACCTGCAAGGTATATGCACCCGATAACACACTGATGGCGACTTATCCGATGAAGGACGACGGCTCAGCGCCTGATACGGTTTCGGGAGACGGAAGGTATTCCTGTCAGATAAACATCACGAATATCAATTGCCTGCTGACAGGGCAATATTCGGTTCAGCTGATTGCGGAAAACACTGCCGGACTTGTCAGCAACCAGATAAATAGCACTGTGTTGGTAGTAATGACAAATAATCAGGCGCCGATAGTTTGGGGTTTGACTTCGCCAGACAGCATTGCAATTCCAACTTCGGGTATAAATGTAACCACGCTTGTAATAAATGCGCTGGATTCAAACGGATATTGCGACATTAAAAGGGTTTTCTTTAATTCATACAGGCCAGACAGCTCAATAACAGGCGGAAGTCCGTTCGCTATGTATGATGACGGAGATATAATAAACCACGGAGATACTACGGCGGCAGACGGAAAATTTTCCCTGATAATCAAAATAGAATCCACGCAGACAACAACAGGCTGGTATACATTCAAATATCAGGCAGAGGATAATTCAGGACTTCACAGCAACCAGTATATCGGAAGAATAAATATTTATCGTCCATAAAAAATGAATATGAAAAAATATAATATAATATTATTAATAATCTTATTAATTACAGGTTTTCTGAAAGCGCAGCAGTATGTGTTTCCGACTGAATACCAGCTGTCGGATATTAAATTCAAAGTATATAAAAGTGAATTTGACAGGAAGCCGGCATCAATAGCAGTAAGTCCGAATAAATCAAAATACCCGGTAAGCAATTTCATAATCAGGATGTTTCCCTTCGGCGATACGACCTGGTTTTCGACGGGAAGCGGCCTGATGAGAACGACCGACAGATTTAATAGTTTTGAAAATTATTACGGACTTGAGCCATTCGGGAAAGACGATTTATCGGGGCTTGCAGTTTTAAATAATGTAGTGGTAGTAGCAACGGCAACGAGCGAGGAAATCAGCGGTGAAAGCGTAGCAGTCGGCACGGGGATAAAAGTTTCAACCGATTACGGTATTCATTGGAATTCATATCCACAGCCGATTGACGGCAGGTATGACACTACAATAACTTACGGAAGCAACCAGATATACGCTTTGCCCGTTGTTGTTCCCCAGCAGAATCTTTCATACGACATTGCCATAACAAAGACAAAAAACGACCCTTTAAATTACACAATCTGGATAACATCCTGGGGTGGAGGTTTGAGAAAATCAACGGACTACGGAAGCACCTGGCAGAGAGTTGTTTTACCTCCCGATAATCTCGACAGTATTGTGGTAACGCAAACAGGATATACATTTGCAGTTAACGTGAGGAATAACAGAAACCAGACACCTTTTTGCGTTAAGGCGCTGAACGATTCAACACTTTTCGTCGGGACAGCAAACGGAATAAACAAATCAACCGACTGGGGTTTAAGCTGGAGGAAATACAATTACCAGAACACGGGACCCGGGGTGAATAAAGTTTCCGGAAATTTTGTAGTGAACCTGCACGTTCAGAAATACGGCGGAAAGAATATTTTATGGGCTGCAACGAGGTTTGCCGAGGATAAGAACGAAAAGAATGCATTCAGTTACACTACAAATTCGGGACTGAACTGGGCTTATACTCTTACAGAAAATCCTCCGAGAAACATCAGCTCGAAAGATTCAGTAGTATTCTGTGAATCGGAAAGCGGGTTGTGGAGAAGCTATTTCGGTAAATTTGACTGGACAAAGCCGGGACTGATATATGATGAAGTAACCAAAGACCAGCTAAGGACGAGTTATTTTTATTCGGGCATGAACCTGAATGACACTGTTTATTTCGGTAGCGCAGACGGGCTCTGCAGGACGATAGAGAACGGACAATCCTGGACAAGCAAATGGAAAATATACAGGGCAATGAAATCCATAGACCTCAATTCGGATTTAAAGACATACGCGGCACCGAATCCTTTTGCCCCTAACAATGAAGTGGCAAGAATATTTTACAAAACGGGAAAAGCAACATCTAAAATCACTATAAAAGTTTTTGATTTCGGGATGAGCCCGGTGAGAACGGTGATTCAGAATGCAACAAGGAACAGCCCCGATGAGCTTTTCACAATATGGGACGGAAAAAACAACGACGGCAATCAGGTTGCAAACGGTGTTTATTTTTACAGGATAGAAATTGACAACGATACACCCGTTTGGGGGAAAATTTTAGTAATTCAATAAAAAATTAATTTTACTTTAATGTATAAAAAGATTTTTTTAATAATAACGGTTTTAATCACAGCACAGATAAGTGTTTACGGACAGTCAGGGAGTTTTGCCGGAAGTTTTGCCAGGATGGGTTTCGGAGCGAGAGGACTATCAATGGGAAATGCGATGGTATCTGATATTTTCGGAGATGTGAACGGATATTACAATCCTTCGCTTGCCTGTTTTCAGGAGGAAGGTTTTCTGAACCTGGGATACACTGCAATGACGCTGGACAGGCGGATGAATTTTGTCGGTTTTGCAAGGAAGTTTAAGATGCCCAGCAATAACAAAGGCGGTGCAGGAATATCGCTTTCGTGGATAAATGCAGGAGTATCCAACATAGACGGCAGGGATAACGACGCACAGGAGTTAGGTGAGCTGTCCACATATGAAAACCAGTTTTATCTGGGCACGGGATTCCTGCTCGATGAAAATTTTGCATTCGGAGTGGGATTCAAGCTATATTATTCAAAGCTTTACGATGAAGTCAAGACCAATTCTATCGGTTTTGACATTGGGGCTGTATATAAATTAAGGCCTGACCTGAGTCTGGGATTTGCAATCAGGGATATTTCAGCAAGGTACAAATGGGAAACAAACAAAATATACGGCGAGCAGGGTACGACAACGGAAAATAAATTCCCTGTTCTCACGGACCTTGGTGCAACATACCTGTTGCCGAATAATTTCGGAATTGCATCGATACAATTTGAGACTTTAGTAAATCCGGGGTTCGAATCGAAAGATTCGACAGGGATAACCGTAAAGAGCGACAAGACATACGATTACATTATAAAAGCAGGAACAGAAATCAGGTTATCCGAAAACCTGAAGATCCGTGCAGGAATAGACAGGATGGACTTAAAGTCGGACGACTTTTTTGGCAACATTAAACCCGGTTTTGGTGTTGGATTCTATAAGGCAATGGGCAAGGAAACAAAACTGGGTATAGATTATTCATTCCAGCTGGAGCCATACACTCACGACGGAATTCACAATGTGAGCATAGGATTTAAATTTAAATAATTTATTTGCACAAAAGTTAGTATATTTATTATTCAATAAAATAATGAGAAAATATTTTTTAACAGCACTGGTTTTATTATTTACGGCAAATGCTTTTTCGCAGAATGACGGCAGTGCAAATACGGGCTTATCATTCCTGAAGCTCGGAGCGGGAGCAAGGTCGATGGCAATGGGAGATGCATATTCATCAGTCTGCAACGACGGTACAGCATTTATTTACAATCCTGCAAGGTTAAATGCGGGACCCGACAACAATGTAACCCTGATGTACAATTCCGCAATGCAGGACCTTACAAACAATTACATCGGAGCAAAAGTAAGGTACAGCAAGCTGGGCATCGGGTTCGGCCTGCTGAAGACATCGGTTTCGGACATCGAAGTAAGGACAATTCCCGGAGCACTGATTGACAAGTTCGATGCACAGAATCTGGCAATGGGAATATCACTAAGTTACGAGATATACAAAAATCTTTCCTTTGGCATTACTTCAAAACTGATTTACGAAAAGATATACATTGAAGAAGCGTCAGGCGTAGGATTTGATTTCGGGACAAATTACAGCAGAGATAATTACAGCTTATCGTTTGTACTTTCAAATCTCGGTTCGATTAACGAACTGAAGGACGCAAGCACCAAGCTTCCAAGTTCAGTTAGATTCGGGGGAGCATATAACATAAAGAAAAATAATCTCGATATAATACTTGCGCTTGAAGGATACAAGGTACTTGACGGAGGCAAGCTGCATATAAATTCCGGAGCTGAAATCGGCTACAAGGACCTATTATATGTAAGGTTAGGCTACCAGACCGCATATGAAAACAAGGGATTTACTTCAGGTATAGGATTGAAATACAAAGGGATTCTACTTGATTATGCATTTATTCCTTATTCGGATTCATTCGGAGCCAGCAATACTATTTCATTAGGTTTTAACTTCTGATGTTAAATAAAATATTAAATTATTTAAACGACGTAAAAAACATTTACAGGATATTTTTTTTTATCGTCGTTTTTTTATGTATTGTAAAACTGCCGCCCTTAATTACAGCTGATATCCAGCCCTGGGATGAAGGGATGTACGCAGCACGCGTATTATCGATTTCGGAAAACGGTGATTTCATTGACCAGAGCAGTCATTCCGTCGGGAAATTTTATTCGGGCTCGCATCCTCCGCTTCTAATCTGGATAGGTTATTTCAGTTCACTGATATTCGGTCTTAACTCTGTCACGCTGAAGATGATTCCTTTTATATTCAGCCTGCTCTGCTTACTTCTGCTGATTTTAATCGGGAAGGAAATGTTCAGTCCGCTAGCGGGAATAACAGCGGCGCTTATTTTTTCGGGTAACATCATATTCAATATTTTTTCAAAGAGATTCCAGTTTGACATACCATATACTTTTTTTATTCTTCTGTCGTTCTATTTTTTCCTGCTATATCTTTCGAAGAAAAAGACAGCATACAACATACTTGGCGGGGTTGCATTCGGATTGTGCCTGATGGTTAAAATTCTCGTAGGTTTTTACATCCCGATAATCATTTTCATATTTTACCTATTCACCAGAAAGAAAACCGGATACAGGTTTACGGACCTTTTGATATTTTCCTTAACCGGAATAATTATCTCTCTTCCCTGGCATCTGTACATGCTTTCGGCGCACGGCACGGATTTTCTGGATTACTTTTTCAGGTTTCACATATTTGACAGGGCTTTTTCCGGAGTTGAGCATAACACAAAGGGTTCGGGATATTTTTACCATATAAACTACCTGCTGTCAATAATTCCATTTGGTATACTGATTTTCATATCAACAATAAAGGACTTTATAGAAATTAAAATCATTGGAATAAAGAAACTATTTCTGGTTATCTGGTTCCTTACGGGTCTGGTGATAATTACGCTGTTTAAGACGAAGCTTGAGGTATACATACTATTGATACTTGCACCGGGGAGCTTATTGCTTGCAGAGTATCTTCTCCGACTGAATGATTTATCCGCAAAGGAAAAAAACACTATAATATTTCTCACAGCACTGAATATTATCTGGTCCATCACGCTTATATTAAGGGACAGCCTTCAATACAGGGAATTACTTTTTAAAAATATATTTATTGTTTCAACCGTGATGCTAATTTCCGGAATAGTTTTATTTTTTGTAATAAAATTAATTTCGGACAGGATAACTATTGTAAATTTCTATTATTTATTTATTTTTCTATTTTGTACAGGTATAAATGTATATTACCTATTCCGGGTACCGGAGTGGGAAGATACATACAGGATAAGAGAAGTAAAGGAAATGATTGAAACCGGCGGAAGCAGTGGAATAATATACATAAGCCCGAATTACAGGGCAAACCCGCAACTGAGCTTTTACTTTAACGGAATTGACCTTGGCTGGGGCAAGTGCAGATACAGATTCGAACTGCTCGAGACAAAAAACGGAACTGATAAAATAATAAACAGACTGTCAGAGTTGAGAGATAAAGAAAGCGATGTGATTGTTGAGACGGATAACATAAACAGAAGCGAATACACGGAAGCCGGAAAATTTATTCCGGGAAATTTCAGATTAATTTATAAAACAAGGGGTTACGAACTTTACAGGAAATAATCTTGGACATACACAAAGTTGAAATATCGAATAACAGGGAATGGAACGAGATTCTGAACATTGATTATAATATGTTTTATGACAACAAATTCATTTCCTACAATGATCATTTCGGAAAGAATATAAAATGGCATCATCTGGTAATCAGGGGGAGAGACAAGAACAAGACAATTGCAATCCTTAACGGATGCGAAAAGACAAGGAACGGGAAGAAGCTTTATGTTTCCTGTGACGGAGTCAGTTTTGGCGGGTTTCACTGGCGTGACAAGCTTAACGTAGTGGATTACATTGAAATAATCGCTTCGTTCAAGGAATATCTTGGTAAGAATAATTTTGACTCATGCATAATCAGAAATCAGCCGACTCTTTATTTGAAAAATCCAAACGAGGAGTATGATTATGCGTTAATAAACCAAGGATTTATTATTTCGAACAATTCAATTACAAATATTATAAGTCTGAATGAATTCGAATTTGAAAAGCTGACAAATCCCAAAAAGCGCGCCATACAGAAATCGGAGAAGAACATCGAAATTCAGATGATCAACGATAACATCACCACAGATTCCCTTAAAACTTACTATGATGTACTTTTCAGGAACAGGCAGTCCAAGAATGTCACCCCAACACACACTCTTGAAGAGCTTGTATACCTTAAAAACAAGCTTCCTGAAAAGATTATCTTTTTCTCAGCACTAATAAACGGGGAAATAGCAGGGGTATGCATTCTCTTCCTTGTAAAAAAAGATGTTGTACTGAACTTTTATCTTGCAACGGATGAGAATTTCAAGAAAGACAGGGTTGCGGATTTTTTACTTTACAAATCTATTGAATGGGCAAAGAAAAGCAATTTCCGTCTGTATGATATAGGCACATCCAATGTCGGAATAAATTTTCTCGAGGGCTTGTTCGAATTTAAGAAGAAATTTATGGCAAACGGTTTTCTGAGGAAGACGTTTGAATTTTACATAACTTAAAATAATTTTTTATGGCAATCAGAAACAAAAGAATATTACTGACCGGAGGAGGCGGATTTATCGGAAGCAAACTCGCCGAAGCGCTGGGAAGGGATAATGAAATTCTGGTTTATGATATATTTTTAAGAGACTCACTGAAGTACAAGAAAATAAACAGGAAGAATTTTACAGTAATAGACGGAGACATCCTCGACTACGACAAGCTGAAAAAAGCATGCGAAGATTTCAGACCTCAGGTAGCTGTACACCTTGCGGCAATAGCGGGTGTGGATACAGTGATAAGAAATCCAATCCGCACAATGGATATAAACATAGTCGGAACCATGAATTTTCTTAAAGCATTAAAAAAATATTCTCACAATCTGGAAAGAGTTGCGAACCTTTCCACGAGTGAGGTTTTGGGAGCATATTCATATAAATCCAGCGAGAAATCAGGAACGAAGTTTGCGCCTGTAGGCGAAGCCCGCTGGACATACTCAGTCAGCAAGGTAGCTGGTGAGCACCTTGCATACAGTTTTTACAAGGAATACGGATATCCAATAGTCACAATCAGGCCTTTTAATATATACGGCCCAGGACAGATCGGAGAAGGGGCGATTCAGATATTTATAAAGAATGCAGTAAGGAATAAGAATATTGAAATCCACGGCGACGGCGACCAGATACGCTCCTGGTGTTACATAGACGATATGATGGACGGGATAATGCTTTCTCTTACAAATAAAAAAGCTATAGGAGAAATTTTTAACATAGGTAATCCGAAGGGTACAGTAACTATCAGTTCCCTGGCGGAAAAAATAGTAGCTTTATGCAAGACAAAATCGAAAATCATTTATGTGCTAAAAAATTATGTTGATGTAGAGCTAAGAATTCCAACAATCGAAAAGGCAGAAAGGCTTCTCGGGTACAAGCCGAAGGTGGATTTGAACGACGGAATAGTTAAGACATTTGCCTGGTATAAAAAATATCTGAAATAAAACATTTGGAAAATAAACCGAAATATTTTTATCTTGCTCATGGGGTAATGGCGCTGGAGGGTTTAAAAGGGTTGATAGTCAGAAATTATACTCCGGAGTTTGTTATCGTTCATAAGGATTACGATATTCAAAAAATGCATGAAAGTTTCTATTCACCGATAGAAAAGTTATGTTCAGATTATGATATTCCGCTGATAAAATCAGAAAAGCTGGCTGGTCAGAAGGATAATTTCAGAAATTTTGATTTCGGTATCAGTGCCGGATTCATGGAGATAATCGGGAAAGATGTTTTTGGAATTCCGAAGCACGGGATTATCAACCTGCACTGCGGGAAACTTCCGTTTTACAGGGGCAGGGCGCCGATATCAAGGACTATAATGGATGGGAACAAATACCTTACAATTTCTCTGCATAAGATTGATGAAGGTGTGGATTCGGGCGATTTACTCATCGAGCATAATATCGAAATCGGGATTGATGACGATGTAAATTCGCTTTATAAAAAATGCTGTGAACAGGCTGCGGACATGCTGATTAAAGGTGTCGAAAAATTATTCTCGGGTGAAGAAGATATATTCACGGCGCAGGATTTATCCCTGAAAGAAAAGCCCAATAAGAAAATCACTGATGCAGAGAGAAGAATAAACTGGGTAAAGAGCGTAGAAGCAATTCACAATTTAATCAGGGCACTGACAATTCCCTATCCGTGCGCATACTCTGAATATGACAGCAAAAAATACAATTTCATAAAATCGGAGATATTCGACAGGGACAGGTGCAACGCAAGGCAGCCCGGAGAATTGTATTTTGCAGATGATGAATACATTCTTATAAACTGCGTGGACGGATTAATTAAGATAACTGAAATAAGGGATGAAAATAATCAGAAAATAAATTACGAAGAAATTTTTAAACCGAGAGGCATATTCAGATGAAAATAATAGACGGGCATATTCATATAGGAAAATGGAGCAATTTATTTTTTAATTACGAAACAACGGTGGAGCAGGCAGCAGCTATTATGAAAAGAGCCAGAATAGAAGGAGCCGTATGCCTTCCTGCAGATGACACACCAAATATTAAGCTGCTAACTGAAACAAAAAGCAGAAATGATTTTAATTTTTATTTTGCTGCCTGGATAAATCCGGATGATAAGGAACTTGACAGTTTTCTGGAGAATAATTTAAATGATGTTTCACTTTTTAAATTTCATCCATCTGTACAGAGAAGAAGAATTACAGATGAATCATACAGGAAATACATTGAGCTGGCATCTGAAACGGGGAAGCCAATTGTTGTTCACTGCGGGAGATGGCAGGAAATCGCATCTTATAAATTCCCGCTTGAGCTAGCAAGGAAATATCCGACGTTGAAGATAATACTTGCTCATCTCGGGGGTGACCAGCCGTCAATATACCTTGAATGCGCAAGGGAAGTCAGTACATTAAAATCAGGAAATATTTTTCTCGGTACCGAATCTGTTAGAGAATTTTACTTCGTAAACGAAGTTGTAAAGACAGTCGGCGCCGATAAAGTTATTTTCGGAAGCGATTACAATCTCGGATTACCGGAGATGTATATTCCTGTAATCGAGAACCTATCCGTTTCAAATGAAGAGAAGGAAATGATTTTTTCGGGAAATATTTTAAGAATATTAAAATAATATTCATTGCAGGGAAAAGTACTGAAAATATTGCATATTGCACCACAGAATTTCGCAGGAATGCCGATGGACTTCGTGAATATGCACAGGGAATCGGGGATTGAATCAAGGCTAATCACAATTTACAAGAACACACTAAACTTCGAGGAAGATATTGCATTGAATCTTCCTATCCGAACGGGAAAATTCGCAAAAAAATGGAGAGACAGTAAAATAGATGAATTAAGATATTACAAGCCGAAAAATTTTCTTGAAGCTGCATATTTCAAATTCAGGGATTTCAAGAATAAAAATAATATCAACTACTATATTGACAACTACAATCTCTATGATTATGATATTTACCATTTCGACGGCGGGATGGACCTTTTCAGGGACTTGCGGTTTGCTAAAGAATTGAAAAAACGCGGGAAGAAAATTATCTGTTGCTATTTCGGCAGCGATTTAAGAACAAGGGGCATATTCAAGGAGCTTGACGACATGAGCGAGCTTAATCTTACGGTCGAATATGACCATCTGGCACTTTACAAGGATTTGCATTATCTTTTTTTTCCGTTTGACACGAAAAGCTATCCATATTTTTTTAAATTCAGTCCGAAAGTAAAAATTATTCACTCCCCCACTAACAGGATTTTCAAGGGTACAAATAAAATTCTTAAAATAATCGAGGAGCTTAAGAAAGAGCGTGATTTCGAATTCATTCTTGCAGAAAATATGGACAGGGAAAAGGTGCTCAAGCTAAAGCGCGAATGCAACCTAGCGATAGACCAGGTAGGCGGAGAGCTTGGCGGGACTGGATACGGCAAGAATTCCATCGAAAATCTTTCAATGGGGCTGCCGACCATCACTGAATTTGCAGGGGATTACCTAAATTTCATTCCGGAAAATCCGTTTATTACATGCGATATAAATTCCCTGAAAGATTCCCTGACAAGATTAATTGACAATACGGAATTGCTGAAAACATATTCCGAAAAAGGAAGGAAATGGGTGGAAAAATTTCATTCATTCGAATCAGTCAATGCAGGATTAATGGATTTATACAAATCAAAAAATATTATTTAGCAGATGGCTAAGTCACACGTAAAGGAACTATTCTCTCATACCGCTATTTACGGCGCAGGCATAATGCTTAATAAATTTCTGTCATTCCTACTTATTCCCGTTTACACATTTTATTTTTCACCGTCCGATCTCGGATTGTATAATCTTATTCAGTCTTTATGGCTGTTCATAATCCTGATATATGTTTACGGAATGGAGACATCCTTCATAAAATTCTTTATCGACGCAAAAGATGAAAAGAAGAAAACAGAAATTTACTCAACATCCTTAATTCTGATAACTTTAACTTCAATAATCTTTTCGGGTATTCTTTACATTTTTGCGGGAAATATAAGCAGTTCAATAGGATTCGAGAATATTGAAAAAGGAAAATACCTCATAAAAATACTCAGCATATTGCTGTTCTTTGATACAATATCGCGATTTCCGCTTTTGTTATTGCGCGCAGAACTTAAGGCAAAAACATATTTATTTCTATCGGTTTCGACTCTAATGATAAACTTATCCCTGAACATATTTTTCATTATGTTCATAAAGCTGAATGTAGAAGCAATCCTGTACAGCTACATAATATCGGTTATTTATACACTAGCTGCCGGAATGATAATAACAAAGAAATTCTTCTCATTAAAATTCTCTTTTCAGGAAGCAAAAGCACTGGTTGTTTACGGAAATAAGTTCATTTATTTCGGTTTATTCCTGCTGCTCATCGATGTTTCGGACAGGTTTTTTCTTAAGTATTATTTTGATGAAAGTGTTGTTGGCATATACAGTGCAAGCTACCGGCTTGGAACGGTAATGAGTTTAGCGATAGCGGCATTCAGGTTTTCCTGGACTCCTTATTTCCTAAACATTGCCGATAATCCTGATAACAAAAGGATTATACCGGAGATTTTCACATATTTTGTTTTTGCAGGTTTAATTCTTTTTCTTTTCTTTGCTTTTTTCACGGAGCCAATAGTAAAATTTTCAATAGGAGGATATTCACTGCTGGATTCAAAGTATTACGGCGGACTTGTAATTATCCCGATTATCCTTCTTTCTTATTTTTTCTCAGGGCTTTTCGCAAATATGAACGTAGTGCCGTTTTATGCAAATAAAACTTCAATATTATTATTGATTTCATCCGAGGGTTTATTATTGAATGTTATACTTAATGTCATATTAATCCCAAAATATATGATGTTAGGAGCAGCATACTCCACTTTGATTACATATGCCGTTATGTTTATTCATATTTATTTCCTATCCCAAAAAATTTACAAGATTAAATATCAATGGCGTGAAATATTGATTCTGTCTGCATTTTCGTTGATTCTGTTTTCTGCATACTATTATGTTCAGAATTACACCGGAATAAGAATATCACTAAAAGTGGCTATATATATATTTCTTTTAACAGTTTTTTTAGCCATTTCCAACCTTTTCAAAATCATAAAAATAAGTAGCATAAAACTACTAATTAAGCGCGGTTCTTAAAGTTGCACTTTAAGAATTTTTCTCTTGACATTTATTTATATAGTACTTATGTTTGTACTGGATAATAATTGTGCAAGATGTTAGGTTGAGTATTTGCAAAAAAATAAGATTTACCCTTTCTTATTTTAATGAAATCCAGTCACCCCGCAACCAGTGGCTGGATTTTTTTTATTCTTTCCTTAAGTTGAATTTATTTTCAATAAAAAGAAAAATATTTCACAATTTTTAGAAAATATATTCACTATTTATGAAATATTTTTCGTAACAAATCCTCTCAAACATAGAAAAACTTTATTTTTTGTAAAATTTCAACATTGGCACGCGTATTGCTAATAAATAAGCAAAGTCAAAATAAATTATAAAAATTAAAAAAAAATAATAAGGAGAATTCACAATGAACTTAATAAAGTATAAAAGAGACAATGATTGGTTTAACGATACCTTTAAATCGTTATTCAATTCACCTTTTTTCACAAGGGATGAAGTTCTTGACAAATCATCTTTCACCCCGAGGGTAAGAATTACAGAAGATAAGGATAATTTCTTCCTTAACCTTGAAATGCCCGGTATTCCGAAAGAAGAAGTAAAAATTGCACTTGAAGACAACACACTTACAATCAGCGGAATGAAGAAGCACCAGAACAAGACGGAAGACACTAACTTAATAATGAACGAAATTTTCTACGGAGAATTTAGCAGGAGCTTTAACCTGAGCGAAGATATAAAGAAAGACAACATAGATGCAGAATTCAAAGACGGATTGCTGATAATCACGCTTCCAAAAAAGGAAGAAGTGAAACCGGTGGTAAAAGAGATTAAGGTAAAGTAATTTATTAATATATATTTTCCGTGACTTAAGCGCAGGGAACAGAAAGGCGAAGCAAAACAAAATAATTAATTAATTTAAACCATTCCGGGCACAGCCCGGAATGGCATTTGTTTAAAATAACATTCCGGAAAAACCGGAACGATTCGCAGAAAGGAATCAAATTTAATTTATGGGTAAAATAATTGGAATAGACCTGGGAACAACAAACTCCTGCGTCGCTGTAATGGAAGGTAACGACCCTGTTGTAATCCAGAACTCGGAAGGCGGCAGGACAACTCCGTCCGTAGTTGCATTCACGAAGACAGGTGAAAGAATCGTCGGCGACCCGGCAAAGCGCCAGGCTGTAACGAATCCTTCCAATACTGTGTTCTCAATCAAAAGATTCATGGGCAGAAGGTACGACGAAGTGAGCAGTGAGATATCTGAAGTTCCCTACAAAGTAATCAGGGGTGATAACGACGTAGCAAGGGTTGAAATCGATGATAAGAGCACAAATCAGAAGAGAGTTTACTCTCCGCCTGAAATATCGGCAATGATACTTCAGAAGATGAAGAAGACTGCGGAAGATTATCTCGGACAACCTGTTACCGAAGCCGTCATTACAGTACCCGCTTATTTTAACGATTCCCAGAGACAGGCGACAAAGGATGCAGGCAAGATAGCAGGACTCGACGTTAAGAGAATAATAAACGAACCAACGGCAGCAGCTCTTGCATACGGACTGGATAAGAAAAAGAAAAATGAGAAAGTAGCAGTTTATGATTTAGGCGGTGGAACATTCGATATATCAATACTGGAACTCGGCGACGGAGTATTTGAAGTAAAATCCACAAACGGAGACGGGCATTTAGGCGGTGATGATTTTGACCAGAGACTTATGGACTACCTGGCAGATGAATTCCAGAAAAAAGAAGGCATTGATTTAAGAAAAGACCCGATGGCACTTCAGAGATTAAAGGAAGCTGCAGAAAACGCAAAGAAGGCACTTTCAAACAGCACGCAAACTGAAGTTAATCTGCCTTATATAACAGCAACTGCTGACGGGCCGAAATTCCTTCTTGAAACCATAACAAGGGCAAAGTTTGAATCATTAATAGGCGATCTGGTAAACAGGACAATAGGACCGTGCGAAAAGGCAATTGCGGATTCGGGCTTCAGCAAGAGTGAAATAAACGAAGTAATACTGGTTGGCGGTTCCACACGTATCCCAATGGTACAGGAAGCAGTAAAGAATTTATTTGGTAAAGAGCCACACAAAGGTGTGAATCCGGATGAAGTTGTAGCAGTAGGAGCGGCTATACAGGGCGGTGTTTTGACAGGTGATGTAAATGATGTTTTATTACTCGACGTAACTCCTCTTTCACTCGGAATAGAAACACTTGGCGGTGTAATGACAAGATTAATCGAAGCAAATACTACTATACCGACAAAGAAATCGCAGGTATTTTCGACTGCAGCGGATAATCAGCCTTCGGTGGAAATTCACGTACTACAGGGTGAGCGCCCGATGGCAATTGATAACCGCACACTCGGCAGATTCCACTTAGACGGAATTCCGCCAGCTCCAAGAGGCATACCGCAGATTGAAGTTACATTCGATATAGATGCAAACGGAATATTGCACGTTGCCGCAAAAGACCTGGGAACGGGAAAACAGCAGGATATAAAGATTACGCATTCATCTGGACTCACGGACCAGGAAATTGACAGGATGAAGAAAGATGCAAAGGAGCACGAAGCAGACGATAAGAAGAAGAAAGAGGAAATTGATTTGAAGAATCAGGCAGACTCGATGATTTTCCAGGGCGAGAAACAGCTCAAGGAATTCGAAGGCAAGCTTGACCAGGGCACCAGAGCAAAAATTCAGGGTGCAATTGACAGACTGAAAGAAGCCAATAAAGGAACAAATGTTACAGAGTTGAAATCTGCCATTGACCAGTATAATGCAGCATGGAACGAGGCATCACAACAGATGTATTCGCAGGCAAAGACTCAGGGCGCTCCCGGTGCAGACGGACAGGGATTCGCAGGCGGTCAGCAGCAGCAACAGAATCAGGGTGAACAGAAAAAAGATGACGGCAAAGTAGAAAACGCCGACTTCGAAGTGGTAGACGATAAGAAATAAATAATATAGGCTAAAAGAAAGATTGCTTTATAAATATAAAAGCCCCCCGACGTACGCCGGGGGGCTTTTTATTATAAAACCGAAAGACTTAATACTTATTCTCCAGCAAGTCAGCTAAACTCTGAAATTTTGTAAGATAATCCTCCCTGCTTCTTTTAATCACTTCGAATGCTTCTTCTCTGCCATAAACATCGGTGATTTCGCAATTACGGTGTTGTGCGCCGGGAGCTTCTTTATAAGTAGTGAAATAATGAGTTATTCTGTCTATGAGTGATGAAGGGATATCGTCAATATTATCCCATCCGCCGAATACGTTATCTTTGTGAAGTACAGCAATTATTTTATCATCGGCTTCGTCACCGTCTATCATCCTTAGTCCACCAATAGGAACGGCTGAGACAATAATATCATTATGAGTAATCACCTTCTCGGTTATCACGCAGATATCGAGCGGGTCGCCGTCACCTTTTATTGCTTTTCTGCCTGTCTGCTTACAGCAGAATTCAGCTACCCTTTCTCCGCAATACGTCTGCGGCACAAGTCCGTAAGGTGTAGGGCAGACATTTGAATAAAGCTGGGGTCTGTCGATTTTGAGGTAGCCGCTTTGCTTATCGAGTTCGAATTTCAGCGTATCGGTCGGCACGATTTCTATATATGCGGTGAGTATATTCGGAGCATCTTTTCCGATAGAGATTCCGTGCCACGGATGCGGTTTTAACAGATGCCTTAAATCTTTCCAAGTTTCTTCAAAATTTTTTGCCATATATTTTATTTTTCAGGTCGCTCCTACGGAGCTAAAAAACTTTTAATTCAATCTTTTCTACAAACAAATTGCTCCTTCGGAGCTAAAAACTTTTAATTCAATCTTTTCTACAAACAGTACGCTACTTCGGAGCTAAGAAACTTTTTAATTCAATCTTTTCTACAAACAGTACGCTCCTTCGGAGCTAAAACATTTTTTTCTTTAATCTCTTCTACAAACAGTTCGCTACTTCGGAGCTAAAACATTTTTTTCTTTAATCTCTTCTACAAACAGTTCGCTTCTTCGGAGCTAAAAAACTTTTTAATTCAATCTTTTCTACAAACAGTACGCTCCTTCGGAGCTAAAAAAAATATTTAAACCGATTTTCGAGGTTTTCTGTTTGTTATTTGCTAATTGTTATTTGTTAACTGCCAAATCCCAGTGCTTTCTTGATTAACTCTTCTGTAGATAAAGAAGTCTCGGGATTTGTTTTCAGTACTTCCCGGATTATTCTTTCGCCTTCAGTTCTGTTATAGCCGAGATTCATCAGTGCATTCAGAGCATCCAATCTTGACTGTTCTTTTGCAAATGCATCTGTACTTTCGAATGATGACCTGTCCACTTCAAATCCTTCTGATAGTTTAAACACTTTATCTTTAAGAGCGACGGAAATCATTTCAATTTTTCTGTCACCTATTCCGGGTATTTTAATTCCTGATAGCGCATTTCTGTTTGTTATCAGCCCGACTATATCTTCGAATCCTGCATAAGATAAAATATTATGAGCGGTCTTCGAGCTGATTCCGTTCACGGATACAAGAAGCTTGAAAATTTCTTTTTCCCTAACATCAAAGAAACCGTACAGAGTGAGTGAGTTTTCCTTTACATCAAGAAAAGTAATAAGAGACATTTCCCCGTTCATTTCAGGCAGATGCTCCTTAACTTTTTTTGTAATAAACACACCGTACCCGACACCGTTTACATCGAGTATAATTTCATTATTCTGCACTGCCGAGAGTTTACCTTTTAAATAAGAAATCATAAAGTTTATTTTTTAATTATCCTGTCGGGATTTGCTTCCACAAACTTCTTCCAGCTGTTACGTTTTTTCCCCGAGTTTTTAATTGCAGACTGCATATTGTAATAATGGCACAAAGCAATAGCAAGCGCATCGGTAGAATCAATATATTGAGGCTCTTCTTTTATTTCAAGGATTCTTTTCACCATATACTTCACCTGTTCTTTGGATGCGGCTCCGTTTCCCGTAATTGATTTCTTCACTTCCCTGGGAGAGTATTCCGAAACATTCACATTCGAATTCACGGCTGCAATGATAGCAACTCCTCTTGCCTGACCTAATTTTAAAGTTGACTGAATATTTTTGCCGAAAAATGCTGTTTCGATAGCAAGCTCGTCGGGTTTATATTTTATAATTTTTTCAATACAAGCGTCATAAATCACCTTGAGTCTCTTTGTCAGAGAGTCTCTTGAATTTAATACTACTGCGTCAAAATCTATTAAATCGGCTTTGTCTGCTTTGCAGTTGATTATCCCAATACCTGTAATAAGCGAGCCCGGATCTATTCCGAGAATAATCATTATGAAATGAAATTAAAAGCCCCGGATTGAAGAACCGGGGCATACTAAAAAATTAAAAATCCGCGTTCGAAAAAATATTCTGAACGTCATCATGCTCTTCTACCACCTCAAGGAATTTCACAACATCAGCCGCTCCTTTTTCGTCGAGTTCAACAAGATTTTTTGCAATCTGCTGCATCGAGGCATTTTCAATTTTGAATTTTTTATCCTCAATTGCTTTTCTTACTTTTTCAAAATTTTCGATATTACTGATAACTTCGAAAAATTCTTCTTCTGTTTTCAGGTCGTCTGCACCGGCATCGAGGATTATTTCCATTACCTCATCTTCAGTATGATTTTCTTTTGCAATAGTGACAACGCCTTTTCTTTCGAACATCCACGCAACCGAGCCGGATTCGCCGAGATTTCCGTTATGCTTGGAAATCATATGCCTTAATTCGGCCACGGTTCTGTTTCTATTGTCTGTAACGCATTCTATCATTACTGCTATTCCGTGTGGCGCGTATGCTTCATATGTAATCTCCTCGTAAGAAACTCCTTCGAGCTCGCCAGTACCTTTTTTTATTGCTCTTGTTATATTATCCTGCGGCATATTTGCAGATTTAGCGCTCGCTATAGCAAGTCTGAGCCTTGGATTACCCGCAGGGTCGCCGCCGCCGTCCCTTGCTGAAATCGTAATTTCCTTAATAATTTTTGTAAAGACTTTACCTCTAGCCGCATCGGTTGAGGCTTTTTTTCTTTTAATTGTTGCCCACTTTGAGTGACCTGACATAATAATTAAAATATATAATTATAAAATAAAAAATAAAATATTCTAAGAATTGTGGAACCTGACATCCCTTACTCGCAATTTAATGGATTCTTTTCCGTTCCAGATATTTTTTTCAAGCGAGTAGCACATATCTATATAGTTTCCGGTTTTAATTTCTTCCGTATATTCTTTAGACAGAAAGAAAACGGCTTCGAATATTTTTTTCGAATCGTTATCCTTAACTTTAAATATTCTTGTATCGCTCTTTGCATTTTTAACCGTTCCCACAACCTGAAGATTCCTTGTAACGAAGACCGGCACGGCATTTCCCGGTCCGTACGGCTCGAAGAAGGAGAGAATATTCAGAAAGACATTATTGATTTCATCGAAATTCAGTTCAGCATCAATTTCTATTTCCGGCTGAAGCTCGTGTTTTGTCAGTTCTTCTTTTGCAATTGCATTAAACTGATTTCTGAAATCATCGATATTTTCGAGCGATATCTCCAGCCCTGCTGCGTGACAATGTCCGCCGAACTGAATGAGCTTATCTTCGCACTGTTTCAGTGCTTCGTAAATATTAAATCCGTTTATGCTTCTTGCGCTGCCTTTAGCAATTCCGTTTATGGAAGTCAGAACTATAGAGGGGACATTATATTTTTCGACAAGTCTTGCTGCCACTATTCCTATAACTCCAGGATGCCACTCTTTATCGTGGAGCACGATAGAATAAAATTTTTCATTCCTGCTTAACTCCTCAAAAACCTTGAATGCATCATCAGTTATAGTCTTATCGAGTTCCCTCCTGTTTGTATTTTCCATATCCAGAACGTGAGCAAGTTCATCCAGCTCTTCAGGGTTCTCGCTTGTCATCAGCTCCACTGCTCTTTTCGCATCGCCCAGCCTGCCCACGGCATTGATTCTCGGTGCAAGCGAATAGACAATATTGTTAGTATTGATAGTATTTTCCTTCAGGCCTACTTTTTCAATGAGGGTTTTCAGTGAAGGTCTTGTCTTAGTATTAATCAGTGCAAAGCCTTCATTAACCAGAATCCTGTTTTCATCTGTAATAGGTACGATATCCGATGAAGTTGCAATGGCAACAAAGTCCATCAGAGAATTTGCAAATTCACTATCATTCAGTTTTTCACAGACAGCTTGAATCAGCTTGAATGCCACACCTGTTCCGCAAAGCGCCTTATAAGGATATTCGCAGTCTACTCTGAGGGGGTCCATTACGGCAAGAGCATCCGGTATCTGACCCGGAGGCTGGTGATGGTCGCAAATAATAAATTCGATACCTATTGTTTTTGCATATTCCACTTTTTCATACGCAGTAATACCGCAGTCAATTGCGACAATAAGGTCAACACCTTCGCTCCTTGCATAATCGATAGCACTAACGGAAATTCCATACCCTTCTTTAATCCTGTCCGGAATGTAAACTTTTGAATCGAGTCCGAAATGTTTAAGAAAAAGATGAAACATAGATGCGCCGCAGGTACCGTCGACATCGTAGTCGCCGAGCACCATTAATTTTTCCTTTTTCTCAATTGCTTTTAATATTCTTTCGGTGGCAATATCGCAATCCTTCATCAGGAACGGGTCATAAAGTTTTTCCTTTGTAGGCTTGAAGAACTTTATGATTTTATAGTAGTCTGTTATGCCCCGGGAATAAAGAATTCTTACCAACTTATCCGGAACCTGTACCTTAGCTTTAAGGTTTCGTATTTCCGATATAAATGAATCTATTCCCCTGCCCGCCTCGGAAGATGTTTCCGGGTAGAGATTTTTTAATTTCCAAATTTTTTTCAATTCTCATATGTTTATTTTTTTGTGCTCAAAGAGGGACTCGAACCCTCACCTAAATACATAGACTGCACCCTGAATGCAGCGCGTCTACCAATTCCGCCATTTGAGCAAATAACTCATAAAATCTCTTAAAAATCAAATATCTGCATAATATAAGCATATACTACGCCTTTTGTAAGATAATTATATCCCATTGCAAATACAATTTATAAAATCATACCTTTTTTGCGGAGTTTTTTCATTGATAAAAATGCATAAAAAAGATGAGATTTTATTTAATTAAAAACTTTCATAACTTATTGTTTTATTTATTTTATGATTGAAATTTCAGGATTAACCAAAAAATACGGACAGGATAAGACTGCCCTCGATAATATTTCCTTTATTATTAAACCCGGTGTGATATGCGGTTATATAGGCACAAACGGTGCAGGAAAAACGACTACAATCAAAATCCTGACCGGGATGCTAGATTTCGATTCAGGCAACGTTAAAGTTGCAGGTATAAATGTAAAAGAAAACCCTCTGGAAGTAAAAAGAATAACCGGATATGTTCCCGAATCCGGAAATGCATTCAACTCTCTAACGACAAAGGAATACCTGGCATTTACGGGTAAAATCAGGAATCTCCCTGATGATGTAATAAAAAGCCGAACAGATTATTTTGCGGATTTTTTTGATTATGCAGGTTTTCTGAATTCATCAATCGGTAATCTTTCAAAAGGCACGAAGCAGAAAATTCTAATAACATCCGCTCTGATTCACAATCCCGAAATAATTCTGCTTGATGAACCTCTGAACGGGCTGGATGCCAATACCATATTCGTTTTTCAGGATATGATAAAATCCCTTGCAGAAAACGGCAAGACAATTTTTTACTGCTCTCACCTGCTCGATATGATTGAAAAAATCTCGACCAAGCTCATCATACTGGAAAGCGGAAAAATAAAGCTAGATTCTGATACTGTGGAGCTGAAAAATTCCGAAAATTACAGGGGGCTCGAAAACTTATTCAGGAATATTAAAAGCGAAAAGGAATATAAAAAATTCAGGTATGAAGATATTTTTGCTTAATATTCTCGTATATCTACTTGCAATTTCTGATTTTTCCTCCGCACAGATAAACCGCACCGCAATAGACTCTACAGAAAGGGAAAACCTTGTAATGACCGGTCTGAGCGACAATGTAAATTCAGCACTTCTCAATTCAAAAGTCAACCTGAATTATGATTACAGGAAAATCAATTTTGTTTTTAAGAATACTTTTACTTCCGACGTTACAAAACTTTCAGAAAATTATGTCAGGGATTTTAACGAGCTCAACGCAAACGTAAATTATAAAATAACCGATAAATTGAAAACAGGTCCCGGGCTGCTATACCGAACGATAACAGATAACAGGGCTATAGATGTAAACAAGGACAGGAATGCATTTTATTACGCTAATTTCGAGTACAAGCCGGGCAGAAGCTTTTACATCAATTCCAAAATCGGATTAAGGAACGAGGAACAAATTGGAGAAAAAAACACAGGATTAGGCGGAATGCTGACATCTGAATACAATAATTTCAATCTATACAATTTCATTTCGGACGGTAACGTGAATATGAGTTACGACAAACTTACTCAGAAAACAAATTACAATCTTGAACTGAACACAAATGTGTACAAGAGTTTTACGGACAGGTCAGAGAACAATACGATAGTCAGATTTTACGACAGGCGGAGTGATTTTTATATTCCTGCAACGGCAAGCATAGTAAGCAATCACAGCGTCAAGAACAATATACAGTCAAGGGTGGAAAGTTTTATTTACCTTGAGGACAGGCTCAGGTACGGAGTTGCCGATAATATCAACTTCAACCTTCTCGGCTCTTATACTGCAAAATTCATCGACAGCAGGTACAAGTTTATTCCGACATCCCAGAGCATTGTTTTCGAAAATGTATATAATGCAAAGGTAAACGAAAACGGATTTCAGGCAGGGACAAACATAGAATACCTGAGCAGGAAATACGCCGCGAAGCTTTGGCTCGTATATGCCGAGAGGGTGGAGCAGCACACTCCCGAAGATATCGGCACATATCCGTCTTCGGTAATCCGAGAGCTGGAGCGGCTCGAAAAAGACAAGGACAACAACAGCAGGAACACATCACTTATAATTGAAGCCACTGCATATCTGACCAATATGCATTCCGTAAGGATTTCAGGCTCGACTTCCGTGCTAAGATACGATACAGAAAGCAAGGATAATTTCGATGACAGGGATGAATTGAATTCGATTCTCAACATTTCGCATAAATTCGACAACCTGAGAAATTTCTTTATAGAATCCACATTTGAATATAACCTTGCAACACTGAGCTACATCTTCAAGGAAAAAAGCTCGAATAATAATTCAAATAAAATTTACAGGCTTACAACGCGAAGCGTTTTTGCACCTGCTGAAAATTTTTCGACGAAAAACTCCGTTCAGGTTCTTGCAAATTACACTGTATATAAATTCGAGGATATAATTTCAAAGATACAGAGTTTTTCATTCAGGCAGTTAACATTTGCAGACACAACGGCTTACAATCTGAGCAGAAGCGTTTTTTTCGATTTCTTCGGGAATTTAAAGATATATGAACAGGGTTCATACAATGAAAAGGAGTTTTCGGAAAAGCCGCTAGCGTATTATGATGAAAGAAAATTTCATGCATTTTTAGGTTACAAATTTACTGAAAATCTTATATTTTCCATAGGATTCGGACATTTTATACAGAGGCAGTATATTTACGACAGCGGGAATAAGTTTTTAAGAAGAACTATTGCAAATTACGGACCGATTGGGAAACTGCAATATTATTTTATGCATAATTCCAAAATCGAAATTACGGGAAGCAAGGACTATCTGGAATCAAGCGATAATAACATAATAAATAAATCCGAGAGTCTGATTATCAATATTCTCTGGAATATATAATTTCAAAGTATGGGTAAAAATTTATCTCTTAAAATAAAAAGCGACAGAACCGAAATTTTAAAGTTCGAGAAAGTGTTAGAAGATATTAACAGCGAATTCGGACTGGAGCATGACAGGTTTATCAACTGCCAGATTGCAGTATCGGAGGCGCTTGTTAACGCAATAGTTCACGGGAATAAGGAGAACCCGGATAAATCGGTCTATATCAGCATAGACTACGACAATTCCGTTTTGGAAATCAGAATAAAGGACGAGGGGAAAGGTTTCAATATGGAGGAGATACCCGACCCCACAAAAAGTGATAATTTATTAAAGGAACACGGGAGGGGACTTTATATTATCAAATCACTTGTAGACAAATTCGAGTGCAATTCATCAGAAAGAGGAACCGAATTTGTAATTACAATTGAAAAATAAATTTTAATTAATTTTTTAATTAACTTTATAAACAAAATAAAAAACTATGAAAATCACAATTGTTGGTGCAGGTAATGTCGGCGCAACAGCAGCTCAGATTATTGTCGACAGGGCACTTGCAAACGACGTAGTACTCCTCGACGTGGTCGAGGGAGTTCCCCAGGGAAAAGCTTTAGATATTTACCAGTCAGCAGCCATACAGACTTCTGACACGAAAATACACGGTACAAATACTTATGAGCCGACGGCAAACTCGGATATAGCCGTGATTACCGCGGGCTCACCGAGAAAACCGGGAATGTCCCGCGATGATTTAATTGCAATCAATGCTGATATTATTATCACCGCAACAAAGGAGATAGTAAAATATTCACCGAATTGTATAATCATCGTAGTATCGAATCCCCTGGACGCGATGACATACGCCGCATTCGTAAACAGCCATTTCCCGAGAAACAGGGTAATCGGAATGTCGGGCGTGCTGGATACAGCAAGGTTCAAGACATTCATTTGTATGGAGCTGAACGTTTCTATTGAAAATATAAATGCACTTGTGCTCGGCGGACACGGGGACTCAATGGTTCCGCTGGTAAGATATACAACAGTATCAGGTGTTCCGATAACCGACCTTCTGCCGAAAAGCAGGGTTGACGCGCTCATCGACAGGACAAGGCACGGCGGAGCGGAAATAGTGAAACACCTTAAAACAGGAAGCGCATATTACGCTCCTGCGGCATCAATTGTCCAGATGATAGATTCTATAGTGAACAACAGGCATAGAATAATGGCGTGCTGCGTTTACCTTCAGGGTGAATACGGACACAGTGACATCTGCCTCGGCGTACCCGTAAAAATCGGCGCGCAGGGAATGGAAGAAATCGTACCGATCAAATTAACGGAAGACGAAAGAGCGGCATTCGATAAATCAGCAGACGATGTAAGAAGCATGATAAAGAAACTTCAGTAAAAAATTAGAATAATTCGTTTTATAATAATAGAGTTAATATTCTGCAATTTAAAAACCGTCCTGTTTTTATATCGGGACGGTTTTTTTGTTTGCCAATTGGACCGATGCAATGTTCGTAATTGTAACTTGACATTATAGGATATTCATATTATAATTGCTTATAACAGTAAATCATTTTTGTAAATTTGCATAAAGATATTATTCTTAATAAAATGAAGAAATTTACAATATTCATTCTTGCTTTAATCCTTTTCTTAATCGCACATTGCACACTGTACATTGAGCATTGCTCTGCGCAATGGTATCAAATCAATCTGCCTGTTTCGGGCAGTATATTTCATATGCAATTTATAAATAGTAATACAGGATGGGCAACAATATCTCAATCCGGTGTTGGTTATATATTAATCAGGACGACAAATCAGGGGACTAATTGGTTTGTTATTTATTCCGATTCTTCAAAGGTTGGAAAATTCCAGTTTATAAATGATACATTGGGATATGCAATAGGATATGCTAACGGACGAATTATATCTAAAACAACAAACAGCGGATATAACTGGTTTGTTATGCAACAAACATACGATATTTTAAATGGTTTTTATATGATAAATGCAGATACAGGCTGGGTAAATGCATTCAATGTACCTACAACTTTTACATTGCGTACAACAAACGGATTTCAAACGATGGAGCAGATTTCCACAGGTGGCGGGGGAACACCTGCAACATTATATTTCTTTAAAGAAAAATATAACGGAGAATATTGCGGATATGTGCGAGGGGCAGGTAATTTAAACAAAACAACAAACAGCGGGTATAACTGGATACAGATAAATACAGGCTATACTGGAAATATTAATAGTTTCAGTTTTATTAATAAAGATACCGGCTGGGTGGTACAAGGGGCATATACAAACAGTAGCAGAATATTAAAGACAGTTAATGGTGGTAATAATTGGGTTACTCAATATGAATATCCTATATTTAGTTATGAACCAAATTATATATTTGCTGTTAGCACTAATATTATCTATTGCGGTATTTTAACTTATAATTATAAAATATTAATATCAACAAATGGTGGCAATAACTGGGGTAATCAATTAAGCCAAATATGGAATAATGCAATTGTATATATGTATGATAGTAATTTTGGCTATGCTTGGACAGGAAATCAAATTGTACGAACAACTAATAGTGGCGGACCTATTACGTCAATTAACAAAATATCTAATGAAACTACAAAATTCATTAATTTAAAGCAGAACTTCCCAAATCCGTTTAATTCGTCTACAACAATTGAATTTGATTTAATAAAAACTTCAATCATAGACCTTAAAATTTATAATGTCTTAGGTAAAGAAGTTTTGAGTATTATTGATTCTAAAGAATTAAAGGAAGGCAAATATAACGCAAATTTGGATTTTAATAATATTCAACTTTCAAGCGGAATTTATTTTTATAAACTAATAGCAACAGAAAAAGAGAAAGGGAGAATAATTCAAATAACAAAAAAATTAATTTATAATAAGTAAAATATTAAAGAAACACCAATCAAAATTTTTTAACTGCAGTTGATGGTTCACATTCGTGTAAGCTTATAAGCATTCTTATAAGTTTATCAAATCTATTTGCAATAAAATACCATAGTTCGCTATAATATAAATTCTTTTTCGAAAATTTTAAAAATATAA
>JACREY010000020.1 GCA_016218085.1 Ignavibacteriota bacterium
CAGCACAAATTCCTATCATTTATTTGGATATTTTCCGGGTTATTATACTGAAAGCTCGATTGATGAAACCTCAAATTGCTTTAAACTGGATAACACTCCGATAGTAGAATCAAATCTTCCAATCGAAGATGTAAAATGGATTGGAGACGAAACAGATATTGCATTTAATTTCTTCTCTTATGATTGCGGTCAAAATGGTTCGGGTGATAATTTAATAGTTGATTACGGTAACGGCGTTTCAGATACAATATCAAGTTCTCCATACGGCTCAAGCGGCGGAGTACCGAACATTCAGACAGTAACACCGAAAAAAATGTATGATTCGCTTTGCATTGCTATAAGGTTAAAGAATTACGCTCAGGCAAAATCGAAATGCTATAACTTATTAAACTCTTATGCAGACAGCGTGCAGGGATTAAATGCAATATCTAAGCTTTATCTGCTTGCAGTCTCATTTGATACTTCTGCCGTTAGTGCGAATGAATGCAAAACGTTTTTAAATACACTAATTCTTAATCATCCGAATAACCTGCCTCTTGTGAGGAAATGCAACTACTACATTCAGAAATGTAAGGTGAGATTAAAAGAATATCAATCTGCATTAACAGGATTCCAGCAAATCATTCAGCAGAATCCATATACATACGAAGCATTGCTTGCAAGCTGGGATTATGCGGCAACACACCTGCTCGACAGTCTGAACGGACATAGCGGCGGATTACCCAATGTTCAATTTTCAATGGACAATGTACAATTAGAAGAGCAAACACTTAACGAGCTAATTATTCCGGAGGGCTCGGAAGGAGATGCATTTATTAATGACTATATTGAAAAACTTGATAAGATACTGTTCAATGATGATGATAAGGATAAGTTCACAAAGGAAGAAAGAAAAACGATTTCTTCTTCGATTGTAACTGCACTGGATGATTCAAAGAAAAAAGCAAAAAACCATATTGAAACTTTGAAATCAAAAAGCGAAAAAGGAGATAGTTATGCAAAGGTTGAGTTGAAAGTAATGAAAACAATTAATGAAGTTGTGAGAATCAAAAAACCAAAAACAATATTCGAGCACATTAACTCTGTTAATAAAGATATACAAAAACTAAATACGGTTAAAAACGAAGCTGTAAAAAAAGTAACAAATATTATTCCAACAACTTATTCGCTTTCTCAAAACTATCCTAATCCGTTTAATCCGGTTACAAAGATAAATTATGAACTGCCAAAAGATGGAAAAGTAAAAATCGTGATTTACGATATTCTTGGCAGGCAAATCAAAACCCTTGTGAATAACGAAATAAAACAGGCAGGCAGATATACGGTTGAGTTTAACGGAACTCAATATGCCAGCGGAGTTTATTTTTACAGAATACAAGTTGAGGATGGTAAAGGATTTACGGCGGTGAAGAAGATGGTTTTAATCAAATAACAAATTGCAAATAACAAATAGTAAATAGTCCGTTGCGTGGTGTACACCCGGGCGGATCTTCGAGATGCAAAGAGCCCTAAAGAGTTATAAAGATCAAGAGCAAATTCAATGGCAATAAAAAAAGCCGTCCGCGTAAACGGACGGCTTTATATTATATTTATGACTTTTATCTTTCTTTAATCATCTATCCCGGTACGCTTCGTTATCGGGATTGCCGATAAAATAGCTGTCGCTATTTAATCATTAGCATTTTCATAACTTGCGAGAAGGAGCCGGTTTCGAGCTTGTAGAAATAAATTCCCGAAGCTAGGTCCGCGCCGTTGAATTTGAATTCATATTTGCCTGCGTTCAGGTTTCCTGAATAAAGCTGTTTTACTTCTTTTCCGAGTACGTTATACACTTTCAGTGTTACAAATCCGGATTTTGCAATATCAAATTTTATATCGGTCTGCGGGTTAAACGGATTGGGAAAGTTCTGATAGAGCATATACTTTTCCGGGATTCCCGTGCTGATAACAGCGATGCCTGTATTGATGGTATCGTAAATGACTCTCTGCACGATAGGCGCTTTTACGGTGAGCGGGCAAATAAAGCTTGTTCCCGTATAGGAGCCCTCGCCCTGTCCAATCCACTGGTTGAAGTAATAGGTTAATCCCGTGTACTGGAGGGAAAAAGGTGATACTGTCAGGTTTGTGACGTAGCCGGAATCGTAATAGATATTATTGAAATTAAAAGTAACGGGAATGCCAGTCGGGTTTGCATAAGCGAATACCCTGAACTGAGTTTTAAAGTTTGCAGTATACATTCCGATATTTGAATTCACTGAGATATTCTGAACGGCATTTGTATCTCCGTTGCTCCAGTTCAGGAATATATATCTAGTGCTGCCGGAAGTTTGCGGTGTAACGGCTTCGATGGTCTGGGTTGAGCCGATATCCCAGGAGAATAATTTTGGGGCGGTATAAGTAGTTCCGTTTACTTTGAATTGCAGTGATGTTTTGTTTGTTTTAACGGTTACATAATTTTTACCCACGAGGTAGTCGAGCGCAATCTTATGAACTTTCCCCGTGCCGCTGGTACCGGTAACAATAATTTTATATGTACCTGTCGGAACTGCGGCAGTATTCGAAACCTGCACCGTGACAGAATCAGGGAATGAGCTAAGAACATTTCCCGACGGGAACGAAGCAGAGACACCTGAGGTAACAGGGCTTACTTCGACTGAGAAAGTAACCGGTGAATTATATCCGCTTGCAACCAGGGGTACAGAAACTTTGAATGTTTTTGTCGATGCCTGTCCCTGAGGTACAGAAATAAAGCCGGGATTTGTAAGCAGTGTAAAGTTTGAAGTTTTCTTTGCTGCCTGCAGGATTTCCTTTGTTGCAGGGTCCTGAACGTAAGCAATCGGGAACATCTGATTCCACTGCCATATTGGGTCTTTTCTGTATTTGTATTCGAGAGTTACGGTCTGACCCGGGAGCAGTGTGATAGGAGTTCCTGTGCCTGAAGGAAGAATTTTCCTCATTACATAATGGAAATCTGTTTCACCGTTTGTGCCGGGAGGGCTAGAGTAATGAATCAATCCTTCGCAGAGCGCAATGTATGCTGTTACAGAAGGATTAGTCAAATATGATTCGCAATAGATTTTTGCCCTGACTTTTATTGAGTCTGAAGTAATAGCAGTGTCGGTTAAGATTATGGTTATCGGGCTTAAAACATCTTTTCTTGAGTTGAATGCCGAAGTAAGATATGAATTTGAGTAAGGCAGAGGAATACTCGTAAATCCATCTATTTGTCCGGCGGGAATTGAATTGATTCCATAGTATTGTCTTCTTGCATCGTTATCGGTCGGATTATATAGATACATCGGGTCATTTCCCGGAGAAGGCCAGCTCATATGGTGTCCGAGGGCAGTGATTCTATCCGGGTCCTGAGCAAGCAGGAAAGCAGTCATTGTCGGATTATTTGAGGCGCAGGGTCCGCAGGTGGAGCTCGTAAAGAATTCTATGAAGACCATTCTGTCGCCTGCACTGGTTATATTTACCAGAGAGATTACAATAACAATTAACAGTAAGATTTTAGGAAGTAATTTTTTCATAATATTAAAAAATTAAATTTGTTAAATATCCGTTTTTTTGTATTAAAAAGAAATTCATTTTAATGTATTTTAAATTACGGAAGGGAAAAATAATTTGACAAAACAAAAAATCAGATTTTCGAAGATATACTGGACGGCAAATACGGTAGAGCTTTTTGAAAGGGCGGCGTATTATGCTGTATTTATTGCAATTACGCTTTACCTGACAAATATAGTGGGATTTAATGATGTTTGGGCGGCGTGGATTAGCGGGGTTTTTTCGGCGGGACTTTATTTATTACCTCCCTTTACCGGAGCGCTTGCGGACAGGATTGGATTCAGGAAGGCGATAATACTTGCATTCGGACTGCTGACGATAGGATATTTTTCGCTTGGGGCATTTCCTTATAAGGCAATTGTTTTGCCTTCGCTATTAATAGTGATGATAGGCGGCTCGCTGATCAAACCTGTGATAACGGGAACAATAGCCAAGACAACGAGTGAGGAAACCAGGGCAAAGGGATATTCAATATTTTACAGCATAGTGAATGTCGGAGCATTTCTCGGAAAGACATTTGCATTTCCTCTGAGGATTAATCTCGGTCTGCAGTCAATAAATTATTATTCCGCGCTGATGACATTCATTGCTTTAATAGTGGTTTTCATAATTTACAAAAATCAGGATGCGGCGCAGGCAAAGAAGACATTCAGGGAAGTGCTGAACGGTTTTATCAGGGTATTTACGAATGTAAAGCTGATTACATTAATATTAATAGTAAGCGGGTTCTGGATAATACAGAGCCAGCTGTATGCAACGATGCCCAAATACGTGACAAGAACTATAGGTGAGACTGCTTCGCCTGAGTGGATTGCAAACGTGAATCCGTTTGTGGTGATGATTTGCGTGGTATGGATTACGAATATCACCAGGAAGATAAAAGCTGTGACTTCGATGAATATAGGGATGTTCATTATGCCGCTTTCAGCTCTGCTGATGGCATCGAGTTACATACTTCAGGAAATTACAGGACAGTCTGTGAATTTCTTCGGACTTTTTTCAGCGCATCCTATAACGGTGATGATGATAATTGGTATTGTTTTTCAGGGACTGGCAGAATGTTTTATTTCGCCGAGATACCTGGAGTATTTTTCGCTTCAGGCACCGAGAGGGCAGGAGGGACTTTATATAGGATTCGGTTATCTTTATTCTTTCTTTGCAAATATTCTGGGATTCGGGATTTCGGGATATTTGCTGACTGCATACTGTCCCGATCCGAAGACGCTTTCACCTGAAATGCTTGTACACGCATACGACAAGGCGTATTACATCTGGTTTTACTTTGCGGGAATTGCACTGACGGCGGGGATTGCGCTGATGATATACAGGTATTTTACGAGAAGTTCGCCTGACGTGAACAGTCAATAGTTTTCGTTCCCAACGGGCCCGCCACGGCGGATTTTCAAGACGTTGGGAACGAGTATTGTGAAATCAAATCTGAATCCGGGTACAGGTTTTGAAAAAATTAAAAATTATAAGATAAACACTTGATTTTGTTCCTGTGAGCATTTGGAGGATAGACCGATTCCTCGTTGTTTGAATTTCTTGCGGTAAAGTAATATAACAATTTTGTATTTACAGGATATTGTTTTAAAGCAGCTGTATACAATCCCGATTTATTTCCGTCATCATTTCCCTGTATATAAATAAGATTCATTTCTTCAAAGGTAATGCCCTCATCTGCGGAATAAAATATTTTTACGCTGTTGCCGTCTATCAGGTATTGAGATGCAAGTGATACAGAGACTTTTATTCCATATTCATCTCTGGTAAATGCTGCTTCGTTGCTCCAAGCCATTCCGTAGTAGAGCAGCGCATTATAAGCGTTTATAATTCCCCAGCCGTAAATGTTATTCGGGTTCGCGAAGTTATTTGCCGTCATTCTGAGTGCTTCGCGCACCTGAAGTGGAGTAAGTTCGGGATGGGCTGAAAGAATCAGTGCGCAGACTCCGGCTGTTATGGGAGTAGAAAAAGAAGTCCCGCCAACTAAATCATATTTATCAGTGCCTTCTTTTTGAGCCGCAAAAACATTAAAGCCCATTGCACAAACATCGGGTTTGGTTCTGCCGTCTGATGTCGGACCGTTTGAACTGAAGTAAGCTATATTGCCTTTGCTATCAACTGCTCCGACAGAAATAATAGTATCACCGTCTGCGGCTGAGCCGAGAGAAGGGATTTCAGTCTGGTAATAATTTCCCATTGCGTTTAAAACGACTATGCCAAGATATGCGCATCTCGATGCGGCTATGGTAGTTATGCAGGTTTTGCCGTCATAGTTTTCGTATTTGTAAGAGTTTTCGGAATAAGGTTTATCGAATTCTTTATATATAAGTGAGCTGGTAATAATATCCGCGCCTTTTGATTCCACCCATTCGGCGGCTTCGAGCCAGAAGTCTTCTTCCATAGGTGTTTCCGATGCCACGTACTCGGTTTTTGCGAGCAGAAATTCGGAATTAAAAGCAGGACCGATGAGTTTGCCTTCCTTAAAGCCTGCCATAGTGGAGAAAGTTGCAGTGCCGTGTCCGCCCTGTTCCCGTGTATCGGTATATTTCTGGTTTACCTCTATAGCGGTATTTTCATCTTTGTTTATAAAGTCAAATTCCTCGATTACTTTTAATTCTTTTAATGCTTCGTGGTTTTTCCAGAAAAATCCGTCGTCGAAACTTGCCACCAGCACACCTTTTCCGTTGATGCCGAGATTGTGGACTTTCGGCACGTCAATCTGATTCATCTGGTCGAAAGATTTTCCGTAGTTCAGAATATTTTTAATATCTTTTGAAATGAAGAAATTATTGTTGTAATGTTCGCCGCATTCGACGGGAGCGAGACTGACAATATTTTGCTTGTAAAGCTTTTTCACGGTTTTGATTTGGAAAACAAAATCCAGTTTCTTAACTTTTTCAAGCTGGCTTTTTGTAAGATATGCGCTGATTCCGTTTAACCATTTTGATTTTGCGATTAAGTCTATTCCGAGTTTCTCGATTTCGGAAACGTAAGACAGTTCGAGGGGAAGGTCTCCGAAGTCAATCAGGTTTTCTTCGGGGATAACTTTTAGTCTTCTTTGAATTGCCCTGTCCGAAAGCAAAGCAATGGCTTCATTATAGGCATCGGTGCCGGGGAATATTTTTCCTTCGTTTTTAAAGAGACCTTTATCCTTGAATATAATCCAGTATTTTGTGTCCGGCTTTTCCTGAGCAAAGAGTGAAGCGGAAATTAATAATATAAAAGCGAACGTGAATATTTTTTTAATCATAAAATAATTTATTTAATCCAACAAGATATTTGTAAGGGATAAAACAATCAAGGAAGAGAAAATTCTGAATTATGAATGCTGAATTATGAATGAAATCCTAAATGCAAAAAAGAAAATAGTGTATTGAGCTAAATCCGAAATCCGAAAAACTAAATTCTAAACAAATTCGAAATACGAAATTCTAAAGTATAGAATCTGTGATTTAAATATTAGTATTTGCAAAGTGTTTAGAGTGGAAATTCTAAATCCGAAAAACTAAATTCTAAACAAATTCGAAATACGAAATTCTAAAGTATAGAATCTGTGATTTAAATATTAGTATTTGTTTAGAGTTTAGAAATTAGGATTTCGAATTTATTTAAGGAATATCATTTTCTTTGTTTCTGAGTAATCTCCTGAAATAATTTTATAAAAATATATACCTGATGGAAAAGAGGAGGCGTCCCAGTTTACTTCATACGTGCCGGGAGATTGCTTTTCGTTCACGAGGGTTGCGATTTCCTTTCCGAGGATGTCGTATACAGCTAACTTAATATGTTTTATACTTGCTACTTGATACTTTATACTTGTACTTGGATTAAACGGGTTCGGGTAATTCTGGAAGAGTTCGTATTTATCCGGTACGGGCAGTTGACTGAATTCTGAATTAACCAGGAACGAAGCCCAGACTTTATAAACTTTCTTTGTAGTAGCAACATAGAATGTATCTCCACTTCCTGCATCTTTGGAAATCCCGATAATAATTTTTGACGGGGTAAAAGTATTATTGTACAATGCCCAGTTTAGTCCGTAATTGGTTGACCTATAGATTCCGAGTGAATCACCCCCATACAGAATATTAGGAATATCAGGATTGATTTCCAAAGAAGAAAATTTAACAGTTGTAATAACCGAGTCCCAGGATATACCTTTGTTTAATGATTTGTAAAGCTTATAGCCGTTATAACCATACATTGCGGAGTCTTTATAACTGAAGACAAGATTTTTCAGCCATTTAATTCCTGAGGGTGAAAAACCGACTCCACCGTTTGTGGATATCAGCATTCGATACTGTCCGTTTGCATATACAAATGCTGTATCAAACGGATTATATTTTACAAAGCCATATCCGCTATATTCAGGGCTGTAACTTTCCACCTCTCTCATATTACCGGGTTGGCTGAATATCTGCCAGTTTGACCCGGCATTAAATGATGAATAAATTCCCCACGGAGAAAGATTGCTATATCCGAATAAAATTAAAGAATCTTTTTTAGGATTATAATCGGAACCATTCGGATATATAATTGCTCCGCCGCAACTGAAAGGAGCATCAAACCAGTTCAGGCCTCCGTTTTTTGTATATAATGTATGAGCATCGGGGCAGGTTGCTCCAGGGGTTATCTGGAATTTTATTATTAAATTAGTATCGCGAGAAGAAATTGCAAAAAAGGATACCGGACAACATTGCAATGAACCGTAAGGAAATTCCATACCCCATCCTGCATTTAAAAATCCATTTATTGGAATATACCAGGTTGAATTAGCTTTATTCAGTTTCAGATATCTTCCGCTTTCATTTATAGTAGTCGAAAAATTAACTCCATATTGCACATAAATATCTTTAATTGAACTGTTAATTTTTTTAAGAGAATAAAATTTCGCTAATCCGAAAGTTCCGGGGTCAAGAATAACAGTAGCACCGTTTAGTTCGGTAAAATTATTATTTGTATTACTGCTAATTAATAATGCAAAAAATATTATTGTGACAGGAAAAACTACTAATATCTTTTTCATATTAATAATTTTTAATTGATAAAATAGTTATTTTTTTTCTCTATAAATTAATCTGTATTTCTACTATTGTCAAGTCTGAATTGAGTTATTGGTTTATTGAGTTATTGGGAAAATCAGTTTGAAAATAAAAAAAAGCCGCTCAAATTTTGGTTTGAGCGGCTTAGATATTATATATACAAATCTTTTTTATAAGCTGTAGTTTTCGAGGTAGTGGGCGACTCTCATTGTGAATCTTCCGCCGAGAGCACCGTCTATGAGCCTGTGGTCAAATGAAAGTGTAAGGTACATCATTGGTCTGATGCCGATGAAATCTCCTTCGGGCGTTTCTATTACCTTCGGGCGTTTTTTCACTGCGCCGACTCCGAGTATTGCTACTTGCGGCTGGTTGATTATCATTGTGCCCATTATGTTTCCGAATACTCCGTAGTTTGAAATCGTGAAAGTGCCGCCTGTAATTTCATCGAGCGTGAGTTTCTTGATTCTCGCGCGTTTGCCAAGGTCGTTGATGGAGCGTGCAAGTCCGACGAGGTTTTTTCCGTCAGCTTCTTTAATAACCGGAACGATAAGCCCGCCGTTATCCATAGCAACTGCCATACCGAGGTTGATTTTGCTTCTGGAAATGGCTTTGAACGGAACGGATGAATCGTCTATCACTGAATTTACAAGCGGGAAGTCTTTTAATGCTTTGATAACAGCATCGCAAATGAACGGCATATAAGTAAGTTTGATGCCTTCTTTTTCCTCGAAGTCTGTCATCATTTCCTGCCTGACTTTTTCAACTGAGCTCATATCAACTTCTGCTATCGAGTTCACGTGCGGTGAAATTCCGACTGATGCAGTCATATGTTCCGCCATTTTCTGCCTGACGTTATCGAATTCCAGAATAGAGAGTCCTTCTTCATCGAAGTTGAATTCCTGTTTCGGAAGTTCGACGGGTTTTTTCACTGCAGGAGCGGGAGCCGATGCCTTTGCGGGTTGCGAAGTTTGTTTCGGCTGTGATGTTCTGTTTTTTACGTAGTCTAGAATATCTTTTTTAGTGACTCTGCCGTTTGCGCCTGTACCGTTTATGCTTTCGAGTTCGCTAAAAGAAATCCCTTCTTTTTTCGCGATATTCAGTACGAGCGGTGAATAGAATCCTCCGCCATCAGTTTTTTCTTCTTCGGTTGCTTTTAGCGCAGGAGCTGCAGCGGGTTTTTCTTCTTTTGCATCGGGAGCAGGTTCAGATTTAGGTACTTCTGCTGCGGGCGCAGGAGCGGAAACTTCTGCATTTGCATCCGTATTCATTCTTGCAATCACTTTACCAACTTCAATTGTATCGCCTTCTTTGAAAAGTAATTCGGCGAGGACTCCGCTTTCGGGGGCGGGGACTTCCGTATCCACTTTATCGGTAGAAATTTCGAGTATTGGTTCATCTCTCTCTATTTTATCTCCGGCTTTTTTGAGCCATTTTAAAATAGTACCTTCCATAATAGATTCGCCCATCTTAGGCATTATTATATCGACTAACATAAATTACTCCTGTAATTGTTTAAATGGTGTAAAAATAAGTATAAAATAACATTATGTTATTTAATTACTAATAACAGAAAAGAAACTAAAAAAATTCATTTAAACCACTTCAAAGAGTGAACTTATAGATTCGTTCAGGTTTGTGCGTTTAATTGCTTCGGCAAAGAGCGATGCTACTGACTTCACCTCAATTTTATCCGATTTATGGTTTAGTGGAATTGTATCCGACACAAAAAGCTTTTTAAGAGGCAGTTTATTTATTCTTTCTATAGCTTCTCCTGATAAAATCGGGTGAGTGCAAGCACCGTATACATCGAGTGCGCCTTTTTCTTTCAGAGCGTTAACAGCATTAACGAATGTACCTGCAGTATCGATAAGGTCATCTATGATAATCACGTTTTTGCCCTTTACTTCTCCTATGATGTTCATCACTTCGGCTACGTTTGGTTTTGGGCGTCGCTTATCAATTACAATAAGGTCGGCGTGCAGGCGTTTAGCATATGCTCTTGCCATTTTGATTCCGCCAACATCGGGTGATGCTACTGCGAGATTTTCAATCCCCTGTTCGAAGAAATACTTCAGAAATACTGCGGAGCCGTAAAGGTGGTCAACGGGAATATCAAAAAAACCCTGAATCTGCGCAGCGTGAAGGTCCATAGTGATGACCCTGTCTGCTCCGGCTTTTTCCAGAAGGTTTGCAACGAGCTTGGCTGAGATGGAAACTCTCGGCTGGTCTTTTCTGTCCTGCCTGGCATATCCGAAGTAAGGGATTACTGCATTCACTCTGGATGCCGAAGAGCGTTTTGCGGCATCGAGCATAATGAGCATTTCCATCAGATTATCGGCAGGGGAATTTGTTGACTGCACGATAAACACGTCGCATCCTCTGATGTTTTCGTTATATCTCATCCAGATTTCACCGTCGGAAAATGTTTTTATGTCGCAATCTCCTAATCCGAGATTTAGTTTTTTCGTGATGTCTTTTGCTAAATCGATGGAGTTTCTTCCTGCGAAAATCTTTAGGTTTGGCATTTTTGTTTTTGTAGATTTTGTTTGTTCAAAATTATATAATCGAAAGGATTATTTCAATTGTAAATTAAGAGCAGAAAAAAGTAAAATGTAAAAAGTAAAAGGAAAAAACTAAATAGCGATTTTTATTTTCAACGAAATAAGTGAAATCAGATTAATCAGTAATTATAAAACTCTTTAATTTTATTGCACACATATTCGAGTGATTCATAAGGCATATTTGGCCAGCTCGGAAGATTGATTCCGCGTATAGCTATATCCTCGGCAACGGGGAATTTATGATACTGCTGTGAGAACATAGGCATTGTATGTACGGGATAGAATGTAGGCCGGGTTTCTATTCCCTCTTTTTTTAGAAAATCCCTTAGTGCATTCCTGGTTTTCACATTATCGGTCAGGATTGAATACATCCAGAAGGTATGGAAGACATTTTTTTCTTCATTGTGCGGAGTGACGGGAAGACCTTCAAGCAATTTATTGTATTTCTCCGCAAGCTGCCTTTTCAGTTTTATGTGTTCATCGGCTTTTTCGAGCTGTGCAAGTCCGATAGCAGCGCAGATATTGGTCATGCGGTAGTTATACCCGATAACATCGTGCCAGTACTCGCGAACGCTGGACACACCGTGCATTTTAAGGTGATAGGCTTTATCGTAAAGGTAGAAGTCATTTGTCACCAGCATACCGCCTTCTCCTGTTGTGATTGTCTTGTTGCCGTAAAAGCTGAACGTTGAAATATTCCCGAATGTTCCGATATATTTTCCTTTATATTTTGAGCCGAAAGCTTCGGCGCAGTCTTCTATGATAAATAATTTATACTCGTCTGCAATTTTACAGATTTCATCCATATCGCAGGGATGTCCATAGAGATGGACGGCCATAATAGCTTTTGTTTTGGGAGTGATTTTCCTTTTAACATCTTCCGGATCCATTTGCCAGGTGGATGCGAGCGAATCAACGAAGACAGGAGTTGCTTTAGTGTATAGAATCGAACTTACTGATGCAATATATGTAAAAGTGGGTACGATAACTTCGTCTCCTTCCGATATTCCGAGCGTTTCCAGAGCAAGGTGCAGTGCAGTTGTACCGTTTGAGATACCTGTTGCATATTTAATGCCAAGATACTCTGCAAATTTTTCCTCAAATTGCTGGATGTATTTTCCTTTTGAAGAAATCCAGTTAGTATCTATGCAGTCGCTTACATATTTTTTTTCATTGCCGCCGAGCCACGGCTCGTATATCGGAATTTTCATAATTTATTTTTTATAATTGTTTACAAGTTCAACAATTTTTTTAAGGTCAATCATAGTAATGCATTCAAGATTTTTCGGACAGACTCTCTTCCAGCAGGGAGAGCATTCAAGGTCTTTCTGAAAAAGCTTTTCGCCCTTGCCGTAGAGTTCAATTTCAGACCAGCAGGAAAGTCCAAACCAGGCAATGATATATTTCTGCAGTGCAATTGCGAGGTGCATACCGAAGCTGTCGCCTGAAATCACAATATCCGGAATGCTCATAAAGCAGGCACCGCGCCGCAGTCCGTGAGTTGAAGGAGTATTGATTATATTTTTTTGCTCTTCTTTCGAAAAAGAATTTAAAATCCGGTCGTTTCTTTCGGTATCTTCGCGTCCGCCGAGCAATACAATTTTCAGGTTTTTATTCTTTAGTAAATCGGTTATGATTTTAACGTGCTGTTCTATTGTCATTTTCTTATTAGGGAAAAGTTCCGAACAGCCTGTATTAAAACCGACATAAATATATTTATTGTCGAATGAAATTTCTTTTTTATAATTTGCAATGAACTCTTTTTCTTCTTCGGAGAAGTTGAAGACATAGGGGTCGTATTTATATTCGAGACCGAATACTTCGTGAATAATATCCACTCCGCTTCGTTCGTTTTCTCTGAATTTCTTTTGGTCATCGATGCCAAGAATATAGCTGTACATTGCGCCTTCATTGGCAGGGATAATCTTTCCGTCTTTATTAAGAATAAATCCGAGTTTTGTTTTCGCATTAACTTCATTAGTAAATGCGCAGGCGTAGAGTGATTTATCAGCATTCATCACATAGTCGAATTCTATGTTTTTCAGAATCATTCTGTTTTCATCCGTCCAGGTAAAGACCTTATCGATTAAATGGTTGTACCATAATATTTTCTCTGCATTGGGCAGTGTAATCCAGTAAACAGTGCAGACGGGAAATTTTCTTTTTATAGCGTGCAGGACGGGAGTATTATCGAGCACATTCCCGAGTGCGTCGAGCGATATAATCAGGATTTTTGTTCCCATTTTTGCATTTTCGTCTGCGCATCCGTTTTCGAGGCAGTTATAATACGGCTTGCAGGGCTTGTAGCCCGAGTAATTCTTGCATTGCGGAATCTTTAAGTCTTCTAATTTCATCTTTATTTATTAATTTCTATAAATTTTAAAACTTCTTCGGTTGAGATACCGTCTTCAAAATTACAAATACTTTTGTCATTACTGCAATGAGAATCGCAGTATTCTTTTTTAACATCGAGATTTATTGATTTTTTATTGATTACTCCCCAGTGTTTTGAGCAACTTACATTCCTGTGGCAGTGAATTCCGATGCATTTAATATCCAGCGCATCAGCGAGGTGGATTGGACCTGTTGAAGAGCATAGCATCAAGTCGATTCCAGATATTACTTTAATAAAATCGCGCAGGTTTGTAATTTTATCTGCAACATCAATAATTCTTTTATCATTTAATTCCGACACTTTCTTTTTGAAATCATCTGTCATTTCGAAAGCAGTAAGCAAAATTGCATAATCTTCCGACGGGAATTTTTTTACAATACCTTTAAGGAGTTCGAGATATTTGTCTTCGCTCCAGTTGGGTGCGGAATTACGCGAGCCTGTATGCAGGATGATTCTGAATGTTTCTTCTTTTATACCTATACTTTTATAAAATTCTCCGGCTTTTTTTCTTTCTTCATCGGTTACAAAAATTTCAGGCTGAATATTGTCAGTAGTCACTCCGATTTTTCTCGCTAGGTCCATGCAGTAATCCGCTTCGTGTCTGAGCGGGATATAGTTATTGCGTGAGACACTTTTCATAAAGGTAATAATCTCATACAGTTTTTTCCCGACACCAATTCTGTTTTTTATTCGCGCAGAAAACATCTGGTATGCAGCCCTGTCGGTAGGGAGGACGAGAAGTCCGTCCGTGAATTTGTATTTTTTTATCTCTGAAATTACTTTTTTATAGGATTCTTTTTTCAGGTCATCTGTAATCATAACATCTATGTGAGGGTTATTCTGCAATATGGCAGTAGTGTTAGGCTGGGTTAGCGTTCCGATGAATGAATCGGGGAATGCTTTTTTTATTTCCCTTATCATCGGAGTAATCATTACCACATCTCCAACTCTATCCGTACGCACTATTAATATTCTTTTCTGCAATCCTGTTATTTGTTATTGAGTTATTATGTTATAAAGTTATTGTGCTATTCAATAGCCACGACTTTTAAGTCGTGGGATTAATTCTTAACTATTGTTGGGCTTTAGCCCATAATCTTTTCACGATTATTTAAAATCTCAATCTTTTTCACAATTAATTCTTTGGGCAATTCGGTCATACATATATTCCCGATTTTGCATTCCAGCAGGTTGCAGTTCAGGCAGTCGAGTTTTTCATGCCTGACGTAAAGGTTCTTTTCACCGAAAGGTCCCTGTGATACAGGATTAGTCGGACCGTAAATTCCGAGCACCGGAACACCTGATGCAACCGAGAGATGCAGTAGTCCGGAATCATTTCCGATTAACAGTTTGCATTTTTCCATCAGTGCGTATGAATATTTAAGTGCAGTCTGAGGGGAAATGAATACATAATCTCCCGTCCCGTTTTTAATTTCCTCACATTCTTTTCTTTCTTTTTCAACACCCCAAATCAAAAGGAAATTAACATCGAATTTTTCTTTTATCTTTTTAATAAGTTCCGTGTAATCTTTTGCTTTGTATTTCTTAGTTTCCCATCCGCCAGAAATGACTATGCCGAATATATCTTTTTTCCCGATATTATTTGAGTTTATAAAATCATCGGCAAAATGTTTATGCGAATCGTTTATATAAAATGAAAGCTCTTTTGATTCAATCGGAATTTCCATTTCTCTTAATGAGTCGAGATTAAATTCCACATTATGCTCATTGTTGTTCTTAGCTTCGACTATTATATTATAAGCATATTTTCTGTTTCTGAAATTATAACCTACCCTGTACTTAGCTTTGCTGAAAAACGTGATTGAAGCGGAGCGGGGATTGCCGTACAAATCAATGATAAGGTCGAATTCCTTTTCCCGCATACTTTTTAGTAGCCGTTTAGAATCCGGTTCACCGAAATTGTAAGTGTAGTATCTTGTTATATAAGGATTGTCAATGAAAATCTCTCTGCAGCTTGAGTGGGTGAGGAAATGGATTTCAGCATCAGGAAAATATTTCTTCAAATTAGGAAGAACAGGGGTGGAGAGGAGCACATCACCAATTCCGCCGAATTTTATTACAAGTACCTTTTTTATATTTTCTTTTTCAATCTTCAAATTCCGTCGAGTATAAGGAAATTATTTTCCTGATTATTTCTTTTTATATTAGTTTTGTTTTTTTCTTTAAATTTACATTGACTGTATAAAAAACACGAACCGCAGTAGGGATTATTTGAACGGCAGATATTCCTGCCGAACATAATAATTGCCCTGTGGAGAAAATATTTTTTCTTTCCCGGGATAATATCTTTTGCTTTTTCAAAAGTTTCCTCTGCGGATTTTGTATTAACGATTCCGAGTCTGTTCAAAACCCTGTGTATATGTGTATCAACAGGGAATACATCTCGTCCGAGAGAAAACACAAGAACGCAAGATGCAGTCTTTACTCCGATTCCTTTATACTTACAGAGTTCGGAATATACTTCTTCATCGCTGAGTTTTTTCAGGTAATCGAGATTTACTTTTCCGCGCTCTTTTTTGATTTGCAATATCATATCCTTTATATCCTTGCTTTTGGTTTCCGCAAGCCCGCAAATCTTAATAAGGTTTTTTATTTTGCTAACGGGTGCATTTGATAAATCATCCCAGATTTTGAATTCACGTTTCAGGTTTCCGAATGCAACGCTCGAAGTTTTATCGGTAGTATTCTGAGAAAGCTTGGTTGCAATCAGCGTATCGAGAATTCCCGAAGATTTTTTCTTCTTTGTTTCATCGTGATAATGCTTTTCGAAAGCAGAGACAATATTATTTAATTTTTTTGAATCCAAATAATTCTTAGCAGTTACGAGCTTTAACTCTTGGAAAATAAATTATATATTTTAGCTTTAGCCGCTAATTTATCAAGTTAATGGCTAAAGCCCATTTTGTATAGTCTTTTTCCCACGACTTAAAAATCGTGGCTATTGAGTAATGCTATTTTCTTTTGTTACGATGTTGTAGCTGCTTCAAGTCGTTTTAGCACAGAGAAAATAAATATACCCGAAAGTATCGAAGTAACAACAAGCAGAGTAAATGTCTGCCAGAGCTCAAGGCTTGCATATGGCATTGCAATAACGCCTGAAAGATAATTTCCGAGTGCGGTAGCAAAGAGCCAGCCGCCCTGCATTAATCCTTTTAGTTTAGGTGGCGCTACTTTAGCCACGAAAGAAAGACCCATCGGGCTTAAGAAAAGCTCTGCTATTGTTAAAGAAAAATATGTTGTAATCAGCCAGTAAGGTGAAACAAGCATGCTCGAAACTGAGCCGCCTGTAGTACTTTTAATCAGATTCGGGCTGTCCAGCATTCCCCCGTCTTTACCTATAAAAGCAACTATTACCATCAGAACATAAGCTCCTGCGGCTATGAACATACCATAACCAATTTTTCTCGGAGATGATATTTCTTTTCCTTTATTTATAAAGGAAGTAAAAAATGCGATAACAACAGGAGTAAGAAAGACTACGAAAATCGGATTGAATGCCTGGAATGTTTCGGGGTCAATCCTGTTAGTATCAGAGAATCCTGTGAATCTGGTATATAAAACAACAGCACCGACTATCATCAGAACAAAGCCGACGATTTTTCTCATCGAAGTGCCTTTTAGAATGATGAATATTGCACCCATTATAACGGCAATCAGAGACAGCAATGCGGGTAGGTCAAATAATATGTAAGTAAGTTTTGATACGGAGCCTACAGTATAATTTTTTGCAAAAAGCGTGAGCACGAGTCCATTCTGGTGGAAAGCCATCCAGAAAAATATTACAGTAATGAAAACCAAAACCAGTGCAACTATTCTGTCTTTGGTCTGCTTTGGTGTAAGTTCCGCAACTGCGCCGGGCTGGTTTGATTTTTTATGTATATAATCAGCATGTGCATAAAACTTTTTGAATACCATGAAAATAATAAATGAAATCACAATTGCCACTGCGGCAACTGCAAATCCCATATTATATGCTGAACTTAAAGACGCAAGATAATCTTTTGAAAAAGCGACTAAATCAATGTTCGCATTTCCTGTCATAGTAACGGCAATCTGTTTGAATTTAGTAAGGGCTTCAGCACTGAGACTATGTTGGTCCTTTATAAAATTATGGGCAAATCTCGGAATGTTCGCATCGTAATAATATTTATCGAACGATAAGAATAAATTTCTCATACCTGTTGCGGCAAAGGGTGCAAAGAATGCTCCCACATTGATACCCATATAATAGATATTAAATGCCGTATCCTGCTGTTTTTTATATTGCGGGTCTTCGTAGAGATTTCCAAGAAGCACAACCATATTGCCTTTGAAGAATCCTGTACCGAGAGCAATAATGAAAAGAGAAGAAAAAAGCAGTGGAGTACCAGCAGGAGGATATGAAAGCATAACATATCCGAGGAACATAACAATCATTCCCGTTACAACTACTTTTCCATAGCCGAGCCTGTCGGCAAGAAGTCCGCCGATAATAGGAAGACCATAAACTGCTGCTAAAAATATTCCCCACACCTGACCGATTTCCGATTCTGCTATACCGAGTTTTGCCTCTATGAATAGAGTAAAAATAGCAAGCATAGTGTAATATCCGAATCGCTCACCCATATTGGAAAGCGCTAGAACGTACAAACCTTTTGGATGCCCTTTAAACATATAATTTATTTAAAATTTATAAAAATATTTATAATAAAACTAAAAATTTAAAAATATCAGTAAACTTAACGTTTTTAATGCAAAATTAATATGGGAAAAGAGCGTATTGAGTGTGTAGAGTTTTTAGAGTTTAGAAAAATAGTGTGCAGAGAAAAGTTCAAAAATTCACACATTTTTGGAGTAAAATTTAGCGATAACTTTTTACACTTATATATGTTGTAAATAGAAGCTATATTACTATAGAATTTTTAATATAATTCCGGATATTACATATCCCGTTTGCTACGAAACAGATTCACTTCGTTTAAACTCCATTAGACGAGATAAATTCACTCGTATATATTAAAATCCTAAATTTTTCGAGCCATTAATGCATATATTATGCATTATGAAATAAACGATTGAATTTACTATGAAACTCAAAGAATTAAAAATAGGCGATTTACTTGCAAAAATTCCGATAATTCAGGGCGGTATGGGTGTCCGCATTTCCCTTTCTAATTTAGCGGCATCGGTTGCAAATGAAGGCGGTATCGGAGTAATAGCCACGGCGGGAATCGGATTTCAGGAACCCGATAACGGCACAAATTTCCTTGGGGCAAGCATCAGGGTACTGAAAAGGGAAATCACAAAGGCGCGCGAAATGACAAAGGGCATAATCGGGGTGAATATAATGGGTGCACTTACCAATTATGCAGATATGATTAACACATGCATCGAAGAAAAAATTGACATTATTTTTTCGGGTGCAGGGTTACCGCTTCATCTTCCGCAATTTCTGAAAAAGGATTCGGTAACCAAGCTTGTTCCGATAGTATCCTCTGCAAGGGCTATAAGTATAATTGCTAAAACCTGGATAGAGAAATACAATTATCCTCCAGATGCAGTAGTGGTAGAGGGACCAAAGGCGGGGGGGCATTTAGGATTTAAAGAAGACCAGATATACGATATTGATTTTGCTTTGGAAAAAATTATTCCTGAAGTAATAGAAGCATTAAAGCCTTTCGAGAAAAAATACAATAAGCTGATACCCGTAATAGCAGCGGGAGGAATTTATTCAGGCGAAGATATTCACAAGTTTATTCAGCTTGGTGCGGCAGGAGTTCAGATGGGAACTAGGTTTGTCTCTACTCACGAGTGCGATGCATCGGCTGAATTCAAGCAAAGCTATATAGATTCAAAAGAATCAGATGTAGTTATCATAAAAAGTCCTGTCGGAATGCCCGGAAGAGCGATAAAGAATAAATTTATAGAAGCGGTTGAAGAAGGTAAAAAACAGCCGTTTAAATGCCCATATCATTGTATAAAAACCTGTGATTATAAAACCACACCCTACTGCATAGCATTTGCGCTGACTAATGCATACAAGGGAAATCTGGAGCACGGATTTGCATTTGCGGGAGAGAATGTATACAAGGTAAAGGAGATTGTTTCTGTAAAAGAACTTATGGACACGCTTGTAAAAGAATACTTCGAAGCAGTTAAAATTTCGGACGGAAAAGACCGAAATTAATTTAAAACATATAAGAAATTTTTATATGTTGATTTTAAAAGACTTTTCAATCGGAAAATCCGTTAATTTTATTCCATTCTATACACTAATTTATCTTGAAATCCTCTGTTTTTTTGGATAATTTAAAAAATTGTAAAAGTTTATTTTAGTAAAAATATAAATGATATTTTATAAAAATTCCTACCAAATTAATTAAATTAATTCATTATGAGTGAACAAAAAAAATTTGTGCCATTTGTTTCAGCCGGGTCTAATATGGCGGAATTTACAATCAAGGCGCTGATTATTGGTCTGGTGCTTTCGGTTGTACTTGGAGCGGCAAATGCTTACCTGGGTTTAAAGGCAGGTATGACAATTGCGGCTACATATCCTGCTGCCGTACTCGGTATGGCTTTATTGAAAATTCTGAAAGGTTCCATACTCGAAGAGAACTTTACAAGAACGGTAGGCTCTATCGGTGAATCAGTTGCCGCGGGAGCAATTTTCACTTTACCTGCATTTTTCATAGCAGGAATCTGGAATCCTTTCTTTACCCCGAAACATTATATTACAGCTTCGATTATTCTGGTTGCCGGCGGTATTCTTGGTATTATGTTTGTTGCATTACTCAGAAGAGTGATGGTAGAAGATGTTGATTTACTTTTCCCTGAATCCACGGCAGCAGCGGAAATTCACAAATCAGGACAGGCTGGCGGCGGAGGCTCGAAGTTTTTATTCGGAGCAATGGGTCTTGGAGCAATAATCCAATTTTTAGGACAGATTAATTTCTTTGCGTTAAGCTGGGAAAAATTCTATAATTTCTTCAGTGAAGTAAAAATTCCGGGAACCACTCTGAAAGCAAAGGGCGGTATGCTCATAAGTTCGCCGGGAATCAGTCCCGCATACATCGGTGTAGGATACATTATCGGACCGAAATATGCATCACTGAACTTCAGCGGCGGAATTCTTGCGTGGGGTTTGCTTGCACCGATAATTTATTATTTTGTATCTCCTTATTTAACACCCGAACTTTTGCAGTCATGGGCAACATTAAAGGGTATAACGATTGAAAAAGCAAGCGATGCAGGCTGGCAGATAAATCAGGTTTGGAGATTTATCGTACGTCCGATTGCTATCGGAGGAATGTTAATGGGTGCCGGATATACTCTTTTCAAAATGCGTACAAGTTTAATTACCGGTTTGAAACGTTCTCTCGGAGATGTAAAAAAAGCAGCAACCGAAGGCGGACACACAGTAGAAAGAACGGAAAAAGATTTACCGTTTATGTGGATTATGGTTGGTATAGGGCTTGTAGCAGTAGCTACGTTTGTAGTGACAAAGTTTGCATTCCATACAGGTTATCTACCTGCATTTGTTGCAGCAACGGTAATGATAATTCTGGCATTTTTCTTTGCAGCTATTTCAGGTTATTTAGTGGGTATAATCGGTTCAAGTAACAATCCAATCAGCGGTCTTACATTAACGGCGCTTGTTGTAACCGCATTGATTCTTGTATTAATAGGAGTCGATGCAAATTCAGGCGGTGTTGCGGCTGTATTAGGAGTTGCGGCAATCGTTTGCGTTTCAGCAGCGGTAGCGGGTGAAATGCTTCAGGATTTAAAAGCAGGACACATACTCGGCGGTACACCCTGGAAGATGCAGGTTGGCGATATAATCGGAGTAGTAATTGCTGGTCTGGTAATGTTCTTTGTACTTAACCTTCTTAATCAGGCGGATATTGCCCAGGGTGTTCAGCAGAATTACACCGGCGGTTTTGGCAGCAAAAATCTTTCGGCGCCACAGGCAGGTTTGATGGCAATGCTTTCAAACGGAATTGTCGGCGGTGAAATGGCCTGGCCGCTTATCATAGTCGGTATGCTTATGGGTCTTGCATTTATTCTTATGCAGGTAAAAAGCCCGATGCTTGTAAGCGTTGGTATGTACCTTCCGCTTGAAACCACATTTGCCATTTTCATCGGCGGATTAATAAAGGGAATATTAGATTTAGTAACTAAGAAAAAAGGATTCAACGAAGCACAGAAAGTCAGAATCGAAAACACGGGAATACTTCTCGCGTCAGGTTTTATTGCAGGTGAGGCTTTGACAGGACTTGGATTTGCTCCGTTCAGAATTGCTGAATTCAACATTCCTTCGATATTCTCCGAGCCGCCTCTATTAATCGGCTTCTCGGTGCTCTTACTTATTGCATTAATTTTAATATTTGTTCCAATGAAGAATGCAGGCGCGGCAGATGAACCGGCTCCTCCTTCAGCAGGGATGTAATCAAATTTCACAGGTCAGGGACAATCCCTGACCTGTATTTTTATAATAAAGGATATAATTTGTTTAATAAAAAGAAAGAAGAAATAAACCTGCTCGAGCTTACACCTGTAAGGGAGAAGCGGTTTGAAACGGGTGAAGACGGTCTTGTTACAATCTTAATCCCGAAATTCAAAAGGGAGTTTTTTCAAAACCTGATTCCAAAAAACAAGTCAAAGGATTTCAAAATAAATTTTGATGAGCTTGGCACGGCCGTGTGGAATGAGATAGACGGCAACAAAAAGGTAGAAGACATCGTAAAAGAATTAGGAGTAAGACTGGGGGAAAAAATCATGCCTGCCGAGGAGCGAATTACAAAGTTCCTGACACAGCTGAATTCCCATAAGTTTATAAGTTTCAAGGAATTACACAAGAGCAAAAACTAAAATGTTTTTTTTGTGTTTTAATATAAAAAGCAAATAACAATACAAGTTTCAGAAAAACAAAAAAAGGAAAATATTATGGGAAATATACTTAGCGGTTTAAAACCCGAAGCTATATGGAAACACTTCGAAGAAATATGCGAAATTCCGCATCCCTCGAAGCACGAGCAAAAAATGATTGAATACGTTGTGAACTTTGCAAAAGCAAATAATCTTGAATATGAAGTTGATGAAGTTGGCAACGTGGTAATAAGAAAGCCCGCAACACCCGGTATGGAAAACAGGCAGGGAGTGATATTGCAGGGGCATCTTGATATGGTTCCGCAGGCGAACAGCGATGCAAACCACAATTTCGAAAAAGACCCGATAAAACCGAGAATTGACGGTGAATGGGTAAAAGCAACAGGAACAACACTCGGAGCCGATAACGGAATAGGCGTTGCTACAGCAATGGCAATTTTAGAGGCAACCGATTTAGTTCACGGACCGGTCGAAGCAATTTTTACAATAGATGAAGAGACGGGGATGACCGGAGCATTCGGACTAAAACCCGGATTACTTAAAGGCGATATTTTGATGAACCTGGATTCTGAGGATGAAGGAGAACTCTTTATCGGATGTGCAGGCGGTACAAATGCAAACATTACTTTCAAATATAACAAGAAACCCGCTCCGAAAAAGCATAATGCCTATAAAATTGTAGTAAAAGGATTAAAGGGCGGACACTCGGGATGTGATATTCATCTCGGCAGGGGAAACTCGAACAAGTTACTTTTCAGATTCTTAAGACAGGCGGAAAGGGAATTCGGTTTAAGGCTGGCATCAGTGGAAGGCGGAAACCTCAGGAATGCAATACCGAGAGAAGCTTTTGCAGTGGTAATGGTTCCGAAAGATAGTGCAAAGGATTTTGAAGCAGGTTTGAAAAATTATGAAACAATAGTAAAGAAAGAATTTGCTACTGTTGAGCCGGATTTGACAGTTACTCTTGAAAAAGCAAAAGCGCCCAAGAATGTATTTGATAAAACAACTCAGAAAAATCTTATAAACGCAATTTTTGTATGTCCGAATAACGTTGTCCGAATGAGCAACGACATGCCCGGACTTGTGGAAACATCGACAAACCTTGCAATTGTAAAATCAAATGATAAGACAAAGACTGTAGAAGTAAAATGTCTGCTTAGAAGTTCTGTTGACTCTGCAAAGGAAGCCCTCGAAAACAAGATGGCGGCTTTATTCGAAATGGCAGGTGCAGACTGTTACTTCGACGGACAGTATCCGGGATGGAAGCCAAATCCGAATTCACCGATACTCACGACGATGCTGGGTGTTTATGAAAAATTATTCGGCAAGAAGCCCGAAATCAAAGCAATACACGCAGGGCTCGAATGCGGATTAATCGGCGGAGTATTTCCGAATCTGGATATGATTTCCTTCGGACCTACAATCAGATTCCCGCACTCTCCCGATGAACAGTGCAATATAGCGACAGTGCAGAAATTCTGGGACTATTTGGTAGAAACTTTAAAAAATGTTCCCACGAAATAAATATATAATTTAAATTACAGGTCGAAGAAAAATGTTTCTTTGGCCTGTTTTTATTTAATAACTTAAATTCACAATATGAGATACTTAATCATTATCTTAATGACAACAATTCTTCTCTCCTCTTGCGGTAAAAAAGAGCAAACGCACTCAGGAAATTATTCCAAAGCAGAAAACGAATTCGTAGAATTCGTGAAAGCTCTGGAAACAAAGGCCATTCCAATTTACAAGGAATCGAATCTTGCATACTGGAATGCCTCGCTCACAGGAAAAAAAGAAGATTTCGAAAAGAATGCGGAACTTATGAACAAGTATGATGCAATATTTGCTGATAAGGCTTCGTTCGAGAAAATCAAAAAGTTTAAAGAATCCGGTGAGATAAAAGACGAGATTCTGAAAAGGGAAGTAGTTGTACTGTACAATTTGTTCCAGCAAAAGCAGGCAGACACATCGAAACTGAATGCAATAAACGGAATGCAGAACATGATAGAGCAGAAGTACGGCAACTTCAGGACTGAAGTCGGCGGGCAGAAACTAACCGATAATCAGGTAGAGGAAAAGCTGACCAAATCAACCGATTCCAAAGAGCTGAAAGAAGTATGGCTTTCGCAGAAAAAAATCGGAAATGTAGTGGCAGATGACGTTAAGAAGATTGTAAAGATGAGAAACGACTTGGCAAAATCGATGGGATTTAATAATTTCCACGAAATGATGCTTAAAGTAAATGAAGAGGACCCCGAAGAAATTTCAAAACTCTTCGATGAACTGGATGCATTAACCAAGGATGCATTTGCAAAAGAAAAAGAAAATATCGATAATTACTTTGCAGAAAGATATAAAATAAAAAAAGAAGAACTGATGCCCTGGCACTACCAGAACAGATTCTTTCAGGAAGCACCTAAGATATATAAAGTTGACTTCGACAAATTCTATGAAGGAAAAAAACTTGAAGATATAACAACAAAGTTTTATAAGAGCATAGGTCTGCCGATTGAAGACATGGTAAAAAACAGTGACCTATATGAAAAGCCGGGTAAGAACCAGCACGCTTACTGCACCGATATTGACAGGAGCGGTGATGTGCGTGTTCTCTGCAATATAGTGCCGAATGAAAAATGGATGAATACAATGCTTCACGAGTACGGTCACGCCGTATATTCGAAGAACATTGACAAAACACTGCCTTTCTATTTAAGGAGCGAAGCCCAGACATTCTGCACGGAAGCGATTGCAATGATTATGGGAAGATTTTCAACAAGCGGACCCTGGCTTAAAGACAATCTCGGGATTTCTGACGAGGAATCAAAGAAAGTTGCCGAAGACGGGTTTAAATCTCTAAGGCTTCAGCAGCTTGTTTTCAGCCGCTGGTCACAGGTAATGTACCGTTTTGAGAAATCGATGTATGCTAATCCCGACCAGGATTTGAATAAATTATGGTGGGACCTTGTGGAGAAGTACCAGCTTCTTAAAAAGCCTGAAGGCAGAAACGAGCCGGATTGGGCAACGAAAATTCACATTGCATCCTTCCCGTGTTATTATCACAATTACCTGATGGGTGAACTGCTTGCATCACAGTTATATTTTTACATTACCAAAAATGTGATGAAATCGGAAGATTACAAGAACTTCAATTTCACGGGCAAGCCTGAAGTCGGAAAATATTTTACCGAAAAAGTATTCAATCCCGGATTAAAATATTTCTGGAATGATATGATAGAAAAAGCAACGGGTGAAAAGCTAACGGCAAAATACTATGCCCAGCAGTTTGTGAAGTAGAATTAAATTTTCATTAAAAAGAAGTGCCGCAATTAAATATTGCGGCACTTTTTTTATTTGTGCATTGGTTTAATTTGGATTATTTAAGTAATTACAATTTTTTTTTTACAAAATATGATTGATACCTGAACGAAATTAAAAAACTGATTTTTATAAGTTTGGAAGAGAAATGTTTAATAATTACTTTTTTCGTATAATATTATCATAAAAATTTACAGTGCGTGAATAAAAAAAATAATATATTTTAAAAATATAATATTATGGCAAGAATAAAACTTGAAGATATAATCAATCATCTGGGGTACGAGGTAAAAAGGTCTCTCTCCAATACCATAAAAAAGGAATTTCCCGAACTTGAATTTGATCAGAACAAGCTGTTCAAGGTGTTTTTAGACAACATCGGAAAAGAAGCAAAAAAATGGGAGCAGGTTCCTGATGATTCGGTTGAAAAAGGTGATTACTGATAATTTATAAGATTGTTAGCAATTAAAAAATAGATTTAATTTTTCTGTAAATTTTCAGCATTAAAATTATCGGTTTACATTTAACCGAATATTCTAATGTTAACAAATATAGGTCTTAATTAACAGTTTTTCGGGGGTGTTAAATATTTTTACATATTTAACAAAAAATTTTAGCTATTATAAATATGAAGTTATGCCCCTATTGCGGCAAATCAATTGTCCGGCACGCGCTTGTCTGTAAGCATTGCGGAGAATGGCTCGAAGACATCAGCGACTACCTGGTGAAGAGAGGCAGTATTTACGCTCATACAGACAGCATGGTAATTAATAATTCCTCAAAAGCGAATCAGCCTGCAGAAAAGAAATCAAACTGCGTATTCTGCGAATCCGAAAAAGTATTAAGTCAAAAGGAAATACTGGAAAAAAGATATATTTGCTCATCTTGCGGGAAAAAGAATCTGATTACAGGTAAATATGTCGAAGACATATTAAGAAATATACCAATAGGCTGGGGATGGCTAATATTGACTGCTTATTTTATTTTTTCGATACAGAGATATATTGGTACACTTGATGATGAAGTTCAGATGGGAATAACATTCGGTTTATCGCTATCTGTACTTCTTGCATTATATTTTTCTACCAGGTGGTATTTGCTAAAAATCAGGTTTGTAAAAAAGAGAAATCTGCAAAAAATATACAACGCTTCAATTGCTTCCGGTTTTTTAAGTATAATAGGTTCAGCATTTTTTATTTTCGCATTTCACTTTGCATATCCCCTGACCGGTTTGCAGACAGACAAGAAGTTTTCGGATGAGAAAATATTTTATTTCAAAGCAAAAATATCAGAGCTTGCGGAAAAGCAGAAAGGTCTGAATGAAATTATTTCAAAGCCGCATTTCAATAAAAAAGAGTCCGTTAAGAATTCGGGACTTCTGGATGAATACATAACACTGAACAACGACGAGAAAAAATACACGGACAGTATTTTCAGGACGTTAGAGGAAAGCGAGTATTATTCCGAAAAAATATCCGACAAGAAAAAAATCAAGGATGCAAATCTCGTAGGGAATAAAATAATTGTTTACAGGATAATGTCTGCAAGAAACCTGAAACATTATTATCTGACGGGAGATAACAATGCACTGAAAGCGGTTGAAGAATTGAATTCCGAAATATATAAATTAACCAGGGATTATTCTGTAAAATTTGAGGACTTATTTAATACCGATTAAACATAATTTTTGATTAGGAATTCAACTGTCAATTAATACCTAATTAAGAAAAAAACTTTTCTGATTACAGAAAAAAATCGTGCTGCCAATCGTTCGGCATTATCTCATATTTAAACCTTTAACATCAAGCTAAAATTACATACATTTGCATTAAAATCCATTTTTTTTACTCAAAAAATGGTTGTACGGAAGATAATATTATAAAATATAATACAATAAAAAATGACCGAACAAATTAAAAGAGCATTAAATGATTCAAAGGCAGCCCGCTGGACAGCACTGCTTATTGTAGCCTTCACAATGTTTGCTGGTTATTATCTTGCAGACGTCATGTCACCCCTTCAGCAAATGCTCGAAGAGCAGCTTCAATGGAGTGCATCAGATTACGGCTGGTACACAGGCGCATACGGCTGGTTCAACGTATTTCTTTTCTTTCTGATATTCGGAGGAATTATACTTGATAAGATGGGAGTAAGGTTTACAGGTCTTATGTCGGCAGCAGTAATGGTAATTGGTGCAGGGATAAAATACTGGGCAATTTCCACAAATACTTTTACGGGTGAATGGACGATAATCTGGACATTTCCTGCGCAGGTATGGATGGCGGCATTGGGCTATGCAATATTCGGTGTAGGGGTTGAAGTTGCAGGAATTACTGTTTCAAAGGTTATTGTAAAATGGTTTACCGGGCACGAACTTGCACTGGCTATGGGTCTTCAGCTTGCAATTGCAAGGCTCGGAACAGCGCTTGCACTTTCAACATCCGTTCCGATTGCAAGGGCTTTCGGGCATGTATCATCACCTGTTCTAATTTGTCTTCTGATGCTCTGCATCGGTTTTCTTGCATTTTTTGTGTATACGTTTAATGACAAGCGTCTTGAAAAATCAATTGCTGATTTAAAAGTTAATAATAAGCAGGAGGATGAATCAGATGAAGAGTTCAAGATAAAAGATATTGGTTTTATAATAAAAAATAAGGGCTGGTGGTATATTTCAATTTTATGCGCATTATTCTATTCTGCGGTTTTTCCGTTCCTTAAATATGCAACAGCTCTGATGATTAACAAATTCGGTGTAAATGAAAATCTGGCTGGAATAATTCCCGGTCTTTTACCCTTCGGAACAATTCTACTCACACCGGTATTCGGAAGCATGTATGATAAAAAGGGAAAAGGCGCATCGATTATGATTTTTGGCTCAATATTAATCATCATAGTACATTTGCTTTTTGCAGTTCCGCTGCTTAATAATTACATAGTTGCGATAGTTCTTATGATGGTACTCGGAATCGGCTTCTCGCTTGTCCCGTCAGCTATGTGGCCTTCGGTACCGAAGATTATTCCTGCAAAGCAGCTCGGCTCTGCATATGCGCTTATATTCTACGTGCAGAATATAGTTGCCTTGATGTCAGTGCCTGCATTAATCGGATGGGTTCTGGATAAATATTGTGTTGTAGGTACAACATTAGTTGAAGGAAAGGAAGTAGCAAATTACAATTATACTGTTCCGATGCTAATGTTCACTGCATTCGGAGTACTCGGTTTGGTTTTTGCTTTCCTGCTTAAAATAGAGGACAAGAAAAAAGGTTACGGTCTTGAACTTCCAAATATAAAAAGTTAATTAGTTATTGATTGTAAAATTAAATTCAGGCGGATTAAGGTTATAATCCGCCTGAATATTAAAATATTTTTATGGAAAATAATTCTACTGCCTCTCGATACACATCCTCGCTAGCGGTAATGATTTCACTCTTCTTCATGTGGGGATTTATAACAAGTTTAAATGATGTTCTTACTCCGTTTTTAAAGGGGGTTTTCGAGCTTTCTCATTTCGAAGCGAACCTTGTGCAGTTTGCATTTTTCGGGGCTTATTTTATCGGTTCGATGATTTATTTTATATCATCTGTAACGATAGGTGACCCGATTGCGAGGATGGGATATAAAAACGGAATAGTATTAGGACTGATATTATCAGCAACCGGTTGTTTCCTCTTTTATCCTTCGGCTCATTACCAGTCATTCGGTTTTTTTCTTGGCGCGCTGTCTTGTATAAGCTTCGGACTTACCATTCTGCAGATTGCCGCGAATCCATATGTGGCGCTGCTTGGCAAGCCCGAAACAGCATCCAGCAGGCTTAACCTGGCGCAGGGATTCAATTCATTCGGACATACGATTGCGCCTGTGATAGGGGGCTTTCTGATTTTTAAATTTTTCCTGACTTCGGATAATCCCGGTGCGAATTCTGTCAAAGTACCTTACCTTATTTTCGGGGGAGCATTTTTACTGCTGGCGCTTTTCATTGCATTTGTTCATCTGCCGGCATTCACAGGACACGAAAAAATAGAAAAAAAACCTGAGGCTCTGAAGCATAGAAATCTTTTCTGGGGGATTTTTGCAATTTTCTTTTATGTTGGTGCTGAGGTTTCGATAGGAAGCAATCTTGTTGCTTACCTCAAGCTTCCCGATATTGCGGGACTTGCAGAAGCTGATGCGAGCAGGTATCTGGCATTTTACTGGGGCGGTGCAATGATAGGCAGGTTTATGGGTTCGATTTCATTGAGCGAGACAAAGGGAGTAAAAAAATATCTTTCCATGATGGCAGTAGCGATAGTTTTATTTGCGATAATTTTTCTCATAACAAAAATAGAGTTAGGGCTTGTTTGGTATTTCCTGATTTTTCTTGTAGTGAATTATTTTGCATTCATTCTGGGTAAATCTCTTCCTGCAAGAACACTAACGATTTTTTCTGTGTTTGTGATGGCATTGCTTCTGGTCGGGATTTTCGGAAGCGGAAAGCTTGCAATGTGGTCGATGCTCGGAATAGGAATGTTTAACTCGATTATGTGGTCGAATATTTTCACGCTTGCAATCGATAAGCTGGGGAAATACACTTCGCAAGGTTCATCTCTGCTGGTTATGATGATAGTAGGCGGGGCAATACTTCCGCTTCTGCAGGGAGCACTGGCAGATGCAACAAACGTGCATTATTCGCTCTTCGTGCCTTTGCTCGCTTACCTGTACCTGATATTTTACGGTGTTAAAGGATATAAAATAAATTCTGCTGAAAATTAAAATTATACAATAAATGGATTTAGCAATCGGAATAGATATCGGAGGAACAAACACTGTTTTCGGACTTGTTGACAGGGAAGGCAACTGCATTGCAGAGGGTTCGATTAAAACCGACAGGCACGAAGACGTAAAAGAATTTGTGAAAGAGCTGTCCGATGAACTGAATAAAATAATTGCAGGGCTTGATAATGAATTTGATATTAAAGGAATCGGAATAGGGGCACCGAACGGAAATTACTTTAAAGGGACAGTGGAGTTTGCTCCGAATTTAAGATGGAAAGGTGTAATAAATTTTGCTGAATTATTTAAAGAACATTTCAGCTTTCCCGTGATACTAACCAACGATGCCAATGCTGCTGCAATCGGCGAAATGATTTACGGAGCTGCAAAGGGAATGAAGGATTTTGTTATCGTAACTCTGGGCACGGGACTTGGAAGCGGATTTGTTGCAAACGGCGAGATGATTTACGGGCACGACGGGTTTGCAGGAGAGCTCGGGCACACGATAGTTTTTCACGACGGCAGGCAGTGCGGATGCGGCAGGAAAGGATGCCTGGAACAGTATGCATCGGCAACGGGGATAGTAAAGACGGTGCTGGAGATGCTGGAGTCTACTGAAGAAGACAGCATTTTGAAAAACTACAAGCCCGAAGAAATAACATCAAAGCTGATTTACGAAGCCGTTCAGCAGGGTGATATCGTGGCAATGGAAGCATTTGATTTTACAGGGAGAGTACTTGGGTTTGCACTGGCAAACACGGTTGCTCTTACGAGTCCTGAAGCAATAATCCTTTTCGGTGGACTTGCGCTCGCGGGAGAATATATTTTTAAGCCGACCAAGATGTACATGGAATATTACATGCTTAATATTTTCAAAAATAAAGTCAAACTGCTACCGTCCAAAATAGTCGGTAAGAATGCAGCTGTGCTTGGAGCCAGTGCTCTTGTCTGGAAAAATTCTTAATAAAATAAATAACAATGAATAGTTTTAAGAAATTTTTTTTTGTTTTACTTTTAGTTGTTTTACCATCCTTCGTATATCCGCAAAATCCATGCATTATACCAGATCCGGTTAAATTCGAATTAAAGGCGGGCAGTTTTGAGATAAATGAAAATACAGTGATTTCGGCAAACTGCGAAGAAGCATTTAATGATGCGGTAATTTTCAAGAAATATATAAAAGATTTATATGGATTGAATCTCAGGCTGGAAAATTCCAGAAGGAGAAGCAACTGCATATACATCGAATATGTTGTCCGTGCTGACATTCCCGAGGGTAGTTATGAATTGAATGTAAACCAGTTCGGTGTTGAAATTTCGGGAATGACTTATTATCACGGGTTACAGTCGCTCAAGCAGATGATTTTGAAAGCAAAAGGAACATTGATTGTTCCTAATCTTTATATCCTCGATTATCCGCGTTACAGTTACAGGGGAATGCATCTTGATGTATGCAGGCATTTTTTCCCGAAGGATTTTGTGAAGAGGTACATTGATTTTCTAGCGATGTACAAAATGAATTATTTTCACTGGCACCTGACAGATGACCAGGCCTGGAGAATAGAAATTAAAAAATATCCGAAACTGACTGAAATCGGTGCGTGGAGAAAGGGAGTATTGACCGGCAGGTATAAAGATGTGTCAAGAGCAACCGATACCGTGAATTACGGAGGATATTTCACGCAGGATGATGTCAGGGAAATTGTGAAGTATGCAGAGGAAAGGCATATCACCGTCATTCCCGAAATTGAGATGCCCGGACATTCGCTTGCGGCGCTAACAGGCTATCCCGAATATTCCTGCACAGGCGGGCCATTCGAGGTTGCCAGGGAGTGGGGAGTATTCGATGATATCTTCTGTCCGAAGGAAGAAACATTTAAATTTCTGGAAGATGTCTTATCTGAGGTGGCAGAACTATTTCCGGGGAGATACATTCATATAGGCGGTGATGAAGCGCCGAAGGACAGATGGAAGAATTGCAAGCATTGTCAGGAATTAATTAAGAAGGAAGGATTGAAGGATGAACACGAATTGCAAAGCTATTTTATTAAAAGAATAGAAAAATTTTTAAATTCAAAAGGCAAGGCGATAATAGGCTGGGATGAAATACTGGATGGCGGTCTTGCGCCAAATGCTACAGTAATGTCCTGGCGGGGAACGGAAGGCGGGATAGAGGCGGCGAAACAGAATCATAATGTAATTATGACTCCCGGCGAGTACTGTTACTTTGACCATTACCAGTCGGATCCAAGGAATGAACCGATTGCTATAGGCGGATACACAACTTTAGAAAAAGTTTATTCATTCGAGCCGACACCTAAGGAACTGACTGAAGAACAACAGAAATATATTCTCGGGGCGCAGGCAAATGTCTGGACGGAATATATAATTGAGCCCATGAATGTCGAGTACATGGTGTTTCCAAGGATTTGCGCCTTGTCAGAAGTGCTGTGGACACCGGCCGGTAAAAAGAACAACACAGATTTCAAGGACAGGCTAAAAAGCCATTTCAAACTGCTTGATTTGCTCAAGATAAATTATTCTAAAGCCGTATATGATTTATCAGTAAAGTATTCACAGCCGATAGATAAAAAAGGAATTGGAATAGAAGTCAATGCACCGTTTTCAAATTCGGAAATCTATTATACAACTGACGGAAGCGAGCCGGATTTAAAATCAATTAAATATTCAGGGATATTTTCTGTGCTGAATTCGTGCACGATTAAAACTGCATATTTTGAAAATGGTAATAAGCAGGGGAATACATTTGTGCAGGAATTTAATATTAATTTGGCAACCGGCCAGAATATAACTCTGGTGACGCAACCGAGAAAAAGATACAGCGTAGGAGGGGCATTTTCTCTTGTGGACGGAATAACCGGCAGGTTACCGTGGAGCGGAAGGGACTGGCTGGGATTTCTCGGAGATGATTTAAATGCAACAATAGAACTGAAGCAGGCAGAAGAAATATCGAAAGTAGTTGTCGATGTTTTGAATTCAGAGCAGAACTGGATATATCTGCCGAAAGAAATTGAAGTTTTTGTATCTACTGACGGAATAAAATTCGAATCAGTTAAGAAAGTTGAATGGAATTATATAAATAAATATGAAAGAAGCGTAGAGCTTACTTTTGATAAAGTGAAAACGAAATATGTAAAAGTTATTGCAAGAAATTTCGGAAAGATTCCTGCAGGCAATCCCGGTGAGGGAACCGATGCCTGGCTGTTTGTGGATGAAATATCAATTGAATAATTAAATATAAATAATTATGCAAAGTAGAAGACAATTCATCAAAATTTCCGCTTTGACGGGGGCATTGCTTCCTTTCTTAAAAGTTAAGGGATTCGGTAAGTCAGTTTCAGGCAGAAAAGGAGCTAAGCCGATTGTGCTTTCGACGTGGCATTTCGGAGTGCCTGCTAACGAAGAAGCATGGAAGGTACTGAACAGCGGTGGATGGGCTCTGGACGCAGTGGAAGCGGGCGTTAGGATTCCGGAAGGGGATCCGAAAGTAATGTCAGTAGGATATGGCGGACTTCCCGACAGGGACGGACACGTGACGCTCGATGCCTGTATTATGGATGAAAACCTGAATTGCGGCTCTGTGGCATTTCTCGAAAATATAATGCATCCAATTTCAGTGGCAAGGCTCGTGATGGAAAAGACTCCTCATATAATGATAGTGGGTGAAGGCGCATATCAATTTGCAATTCAACAGGGTTTTAAGAAAGAAAATCTTCTAACACCTGAGGCAGAAAAAGTTTGGAAAGAGTGGATGAAAAATTCGGGATATAAGCCGAAAATTGATGATGCAAATCACGATACAATCGGTATGATTGCACTTGATTCTGGCGGAAGACTTTGCGGAGCCTGCACTACAAGCGGTTTAAGCTGGAAGATTCACGGAAGGGTTGGTGATTCCCCGATAATCGGTGCAGGTCTTTATGTCGACGGAGAAGTCGGTGCGGCTACATCTACAGGAATCGGCGAAGAAGTTATTCGAATTTCCGGTACACATCTCGTAGTGGAATTGATGAGGCAGGGAAGGACTCCTCAGGAAGCCTGCGAGGAAGCTGTAAATCGAGTTGTTAAAAATAAAAGGAATAAAATTGATTCTGATTTTCAGGTCGGATTTCTTGCATTAAATAAAGACGGAGAATACGGTGCTTATGCAGTTAACAAGGGTTTTCAGTATGCCGTCTATTCAAAAGAGGAAAATAATATTTTAAAGGATTCGAAAAGCCACATTTAATACAATGATTGTTAAATATGAAATTGCTTGTTTCGATTTTGAGTCGGCAATGCTTGCCCAGAAAGCAGGTGCAGACAGGGTAGAGCTTTGTTCCAATCAGCCTGAAGGCGGAGTTACTCCATCTTACGGATTAATTGACCTTGCAAGAAAAAATCTTCATATTGATTTAAATGTTATAATTCGTCCGCGCGGAGGGAATTTCGTTTATACTGATTCTGAACTGAACATTATGGAAAACGATATTCTGGTTTGCAAGGAGCTTGGAATAAACGGAGTTGTATTCGGAGTATTGAATGAAGATAAGACGATTGATAAAACTGTAAACTCTGAATTAGTACAGATTGCATCTCCGTTGGCAACAACATTTCACCGCGCATTTGACGAAACTCCCGATGCAATGAAAGCACTGGAAGATGTGATTGACTGCGGGTTTACAAGGATTCTTACCTCCGGGCAAAAAATATCGGCAATAGAGGGAACAAAACTTATTTCCGGACTAATTGAAGCCGCCGGACAAAAAATAATCATAATGCCGGGCGGAGGCATAAGGAAAGAAAATATAAAAGAATTAATACAAATTACAAAAGCCAAAGAATACCATTCATCATCGACGGGGATAATAAAATGAAAAAAATATTTTTACTGGTATTATTTTTACTGCCGCAGGTAATTTATTCTGCCTCAGGCGATACGGTTATTGTTCAGACATTTACCTTCAAAGACTTATTCAAGAGGAGAGGTATTTTCCAGTTTCCAAATCAGAATGAGCGCTGGTCAAAAATAATTATGGTAAGAACTCTTAAATGCGACTGGGACACAAAGCACGATAAATATCCCTGCGGAGAGTGGGATTACACAACCAATACGCTTGTGTATGTACCCCGCTTTGCAGGGGACACAGTTAAGGAAATATTTGAACTTGAAAATTTTGTAACGCCGTACGGCAAGAGGCTTGACCTTAACGGAGAAAAAGGCTGGTCGTATTTTTACGATGTAACAGATTATGCCCCGCTGCTGAAAGGTGATGTTGATTTATCTTCGGGCAATCTGCAGGAGCTGCTCGATATGAAGTTTATTTTTATTAAGGGTGTGCCTGCTCGAGATGTGATTGCAATTGAAAATATTTATCCGTGGGGGATGTATAAATATTACGATCTGGCAGATAATAAAAAACTACCTGATAAGAATTTGGTTCTAAGAAAAGATGCCAAAGGATACAAGCTGAAAGCAAGAATCACGGGGCACAGGGAAGTAGGGCCATATGCCTGCTGTGAATGGGACAGCAAGCAGATGAAATACACATACGGGAATTCAGAAGGCAGAATGACAATTGCGTACTGGACGGTATGGAAAGACTGCAGCCGCAATCCGGTTTATCCTCAGGGAGGAACCTGGCCTTTTGACAGAGCGGGGTGGTGTCCCGGTTCTCCTGCACAGACATTTGAATTCGATATTTCTAATTTATTCAATCCCGGCGATACGATTCAGAATTTCGATTACGAAATCCAGCCTTATTCAGGCAACGGTGAGAAAGACGGGGAGTTTGTGGAATCGCACCAGATTGTTTATTACGGTCCGCCGAATTTCAGCAACGATGCATCTGTTGATGATATAATTGCTCCGAATAATTACGAAGGTTACAGAAGGGATAATCCGGTTTGCGGAAGCCCGATAATTATTATTAAAAATAACGGTTCGAATATTCTTCAGACTGCTATTATAATTTACGGGCTTTCAGACAGAAAGAAATCGGAATATAAGTGGAGCGGGTATCTGAAGTTTCTTGAAACTCAGGAAGTGTACCTCCCGATGCCTGACTGGGGCGGGATTTCGGAAGGCAGTACATTTACGGCGGAGATATTAAGCCCGAATAATATGAATGATGAAAACGCTTCAAATAATCTTTTCACATCTGAAGTATCGGTTCCGGCGGAATTGCCGAATAAATTTATTTTACATATAGAAGCCAATGATCTTGGCAGGGCAAAGGAGAATGCTTATTTTATATTCGACGGACAGGGGAAAATATTTTTTGAAAGAAAGGAATTCGAGGATAATGCAATATACTCTGATGAAATCAACCTTACGGGCGGATGTTACTTATTGCTGATAACAGACAAGCAGCGGGACGGAATGATGAAGCACTGGTGGGAGCGGGCGCATCCCGAGAGAATAGGAAAAAACGGCAGAATATTTTTAACAAATACATCAGGTGACACACTGCGGAAATTCCCTTATGATTTCGGTGCAGAGTTAAGATTTTGTTTCAGCGTAAGATAAAATTTACCTTGTAGGATTTGTATTGAAAAATCTGTTGATTATCTGAGCATCTCCGTGTCGTTCTGTACTAGTGAACATAATCGAGCCGTCAAGAGATTTATCCTCTCCCAATAATGTTGTATTCACGCTTATTGTACCTTCTATTGTTTCTGCATTTGCCAGATAAACAAATGCTTTGTAATCAATTGGGCACATTACGTCGCAGTAATAGTATCCGTTTTTATAACCGTATTCAGCGCTGTAAAGTCTCGGTATGTATCGGACTTCCGCCTTGTCAATATTAAGTTCGATAACATGTTTTCCGTTTACAAGTAAATCGAGCTGTTCTTTTAGAGGTTTTGTAATTCTTTCCAGTCCCTTTTTCTTTTGAGTTATTCTAACGGTATAGAAATATGATGTATCCGCAGATGCATCGTCGTTTATCTTAAGAATTTTAGTGAAGTTACTTGTGATGACAGGCTCATCGAGTATGTTAATTCCGGCATAATCTGCCTTTGTCTCGTACATTTCGACCTGGTAATAATAAGTGGAATCTGTCTTGCCTTTAAATCTTCCGTGGCTTTCATTCCAGAATTCATCATCACTCATATCCCTGTAGTTAGCAGAGCATCCGTTTAAAAGAATTACGGTAAAGGCAGAAATCGCTAATAAAAAGCATAAAGAAATGTTCTTTTTCATTTTACCCCCAAAGCATTATAAATTGTTATGCAAATCTAACAATAGAAATCAAATTAAAAAAGAGAAAATGAATATTATTATACGGGAACAATTGAGGATTTTATTTGTTTAAAATATTAATAAGAAATAATTTATATTTTTTATTGTTTTCGAAATAAATATTTTGTTAAAAATATTAATATTTTTTATGAAAAAACTACTTTTATCCTTAATAATTTTGTTGAGTTTGCAGGTAAAATCATATTCACAGGAAAGCGGTCTTGGCGTAGGAATAATGATAGGGGAACCCTCCGGGCTTTCATTTAAAAAATGGATTAACAGTTCGAATGCGATAGACGCAGGACTCGGCTGGTCTTTCTCCGAAGACGGTTCAATACATTTTCATGCGGATTATCTTTATCATAATTTTGATTTAATAAAAATATCCGATGCGAAGGTTCCATTTTATTTCGGAGTCGGCGGCAGGTTTAAATTTAAGAACGAGAAAAAATCGGTTGGCAACAGCATAGGAGTGAGGATTCCTGTGGGAGTTTCCTATCAGTTTGCAACTGCACCATTCGATGTTTTTCTGGAAGTCGTGCCGATTCTGGATTTGAGCCCTGATACAAGGGTCTCATTTAACAGCGCTCTGGGAGTCAGGTATTATTTCAAATAAGCAATATACTTTTGCTTCTGCATGGAAATCTTGATTTCTAATATCTAAATTCGGATAAATAAATTTATCCCGAATCCTTTGCATCATTATAAAAGCCTCATAATCAAGCTTTTCATATTTGTTTTTCTTCTTAATGTAAATTCATATTCCCAGACAGTTACAAAGCTGAATTTAAGCTCGGGCTGGCAGTTCAGGGAAAGCGGAAAAAGCGAGTGGCTGACTGCAAATGTCCCCGGTACCGTTCACACCGACCTGCTTCAGAATAGAATTATCGGCGACCCGTTTTTCGGAAGTTATGAAACTTCACTTCAGTGGATTGAACAATCCGACTGGGAATACCAGATGGTTTTTAATCTCAGCGAAGAGATATTTTCTCAGCAAAACATAGAACTGAATTTTGAAGGGCTGGATACATATGCCAGGGTATATCTGAATGATTCGCTGATAATCGATGCGAATAACATGTTCAGGATATGGTCAGCTGAATGTAAATCAAAACTGAAAAAGGAAAATAATAAATTATTTATAATTTTCAGCTCTGCTGTAAAGATAACAGACAGTATTGCATCAGTTTCGCCTTTGAGTTTACCCGGCGGAAACAGTGTTTACGCAAGAAAAGCCCCGTATCATTTCGGATGGGACTGGGGTCCGAGGTTTGTAACCTGCGGAATATGGCGACCTGTCTATATTTCGGCGTGGAGCGACCTGAGGATTGAAGATGTTGCTTTCAGGCAGACAAGCATTTCACCGGAAAAGGCCGAAGTTAATGTATATTATTTCTTGAATTGCTATAAGAGGGATTTATATACCATATCCGTAAGAGATATTTCCAATACAATTACATACGGTGAAAAGACTGACTCGATGTTCGAGGGATATAACCTGGATGCATTCGATATTAACCTGTACAATCCGCGCCTGTGGTGGACTAAAGAGCTGGGCTCACCCGAACTGTACTCTTTCCGTTTCGAGGTTAAAAAAGGAAAAAATGTAATCGATGAAAAAATATTTAATATCGGAATCAGGAAAATTGAACTAATCCGCGAGAAAGATTCCATTGGGGAAAGTTTTTATTTTAAGCTGAACGGTATTCCGCTTTTTATAAAAGGAGCTAATTACATTCCACAGGATAATTTCCTTTCCCGTGTCACAAAAGAAAAATATAAATCCTTGATAGAAAATTGCAACAGGTCTAATATCAATATGTTAAGAGTATGGGGAGGAGGAGTTTATGAGGATGATGAATTTTACAGTCAGTGCGATGTTAACGGAATTCTTGTATGGCAGGATTTTATGTTTGCGTGTGCGATGTATCCGGGCGACGGGAAATTTCTTGAAAACGTAAGGAAGGAAGCTTTTCAAAATGTTTCGCGACTTAAAAACCATCCATGCATAGCTTTGTGGTGCGGGAATAATGAAATCGAAGAAGGATGGAATAACTGGGGCTGGCAGAAACAGTTCGGGTATTCGAAAAAAGATTCTTCAAAGATTTGGAATGATTATGAGATGATTTTTAAAAAGATTTTGCCGGAGGTTGTAGGTTCAGTATCGCAGCATCAGAATTATATTTCCACGTCACCCAAAATCGGCTGGGGGCATCCGGAAAGTCTCAGGGAAGGCGATTCGCATTACTGGGGAGTCTGGTGGGGGAATGAGCCTTTTGACACTTATAAAAAGAAAGTTCCGAGATTTATGAGCGAGTACGGATTCCAGGGATTTCCAGATTTCAAAACAATAGAATCTTTTACGTTACCCGAAGACCGTTCTTTATATTCAGATGCATTGAAAACTCATCAGAAGCATCCTGCCGGCTACGAGACAATCCGGAAATATATGGAAAGAGAGTACACAGTTCCGGATAATGCGGAGGAATATGTATACATATCACAGCTTTTGCAGGCGTATGGAATTCAGACTGCAATTGAATCTCACAGACGCTCAAAACCGTACTGCATGGGAACTCTGTACTGGCAACTGAATGACTGCTGGCCGGTTGTATCCTGGTCGGGGATTGATTACTACGGAAGATGGAAGGCGATGCAGTATTTTGTAAAAGATGCTTATAAAGATATTCTGGTCTCTCCCATAACAGAAAATGATTCGGTAAAAATATTTATCGTATCTGACAGGAGGTATCCCGCATCGGGGAATCTGAAAGTCAGTTTGAAGAATTTTTACGGGAAAGTAATTTCAGAAAATAATATTAATATTACATTCAAAGAATTCAGCAGCGGAATTTATTTCAGCGATGCAAAAGCAAACTTGTTAAACGGATTAAATGCAAATGAAGTCGTATTGACTGCTAAATTAGAATTGCCTGAAGGCGTGGAATACATTAATAACTTATATTTTTCATTACCGAAAGAATTAAAATTACCCGAATCCCCCGAAGTAATATTTGACTTAAAGAAAGAAGGAAATTATATTAAAGCAATTATAAGTTCTGATAAACTGGTAAAAAACTTATTCATTTATTCAGATGAAGACCTGGAATTAAGCAATAATTATTTTGACTTAATTCCCGGTGAAGGAGAGTATATTTATATAAAAACAGATCTTGAAACCGGAGAGCTAATGAAAAAAATTAAATACAAATATTTAAACAAGTAGAATATGGAAAAAGAAAATAAAGCGCTTGAATCATTCGAAGGAATTTTCAACTGTTCGCAATCTGTAGTCGGCGCATATTCTGAAAAGTTCGGAATTAGCAAGGGCGACGCAGTTAGAATAGCGGCAGGATTCGGAGGAGGAATTGGAAGAACACAGGGAATTTGCGGTGCAATAACGGGGGGAGTAATGGTAATAGGATTAAGGTTTTTCGATGAAACGGATTCTGTAAAATCCAAGGAAACTGTATATAATAAAACTAAGGAACTGGTTGAAAAATTTGAGAAAAGGAACGAATATTCGGATTGCTATAAGCTAACCGGGGTTGATTTCAGTAAAGAAGGCTGGACTGATGAATTCAAAGAACAGAAAACAAAAGAAAATAAATGCAACGGATATATAAAAGATGTTTGTAAGATACTCGATGAGATGATATAACTTGGGTTTTGTGCAAAAAAAAGCCCTCCGACGTACATCGGAGGGCTTTTTTATTATTGCAAATTGTAATTATTTTACAAGAATCATTTTCTTTGTATCTGTAAAGTTTCCGGATGTCAGCTTGTAGTAATAGACACCACTGGATAAATTCGAGCCGTTAAAGTCAACATTGTAATATCCTGCCGTTACAAACTGGTTCAGATATGTAGATACGAGTTTTCCTCTGATATCATATACTTTAAGGGTTGTGAAGTTATCTTTCGGAATGTAGAATCTGATATTTGTCATCGGGTTGAACGGGTTTGGATAATTCTGTCCAAGATAGAAATCCTTTACTGTCTGGTTCGGATTTTCGATGCCGGTGATTGTGAAATCACTCATTGTTGCTTCAATGGAATTCTGTACTGCAGAAGCCGTTGAAATAGGCGCACTGTTTTTATATACAAAAACAACCAGGTTAAGGTTTGTATATTGTATATGAGTCGGGACGGTTACAGAAATCTGCTTTGAAATTACCGTTCCGTTGTTCCATGCCTGAGATGTTACTGAATCTCCGTACGGCGGATTCACTACATGCTTTACTACGTGTTTGTGAACGTAATCATTTATGTAGCCGCTGTAACCGCAGGATGAGTAGTGATTCTGCGGATATACAAGGTTATCTTCGGTTAGTATTACCATAATTCTGTAATCACCTGCCGGAAGATTCTGCCTTGCCGTGAAATTTGCAGTTGCAGTAAGAAGCCTTGTGCCGCCGTTGTAAATTTTGTTAGTTAATGTGGAAATAATTCCGGGCTGCTGCAATGCCTGGGCTGAAACAGCTGAATACCAGGAGCTTCTGCTGATGATGCCTGTAGTTCTGCCAACAACGCCTGTCGGATAACCTGAAAAGCCGAATGTTGAAATCATAGTCTGGCTATACGGATACCAGGGGTCTGAACTCGTGCCGTGATAACCGACAACAACTGTTTTCGGGTAAGTTGGCATTATGTTATCCCTTAAAATCTGATGGGCACAAGGACAATATCCGCACCATGTGCCGGTGCAGTATTCAAGAAGTACATTATTTGTGTCCAGAGACATTGCATTCTTTGTGAGGATACCTCCGAACATAAAAGCTAATACCAAAACGGTAAAAAGGACTTTTTTCATAACGTTAAATTTTATTTTATAAAAAGATATTTAATTTATAATTAGCACTTTCAAAATAACCATATCTTTACCCCCTTATAGGGGATACATAAATTTTGCATATTCTTTTTAAAATGTCAAGTCATAATAGGGGTGGAATCGGCAGATTATGCCTAATATTCGGATTTATTAAGATTTTATGTAATGTCTGAAAAATGGTTTTTTTTGAAAAAAAGTAGCAAAACTTTTATGTTTTAATTAAAATTACTTAGTTTTATTTTATGGGAAACTAATCTCTTGCAATTCAAATTTTATTGCTATGAAAAAAATATTATTCTTCATTCTGATATTTGCTTATACTGCCTGTGCGCAGGATTTGACAAAGTATGTTAATCCGTTTATCGGCACGGGAGGACACGGTCACACATATCCCGGAGCTGTTATGCCGTTCGGAATGGTTCAACTTAGTCCCGATACAAGACTCGAAGGCTGGGACGGCTGCTCGGGCTATCATTATTCCGATAATGTGGTTTACGGTTTTTCCCATACGCATTTGAGCGGAACCGGGTGCTCGGATTACGGAGATATTTTACTGATGCCTACAATCGGAGATGTGAAATTCAAAAACAAAGAATATTCATCCGAATTTAGTCATTCAAATGAATCGGCAGCACCTGGTTTTTATTCCGTGTTTTTATCGAAATATAATATATCAGTTGAGTTGACCGCAACGAACCGTGTTGGATTTCATAGATATAAGTTTCCCGAATCGAATTCAGCTAATGTAATTCTTGATTTGGTTCACAGGGATGAAGTTTTGGAATCATCTATTCAGATTATCGGCAATGATGAAATCTGCGGACTAAGACGCTCGAAAAACTGGGCGAAAGACCAGTTTGTATATTTCTGCATAAAATTCTCGAAGCCCTTTAAAAGATGCGGAATTGAAGATAACGGTAAGTTGCTATCAGAGGTACTCGAAGCAAATAGCAAATCACTTAAAGCATTTGTTACATTCGATACAAAAAAAGATGAGGAAATCCTTGTGAAAGTCGGGATATCGGCAGTGAGCGTGGATGGTGCACGTTCTAGTATGATAACGGAAATTCCTGACTGGAATTTCGAAAAAGTAAAGAGCAATGCAAATTCAGTTTGGAATAAAGAACTCGGAAAAATTCTTGTCGAAGGCAGTAATGAAGACACGAAAACGATTTTCTATACAGCATTATATCACTGCATGGTTGCCCCGAATCTGTATGCCGATGTTGACGGGAGTTACAGGGGAAGGGATTTGAAGGTGCATAAAGCGGAAGGATTCGATAATTATACTGTATTTTCATTATGGGATACATACAGGGCAGAGCATCCTTTGCTTACAATCATTGACCAAAAGCGGACGAATGATTTTGTAAATACATTCATAGCTCAATATGAGCAGGGTGGGCTTCTTCCGGTATGGGAGCTTTCCGCAAACGAAACTTTCTGTATGATTGGTTATCACGCAGTTCCCGTGATTACGGATGCTTATGTTAAAGGCATAAGGGGTTTTGATGAAAGGAAGGCATTCGACGCAATGAAACACAGCAGTGAAACAAACCTTTTCGGGCTTGAAAGTTACAGGAATCTCGGATATGTATCGCAGGATAAAGACCACGAATCGGTTTCAAAAACTCTTGAATACGGATATGATGACTGGTGCATAGCGCAGTATGCAAAGGAATACGGAGCCAAGGAAGATTATAAAACGTATATCCGCAGGGCGCAGAGCTATAAAAATCTTTTTGACCCTTCGACAGGATTTATGCGCGCAAAGATAAACGGAGAGTGGTGGTTTCCGTTTGACCCAGCGGAAGTAAATAATAATTATACTGAAGCAAATGCCTGGCAGTACAGTTTTTACGTTCCTCAGGATATAAGGGGGCTTGCAAACTATTACGGAGGAAAGAAATACTTTGAACAGAAACTCGACGAGCTATTTACAACTGATTCAAAAATGTCAGGAAAGGATTTATCCGATATCACCGGTATGATAGGGCAATATGCCCATGGAAACGAGCCTTCGCATCATATGGCATATCTTTACAATTATGTAAACGCACCCTGGAAGTCACAGAAGCTGGTGCACAAAATCCAATCAGAGTTTCACAAAAACGACCCGGACGGATTAATAGGAAATGAGGATTGCGGTCAGATGTCTGCCTGGTATGTGATGAGCGCAATGGGATTCTATCCTGTATGTCCGGGACAGTTGCAATATGCTATCGGGACACCGGTTTTCGATAAAGTGACAATTAACCTTGAAAACGGAAAACAGTTTGTGATTAAATCAGAAAATGTAGCAGAAAAAAATTATTATATACAATCCGCAAAATTAAATGACAAGGCATACAGCAAATGCTATATAAATCATTCTGACATTATGAACGGCGGTGAATTAAATTTTATGATGGGCGAAAGAGCAAATGAAAAATGGGGAAGCGGCGACCTCGATGTTCCTCTTTCGACTATAAATGATGAGCAGATTAATCCCGTACCATTTATTGTTTCGGACAGCAGGAATTTCAAAAAGTATATGTTCATAATACTGAAGTCTATCGATGAAGATTCAAAAGTTTATTATACGCTCGACGGCTCGGAGCCGACTTTAAATTCGGATATATATACAAAACCGGTAAGACTTGACAATACCACAACAGTAAAAGCATTTGCATATAATAATGTACTCGGAAAGAGCAGGACAATAGAAGGGAAATTCACGAAGATTCCCGAAGGAAGAAGCATAAAGTTGATTTCAGCATATAATCCCCAGTATCCCGCAAGCGGTAATGAAGCCCTGATTGATTTTGAAAAAGGCGGAAAGAACTGGCGGCTTGGCGGCTGGCAGGGATTCCTCGGAGTGGATTTCGAGGCAATAATAGATTTGGGCAAGGTACAATATGTTAAAAAGGTTTCACCCGAATTTCTGAGTGATGTCGGTTCCTGGATTTGTTTTCCGACGCTTATAGAGGTCGAGATTTCTGAAAACGGAAAAGATTTTGTTAAAGCAGGATTTATTCTATCCGAAGTTGATTTAAAACTAAAATCAAGAGTTGAAATCAGCAGTTACGATGTTATGATTAATAAAGACGCCAGATATTTAAAAATCAGGGCAAAGAACTACGGAAAAATGCCTGCCTGGCATCCCGGAGCAGGTGACCCGGCGTGGATATTTATTGATGAAATAGTAATTGAATGATTTTTTATAAATTAATTTTTACAAGATTAACAAAACCCGTCTGAAAAAATCAGACGGGTTTTTTATAAAAAATCAGAACATATAAGTAAGAGAAATATGTCCGAGCAGGTTCTGCAGTGATGATTCACTGTTATTATACTCTGTTGCGACCTGATGCGGATTTGTACCAGTAACAGTATTCTTTAATCCGTATTCAAGAGTCATATCGAGTGTCAACTGCTTGATAAGGTCATAACTGCAACCGGTCATAATGTGATGCTCGAGAATAGCAGGCATAATCGGAATAATTGTTTCTTCGGGTATCGGGTTCTGGCTGTATGAATATCCTGCTCTTAATGTAAGCACTTTGCTTATATCATATTCACCGCCGAATTTCAGGATAATTGCATCTTTCCATTTCATCGGGAATTCCACGATAAGAGCGTCACTGCCCGGAGTTCCGTTTACAAGCATTTTATTAATATTTGAGTTCGTGCCGTTTGTAAGTGTAAGAGTCATTTTTTCAAATGCCTTTGACCAGTTAAGCCATTCGAAATCGAACCCCAGTCTGAGTTTCGGCATAGGTGAATACATAAAACCCAATCCTGCTGACTGAGGAGTCTTGAATTCATTATTAACGTCATAGTTAGCAACGAATCCTGCGTAAGGATTTATTCCGTTTGCGGCAAAAAGAGCGGCTACTAATTTCGCTGCTGAATCGAGAGAAATGTGATACACGTTCACGAGGTTTTGAGCAGCAACGCCTGATGCTTCGCTAAACTGTGAAGACATATCCATAGTAGCGCTGCCGTTTTTGTAATTAAGCGGTACGGACAAGGTGTAGCTTGCACCGACAGAAAATTTATCACTGCATTTATAAGCAAAACCGATTTTTCCTCCGAATGTATAGGATTTAAGGTTTGTCATTTCCGCAAATGCGGTTAATTCCTTATATCCCAAGCCAACCGGCTTTGGGTCAGAAAAATACTTTGCATAAGTGGTCATTCCCATCGATGTCATTAAATTACCTTTTAAAAACGACGGAGGAAGGCTGAACGGCTGGGAGAGTTCGAGTGTCGAATAAACGAATTCACCTGTAACACCTACTGAAAACTGTGGTGTAATCAAAAATGAACCTGAAATTACGCTTTCTATGATGGCAAAGCGTGAGCGGTAAACCTGCTCCTGATAATTAGTACTGAAAGAGGGATTTGCAAAGAGCTGATGCTTGAATTTACCTTCTGTTCCCATACCGCCGGTAGTGAACACTCCTGCGCCGAGAGTAAACTTACTGTCCTTAAAATTATGTACGTATGACAGACTCGGCATTACATAAAGCATTTTGTCGCCGTCAGCATCGTTTAAAACTGTTGCGGTAGTATTTCCGTTTGCATCCTTCACATAATTTTTGAAGTGTGTAATCGGCACCATGAAAATTGCATTTGCATTTAAAACGGGTTTTCTGATGAAAGACATTCCTGCGGGATTGGTAAGCATTGTCGAAGGATTATCGAAAAATCCGATTGAAACTCCTCCGCGTCCCGTCGAGCGTGTGTTGTAATCTATCGCCCTTGTTCCATCCTGCGGAAAAGCTGCAGTATAGAAAACGATGAAAAACGAAAAAAGCAGTAAAGATTTTTTAATCATACCTGTTCTTTGGTTAATTAATAAAAAATATGAATTAGTATTACTGTATTTACTAAATTGAAAAACCGAATTAAAAAAATTACAGAATCGTTTTTTTCCTCCGAAAGAAAAGATTTTGTTATTTGTTCATTCCAAGGTACATACCGCCGAAATAAGGCACCAGCCAGACAATCCAGACAAAGATACTGTATTTGTGAAATTCCTTTTTGGATTTCTCACTGCCTTTTTTGATAACCAGTGTAGCCCAGACTGCGTGAATCAGCATAAGCCACAGGGCAATCTGCCCGGTGAATGTATGCGGTTCAAGAATATTAAACGGACCTGTCGCGAGCTGGTGCATAAACCAGGTACCATGAATGTCAAAAAAAAAGCCAATCCAGAAACAGACAACGTGCCATTTTTTAAGGTAATGTGAATATCTTTCAGACCAGATGCCAAGGGAATAAAAGACAAGCGCCAGAGTAATTAAAATGATTGAAAAAATAACTTTTACGGGCAAATTGTTTATTTTTGAATTTTAAAGGCAAATTATTCAATAATTTCATAATTTTATGCGACTTATTCAACTTAATTTTTTTACTCTCAATATACAGTCATATTGCAATTTAATAATTCAAAATAATAAATTATTTTGTTTTAAATTAATTTTCAAATAATATGATTAAAAAATTTGTTCTGATAATAATTTTACTAACAATTATGTTTAGCAGTTCATCAAACTCACAGGTAAGTGTTTCCGATAAACTTAAAATGTACAAGGAGGTAACACTAACTGCAGACCTGTCTTTTCTTTCTGAAAAAGAAAAGCAGATTATTCCCAAGCTGTATGAAGTAGCTATTATTATGGATGAAATATACTGGATACAGGCATACGGGGACAGGGAACAGCTTATGAAAATGAATTTTACAGAAGATGAAAAGAAATTCCTCGAAATAAATTACGGTCCGTGGGAAAGACTGAATAACGACATTTCGTTTTTAAAGGAGTTTGGACCGAAACCCGACGGTGCAAACTTCTATCCAACCGATATGACCAAGGAAGAATTTGAAAAACTGAACCACAAAGATAAAAAAAGCCAGTACACTATTCTTGTAAGGGAAAAAGACGGAAGTATGAAAGTAGTTCCGTATTCAATCGCTTATAAAGAAAAGCTGTCGAAAGCAGTAAAGATTCTTAAAGAAGTTGCCGAACTCTCCGAAGACAAAGATTTTAAAAAGTACATTACTCTCAGGGCGGAAGCTTTTATGACTGATAACTATCAGCCGAGTGATTTTGCCTGGATGGATATGAAAAGTTCAAATATAGATTTTGTGGCAGGACCGATAGAAAACTACGAAGACAAGCTTTTCGGATATAAAACAGCATTCGAATCTTTTATACTCGTAAAAGACCCCGAATGGAGCAAGAAGCTTGCCAAGTTCACCGCTATGCTGCCCGTACTGCAGGGAGGGCTTCCCGTGGAAGATGCTTACAAAAAGGAAGTTCCGAGCACGGAATCCGATATGAATGTGTATTACGCACTGTATTATGCGGGTGACTGCAATTCGGGAAGCAAAACCATTGCTATAAACCTGCCGAATGATGAAGAAGTACAGCTTAAAAAGGGCTCGCGCAGACTTCAGCTTAAAAATTCTATGCAGGCAAAATTCGAAAATATAATGCTTCCTATTTCAAACCTGCTGATTTCTCCTGAACAGAGGAAATACGTTAAGTTTGAGCCGTTCTTCGAAAACGTAACCTTTCACGAAGTTGCTCACGGGCTGGGGATAAAAAATACTCTGGACGGGAAGGGAACTGTAAGGGATGCTCTTAAAGAAGTTTACGGAGCGCTGGAAGAACGAAAAGCCGATATTCTCGGGCTTTACCTGGTGACTAAACTTTATGAAATGGGCGAACTGAGCACAGGCGAAGTTATGGATAATTATGTAACATTTCTTGCGGGAATATTCCGCTCGTGCAGGTTTGGCGCGGCATCTGCGCACGGCAAGGCAAATATGATGCAGTTTGAATATTTCAAAAAAGCAGGCGCATTCAACAGGAGCGATGACGGATTATACAGTGTAAATTTCGATAAGATGAAAGACGCCGTGAAAGAATCCGTAAAGCTGATTTTAAAACTTCAGGGAGACGGTGACTATAAAACTTCAAAGGAACTTATCGAAAAAGACGGTATGATAAAACCCGAACTTCAGAAAGACCTCGACAGGATAAACTCTGCGGGAATACCCGTTGATATAGTATTTACGGCAGGACTGAATGTGAAATTTTAAATTTGATAATTAATAATAAAAGTGCTTCGCTCAATGATTATTGAGCGGAGCATTTTTTGTATATGCTTCATATTAAATATTATATCTTGAATTTCATTCAATAAGATTATAAGTTTAAGAAAATATAATTACACCTGATGGCAAAAAGTATATTGTTTTTTCTGTTGTTTCTGATTTTTACATCTGTTTTTATTCCTGATTTATATTCACAGAAAGTCGAGAATCTCGGGGAAAACGTGAATACGGATATAGATGAACTTGCTCCTGTAATTTCACAGGACGGAAAGACGCTTTATTTTATCAGGAGCCGGTTCAAACAGGGAAAAGGGTTTGTACAGGAGTCGTGGTATTCCGATATAGATGCCACCGGATACTGCAATACTGCAAAAAAGCTGAAACTCCCGTTCAGTAGGCCTGATACAAAATGCCAGGTGGTATCGGTTACGGCAGACGGAAGTGTGGTGCTGGCGGCGTTGAATGAAAAAGACACACTGAATAATATTAACGGATTATACCTTTCGCATAAATATTCTGACGGCTGGGATAATCCCGAAAGAATTAATATTCTGAACTTCGGTACTTTTATCGGTGATACAAAAAACTGGGGAGTTCACCTGGCTGAGAACGGAAAAATTTTATTCATCTATAAAAGCGTTTCAAAAGATAATCCTTTCAACGAGATTTTTGTATCGTTTTTGAAAAATGATACACTTTGGTCCGAGCCGGCAAAGCTAAGCGGTAATGTGAATTTAAAAAGCGGAGTTCAGGGGAATTTTGCTCCGTTTCTTGCACCTGATGATGTTACTTTGTTTTTTGCCAGTGACAGGAAAGGGGGATTCGGTTCATCGGATTTATATATGTGCAAGAGACTGGACAATTCCTGGCTCAGGTGGAGCGACCCTGTAAATCTTGGAGAGCTTATAAATTCGGATGAATGGGAAGGGTATTTCTTCATTTCTCCGGATGGCAAGTACGGTTATTTTGTATCGGGTAACAAAACAATCGGCGATAATGATATTTTCAGGTTTAAATTCGAACCGAGTTTCCTTCCAAAGCCGATTGTAGTTGTAACAGGGAAGATTTCAGATGCAAAGAATTCCGAACTCATTCCCGCTGAAATCAGCTTTGAATCCGCAACCGACAGGACGCATAAATATTATGCAAAATTTTATCCTGAAAAAAAGAAGTTCCGGCTCGTAGTCCCGGGAGGGAAAAAGTACAAGCTTAAAGTAACATCGCCGGGGTACATAAACTATACAGGTACAGTGGACTATTTATCGGTGAATACTTACAAGGAAATAAAATACGACATTGCGCTTAAGGAAAAAACGATAGTGGAAGCAGTAGAAGAGCCGGAAGTGATTACGCTCGATAATATTTATTTTGATTTCGGCAAATCGGATATAAAGAAAGAATCCTATCCGGAGCTTGACAAGATTGTAAGACTGCTTTTTGAAAATTCAGGAATAAGAATAGAAATTTTTGCCCACACGGACAATGTCGGTTCTGACGATTACAATTTAAAGCTTTCTCAGTCGAGGGCTGAATCCGTTTTAAGTTATCTTGTATCAAACGGGATTCAGGAAAGCAGGCTGACAGCAAAAGGATTCGGGAGCTCGAAACCTGTGGCAGACAACAACACCGAACAGGGCAGGCAGAAAAACAGAAGGGTTGAATTTAAAATAATAAAATAAAATTGAAAGAGAATTTAGAAGTGTTCAGAAAGAACGCATATGAATTTATTGACTGGATTGTGGAATACCTGCGCGATGTCGAAAAATATCCAGTAAAATCACAGGTAAAGCCAAAGGAGATATACAATAAGCTCCCTTCCCGCCCGCCTGATACTGGCGAGGCTATAGAAGTAATCTTTGAAGATTTTAAGAAAATAATTCTTCCTGGCATAACTCATTGGCAGAATCCGAATTTTCACGCTTACTTTCCCGCCAACTCAAGCAATCCTTCTATGCTTGCCGAAATGCTTATGAGTGCGCTCGGTGTTCAGAATATGAAATGGGAAACTTCTCCTGCTGCCACGGAGCTTGAAGAAAGGGTGATGAACTGGCTGAAAGAAATGACGGGATTGCCTGAAAGTTTTTCAGGTGTAATTCAGGATACCGCTTCTACTTCCACTCTTGCCGCCATCATAACCGCAAGAGAAAAATATTCGGACTTTAAAATAAATTCGGACGGTTTCAAAGATTTTGAAAACCTGAGAGTTTATTGTTCAACTGAAGCGCATTCCTCGATAGAGAAAGCTGTTAAGATAGCCGGACTTGGAAAAAACAATCTTGTTAAGATTAAGGTTGATGAAAAATTCGCAATGATTCCATCGGAACTTGAAAATGCGGTAAACCGGGATATTGAAAACGGATTTAAGCCGGTGTGTGTTATAGCAGCGCTGGGAACTACCGGTTCTACTGCAGTAGATCCGCTCGAAGAAATTACTGCAATTTGCAGTAAATATAAACTCTGGCTTCACGTTGATGCGGCTTATGCAGGCTCAGCATTGATTCTGCCTGAATACAGGTGGATGATAAAGGGAATAGAGCAGGCAGACTCTTTTGTATTCAATCCGCACAAATGGCTTTTCACAAACTTTGACTGTTCTGCATATTTTGTGAAAGACAAGGGGAATCTGATACGCACTTTCGAAATTCTTCCTGAATACCTGAAGACATTATCCGATAACAAGGTCAATAACTACTGCGACTGGGGGATACCTCTTGGCAGGAGGTTCAGGGCACTTAAGCTATGGTTTGTAATCAGGAATTTCGGAGTGAAAGGGCTTCAGGAAAAGTTAAGATGCCACATTTCTATCGCAAATAATATTGCCGATAAAATTAAGTGTGATAAGGAATTTGAAATACTTGCGCCCGTTACTTTTAATGTAATTTGTTTCAGGTACAAGCCTGACGGGAAAACAGAAGAAGAATTAAATATGCTGAATGAAAAAATACTACATAGTGTTAACAGCACCGGGAAGATGTATTTTACGCATACAAAGCTTAACGGGAAATATACGCTCAGGCTGGTAATCGGTCAGACAAATGTAACGCAAAATCATCTGGAAAAATCCTGGAAATTAATCAATGAGACAGCAAAATCTTTAAAATAAATAAATAAAAAATGGAACAGAATTATAAAAATCACAGAAGATTCGTTTTGATGTATCACGTGGTAACTTTTTTGATAATAGTACTGCTGGTAATTTCATCATTGTATTATATAATTGCCGATGCAAGCAAGGGTAATCCGATGAGGCAAGATATGTTTTATTTCCTTATTTCGCTGTCACTGCTTTTCATATTTTTCTTTGCAAGGATGTTTGCATTAAAAGCTCAGGACAGGGCAATAAGGGCGGAGGAAAATTTCAGGCATTACCTGCTTACGGGAAAGCCTCTGGATTCGAGGTTAACCATAAGGCAGATAATAGGTCTGAGGTTTGCAAAGGATGAAGAGTTCATAGAACTTGCAAATAGGGCTGCGGAATCAGGAATGCCTGAGGAAGATATTAAAAAAGCCATAAAGAACTGGAAAAGCGATACATACAGGGTGTAAACTATCGGAAAATTTTGCGTTTAATATGCAATTTAAAAAATATAAATTGGATTGATTCATTACAATTTATACTTTTTTTATTGTGTCTAACATAATATTGCTTCTGATTTGTCTCACCGCAGGAGTGCTTTTCAGGAAATCCAGAATTCTTCCTGAAAATTCTCATGTTATTCTCAACAATATTGTAATGTACATTTGCCTGCCTGCACTGGCTTTGCTTTACATACCTGAGCTGAAAGTGAGCACCAGTACTATTTTTCCCCTGGCTTCAACATATATTGTTTTTTTTCTGTCAGTAATATTTTTCGTTTTTCTCGGAAAAATATTGAAGCTTGAAGCGCAGACGGTTGGGGCGCTTATACTAACGGCGGGTTTATGCAACACGTCTTTTGTGGGATTTCCCGTCCTGATTGCCTTATTCGGCGAGGAAGGCTTGAGGGTAGGCGTATTAATTGACCAGGCGGGGAGTTTTGTTATTCTTGCAACGGCGGGAACTATAGTTGCGTCTTGTTATTCGCACGGAAAAACTGATTACAAAAATATTTTAAAGAAAATATCCGTTAATCCATCTTTTATTGCTTTCATCGCGGGGCTGGTTATGAATATAAGCGATATAAAATTTGAAGGTGAGACAAAGCTGTTGCTAGAGAAAGCCGGCAGCCCGATGGCTTTTCTGGCATTGATTTCGGTTGGATTGCAGTTAAGAATCAGTTTTAAGAATCTTCCTGTAAAAGAACTGGTTTCCGGTTTATCTTACAAGCTGGTACTTGCGCCACTGGTTGTTTTTGCAATATATTTTTTAATTCTGAAAGGCAAAGGTATTGATGTTCAGGTAAGCCTGATAGAAACGGCAATGCCGCCGATGGTGATGGGTTCGGTTCTGGCATCGAGTTTTAATCTGAATCCAAGGCTGGCAAATCTGATGGTTGGGATTGGCATACCGTTGTCTTTTCTGACAATAGCAATATGGTATTTTATTATTAAGTAAAAATTGTTTTAATTTAAAATTTAAAATATTAAGAAAATGGAACAAAAAGATTTCGTAGCACACATTGGGGGAACATTTATATATTCGGTGGACCCGAAGAGCCTTGCAAAGTGGTATAGCAAGCATCTCGGCATTGAATTTGAATCAAACGGCACGGACGGAAATATTTTTTACAGAACATATTTCTACAATGACATTTCAACGGGTAAAAAAGCTTATATGGTTTTATCAATTCTGGAAAATAAAAACAGGCCTTTTCTTTTTGAAAAGGTTTTCTGCGTAAATTATAGAGTGAATAATATAGAATCAGTCGCAAGTTACCTGAAGACACTTAATATCGAAGTGAAGGGAATTGAAGTTTATCCCGAAGGAAAATTTGCCTGGATAACTGATCCTGAGGGGAATTATATTGAATTGTGGGAAGACACTACGCTCAATTAGTAAATGTACAATGTTAAATGTTCAATTGAGAGCATTATATTGTAATTTTCATTTTAATATTTATTTTTTAATATTTTAAAATAGGAGATTTAATAATGACATTAATTTTAAATCGCAATGATGTAATATCGGTTTTGCAGATGCAGGATTGCATGGATGTAGTAGAGAAAGCTTTTGCAGAGCTTGCGAACGGCACTGCAGTGTTGCCATTAAGGACGGGGATAAAGCCTCCTGACGGCGTATCGCTTTATATGCCAGCATACTTAAAGGAAATGGGAGCGCTGGCGTGCAAGGTAGTAACTGTTTATAAAGATAATCCCGTAAAGCATAATATGCCTACAACAATCGGAAAAGTTCTGCTTCAGGATATTAACACAGGGGACGTTATCTGCATAATGGATGGCGGATACCTGACTGCAGTCAGGACGGGAGCCGCTAGCGGTGTAGCAACAAAATATCTTGCACGGGAGGATAAAAACCAGGTTGCGGGAATATTCGGTGCAGGGGTACAGGCTAAAATGCAATTGTGGGCAGTTGCTACGGCACGGGACATAGGAAAGGCAATAGTTTACGATATTTCTGCGGATGCAATGGAAAAATTTGTTTCCGAAATGAGCGCGAAGCTTAATATCGGAATTATAAAGGCAAAATCACCCGAAGAAGTTCTGCAGGCTGATATTATCTGCACGGCATCATCCTCTGCGACTCCTCTTTTCGACGGAAAGCTTGTAAAAGACGGAACTCATATAAACGGTATAGGGAGCCACGCCCCAGCAATGCGTGAGCTTGATACGGAAACCATCAGAAGGTCCCTGTTTATAGGCGATTCAAGGGAAGCCTGTTTCAGCGAAGCAGGGGATATTATTATACCCGTGAATGAAGGAGCGATAAAGGAATCGCATTTCTATGCAGAGCTTGGAGAAATAATTACAGGGAAGAAAAAAGGCAGGACAAGCAGTGCAATGATAACACTTTTTAAATCAAACGGACTTGCTATTCAGGATGCTGCAACGGCAAAAGTAATTTATGAAAGAGCGGTTGAAAAGGGCATAGGACAGAAGGTTGAGATATAATTACAAATTAAAGTAAAAAAAAGGTTATCAGAGTCTTTCCTGATAACCTTTTTTCATTTATGTAATATTTTATTTCTTTGTATAAAGTTCAATTATTTTCAGGATTACCATTGTTGCTTTTTCCATAACATCGAGGGAAACATATTCGAATTTCCCGTGGAAGTTCAGCCCGCCGGCAAAAATATTCGGGCAGGGAAGTCCCATATAGGAAAGCCTTGCGCCGTCAGTGCCGCCTCTGATAGGAACTACAACCGGCTCTATTTCGAGTTCTTCCATTGCTTTCTTGGCGGTTTCGACAATATGAATCTGAGGTTCGACTTTTTCCTTCATATTAAAATACTGGTCTTTTAATGTCATTTCGATGACGCCTTCGCCGTATCTCTTGTTAAGAAGTTCGACGCAGTCTGCAATTAATTTTTTCTTCTGTTCGAATTTCACTTTGTCATGGTCGCGGATTATGTATTTAAAATTTGATGTTTCAACTGTTCCCTCGAATTTTATTATATGAAAAAATCCGTCATAGCCCCGAGTGAATTCGGGTCTCTGGTTAACGGGCAGAAGAGAATTTAATTCCATTCCTATTAGAATGGCATTAAGCATTTTGTCTTTGGCATATCCGGGGTGCACATTCCTGCCGTTAATTTTTATTTTTGCTTCAGCAGCGTTGAAATTTTCATATTCAAGCTCACCGAGTCTGCTTCCGTCCATAGTGTAAGCAAAATCCGCTTTGAATTTTTCCACATCGAATTTATCGACACCTCTTCCGATTTCCTCGTCAGGAGTGAATCCCACTTTAATCGTGCCGTGTTTGATTTCGGGATGGTTAACGAGATATTCAATTGCAGTAATTATTTCAGTAATACCAGCCTTATCATCTGCTCCCAGCAATGTTGTTCCGTCAGTTGTTATAAGTGTATGGCCAATGTGTTCATCAAGTTCAGGAAATACGGAAGGGGATAATTTCAGATTATTACCTTTTAATAATATGTCACCGCCTTTGTAATTTTCAATAATTTGCGGTTTAATATCTGCACCAGACATATCGGGTGCAGTATCGAAGTGAGCAAGAAATCCTATTGCAGGAATTTTCTTGTCCGTGTTTGCCGGAAGTGTGCCTATAAGGTAACAATTTTCATCGAGTGATACATCTTTCAGTCCGAGCTTTATTAATTCGTCTTTCACATAGTTTGCAAGGTCGAACTGCTTTTGAGTGCTGGGACAGGTTTCGGATGCATCATCAGACTGGGTGTCATAGCTGATGTACTTTAAAAACCTGTTTAAAATAGTTTTTTTCATTGTAAATTTATTTTTTTATGTTAAGAATATTGTCATTTTTGTTTACGTCAGGAACGTATTTATTCCCGAGTTTTATAGAAACGATATTTTCCTTAATTTCTTTTTTTATCGAGATTACATTTTCTCCACTGCTCCAGATTTTTGCGGATTCATTTACCTCAAAATACTTTCCATCTTCAGTTTCAAAGATAAGGCAAACAGGGACAGGATAATTTCCGATTTTTTCGATAACGACTTTCCATTCGCCGTTGACATTGCTTGCACTTACAATTGATAAATCGGGATATCCAAATTCAAAATACCAGGGTTTGAAGAACCAGTCGAGGTTTTCCTGAGACACATCCTGAAATGTATTGAAGAAATCAAAAGGTGCAGGATGTTTACCGTTCCATCTTTTAATGTATTCATCCAAGCACTTTTTGAATGTATCTTTTCCCAGAATATCCTTCAGGATATCATATGTGCAAGCTGATTTCTGGTATGCAGCTATTCGGTATGAAGGGGATTTCAGCTGGTGCGATAACACCATCAGGGGTACATCGTATGAGGTTCCTGCATATTTCAGGTAAAAATCAATTTTTCTTTCTCTGAAGTCAACACCCTCGGATAAAATCGTTTGGAAATCCTGCGGAATAAACATAGCCCATCCTTCATCCATCCATGCATATTTCCTTTCGTTAATTCCCATAAAAAACGGAAAATAAGTATGAGAAATTTCGTGGCTGGTAAGATATACATCAGAAGCAAAATCGTCATTACTACCGTCGTTCACCATCATCGGGAATTCCATCCCGCCTGAGCCGTTGAAGACAGTCATTGAGGGATAGGGATAAGGCACACCCGGTAATTCAGTTGAAAAATATTTGATAGCATCGTAAGCAATTTTGCAGACTTTGTCAAATCCTTGTGAATTGGGATTATATACCGCACTGATTCTGACATTTCTGTCCAGTTCAGGTTTGTAATTCACAAAATCCCATAAATAGTGGTCACTGAAGCTGAATGCAAAATCAGGAACATTGCTTGCTTTGTAATGCCAGAAATGCTTGTCCTTTTTCTGAAGAGCACTTTTCCTGTTTTCGTTTGTAATGAATTTAAAAATCTTATTTTCTTCTTTTGTTCGGAATGCAGATACAAACTTTTCGTTAAAAATATCTTCGGGATTCTGCAGTTCGCCAGTAGCCCAGACAAAGCATTCGGGATTATCAATTGAAATATTTACATCAAAATTGCAGAAGTCATTGTAGAATTCGACCTGTCCTGAATAATCTACCAAATCAAATCCGTCAATATCATCATACACGGACATCTGCGGGTACCAGTATGCAATCATATATGTGGTAGAATCATATCTGCCCATTCTTGGACTTCTGCCTGCGGGAAGCTGAAATGACCACTCAATATATATCTCGTATTTCTGTTTCGGATTTACCGGATATCTGATTTTCATATTAGTTCCGCCGCGCTGGGTTTCGTTCCGGATATCAATTACTTTCCCGTCAATCGTAATTTTATTTATTTTCACTCCGTCTGAAAAGCTTTCTCTGTTGTATTCCCAGTCTTTTTCACTTTCGGGTTTGCTTAAATCCTGATAGAGTCTGAGAAGAAAGTATCCAATAAAATCAGGGCTATCGTTATAATAGGTAATGGTTTCGCTGCCGGTCAGTGTTCTTGTTACAGTTGAAAACTCTGCATTGATTTTATAGTCGGAATGGTTCTGCCAGTAGTTTTCCCCCGGCTTTCCGTCGGATGACCGTGTTCCTTTTTTATAAGCTCTTTGAAATTCAATGGGGACGTTTAACGCGTTTTGCGCTATAGCTGAAAAAGAGAAGAGAAATAATGTTAATAAAATTAATTGCTTCAAGGTTTTATTTTTAAAATTTTAAAACCACCGGCATAGCTTACCCGGTGGTTTCATATATAACATTTTTATTAAAGATAATTACTCATTCACTTTTGCTTTAAGGGAATCCCAAATCATGTAAGCGGCAATCACAAGGAACATAACGAGTGCAATCAATTCTGCCGAATGAGATTCGAACCAGGCTTCATTAACAAAGTTGATATTGAAGAATCTGAGTACTGCACTGAGAACACCCATAAGTGCGCCACCAGCGATAAAGCCTGATGCAATAAGTGTACCGCGTTCTCTTCTTGCATTGTTTACTTTTTCATTTTTGCTTCTGGTTGACACAAAGTGGGCAATTATACCGCCTGCTAAAATAGGAGTATTGAGTTCAAGCGGGATGAACATACCAAGCGAGAATGCAAGAGCCGGAACACCGATCATCGTAAGTATTAATGAAAGGAATGCGCCGGCAAGATAAAGCATCCACGGAGCGGGCTGACCGGACATCATCGGTCCGATGACTGCTGCCATTGCATTTGCCTGTGGAGCTATCATTGCATTAGGGCCTGTGAATCCGTATGTTTTATTAAGAATAATTATGACACCGCCTACGGTTGCCGCCGAAACGAGCGTGCCAAGGAATTTCCAGGTTTGCTGTTTGTATGGCGAGGAGCCAAGCCAGTAGCCGATTTTCAAATCTGTAATAAAGCCGCCTGCCATCGAGAGTGCAGTACAAACCACACCTCCGATAACAAGAGCGGAGACCATCCCTGCAGTGCCTGATAATCCGACTGATACCATTACGACTGATGTAAGTATCAGAGTCATAAGTGTCATTCCAGATACGGGATTTGTACCTACGATTGCTATTGCATTGGCAGCAACGGTTGTGAAAAGGAATGCTATAACCATCACGATTAAAAGAGCAATGAGTGCAAATCCCAAATCATTAACAACTCCGAATGCGAAGAAAATGAACAATAATACTGCAGTAATTAAAATTCCTCCTGCAATGATACCCATTGGAAGGTCTCTCTGAGTTCTTGCAACGCCTTCGGTAGATTTATGTTTTCCGAAGATTTCCTTCACGGCAAGGCCGAATGCACTTTTTATAATCCTGGAAGAGCGGATGATTCCGATTACGCCCGCCATAGCAATTCCACCGATGCCGATAGGACGCACATAGTTTCTGAAAATTTCTTCGGCAGACATTGCACCGACTAATTTTGTTACGTTCGCACCGACAGGAACAGTTAATGCTCCGGCAAAATGATTTAAAATCGGAATAACAACATACCATCCGACGAATGAACCTGCGCAGATGATTGCCGCGTATTTAAGTCCGACAATGTACCCTAGTCCAAGTACAGCAGAGCCTACATTCAGTTTAAAAACAATCTTTGCTTTATCCGCAAGCATTTCACCGAGTCCGATTACCCTGGTTGAAAAAACTTCGCTCCACCATCCGAACGTAGCAATGATGAAATCATAAACACCGCCTATGAGTCCGCTGACGAGAAGGAGTTTCGCCTGATCGCCGCCTTTTTCTCCGGATACCAGAACTTCAGTTGTTGCTGTTGCTTCAGGGAAAGGATATTTTCCGTGCATTTCGGCGACAAAATATTTTCTGAACGGAATCAGAAAAAGAATTCCGAGAAAGCCGCCGAAAAGCGAGGAAAGAAATACCTGGTAAAACTCAGCGTTCAGATTCAGGATATAGAGTGCAGGCAGTGTGAATATTGCACCCGCCACAATGACTCCCGAACTCGCACCAATTGACTGGATAATTACGTTTTCACCCAGAGCATTTTTTCTTTTTGATACGAATGATAATCCGACTGCAATAATAGCTATCGGTATAGCCGCTTCGAATACCTGTCCGATTTTCAGTCCTAGATATGCCGCTGCTGCTGAAAAGATAATTGCCATAAGCAGGCCCCAGAACACCGAACGGAAATTTACTTCAGGGTAAATCTTCGACGGGTCCATAATAGGTACATATGATTCACCGGGTTTCAGCTCCTTGTAAGCATTTTCCGGCAGGCCTTTTATGGCTTCGTTGTTGTTTTCAGACATAAATTTCTCCTTAATAATTTAAAATACAAAATTGAAATATTAATTATTTAAAAGTACGTGTACAATTCTTTGAGCTGCTTTCCCGTCCCAGAATTTCGGAATGCTGCTTTTTATCTTCTTTCCGGTTTCAATTTTCTTTATCGAATTATAAATCTTTTCTTCCTTTAGTCCGCATAAAACATTCGTACCCTCTGTAATGGTAATCGGTCTTTCGGTATTTTCCCTTAGAGTGATGCAGGGAACTTTCAGGTATGTAGTTTCTTCCTGTATCCCGCCGGAATCTGTAAGCACGTATTTTGCATTTTTTATCAGCGCCAGGAAGTTAATGTAACCGAACGGTTCAGTGATAATAAGGTTTTTCAGTTCCTCGAATTTCCTTTTCAGCCCGAACTTCTCAATCATTTTGACAGTGCGGGGGTGAACGGGAAATACGATATCCGTATACTTATTTATTTTATTTATATTCTTTAAAATTCTTAAAATTTTGTTCAGGTTATTTTTATCATCTACATTCGAAGGCCTGTGCAGAGTAACGAGGGCATAGGATTTCTTTGAGATACAGAGATTCTTCAGAACTCCGGATTTGCCTGCTTTCAGAAGGTAATCGCCGAGTGAGTCAATCATAGTATTTCCGACGAAAAAGATTTTTCTCCTGTCGAATCCTCCTGATATTAAATTTTCATACCCGCTTTTTTCCGTGATGAAAAGATATTCGGCAATGTTATCAGTAAGAATTCTGTTTATTTCCTCCGGCATTTTTCTGTCGCGGCTACGCAATCCCGACTCCACGTGGGCAAGCGGAATCGGACAGCCGTTTTTGCGGTAAAGCTTTGCGCAAACAAGTCCTGCGGCAATTGTAGAATTTACATCTCCGTAAACAATTACAAGGTCGGGTTTTTCTTTAAACAAAATTTTTTCAAGCTTAACCATTATAAGTGCGGTTTGTTCGGCGTGTGATTTCGAACCGACTCCAAGGTAAATATGAGGTTTGGGCAATTCCAGTTCTTTAAAAAAAACTGAGGACATTTTTCTGTCGTAATGCTGGCCTGTATGTATTATCTTATGAGTTACCTTTTTTTTGTGCTTTAAAAGTTCCTTATGTACTGGAGCCATTTTCATAAAATTTGGTCTGGCTCCTACGATCGAGACAAATTTTTTCAAATAATAAATTAATTAAATTTCTACAATTTAAGCAAAAAAAGGTTTAGTTTATAGAGAATTATATTGATTACAGTAAGGATATATTTTATTTGCTTTTTCGGAAAACGATACATGAAAATTCTAAATACGTTTAAAACATTATTAATATTTTAATATTGTAAGGATAGTATTGTAAATATATTCAATTTTTTCCTCGCTGAGGTTATTGTAAAAAGGTAATGCTATTGTTCTGTCAGAAATGCTCTCGGTAACAGGAAAGTCGTTTTTCCTCCATCCGAATTTCTTAAAATGGTTTTGGAGGTGAATAGGCGGGAAATACGCTTTACATTGAATTCCTTTAGCTTTTAATTCTTCAATAATATTATTTCTGCAAAAAGAATCAAAGTCTTTTGAGAGTCTTATGACATAAACAAACGGATTAAAAAAAACATTACCCAGAATCTTTTGAGGAAACAATACTTTTTTTAAGAATAATTGTTCGAAATAATTGTCATAAATTTTTTTAACATTCCTTCTTTTTGAAATTAATTCATTTATTCTGCTCATTTGTGCAATTCCGAGTGATGCATTAATATCGCTCATTCTGTAATTATATCCCAGCCTTTCAAAAAGAGTCACATCATTTATCTCTATTCGTCCTAGGTTTCTGAAACTTTTTGCAAATTCCGAAATCCTTTTATCATTACACAATAGAATTCCTCCTTCACCAGTTGTTATCTGCTTATTAGGATAAAAAGCAAAAAGAGCAGCATTTCCAAACGAACCGCATTTCCTGTTATTAATAGAGGAGCCAAGAGCTTCTGCAGAGTCTTCAATTACAAACAAATTATACTTTTTACCTAGCTCTTCAAATCCTTCTCCGTCTGCTGGATTTCCAAATGTATCAACATATAAAATACCCTTTGTTTTTTCTTTTATGTTATTCGGTAATGAAATGTATTTCTTTTCAACATTTTCAGGTGTTAGATTGTAAGTGTCAGGATCAATTTCAACGAAGATTGGTCTAGCATCTTCAAAAAGCAGGCAATTTGAAGAAGATATGAAGGAAAATGAAGTTGTTAAGATAAAATCTCCTTTTTTTATTCCAAGGCTTCTTATAATCGTATGTAAAACTGCTGTACCGCTGGACATTGAAATTGCGTATTTTACTCCGGTAAATTCTCTAATTTCTTTTTCAAATTCAGAAATTTTTGGTCCTGAACTCAAATGATTTGTATTTAAAACTTCACATACTGCGCTTTTCTCGGAATCTGTAATATCCGGATTAGATAAAGGTATCATTATAAAATAAGAGAATTTAAATAAAAGATTTTTACAGTTATTGTATGATAAGATAAAAAACTAATTTCAAACAAACAATTAACAATGATTATAATATATTATTAATAAAGTAGTTTGTTAATTCTTACTTTGACAATTAAAGCATAAATGAATTTTATGAAATTAAATTTCCCTGATTTGATTGATAAATATCATTTGAAATATTAAAAATTGGTATTTTCTATTGAGTTGAAAATAATTAATAAAATTCTTACTTTATATGATATGCGCCCATCGTCTAATCGGTTAGGACATCACCCTTTCACGGTGAAGATTACGGGTTCGAGTCCCGTTGGGCGTGCAAAACTGACCCTGCATTAATAAATGCGGGGTTTTTTTATTCTGAAATTATATGTAAAATCAGAAAGGACACTTTTCACAGAAAAGTGAGCGGTTCGAGTCCCGTTGGGCGTACGAAAAGCTCTGAAACAATAATTTCAGTTTTTTAAAAAAATTAGTAAAGTCGAGTCAAAACACTTTTTATTATTAATGATTATACGATTTATTTAAAATCTATGTGAATTTATGAGAATCTAAAAAGTAAAAAATAATAAAATGTTAAATAATAATTGAAAATACTTAAAATCATTTATTAATAAATATTGCGAATTATAAAAACATTGAGATTTCAACTTTTAAAATTTATATTAATTAAACTTAAAATATGCACGAGTTATCGGTTGCGCAAAATATAATCGATATCGTTAAGGAAAACGTTCCCGATACGGATTATAAACATGTCAATAAAATTCTGCTTGAAGTTGGAGAGTTTTCCGGTATAGTTGCGGATTCCCTTCTTTATTGCTTTGATGTTATAAAATCCGATACCGATTTCCTTAATACAAAAATGGAAATAAAAAAAATTCCATTTATTCTTTTTTGTAATTCGTGTAAAACCGAAACAACTAATAATGCAGGAATAAGAATGTGCAATATATGCGGCGGATATGATACTAAAATAATCTCCGGAATAGATATGAAAATAATTGAAGTAGAAGTAAACACTTAAATAGTTTTTTACATCATGGGTATAATTACAATAGAAAGAAAAGTACTTGAGAAGAACGACGAGCTTGCATCTCAAATCAGAGATAAATTTAAAATTAATAACACATTTGTTGTTAATATTGTGAGCTCACCGGGTTCAGGGAAAACCAGCATACTGGAAAGGACAATCGAAAAGTTGAAAGATAAAATTAAAATTGCAGTAATAGAAGGTGATGTTCAGACTGATTTAGATGCAAAAAGAGTTGAGAGATATAGTGTACCTGTTGTGCAGATTGTAACGAACGGCGGATGTCATCTGGAAGCTAAACTTGTAAAAGATGCTCTTGAAAATATAGATTTAAAAGAAATTAGATTTCTTGTAATAGAGAATGTCGGAAATTTGGTTTGTCCTGCAGGATATGACCTTGGTGAGGATTTAAAAGTTTTGATATTAAGTACTACGGAGGGCGAAGACAAACCTCTTAAATATCCGAAGATGTTTATTAATTCATCCATACTTATAATAAATAAGATTGACCTTCTGCCTTATGTTGATTGTAATATTGAAAATCTTAAAAAAAATGCATTAAGCATTAATCCTGATCTTGTAGTGTTCGAGACCTCCTGCACAACAGGGGAGGGTATAGAAAAATGGTGCGAATGGATTTTGGGAAATATCAAGTATTAGATTTAGTTATTTTGTAGTCCTGCTGTACGAAAAAAACAGCCAATACAAATAATAACAAAACTTTGACACATCGGATAAAAATATCGATTAAAGGTGCTGTACAGGGTGTCGGATTTCGTCCTTTTATTTATAAACTTGCAAAATCTCTCGGCTTAAAAGGATATGTGTTAAATACTCCTCAAGGTGTAATAATTGAAGCAGAAGGTGAACATAATATACTGGCAGAATTTATTGAAAGGATCAAATCAGAAAAACCTCCGATTTCATTAATTCAAAATATTTCAATTGAAAAATATTCGTTGAATAATTTCAAAGAATTTGAAATCAGAAAAAGCGATTTAAGAGGCTCTCCCAATGCAATAGTCCTTCCTGATATTGCGACATGCAAAGACTGCATAGAGGAAATATGCGATCCGAGCAATAGGCGTTTTCTATATCCGTTCACAAACTGCACAAATTGCGGGCCACGTTATTCCATTATAGAATCATTACCTTATGACAGAGCAAGAACTACGATGAAAAAATTTAATATGTGTACGGAATGTAATACTGAATATGAGAATCCGGATGATAGGAGGTTTCATGCTCAACCAAATGCATGTCCTATTTGCGGTCCTCACGTTGAGCTGTGGACTTCAAATGGAAGGATTTTAGAATTTCATAATGATGCAATTATAGCGGCCGCTAAAGCAATAAAAGAGGGAAAAATAATTGCTATAAAGGGACTTGGAGGATTTCACTTTGTAGTTGATGCAATGAATGTTGATTCAATTAACAGGTTACGAAAGAAAAAAAACCGTGAAGAGAAACCTTTTGCATTAATGTACCCCAATATTAATCTGATTAAAAATGACTGTGACGTTACAGAAACAGAAGAAAAGCTGTTGTTGTCAGCACAAGCCCCTATCGTGCTATTAAAGAGAAAAGATAATTGCGGAATACCCGGTGAAGTTACGCCATTGAATCCCAATCTTGGAATAATGCTTCCATACACACCGTTGCATCATATCATTATGATGTACTTGAAAAACCCTATTGTAGCTACAAGCGGAAATATTGCTGAAGAACCGATTTGTATTGATGAGAAAGATGCATTAAAAAGATTAAAAGATGTAACGGATTTATTTCTTATACACAACAGACCGATTTACCGAAATGTTGACGATTCGATTGCAAGAATAATATCAAATGAAAGAGTTATATTAAGAAGAGCCCGCGGTTATGCACCGATGCCTGTGATTATAAACACAGAGAATAAAAAGACTATTTTATCTGTCGGCGGGCATTTGAAAAATACAATTGCTGTTTCAAAAGGGAGCGAAGTTTTTATAAGCCAGCATATAGGTGATCTTGAAACAATTGAATCCTACAACAGCTTTTGCAATACAATTGATAAGTTTCAAGAAATTTATGAAATCGAGCCTGATATTGTTGTATCAGATTCACATCCGGATTATATTTCCTCAAAGTATGCTAAAGAAAAATTCAAAAAAACGGAATTGGTTCAGCATCACGTATCACATATATTATCTGTAATAGCCGAAAACGAAATTGATGGACCTGTTCTCGGAATATCCTGGGATGGTGCGGGTTTCGGTGATGATAAGACAATATGGGGAGGAGAATTCATAAGATTTAATGAATGCGGGTATAAGAGAATTGCTCATCTAAAAAAATTCCGTTTACCGGGCGGTGAAAGTTCTTTTAAAGAAATTTATAAATCGGCATTCGGATTACTTTATGAAATCTATGGTGATGATGAATTGAAATATGTTCCTTTTAACATATCTGAAAAAGAAACAGGGATATTATTGCAAATGCTGAAAAAAAATATCAACTCACCTGAATGTTCAAGTGCAGGAAGATTATTCGATGCTGTTGCATCGATTTTAGGTATTAGACGGAAAGTAAAATTTGAAGGACAGGCGGCAATGGAGCTGGAATTTCTTACTTATGGATTTGCATCGGAAGAAAATTACAATTTTGAAATTGTGAAAGATAAAAATGGATTGTATGTTATTGACTGGATACCGATGATAAAACAAATATTAGAGGATAAGATGAATTATATCCTGTTAAATATGATTTCAATAAAATTTCATAATACTTTAGTGAAAATAATTACTGAAGTTGCAAAATTAGTAAAGGAAAAAAATGTTGCTCTAAGCGGGGGATGTTTTCAGAATAAATATTTATTGGAAAATTCAATAAAAGAGTTGTTGAAAAACGGATTCAGAGTATTCTGGAATAAAGAAGTGCCTGCGAATGATGGGGGGATTTCACTGGGCCAGATTGCATATCTTTCTTATTTTAAAAATATTAAATAAAAAACTATGTGTCTTGCAGTACCTGGAAAAATTCTTGAAATTATAGAAGGGGAAGAATTATTAAAAATTGCTAAAGTCAGTTTTGGCGGTGCCGTTAAGGTTATTAATATTTCATTCGTACCCGACGCAAAGATTGGTGATTATGTAATTGCTCACGTTGGTTTTGCATTAAATATTATTGACGAAGAAGAAGCACAAAAGACAATGGATTATCTGAGACAGATAGGAGATATTAAATGAAGTTTCTGGATGAATACAGGGATTCGGAAAAAGCAAAAAAACTGATTGAAGCTATTCACCGAAGGGTATCAAAAAACTGGAACATTATGGAAATTTGCGGAGGACAGACTCACTCAATTTTAAAATACGGCATCGATGAATTGTTACCGAAAGAAATCAACCTTATTCACGGGCCGGGCTGTCCTGTTTGCGTTACGCCGATTGAGAAAATTGATAAGGCGATTGAGATAGCTTCGAATCAGAATGTTATTTTCTGTTCATACGGTGATATGTTAAGGGTTCCCGGTTCTCATACTGATTTGCTGAAAATCAAAGCACAGGGATTTGACGTAAGGATTGTTTATTCACCCGTCGATGCGGTAAATATAGCAAAAAAGAATCCCGAAAAGGAAATAGTTTTTTTTGCAGTTGGGTTTGAAACTACGGCACCACCTAATGCGCTGGCAATTTTTATGGCACATCAGCAGGGATTAATAAATTTTACCGAGCTTGTATCGCATGTCTGCGTTCCACCTGCAATTAAAGCAATTTTAGATTCAATAAATAATCGGGTACAGGGACTGCTTGCGGCAGGACATGTTTGTACTGTAATGGGATTCAAGGAATATGAAGATATTGCAAAAAGATATAAAATCCCGGTTGTTGTTACCGGATTTGAACCGCTCGATATTTTACAGGGAATTTATATGTGTATATTACAACTCGAGAATGATATAAATATAGTGGAAAATCAATATTCGAGGGCGGTGAAAAGAGAAGGAAATGTAAAAGCCCGGGAAATTATGAATGAGGTTTTTGAAATATGCGACAGGAAGTGGAGAGGAATAGGGGAAATCAAGGATAGCGGATTTAAAATCAAAGTAAAATATGAAGAATATGATGCCGAAATAAAATTCGGATTGGAAGATTATTCAATCGAAGAGTCTAAAGAATGTAAAAGTGGTTTGATTTTACAGGGGTTAATAAAACCTGTTGATTGCTCTGTATTTGGAAATAAATGCACACCCGAGCATCCGCTGGGAGCAACGATGGTATCCTCAGAGGGTGCTTGCTCTGCCTATTATTTATACAAAGAGAAAAAATTACAATAAAATGGAAGAAGTAAAAAACATTATTGATAAATTGAGCTGTCCGCTACTTGTAAACGATTATGAGACCATAACAATGTCACATGGCGGTGGCGGGAAGATTATGGGTAATTTGATTGATAAAATGATTCTACAATTTCTAAGCAATGATTTTATTAATGAAAAACATGATGGTGCTGTATTTCTGACTGATGGACACAGGTTAGCATTTACAACTGATTCTTACGTGATAAATCCGATTTTCTTTCCCGGAGGTGATATAGGTGAGCTTGCAGTATACGGAACGGTAAATGATTTATCCATGTGCGGGGCGAAACCTCTATACTTGAGTCTTGGACTAATTCTCGAAGAAGGGTTTGTAATAAAAGATTTGGAGAAAATTATTATTTCTGTTAAAAATGCTTGTGAAAGAACAGGGGTTAAAATAATTACAGGGGATACTAAAGTTGTTGAAAAAGGAAAAGGGGACAAGATATTTATAAATACAGCAGGTATAGGGATTGTTAAAGATGATATTAATATTTCTCCCTCCCGAGTAGAAGAAGGTGATGTTGTTTTGCTAAGTGGAGATATTGGCAGGCACGGAATAGCAATCATGACAACAAGGGAGAATCTTGATTTCGAGAGCAAAATAAAAAGTGATTGCGCTCCACTGAATGATATTGTACAAAAATTACTTGAATCGGGAATTGATATACATTGCCTGCGTGATTTAACGAGAGGCGGTTTGGGAAGTGCATTAAATGAAATTGCATCAAAAGCAAAGGTCGAAATTGAAATTAATGAAATACATATAAATGTAATCGAGGAAGTAAAAGGTATATGCGAAATACTCGGATTTGACCCTTTAAATGTTGCTAATGAAGGTAGATTCATAGCTTTTGTTAAAAAAAAAGATGCCGCGAAAGCTTTGAAAATATTGAAAGAAGAAGAAGACGGTAAATACGCATCTATAATCGGGGTAGTGAAAAAGAAATCTTTGAAAATAGAAAATGGGAAAAAAGAAAATGGAATTGTGATCCTAAAAAGTATATTGGGAACAAATAGGATTCTCGATATGCTCAGCGGTGAACAATTGCCGAGGATATGCTAAAAATACAATATTTAGTAAGGTGATTATTTATTTAGAAATTGCCTGTTATAAATTTCCTTTGTATATTACAAACAATTAATCAGAAGAAATGCTTGGACTTATTCCATCATATACTTATGATTTTGAGCAACTCTGGTCTTTATTAATAAACAGAAATAAGTGGTTAATAAAATTACGCTATCTTGTTTCCATTACTCTAGCTCTGTTTACCATTTTATCTGCATATTTTTTTAAACTTGAATTCAGCCGCGAGCAATTCAATACACTCCTTTTTTTATCCGGAATTATTTTGCTTTATAATGTATTATTCGGATATTTAATAAATACCAGTTTGGTAAAAAATGATGTTGAACATTTTAATCCTATGCATATTTCACTGCTTCAAATACTTACCGACCAGATTTCTCTAGCTATTGTTGTTTATTATACAGGCGGAATAGAAAGCCCGTTTTATATTTTTTTTATTTTCCAGATGATAATCGGAAGCCTGATATTATCCGGTTTTGTAATTTATACGATTGCAGGCATTACGGTAATTTGTTTTTTTCTTGCATCACTTCTTGAGTACTTTGCTGTTGTTCCGCATTATAAATTCGGTGTCTTGCTTAAACTTCCGATTTACAATGAGCTTGATTACGTTTTATTGTTTTCGACATCTTTCGGAATAACAATGGTGCTAACAGTATTCCTTGCAAACTCGATAGCTCGATCGCAATACAGGAGAGGTCAGGAATTAAATGCAGCGTTTGAAAAACTGAAGCAGGCAGAAGCCGTTAAGCAGAAATATTCGATGGGGATTGTACACGAAATTAAATCTCCGCTTTCATCGGTGCAATCTTACCATGATATAATTCTTGAAGGATATACGGGTCCGATAAATCCGCAGGCAAAGGAGAAACTGATACGGGCAAGAGCGAGAACAGAGGAAGCGATACATATAATAAATGATGTATTAAGCATTTCGAGGTTAAAACTTCAGACTGAGATAAAAAAAGAGGAAGTGGATTTGAGTGAGTTATTACGAAAGGTTATATCTAAGAAAAAAGTTCAAGCTGATTATTTAAGGATTGGTATGAATTTTTATAATATGAGCACAAATAATGGAATTGTCAAAGGAGATCCCGTATTGCTGGAACTTGCATTCTCGAATTTATTAGGCAATTCAATTAAGTACACAAATCCTGGCGGAGTTGTGGAAATAATTATAGAAGACGGGAAAAAAGAAAATGAAATCGAAGTTGAAGTTTGCGATAACGGTATTGGAATTCCAGAGAAGGACAAAGAAAAGATTTTCAAAGAATTTTTCAGGGCTTCAAATGTAAAACACAAGAGTTACGAAGGCACGGGACTTGGATTATCAGTAGTAAAACAAATAATAGAACAGCATGCAGGACAAATCAGTTTTCAAAGTCCCTCACGGATGGCTAACGAAGAAGGGTTGGGTACATGTTTCAGGGTATCATTGGTTAAAGCATATCTTTTAAAAGAATAATTATTACGGTAAATATATATTCAAAAAATTAAAATGTTATGAAAAAGGCTAACACTAGAAGCATTCATTATTTCTTAATAAAATATTTTTCGATTTCAATATTAATTCCTACAATTATTCTGAGTATTATCGGCACCAAGATTATTTATAACCAGGTAATCAACCGGGCAGAGATGAAGACAATATCGGATTTAAATTCTGCAAAAGAAATTTACAGCAATAAAATATCTTCAATTGAAGTCATTGCGAGGTTAACATCATTAAGAGGCTTTATAATTTCCTCACTACTTGAAAACAAAGCTGATACACTTCAGAAGGAGTTGCAGACAACACTTAACACCGAAAAACTTGATATATTTACTATTGTAAATAAAAAAGGTATAGTTGTATGCAGAGGCAGGAATTTCTTATCACGGGGTGATACGTTATTAAATGACAGATTTTTTCAGAAAGTCCTAAAAAGCGGGGAATCATTTTCGGGAACAGACGTGATAAGCCGGGAAGAATTGGAGAAAGAATCTCCTGAATTGGTCAAGAACGCAATAATGAAAATTATACCGACTCCGAAATCAAAAGAAAGAAAAGATTCAGTTGAATCGATGGGTATGATATTGAAAACTGCTGTACCCGTTTTCGACAGAAATAAAAATCTGGTAGGAGTATTAATTGCAGGCGTATTATTGAACAGAAATTACGAACTTCTGCATAAAATAAAAGAAATAGTTCATGAAAAAGAAATATATAAAGGAAAAGAAATAGGGACAGAAACTATTTTTTATAAAGATTTAAGGATAAGCACCAATGTAAAAAATCTTGACGGAAGTTATGCAATTGGTACATTAGTTTCGGAGGAAGTGTATAATCAAACAATTGAAAAGGGTGAAAGGTGGACAGGTGACGCATTCGTAGTTAATGCATGGTACATAAGTGCATACGAGCCAATTAAGGATATCGAAGGTAAAGTAATCGGTATGTTGTATGTCGGATTGTTAAAGCAGCCTTTCAACGATATTCTTGCTAGTACAATTCTGATATTTCTTGGAGTTGCAGTGATTGTATTGGTAATAATTTATTTTGTTGCGATTATGCTGTCAAATAGGATTACTGCCCCATTAAGGCAGCTTGAAGATGTTGCAAAGAAATTTACTGAAGGTGATTATAAATCCGAATTCACAATCAGTAAAGCCCCCCGTGAAGTTAAAAGTTTAGCAATTGCTCTGAATCACATGGCTGAAGAAGTTGAAAGGGAAAAGAATGAACTTGAAGAGTGGGCTGATAAAATGGAGGTGAAAGTTCAGGAGAGAACTTCCGAACTTAAAAAAATTCACGGACAGCTTTTCCGTTCAGAAAAGCTTGCATCAATTGGAAAGCTTGCCGCAGGGGTTGCACACGAAATAAACAATCCTCTTACCGGCATATTGACTAATGCGAGTTTGTTGCTTGAAGATTTAAATGTTGGAGATACAAAAAGAGATGATGTGCAGGTGATTGTGAATGAAACAATCAGATGCAGGGAAATTGTCAAACGACTTCTGGATTTTGCAAGGCAGACCAAGCCGCAAAAAAGTCTAACGAATATTAATATTTTAATTGATAATATTGTACTACTGGTAAGAAATCAGGCATCTTTCAGAAATGTGAATATAGAAAGATACTTTGCGGATGATTTACCCGATATTATGGTAGATAGAGATCAGATTCAACAGGTATTTATAAATTTTATATTAAACGCCTCGGATGCAATGCCGAAAGGTGGTGATATAAAAATATTATCAAGAGTTATTGAAAACGGTGAGTATATCGAGGTAAGGTTTTCTGATAATGGTACCGGAATATCGGAAGATGACAAGCATAAGATTTTCGATCCGTTCTTCACAACAAAAGAAAGCGGAACCGGGCTGGGCTTATCTATCAGTTACGGAATAATAGAGCAGCACGGCGGGACAATTAATGTAGAAAGTGAATTAGGCAAAGGGACAAGTTTTATAGTTCTGTTGCCGATAAAACCAATAGCAGAATAATGAAGGCAAACATTTTAGTAATTGATGATGAACTGGTAATATGCCAGAGCTGTGAAAAAATATTTAAAAAATCAGGACACGATGTTATCTATGCAACCGGAGGAAGGCAAGCTTTAAAAATACTTGAAGAAATTAATTTTGATGTGGTCTTTACGGATTTAAAAATGATAGATGTAGGTGGTATGGAAGTTTTACAGGCGATAAAGCAGAAATATCCAGATACAATTGTTGTTGTGATAACAGGCTATGCAACAGTTGCGTCTGCAGTCGAGACAATGAAATACGGTGCATTCGATTACCTCCCGAAGCCATTTACTCCTTCTGAAATACTGACAGTGTTAAACAGGGCATTGGAAAAAAGAAGTCTCGTGAAAATTACTACCGAGGAATACAACTATTCGGATTTATCCGGTTTCGAAGGAATAATTGGGAAGAGCCCGAGTATAGTGAGAGTATATAATTTAATCGGTAAAGTTGCACCCACGGATAGTACGGTTTTAATACTGGGAGAAAGTGGAACAGGGAAAGAAATGACTGCACATGCTATTCATAATAGAAGTTTAAGAAAAGAAAACAGGTTTTTCCCGATTGATATTTCAAGCTTGTCTGCGGGGTTGATAGAGAGTGAATTATTCGGGCATATTAAAGGCTCGTTTACGGGAGCCATTACGGATAAGCAGGGTGTATTCGAAGCGGCAAAAGATGGAACTATATTTCTGGACGAGATAGGAAACCTACCGTTGGAAACTCAATCAAAGATGTTAAGGATAATTCAGGAAAAAGAATTTATTCCTGTCGGAAGTACGACAACAAAGCAGACAAATGTTAGGCTGATATTTGCGACTAATCAGAATCTTAAGAAAGCAGTCGAAAACGGAAAATTCAGAGAAGATTTATATTACAGGTTAAATGTTTTTCCGATAAAGCTTCCGGCACTCAGAGAAAGAAAGGAAGATATTCCCGAACTTACTTTGCATTTCCTTAAAAAATATTGCGGGAAAATTAATAAAGTAATTCCTTCCATCGATATTGAAGCAATGGAGATGCTTCAAAATTATCATTGGCCCGGAAATATCAGGGAACTCGAGCATATCATAGAACGACTTACTATTTTAATAGAAGGGGATTTAATTAACTCTGTTCAAATTTCATCAGTTCTTTATAAAACTGATATGATTGCAAGCTCTGTTTTACCAAAAAATATTTATGACCTGAACAGTTTCAAAAAACAGGTCAAAGAAACATCTATAAAGGAAATTGAAAAACTTTTTGTTACTGAAGCGCTTTTAAGAAATAACTGGAATATCTCAAAGGCAGCCCTGGATGTGAGTATGCAAAGGTCGAATTTTCAAGCTTTGATGAGAAAATACGGTATAAAAAAACCGGAGTATGATGAATAACAGAAAATTAATATTGCTTTTTCTGCATAAATATTTATACACTTCATAAATCCACAAAAAACAACAATACTTTATTTAATTCTCTCTTTCTTTTTGAAATTGCGATTTTAATGCATATGATTTTATGCACTTATAATGCAAAAGCATTAAAATTAACGTTTAAACTTAATTTTTAGACTGGCACGGCAGTTGTAAGTATTTTGTCAAAGAATATAAAAAATAAAATAAAGGAATTATAAAATGATTACGGAAAAAATATTAGTAGTGGATGATGAATCAACAATTTGTGATAGTGTAAAGAAGATTCTTTCGAGAAAAGGATTTGAAGTTGAGAACTCACTCAATGCAACCGATGCAATCGAAAAAATGAAGGAGAAAAAATTCGACATTTTAATCACAGATTTGATGATGCCGGAAATAAGCGGAATGGAATTAATCGAACTCGTGAAAAAATATTACCCCGAAATAGATGTACTCGTTATTACAGGATATGCTACAATTGATTCAGCAGTACATGCAACAAAATTAGGAGCACTCGATTACCTGCAAAAGCCATTTACCCCTACTGAACTTACTGACAGGATTCAGAAAGCGGTTGAGTTAAGGAAAAGCAGGAAGAAAGAAGAGGAAGAAAGGGAAAGAGATAGTAAAATGGCAAAAGAAGTCATTGATGTCGATATGCCTTTCGTAATAGAAGAAATCGAAAAAGCAACATCTTCGGATTTTGTAAACAGGCTAACACGTTCCGACATACCGCTTTCCAAAAAATATTCCGTTACTATTCAATGCGCAAAAGGTAACAGGGAATGCAAGATTTTTACAAGAACAAGAATAGAATGCAAAGGAGAATGCATCGAAATTAAAAAAGAAAAAAAAGCATTACTGAAAAAAGGAATGGGTTTACAAAAAAACGAAGGACTGATTGATGTCGATATGCCATTTAATATAACTGAAGTAGAAAGCGAAATCGGGAGCGATTATCTTGATTGCATGGACAGGTCAGATTACCCGAGGGCAGCACTCTACGGTAAAAATGCTGAAGTAAGAAAGTGCGTGCTTGTTGTCGACGACGAACCTATCGTCTGTCATAGCGTCCGCAGAATATTATCAAGACAGAATTTCACAGTCGAAGAAGCATTCGATGTTGATGTTGCTCAGCAGAAAATAAAAAATAATAAATATGATTTGATATTCCTCGACCTCAAGATGCCCAAAAAAGACGGGATGAATATTCTGGTTTCTATAAAAGAAAATTATCCCGGCACACCTGTAATTATGATAACGGGTTACGGAACGATAGATAAAGCAATAGAAGCGACAAGGCTTGGTGCTTTCCAGTTTATACCTAAACCTTTTTCCCCAGAAGAGCTTAAAGAGATTGCACTCGAAGCAATCTCTTAAAAGAGCACCTTGAAATAATTTGTAAACATAAACCGGATGAAAATCCGGTTTTTTTTATAAATAATTATTTCCAAAAATAGAGTTTTGAGTCCTAAATACTACGGTGCATAAAATATTATGCATTATAAATATTTGATTATTAATAATATAAAGAATACTAAAAAAATTACACTTGCATTTAAAAAAAAGTATTGATAGATTTTAAACATTATAAAAAGGTCTTTTTATCCTTTATCATTGATGCTTTATTCAAAGTATTGTGAATATTCAATAAGGGCTTTAGCATATCTGGGTGCTAACTCGCAAAAGAAAAATTACCTCCTCGTCAAGGAAATCTCTGAAAAGACGAATATTCCTTGTGCCTATCTTCATAAAATATTCCAGGACCTGGCCAGTAATACAAACTGGATTGTCTCAAAGAAAGGAAGGAACGGCGGCGTAACCATGTCCATTGAAAGCAGAAAAATAAAATTGATGGATATAATTAAATTATGCGACGGTGTTCAGACAATCAGGAAATGTATTTTTGGCGGTGAGAAGGAATGCAAAGCACACCCAAAATGTAAGATGTATGAATACTGTTCTTACATACTCAACGAAATAACGACTTTTTATGAAAAGACGACTCTTGATGTAATCGCAAAGATGGATCCGTTTTAATAAAGGATTTCGAAATTTTAATTTAGTGTTTTGAAAACACTTGTCTTAGGGATGGGGAACACCATACTGAACGATGATGCAATAGGCATTATCATTGTCAGGTATTTAAGCGCGCATTTTAAAAATGAACCCGGAATCGATTTCAAAGAAACATCATGGGGAGGATTCAGGATTATTGATTTGATGCGTGGGTATAATTATGTAATTATAATCGACTCCATTAAAACAGGAAAAATGTATCCTGGTTTTATTCATCACCTGAAAACAACAGATTTACTTCACACTTTAAGATTAAATTCCTATCACGATATTAACTTTATTACTGCAATTAAACTTGCAGAGATATTAGATGAAAAAATGCCTTCCGAAATGGATATTCTAGCTGTTGAGGTCGTAAATAATTTTATTATTACGGAAAAATTATCGGATGAAATTAAAGACAGCATTTATAAATGTTCTCTAGAAATCCTAGATTTATTAAAAACTAATAAAATCATCGGTAATAATTTTAATGAAAGCACTTTTAAAAAAATTGAATCTGATATTGACTTAAAAATTTATTACGATGAAGAAATGATGAGCGAATTTACAAATTAGGTTTGAAAAAGTTATTAATAAAATTTCATAAATATGAAAATTGTAAATATAAAAATTCCAGGTAAGCTGTCGCAGAAAGAGCAGGATTTAAGAGTGTCATTTTTAAGGCAGCTAGAAGCTGTTCCGAACAGCGAGAAAATTAAATCCTGCATACAGTGCGGAACATGCACAGGTTCTTGTCCTGTATCATATGCAATGGACATCTCTCCGAGAGAGGTGATAGCGCTTTTCAGGGCAGGTGATATGGAATCGCTGCTTCACAGCAAAACAATATGGGTATGTGCTTCTTGTTATGCTTGCCAGACGAGATGTACAGCTCTAATAAAAGTTACGGATATAATTTACGCATTAAAAAGACTTGCAATGGAAAAAAATATTTACCCCCCGCATTTTCCCGTGTATTCCCTGTCGCAATCCTTCGTAAAAATAATGAATTCGTACGGCAGGCTTCACGAAGCAAGATTACTTATATTTTATTTCATGAAAACAAACCCGTTTAAATTATTCAGTTTCATGCCTCTTGGATTAAGGATGGCTAAGAGAAAAAGAATAGCCTATCTGCCGTCTAAGATTAAAGATTTAAAAAATTTCCAGAAAATAATTAAGAAAGCGGAACAATTCGATATGCCGAGGGCAGTTGAAGAAGCACAATATTTAAAAGGCGCGGTCGGTTACGGTGCAGTTGATAAAAAAACAGAATTAGAATCAAAAAAATAAATTACCATAATGGATTATTCATATTTTCCGGGCTGCAGTTTGGAATCGGCCCATAGCAGTTATAACGATTCTATGAAAAAAGTTTTTAGCCACCTCGAATGTAATCTTCACGAACTCGAAGACTGGAATTGCTGCGGTGCAACTGCTTATATGTCGGTAAAAGAGGTTGTAGGATTTGCGATATCAGCAAGGAATCTTGCCATTGCAGAAAAGCAAAAATGGGACCTGGTTGCTCCTTGCAGCTCGTGTTATACGATACTGGCAAAGACACACAGGTATATGAAGGAATTGCCGGAACTTAAAGATAGGGTTAACGAATGCTTGAAAGAGGGTGGACTGAGCTACAATCTAAAAGTGAAAGTTAGGCACCCCCTTGATGTGTTGATTAATGATATCGGTCTGGATAAAATAAAAGTAAAAACAAAAGTAAGGCTTGAAGGACTGAAGGTTGCAAATTATTATGGTTGCCAGATTGTAAGACCCGAAAAAGGATTCGATGACAGAGAAGAGCCAATGACCATGGATAATTTGTTTAATGCTGTTGGAGCTGAAAATGTTTATTACCCTATGAAAGTAAAGTGCTGCGGCGGAATGCTGATGACTACTTATGAAGACGTTGCAATAAAACTTTCAAAAGAGATTATTGAATGTGCGATTAATAACGGTGCAAACTGCATTGTAACGACATGCCCGTTGTGCCAGATGAACCTTGAAGCATATCAGGACGAAATTAATAGAGTATATAATACAAAATATAATATGCCGATTTTATTTTTCACGCAGGTTCTAGGACTTGCATTTGGTTTTTCGGATTCGGAACTGGGAATTAATAAGAACCTTACTGCATCGATAAAATTAAAAGGTGCACTGATTCATCAATAAAAAAGTTTATAAAAGCTAAAATTAATTATATGTTTAAAGAAGAGCAAAATAACCCTGACGTCAGAATTGGATTTTTTATTTGCCACTGCGGTGTGAATATATCGTCCACTGTGAATGTTACTGAAGTAAGGGATTATATTGCGGGACAACCGAATGTAATATTGTCACGCGATTACAAGTTCATGTGTTCCGACCCCGGGCAGAATTTAATCAAGGATGCAATTAAGACTCATAAGCTAAATAGGATTGTAGTATCTGCATGTTCACCCTTGATGCACGAGCTTACTTTCAGGAATGCCTGCGAGAAAGCAGGTATTAACAGATTTCTTTTCCAAATGGCAAATATACGTGAACATTGCGCATGGGTTCACGATGATAAAAAGAAAGCAACTCTGAAAGCAAAAGCTCATGCAAGCGCTGCTGTTGCGCGTGTGGCATTCCAGATGCCACTCGAAGTCAAAAAAGCAAAACTTAATCCCGATACTCTGATAATTGGCGCAGGTATATCCGGAATACAGGCTGCACTTGAGATTGCAGATTCAGGTAATAATGTTTATCTCGTTGAAAGAGAACCTTCCATCGGCGGCAAGATGGCAATCTTTGATAAAACATTCCCGACACTTGATTGCTCTGCCTGCATATTGACTCCGAAAATGGTATCTGTCGGACACAGGGACTCTATTAAATTATTTTCCTGGAGCGAAGTCGTTTCAGTTTCAGGTTATCTTGGAAATTTTAAAGTGAAAATTAAAAAAAGAGCGAGATATGTTGATATGGATAAATGTACAGGCTGCGGTCAATGCTGGAGTCATTGCCCAGCTTCTAAATTTCCATCGAGACGGCAGATTATTATGGGTGAAAATAAAATAATTAACGAGATAAAATAAAATGCAGTTAAAAGAAATCGTAAATATTTTGGAATGCAAAAACCATACAGACGAAGGATTGCTTTGGCGGGACATAGAGTATTGCTATGCAACAGATATGATGAGCGATGTTTTAAAAACCTGCAAGATTGGTTCTTTGTTAATAACAGGTCTTGTGAATCAGCAGGTTATACAGGTTGCTGAGATTATGGATTTGAAAGGAATAATATTCGTGTCCGGAAAAGAACCTGCTACTGAGATCATCGAAAAGGCAAACGAAAAAAATCTACCGATGCTGACGACAGAAAAACAATTATTCGAAGCCTGTGGAATTTTATATACATTCGGCTTAAGAGGAAGAGAAATATTTCAAAAGGCGGATGATGGAACAGGAAATTCTATATAATAAAATTTTCGGAATTTCCGGCAAGGATTTTGCAAATGCAGGTTCAGTATCAGTGAAAATAAAAAAGATACTAAAAGAAATAGGAATTAAACCAGAAGTTGTTTACAGGGTTTCGATTTGCTGTTATGAAGCTGAAATGAATGTGATTATGTATGCAAGAATTGCAAAATTGAATTTTACTATCACTCCGAACGAAGTGATAATTATAATTGAGGATGAGGGTCCGGGAATTGAAAACATAGAGCTTGCGATGAAAGAAGGTTTTTCAACTGCAACTCAGGAAATGCGGGAAATGGGATTCGGAGCGGGTTTGGGATTACCCAATATAAAAAACAATTCCGATGAATTTAAAATAGAGACGGAATTATTAAAAGGGACAAAATTATTTTTTAAAATTTATCTTAATTGAATCCGGTCATAGACACATATAAACATTCGATTTATTTTGAACCTACACGGTGCACAGGTGAAATGGATTGCCTGAAGGTTTGTCCTGTTGAATCTATACGTGTCAGAAACGGCAAGGCAAGAATGCTCGAAGATAAATGCATAGATTGCGGTGAATGTGTGAAAATTTGCAGAACAGGGGCAATTATTCCTTTGACAAATACTTTTAAGGATTTTTCGAAATTCGAATATACGATTGTAATACCTTCTCTTGCTCTATATACTCAATTCGACAGACATATAAAACCAAAGACGATATTAAGTTCTTTGAAAAAAACAGGCTTTAATGAAGTTGTGGATATTACTAGAGCATGCATTTCCGTATTGAGAACAATTGGAAAATATGTGAAAGATTATAAAGGCAGAAAACCTTTGATCTCATCTTTCTGCCCAACCTGCGTAAAGATAATACAGATGCGCTATCCAGAGTTGATAGAGAATTTAATTCCGGTAATTTCACCTATGGGACTTGCTGCTAAAGAAGCTAAAAGAGAAGCGTCAGTCAGGTTGGAGATTGAAGAAAGCAATATTGGAGTAATCTATATTACACCCTGTCCCTCGAAAACCGTAATTATTTCAAAGAAGACTGAAAAATATTATTCCGCATTCGACGGAGCTATCCCTGTTTCTGAGATTTATAATACTCTATATGATGCGATTCAGAAAACTGCAAGAAGCAAGGATGACGATTTTGAATATTTCGATATAAGCGGTTTCGGTCTGAACTTTGCGAGATTAGGCGGGCTCGGGTTTATGATGAATTGCGATAACTGCATTACTGTTTCCGGTATAAATAATGTTCTTTTTATACTTGATGAAATAGAAAAAGGAAAATTGCATAATGTCGATTTTGTGGAAATGCACGGCTGTACCGAAGCCTGCCTCGGCGGACCTATGAATATTGAAAATGTTTATCTGTCGCGAACAAACCTGCACAACCTGATAAACTATTACAGTGAATCGAAAATTCCGTTTGGTAAAAAAGATAAGTATGAATCGTACAATCTTATTTGTGAAAACATGTTCGAACCGGAATTCAAAGATGATATAAGCATAGATATTAAAAAAGCGCTTTCTAAAAGAAGTGAAAGAAAAAAAATATATTCGGTATTGCCTAAGATAAATTGCGGAGCCTGCGGCTCGCCGACTTGCGAGACTTTTGCTGAAGATGCAGTGGAAGGTGAGGTAAGTCTGACAGATTGCATTATGCTTGCAAATAAAAATCTAGAAGAAAAATTAAAGAACAGTGAATTCGGTATGGCCGGAGAATAAAAATGAAAATTAAAGAGTTAATAGAAAAATTCGATCTGAAAGTGCTTAATGAAGTTTTCGATCCCGGAAGAGAAGTATCCGGAGGTTATACGGGTGACTTGCTGAGTGATGTGATTGCCAATTCAAAAAAAGATAATATATGGATTACAATGCAGACTCATTTAAATATTATTGCAGTTGCAAGCCTGAAAGAATTATCTGCTATTATAGTGGTGATGGGAAGAGAAGTTGACAAAGATGCAATAGCGAAGGCAACTGAAGAAAATATTACGATTCTTGGAACTGATTTAACGGCTTATCGCATGAGTGGAAAGATTTTTGAATCAGGAATAAAATGAAAGCAGGGCAGCTAATAAGAGCTGATGTTCATTTGCATACTTGTTTATCTCCTTGCGCCGACATAACACAATCGCCGATGAGAATTATAGAAAAAGTTAATGAAAAAAAAATCGATTTAATCTTTATTACCGATCATAATTCGGTTGAAAATGCATTTGCAGCGGTTGAAGCAGGAAGAAAATACATGAATCTTAAAATTTATCCCGGGATGGAAATTACGACTAAGGAAGAAATTCATATTTTATCGCTCTTTGAAAATTTGATAAACGCCTGTAATACTAAGGATTACATAAATAATTATTTACCGGATGTGTATTTCGAAAAAGAAAGACTGGAACAGGTTATTGCAAATGAATATGATGAAGTTGAAGGGTTTTACGGAAAATCGCTTTTCAGTGCGGTTGATTTAAATCTGGATGAAACAATTGATTTAATCCATGCGAATAATGGACTTGCAATTGCGGCTCACATAGACAGGCAGAGTTTTTCAATAATTAGTCAATTGGGATTTATTCCGGAAAAATGTAAGCTGGATGCATTGGAAATATCACCAAATATGAGTTTGAAAGATGCAAATGAGATATATAAAGATTATACTTTAAAATATAAATTTGTGAAAGGTTCGGATTCACATTCTTTACATACGATAGGATGTTCATATACGGAGTTCAATGGAAAGGATAATTCTTTTAGTAGTTTTTATAATTTTATAAATGGATGATTTATCTCTGTATATTCTGGACATATCGGAAAACTGTATAGATGCAGGTGCGAAAAATATTGAAATAATTATTAATGAAGATACGAAGAAAGATATACTGATAATAGAAATCAATGATGATGGTAAAGGAATAGATGAAGATATGATAAAACTGATTCAGAATCCGTTTACAACAAGCAGGACAACAAGGAAGGTAGGGCTGGGGATTCCTTTTTTTAAAGAAGCCGCAGAAAGTTGTGAAGGGAAATTTTCGATTAGTTCTGCAAAAGGTATCGGAACAAAAGTGAAAGCAACATTTAAGCACAGTCATATAGACAGGAAACCTATGGGAGATATTGCAGAAACATTAATAGCACTGATTTTAAGGGCGGAAAAGACAGAAATATTATATTATCACAAGAGAAATGGAAAAGATTTTACGTTCAGGACAAAAGATTTAAAACTGCAATTAAAAGTAAAAGATTTAAAACAGGTAATGCTGCTAAATAGTTTAAAAAAAATAGTAAAACAAAAAATATCAGAATTACAATAAATATAAATAAATATTAAAACTATGTCTTCTGAAACACAAAACAAAGCTAAAGAAATTTCGGAGAAATGGGATAACAATCCCGAAAATATCATCGAAATGATGCATGATATACAAGACGAATATAAATATCTTCCCCGGGAAGTTATCGAGAGCTTATCGAACGAGTCCAATGTTCCGGTGAGCAAAATTTTGAATATAGCTACGTTTTATAATGCTTTTAGTTTAAAACCCAAAGGGAAACATAAAATTTGCGTTTGTATGGGAACACCCTGTCATACACTCGGAGCTGCCAGGGTTGCTGAAGCATTAGAAAGGGAATTAAAAATAAAAATGGGAGAGACTACTCCAGATTTAAAATACAGTCTTGAAGAAACCCGATGCTTAAGTGCTTGCGGTTTAGCACCTGTTGTGGTAATTGGAGAAGATTTATATGGTCCTGCTACAGTCCCAAATATTCCAAAATTATTAAAAAAATATGAAAAGAAATAAAGGAGAAAAAAATGGCAAAACTAAAAATTGAAGATTTAGAAAAGATTACAGAGGAATTTAAAAGAAAAATGACTCTAAGGGAAGGCGCCGGAAGAGTAAAAATTACCGTTCATTTAGGGACATGCGGAATTGCTGCCGGAGCAAGGAAAATTATGAATTCGTTTATGGAAGAAATAGAAAAGAGTAAAGCAACAGATATAATTATGACAACTTCGGGGTGTGCAGGATTGTGCAGTCGCGAACCAATGGCAACTGTAGAAGTAATAGGGAATGCTCCGATTAAATATGTTGATCTCACTATAGATAAAGTAAAAATAATTTTTGATAAGCACGTAATGAAAGGAGCATTCGTTCAGGAATATGCGCTTTCAGTTGGTAGTGAAAAAATACAATAATATAATTATAAGGAATATTTGATGAAACCATATACAATACAATTAATGATTTGTGCCGGTACCGGCTGTGTTTCAAACCAGTCATTTGAAATAAAAGAGGTACTAGAAAAAGAAATCAAAAAACATAATCTGCAAAATGAAGCAATGGTTGTAACAACCGGTTGTAACGGATTTTGTGGTGCGGGACCAATAATGGTAGTTCAACCGGACGGGATTTTCTACCAATATCTAAAAGTTACTGATATTCCTTATTTGGTTGAAGAGCATTTAGTCAAAGGTAGACCGGTAAAGAAATTTATGTACGTTCCCCCAAAAGAGGAAATTCCGATTCCAAGAATGAATAAGATTCCTTTTTTCTCCGGGCAAACGCTGGTTGCACTCAGAAACAGGGGAATGATAGACCCGGAGTTTATCGAAGATTATATTGCACGAGGAGGTTACAGGGCTTTAGCAAAAGTATTAACAACAATGTCCCCCGATGAAGTATTAAAAGAAATTAAAAAGTCCGGACTTCGAGGAAGAGGAGGAGGAGGATTTCCTACCGGTGTAAAATGGGAAACATGTAAGAAAATACCTGGGGATAGAAAGTTTGTTATTTGTAATGCTGACGAGGGTGACCCCGGAGCATTTATGGACAGAAGTATTATAGAAGGTGATCCGCACTCAGTAATCGAAGGTATGATAATCGGTGCTTATGCAATCGAGAATGTTAGAGAAGGATATATTTATGTGAGAATGGAATATCCGCTTGCAATAAAGAGATTTAATATTGCCGTTCAACAAGCAAAGGATAATGGATTACTTGGTGACAACATTTTTGATACAAATTTCTGCTTTGATATTAAAGTAAGGAGAGGTGCTGGGGCATTTGTTTGCGGCGAATCAACAGCACTAATGGCTTCTATTATGGGAAATCCGGGTGAACCTCGGGCAAAATATATTCATACGGTTGAAAAAGGACTTTATGATTGTCCGACATGTTTGAATAACGTTGAAACCTGGGCAAATATTCCTCAAATTGTACTGAAAGGTGCTGATTGGTTTACTGGTATCGGTACCGGTGATGTAACTCACGACCCATGGGGTGGGAGCAAAGGCACAAAAGTATTTTCACTTGCTGGAAAAGTTAATAACACCGGTCTTGTTGAAGTCCCGATGGGAATTACACTTCGTGAAATTGTATTTAATGTTGGAGGGGGAATAAGAGATGGTAAAAGATTTAAAGCAGTACAAACAGGTGGTCCTTCGGGTGGCTTTATTCCCGAAAGTTTAGTTGACTTACCGGTAGATTATGACGAATTGACAAAAGTCGGTTCGATGATGGGCTCGGGCGGAATGGTAGTGTTAGATGAAAATAACTGTATGGTTGATATGGCGAAATTCTTTTTAAGATTTACACAGGATGAATCTTGCGGGAAGTGTGTTCCATGTAGAGAAGGAACAAAAAGGATGTATGATATTCTTTATAGAATAACAAAAGGGGAAGGAAAAGAAGAAGACCTTGATTTGCTTGAAGAACTGTCGAATATGATTGTTGAATCGTCCTTATGTGCACTTGGAGGTTCCGCACCGAATCCTGTTTTAACATCGTTAAAATATTTTCGTGAAGAATATTTAACACACGTAAGAGACAAAAAATGCCCTGCTAAAGTATGCCGTGAGTTACTGACTTTTTCAATTGACCCGGAAAAATGTCTGGAAAATGGTCATGGATGCGGGGTTTGTGAAAAAAACTGCCCCGATGGTGCAATATATGGCGAAAAGAAAAATGTTCATTTTATTGACTCAATGAAATGTGGAAAGTGTGGAGTGTGCTTTGATGTTTGCAAATTTGGGGCAATTACTGTAGAATAAAAAAAATATTTCGGAATTTTAAAAAAATTCAATATGATAAACGTTAATATTGATGGTAAAGAAATTCAAATAGTCGAAGAAACTACTATTGTAAGAGCAGCAGAGTCTGCCGGTATCTGGGTACCGACTTTATGTTATTCGGAGTTGTTTGAACCTTATGGAGTATGTCGGATATGCAGTGTCGAAGTTATTAGAGGTAAGCGTAGCAGAATAGTAACTGCTTGTAATTATCCTCTAAGAGATAACGGTACAAAAATATTGACAAACTCTCCGAGAATTCAGACGATTAGAAAAATGATTATGGAGCTTCTTTTATCCCGTTGGCCAAATGTACAAATAATAAAGGATATTGCGGAAGCGGTTGGAGTAAAAGAACCGAGAATCAAATGTCTTGAAAGGGATGAAGACCCTAATGCGTGTATTCTCTGCGGAAATTGTGTAAATATTTGCAAAGATGTTGTAAAAGCAAATGTTCTTAGTTTTGAAAACCGTGGAATAAAAAGAGAGATTTCTTTACCTTTCGATGAAAAATCGGATGAATGTATTGTGTGCGGGGCTTGTGCACATGTTTGTCCAACCGGACATATTAAAATAAAAACTCTTGGTTATGAAAGAGGTGCATTACAGGATTGGTATCTTGGTCCTAAAACGGCAATCAATATTCCGACACTTCAAGCGGTACCACGCGTCCCAATTATTAATGAAGAAGCTTGTATAAAAATGCAAACTGGTGGTTGTGGAATATGCTCTACATATTGCGAACCTGAAGCAATTAATTATGATGCAAAAGACGAAGAAGTTGAAATTGAAGTCGGACAAATTTTATTAACAACCGGGTATCAGACAATTGATTTAAAACAAATGCCTCAGTACGGATATGGCAGGCTTGATAATGTGTATTCATCTCTTGAGTTTGAGCATATGCTAAATTCAACAGGACCAACAGGCGGAACGATTCTATGCAAGGATGGCAGTGTGCCGAGAGCAGTTGGAATAATTCACTGCATCGGTTCGCGTGATGAAAATTTCCACAAATACTGTTCCCGCGTCTGCTGTATGTATGCATTGAAGTTTGCTCATCTTGTAAAAGACAGAACACCTGCGGAAGTATATCAATTTTACATTGATATGCGTGCATTTGGAAAAGGATATGAGGAATTTTACAAGAGATTACTCGATGAAGGCGTGAATATGATTAGAGGTAAAGTAGCTGAGATATCAGAAGGATATTTAACAAATGGAGAAAAACCATTCTTAATGGTTAAATGTGAAGATACTTTAATAGGTAAATTCAGAGAAATTCCGGTTGATATGGTTATACTATGTCCTGCAATAGAACCACAATTTGATGCAAGTAATATTAAAAAGATATTTTCAATTAGTCAAAGTCCTGATAAGTTTTTCTTAGAGCGTCATCCGAAGCTTGACCCTGTTTCTACAATGACAGATGGGGTATTTATTGCTGGATGTGCACAAGGACCAAAAGATATACCTGATTCGGTTGCACAGGCATCTGCGGCTGCGGCGAGGATTCTTTCATTGATTTCTCTTGGAGAGGTTGCAGTTGACCCGATTAAAGCAGAAGTCGCTGATGAATATTGCAGTGGATGTAGAATATGTAACAGTCTCTGCCCTTATACCGCGATTTCATTTGAAGAAGAAAAGAAAGTATCATTTATCAATGATATGCTTTGCAAAGGATGCGGAACGTGTGTATCTGCGTGTCCGTCTTCTGCTATAACAGGTAAAGGATTTACTGACAAGCAGATTCTTGCGGAGCTGGAAGGTATATTATCAGTGTAAGAGTGTGTAGATTGTAATGAGTGTATGAGTGAAGATTGAGTTGAAAATAAATTATAGAAAATAAAATAAATCTAAAAATAATATATGGAACAGGATAAAGAATTTAACCCGAAAATTGTAGCTTTCTTATGCAACTGGTGTACATATACCGGTGCTGACCTTGCAGGTGTTTCGAGACTGAAATCGTCACCTTGTGTCAGAATTATTCGAGTTATGTGTAGCGGTAGGGTTGACCCTACATTTATTATTAAAGCATTTAAGCAAGGCGCTGATGGAGTTTTCATAGGCGGATGCCACATTGGAGATTGTCATTACTCAGAAGGTAATTATAAGACTTTAAGGAGAGTTGAATTTATGAAAACTTTTTTGGAAGAATTTGGTATTAACCCGAAAAGATTAAGACTCGAATGGATATCAGCATCAGAAGGTGATAAGTATGCCGCCACAACTTTAGAATTTGAAACTGAAATACGAGAACTTGGACCGTTACATTTAGTTGAAGCATAAAAAATTTTATAATAAAAATATTAATTTCTTTTATAATGAAACCAAAATTAGCTTTATACTGGGCATCTTCCTGTGGAGGTTGTGAAATTGCAGTTGTAGATATTGAATTAAAAATACTTGATGTTGCTGGATTTTTCGATATTGTTTTCTGGCCCTGTATAATGGATTTTAAATATAAAGATGTAGAAGCAATGCAAGATGGTGATATTACATTGTGTTTATTCAATGGAGCAATCAGAACTTCTGAAAATGAACATCTTGCGAAGCTGCTCAGAGCAAAATCAAAAGTACTAGTTGCGTTTGGTTCCTGTGCTAAGGAAGGATGCATTCCCGGGCTTGCAAATTTCTATGATAAAAAAACAATCCTGGATTATGTTTATAATGACAGTCCTTCATTAGAAGCTGAATCAAAGGGAGTTTATCCTGAGATGAGGACGAATATGCCCGAAGGTGAAATCGAAATTCCCGAGTTCTGGAATACAGTGAAAACACTTGACCAGGTGGTTGATGTCGATTACTATGTCCCGGGTTGCCCTCCACAATCATTCCAGATAATAAATGTGATTGAAGCTGTAATTGATATTTTAAAAAACGGTAAACCACTTCCTCCTAAAGGAACTATACTTGGAGCAGGAGATAAAACTTGCTGTGATGAATGTCCGCGTGAAAGAAAAGAAAAGAAAATTAAAAAATTTTACAGACCTCAGGAAATTATTCCTGATCCGAAAGAATGCCTGCTTGACCAGGGAATAATGTGCATGGGACCTGCAACAAGAAGCGGATGTGATGCATTATGCGTAAAGGCAAATTCAGGTTGCAGGGGATGTTACGGTCCGCCTCCGAATGTAATGGACCAGGGGACTAAAATGGTTTCGGCACTAAGTTCTGTAATTGACTCCACTGACCCAAATGAAGTCAAGGAAATAATTAAAACTATTGCTGACCCGCTTGGTACGTTTTACAGATTTTCACTTGCATCTTCTTTGATGAAAAGGGTTCAACAAAAAAACGGTGAGGATAAAAATAGAAAATTTTAAAAGACAAATACAATATAAATATGAGACAAATAAAAATCGACCCTGTAACAAGACTGGAAGGTCACGGAAAAATTGATATCTTTTTAAATGATGATGGTGAAGTAGCTAATTGCTATTTTCAAATTCCCGAACTTAGAGGGTTCGAGCAGTTTGCTGTAGGAAGGCCTATTGAAGAAATGGCAAGAATAACTACAAGAATATGCGGTGTATGTCCTGAAGCTCATCATATGGCTGCAGCAAAAGCAGCTGATGATGTATATAAAGTTCAAATACCTTCTGCCGGCAAAAAACTCCGTGAACTTTTATATAACACGTTTTATACTGCAGACCATACTGTGCATTTTTATGCACTTGCGGGACCTGATTTTGTTTGCGGGCCGGATGCTCCTCCTGCAGAAAGAAATATTCTTGGGTTGATTAATAAAGTCGGTCTTGAAGCAGGAGCAAAAGTGATTGGGTTAAGAGCAAGATGTCAGGAAATCATTCAGATGCTTGGAGGTAAAAAAATTCATCAGGTTACTTCTATCCCGGGTGGTGTAACGAGAGGAATAAACGAGGAAGAAAGAAAAAAAATCGAAGAATATGCCCAATATATGATTGACTTTGGGCAGTTTACTTTTAAAGTTTTCGAAGATATTGTTTTAAAAAATAATGCTTATGTCGATTTGATTGTCAACGGTCCTTACATTCATAAAACTTATTATATGGGATTAGTAGATGAAAATAATCAGGTGAATTTTTACGACGGAAATGTAAGAGTTGTTGACCCTGAAGGTAATGAATTTTGCAAATACAAACCTTCTGAATATTTAGATAATATTGCAGAACATACGGAAAAATGGAGCTATTTAAAATATCCTTATCTTAAAAAAATTGGTTGGAAAGGTTTTGTTGACGGGAAGGATAGCGGTGTTTATATTGCAACTCCATTATCGAGATTAAATGCGTCCGATGGAATGCCGACACCCCTTGCACAAGCTGAATATGAAAAAATGTATTCAACATTAACCGGAGATAGTTCCGGTAAAAAGCCTATTCATCAACGTCTTGCAACACACTGGGCAAGAATAATAGAACTTCAATACGCAGCGGAAAGAGTTATGCAACTTGTTAAAGACCCGGAAATTACTTCCCCTAATTTTAGAGTTATTCCAACGGAAACTCCTTGTGAAGGTATAGGAATTGTGGAAGCACCGAGAGGGACACTAACTCATCATTATATTACAGATGAAAGAGGAATTGTTAAAAAAGCAAACTTAATCGTCGGTACGACAAACAACCATGCTGCAATTTCGATGTCGATTAAAAAAGCTGCTGAAGGATTGATTAGAAAAGGAACTGAAGTAACCGAGCCGATTTTAAATATGATAGAAATGGCATTCCGTGCATATGACCCGTGTTTCGGCTGCGCAACTCATACTCTTCCCGGTGAAATGCCGATGATACTGACTATCCGGGATTCAAAAGGTGAGATTATTGAATCAATAAAAAGACATTAAAAAATAAATATAATTCAAATGAAAAACATAAGAAGTCTGGTATTTTACGGCAATACATTACCTTTAAATAATTTAAGAGCATATTTATTTGAATCATTGTTTGTAATTCTTGCTGTCGCTTTGCCGTCTGTTTGCCATTTATTAGGTGCTCCTGTAAGATATATACTCCCTATGCACTGGACAGTCATACTTGCAGGACTGGTTTACGGATGGCGGGGAGGAGCAATTGCGGGGTTTTTATCACCCGTTGTAAGTTTTTTAATTACCGGTATGCCGTTTCTTATTTCACTTGTTCCGATGACTGCGGAATTATTTACATATGGATTAATTACCGGAATATTGGTTCAGAAAATAAAAATGAATTCATTTGCCTCGATTGCAATTGCATTAATTATTGGAAGAACAATTTTTTTATTTATTTTTATTATATCAAATCAGGGGATAGATATTTCGGGTTATTTTATGTCGGCTATACTTCCCGGATTAATAATCGGTTTAGTCCAAATTATTTCAATACCTTTAATTGCAAAATTCTGGATAAAGTAAAAATCATATAAATGGAAAATAAAAAGAAAATTGAAGCCTTCGTAAAGAATTTGCCGGTAAATACGGAATCTTATTTTCAAATTCTGGATTCGTCACAAACAGTAACCATGAGGTCCGGTTTGGTTACTCTAAAGAAAGGAAAGAGCGTTGGTGAGCATACGACTTCAGGTAACGAGGAGATGCTTGTAATTTTAAACGGAAAAGGGGAGGTGGAAATTAAAAATGAAGAAAAATTCAGTATTAATAAAGGAATGATTGCTTATGTACCCCCTAATACTGTTCATAATGTAATAAATAATAATGATGAGGATTTACAATATATATATATTGTAGCAAAAGCTGAGTAAATTTCTTAAGAACTTCGTAAAAAATCGAGTGCAATCTTAGGTAAAATAATTATTAAAAAGTGGGTAATTAAGCTCTTTTTATGCTTTATCCTTCCCTTTCACGTTGAAGATTACGGGTTCGAGTCCCGTTGGGCGTGCAAAAAAAATCCTGTAAATATTAATGTTTAAGGGTTTTTTGTTTTTACTTAAAATTTTCCTTGAAAATTTTCATTTCTATTAAAATAGGATCGAAACAGTTCTTTAAGTAAAATAAGATTTGCAAAATAAATCAATTTTTTTTATTAATAGATTGTAGTATTTTAATTTTCCAACATTGAAAAAGTTATTTCTAAACAAAAAAACGGAGGAAAAATGCTTCACGAACCTGCTGTCGTTATTTCTACGGATAATGCGGCTTCAAAAAAATCAAAACTAGGTATTATTTTGTTTTTTGTCTACACAGTTATTTATTCCGGTTTTGTTCTGATTGGTCTGACTAAACCCGAATTGATGGGATTAGAATTAATCGGAGGACAAAACATTGCCATTATATATGGATTTGGATTAATTGTGCTGGCTATAGTTATGGGTTTTATCTATAACTATTTCTGTACTAAAATGGAAAAAAAATTAAATAAAAACTAAAATTAAATTAAATAAAATATGATTTACGAAGTCTCAAATTTAGCAATAATAATATTTCTGTTTATCGTAGGTTTAGTATTGGGTTTATCTTTTTATTTTGCAAGAAAAACAAAATCTTCCGCCGGTTATTATGCTGCTGGTGGAAATATACATTGGAGCGTTAACGGTATTGCATTTGCCGGTGATTACTTATCTGCAGCTTCTTTTCTGGGTATATGTGGAATGATTGCATATTCAGGTTATGATGGATTTTTATATTCAATCGGATATCTTGCCGGCTGGGTAGTTGCATTATTTCTTGTTGCCGAGCCGTTGAAAAAACTCGGCAAATACACATTCGCGGATGCCTTGGATTCTAAATTTAATTCTAAATCAATTAAACTTGCTGCTTCAATCAGCACATTAATTGTTTCGATTTTTTATCTTATTCCGCAAATGGTTGGTGCGGGTGATCTTGTAGTTCCTTTACTTGGACTGCCTCATTGGATGGGCGTGCTTATTGTAGGTTCAATTGTGATTTTTATTGTTGCAACCGCAGGTATGACTTCTACGACTTATGTGCAATTTATCAAGGGTGCCTTGTTGGTCGTTTTTTCAACCATTTTAACGATTTATATTCTAAATAACGGATTATCATTAACTCCTAATGAGAATTACCATAAATTTACCCAATTAGAAGCAATAGTTTCAAATGATACAATAGTAAATGTTACTAATCCCGCCTATATCGTAAAGACAACAAAAGTAGTTGATAAAAGTGTCTTTGTTAAACTTGAAAAAGATGGTTCAATTTGTTGGTATAAATTAAACAAGAAAGAAGGTAAAACAACACTCGATGAAATTCTCTCTACTACAGTTATTGCAAGTGGTGAAAAATTATATAATGGAGCTCCTAAATCAGAAAAGAAATTCTACCAGGTTGGGCATTTAAGTAAAATTATTGTTGACGGAAAAGAAGTTGACAAAACCGGTCCTGTCGGTCCTTTTGAGTTTATAAAGACAATTGAAAAAAGTGAAGTAGTCCGGTTTTCCAAGAAAACGTTTTCAGATGGAAGTGACAAAGTTACAGTCTGGTATCAACAAATTACAAAGGGTGAAGATGTTATGAAACCGGGACTATTATACAAACTTTCAGACGCATCAGGTGCAACTATATGGGATAAGTTAAACTTCTTATCACTTATGCTTGCATTGTTTTTAGGAACTTCTGCATTGCCTCATATACTTATCCGATATTATACCGTACCAAGTCAGCGAGCCGCAAGGAAATCCACTATTGTTGCTATTGCTGCAATCGGATTTTTCTATATCTTAACTCTTTATATGGGACTTGGCTCGATGATAAATGGAGTTTTAGACGTTGAAAGCAGTAATATGTCGGGTCCGCTTTTAGCGAAATCATTTGGTGTCGGATTGTTCTCTATTATATCAGCAATTGCATTTGCTACTGTTCTTGGTACTGTCAGCGGATTGATTGTAGCTTCATCCGGTGCTATTGCTCATGATTTTATTGATAAGTATTTGCAGGTTGAGATGACTGATAATGCTAAAGTAAAAGCAGGAAAAATAGCTGCAATGTGCGTTGGTATCTTTGCAATTATTTTAGGAATATTATTCAAAGGAATGAATGTTTCTTTCTTGGTTGGACTTGCATTTGCCGTTGCAGCTTCGGCCAATCTGCCTGCAATATTATTCCTTTTATTCTGGAAAAAAACAACTGCTAAAGGAATAGCATGGTCAATCATAGTTGGTATTGTCTCTTCGATCGGTATTATTCTATTCTCTCCGACTATGTATGATAAATATGGTTTAATACCAAAGGATGCTCCAATACCTTTGGATAATCCCGGTATTATTTCCATCCCGTTAGCAGTACTTACTTTAATCGTTGTATCGTTAATGACACAAAAAGATAATTCGACAAAAGATTTTTCAAAATAAATTAAATAATAATTACTAACTAATATGAAACAAATTATAATTGTTTTAATAATTGCTGTTTCTTTTACAATCTGTGCACAGGATAAAAAAGATGATTCGAAATTCATTCTAAAATTATCGGGTTTTGTGAAAACAGATGCGTTTTTCGATTCACGTCAAACAGTTAATATCAGGGAAGGTCATTTTTTATTATATCCTGATAATGTTTCTCTCGATGCCAACAAAGATGATATTAATGCGAAATCAAATTTCAATATACTTTCTATACAGTCCAGGTTAAAAGTTGCTGTTACAGGTCCCGATGTCTTCGATGCCAAACCGTCAGGTGTAATAGAGGCAGATTTCTTTGGAAATGAGAACTCGAGTTTTAGTGATGTAAACGGTTTCAGGCTCAGACATGCTTTCGTAAAATTAAATTGGAAGACAACTGAATTATTGGCAGGTCAATATTGGCATCCAATGTTCATTGCAGAATCATTCCCGGGTGTAATTTCATTCAATACAGGTGCCCCGTTTCAGCCATTCTCTCGTAATCCGCAAATTCGTGTATCTCAAACTATGGGTAATCTGAAATTAATAGGATGTGTATTCTCTCAAAGGGATTTTACAAGTTTCGGGCCGGATGGAGCAAGTTCAAAATATATTAGAAATTCAGCTATCCCGAATTTACATTTTCAAATGCAATATAAATCCGATTCATCGGATTTCTTTGCCGGAGCAGGCGTAGATTATAAAACTTTAACTCCTGAACTATACACCTCAAATTCATCAGCAACAAAGAAATTTACTTCCGATAAAACTTTAAGCAGTTTATCAACTATTGGTTTTTTAAATATGAAATTTAAACCATTATCAATCAAATTGGAAGGGATATTTGCTCAAAACGCATACGACATGGTTATGATAGGAGGATATGCGGTTAAAAATATTATTGATACCTCTACAGGTGTTAAAGAGTTTACAAATCTTAATACCATTTCTTTCTGGGCTGATTTACAGACAACCGGTGAAACTGTTCAATTTGGTCTTTTCACCGGATATACTAAAAATTTAGGATCTAATGATTCGATTAATGGAACAATATATGCCCGCGGTTCTAATGTCGATTATGTTTATAGAGTTGCTCCAAGAATTGTATTTATTTCAGGTAAATTTAATATAGCATTGGAAGGTGAATATACATTTGCAATGTATGGAATAGTAAACGGAGATAAAAAAGGAAGAGTAACCAGCGGTTATGCAATGAACAATACAAGAGGATTGCTTTCTTTCATTTATAATTTTTAAATATATTTTATTTATAACTAATTTATCGTATAAGATATATGCTTTTGTTAAATCTTGTTTATATTGTATTGTATAAATGATATGAGCAAATTTTATATAAAAATTATTCTGCCTTCTGTTATATCTATTCTTTTATTCATTCTTACTATTTTTTTGATTATTATTCCGAATTTTCAGCAGAATATTATGAATGGAAAAAGGGAAATGATAAAAGAACTTACTAATTCTGCATTGAGTATTCTGTCGAAATACGAAAATGATGAAAGGAATGGTTTACTTACCCGTGAAGAAGCACAAAATACAGCTGTCTCAAGAATTCAATATCTTAGATACGGTGAGGAGAACAAAGATTATTTCTGGATTACCGATATGCAACCTAAAATGATTATTCATCCGTATAGAACAGATTTAAACGGAAAAGATTTATCAAATTTCAGTGATCCGCACGGAAAAAAGTTGTTCGTGGAATTTGTAAATACAGTCAAAGAATTAGATCACGGATATGTAGATTATATGTGGCAATGGAAGGATGATTCACTTCATATTGTTCCTAAATTATCTTATGTCAGTATTTTTAAACCATGGGGATGGGTTATTGGGACAGGTATTTATATTGAAGATGTAAAAAAAGAAATAGACAATCTTACAAAAAAACTCCTTTGGATTTCGGTGGGAATTTCGTTTTCAATAGCTTTTCTGCTTTTATTCATTTCCCAGCAAAGTCTTAAAATCGAAAAGCAAAGAATTAAAGCGAATAACGAATTGCACGATTCGAAAGAAAAATATAAAACTCTTGTAGAAGCTACAACCGAAGGACTAATAATGCTTATAGACGGGAAAATAAGTTTTACTAATAATGTGCTGAGTAAAATGTTATATTATGAAAATAACGAACTTGTTAATTGTACTTTAAACGAATTAATTAGTGAAAACAATAATAAAGAAATTATAAGTGCTTTTTCAGAGATAATCGTAAAAGAGGGACAATATGAAGTAAATTTGAAAAAGAAAAACGGTGGATTTATAGAGGTCTTAGTTACATCATCTACAGCAGTAATTAATGGTAAAGAAGTGAATATAATAATTGCAAAAGATATTACAGTTGATAAGAATCTGAATTTGTCGGTTTTAGATTACCAAAAATTATTAAGCACTCTGGATATTGGATTTTTCCGTATAAACCTTGATTCTAAAGGAAAATTTATATTTGCAAACGATACTACTATAAGAATTTTAGGATATGTTAATTACAGGGATCTTTCTGAGACTCATTTTATTGAAATGCTCACGAAATCAGAAGACCGAAAAATCTTGAGAAAGAATCTAATTGAAAACGGTTTTATCAAAAACAGAGTCTTGAATATACGGAAGAAAAATAATGAAGAAGCTTATGTTTCTGTTACACTCGTTGCGTACAACAACAATGATTCCGAAGATTTATTTTGTGACGGAATTATCGAAGATATTACAATTAAGGAAAAAGAGAAAGCAGATACAGTCAATTTAATTACTGAATTAAAATCCAATTCATTTTTAATAGAACAATCCGTAAAGAACTTTCTGTCACCGTTAAATACTTTGGACTCAGATGCAACTATATTTGATGCGATCGATTTATTAAATAAAAGGAAAATAGATAACTTAGTGATTACTAATGCGAGAAAACAATATATCGGAATAGTAACAAACAGCGACGTTCAGAAAAGGGTGCTTTTGCTTAATCTGAATTTGGATAATCCTATATATTTAATAATGAGTTCCCCAATAGTTTATATAAAAGAAAGTACTTCCATTTGCGATGCAATAAATATTAGCGAAGAAAAAAATGTAAATCATCTTGTTGTTAGAAATGATATTGATGAAGTTGCAGGAATATTGAGAACTAATGATATATACAAAGTTTTAAAAGATTCACTTACATTTTTCATTTCAAATATAAGTAAAGCAGAAACAAAAAATGAATTGCAACAGCTATACAAAAAATTGCATCTATTTATAAAACCTCTGATTAGAAGTGATATCAATGTAAAATACATAACAAATATCACTTCGTCTTTTTCAGATGCTGTGACAAAAAGATTAATAGAATTGACCATTAAAGAATTAGGTAATCCCCCAACAGGTTTTACATTTATAAGTATGGGGAGTGAAGGAAGAAAAGAAGAAACTTTATTTACTGACCAGGACAATGCAATTATCTATGAAGATATACCGGATAATGAAAATAATTTAACGGGTGACTATTTTAATAAACTTGGTGAAATAGTATGTGATTCACTGAATTATATTGGTTATAAGTATTGTATGGGCAATGTTATGGCTAAAAATAAACAGTGGTGCCAACCTGTAAGCGTTTGGGTAAAATATTTCGAAGAATGGGTAACAACTCCTGAACCACAGAATCTTCTAGATGCTACAATATTTTTTGATTTCAGATGTGTTTATGGAGATGAAGGATTCACTAATAGGATAAAGGATACTATTGCTAAATTAATTAAAGAACACTCGCTGTTCCTGTATCATCTTGCTCATAATACTTATAGTATTAAACTTCAGCAAATATCTTCAGGAAATATTATTTCGGATAAATATACGGAGTCAATCGATTTGAAGAATGCAGTTAATCCAATTGTTATGTTTGCAAGGACCTATTCTCTCCAGAATAATATTTGTTGCTCCAATACATTTGATAGGTTAAATGCAATAAAAACAAAAAATATTATTAGTGCAAACACTGTAGATGAAATATTATTTGCATATAATTTTCTTATGAAACTGCGCTTTAAAAATCAAATTGATTTGTCGGATAATAATTTACCATTATCTAACACTATGAACCTGAAAAATCTAATTGAATTAGAATTTAAGATTCTGAAGAAAATACTTTCTTTAATTCCCGCATATCAGAATAAAATTAATGTTGATTTCAGATTAACAACTTGATTTTACTCATGTAATAATATCAAAAAGAAAAGTAAGCATTGTGCTTAAAATATTTGAATTCATTATTATGAACATATCCAAGCTGATTTGTAAGCATAATTGTATTTCCAATATATAGGGGCATTTGGTTGAAATGGCTATGTCCGTAAAGCCAGAAATTCACATCTGATTTTTCAATAAAATTGGTCAAATCGACACAAAATGCTTCGTTTATCAGACTTTTGTTATGATGGGAGGAATTGCATAACTGTGAAGGTAAATGATGTGTAACTATAACTGTTTTACTTTTTTTATTGTTTAACTCTTGTTCAATAAAGCTTAAGCATTCTTTGTGCAGTATATTGAAATCTGCAACTTTAAGTTTCCTGCCGTTATTTGTTATACAATCAAAATCCGATACACTTTGTTCGATAATTTTTTCGTTATCGTTACTTATTTCTGACCAAAGTGTGCTGAAAATAAACTGAATGTTTTCATACTGTAAAGCAATATTATTAACAATGTTAATATTGCTTTTTATTTTAATATTAAAAGATTTGCTGAATTCATTTAAATCATTATAATAAAATTCGTGATTACCCGGAACCCAAAACACTTTTTCATAATTATCGGAAATAAAATTAAAAAAAGTGTTATTAAAATATTCATCATGCAAAGGAATAATATCCCCAGCTAATATTAATATTTCTCCTTTTACAGACAGGGGATTATTTGATATATATTTGCTGTTATGCTCAAACTCAAGATGCAAATCGGAACAATATTGAATTCTCATTAACTAATAAATCTTTTATGCAACAAAAAATTAAAGTAATACAATATTAATATTTGTAAAAATCAATTCAAGTCTTTTCATTTAACACTTCCAAACGTAGCATTTATTTTAATAAAATCAGTAAATAAATAGTGAGTAATCTGAGGTAATCTGGTGCATACAGAGGTAAAATAATGCAAATTAATTATGGGCGTGCAAATCTTAATGAGTAAAGAGTAATGAATAATAACGTTACTCATTTTTTTATGATCAAATATGATGAGTAATTATAGAAATAATTGAGCCAGAACATCATTCACAAGAAAGTTTTACGAGTTCCGCGGGCGTGTAAAAAGTTTTGAAACAAAAACTTCAGTATTTTTTATAATAAGTCAAATCGTGTCAAAACGCTTTTCATTATAAATTATTTACGATTACTAAATATTTTTGTGTATATATAAGAATCTAAAAAGCAACAAAGGATGATTTTTTTAATATTAATTAAAAATATTAAAAATCCGGTTGTTCCGGCAAAAACCGGAAAACAATTTGCTGTCTATATCCGATATTAAACTTGAAATTGAGCTGTTATTAATGTAACTTTAATCAATAAAAAAACTAATATGAAATTCGCATTTATCGGAACATATCCTCCGCAAAAATGCGGAATCGGAACTTTCACTCATAATCTTATACAATCCGTTGCAGATAACTTTGGCTACACGAATTTATTCCCAAATCTATATGTAATTGCTGTAAGTGATAATGAGCAGGTGTATCAATATCCTTCTGAAGTCTCTTTTGTGGTAAATCAAAATAATCAGAGAGACTATGTCAGCGCGGCAAAATTTATTAATTACAATAAAGCCGACGTATGCGTTATTGAACACGAATTCGGAATTTTCGGGGGTGAAAGCGGAGTGTACATACTTTCGCTTGTTAGCAGAATTGAAATTCCACTTATAGTAACTTTTCATACCGTTATCAGAGAGCCATCTCTTATTCAAAAAGTAATCGTTCAGGAATTAAGCAGCAAGGCATTCAAGGTAATTGTAATGAGCAAAAAAGCAGTAAAGTTTCTTGTTGAAATATATAAAATTCCGGAAGATAAAATTGAAATTATAGAGCACGGAGTGCCTGTCGGTAAAGTGTTTCACAGGGATTCCGTACGGGAAAAATTTAATTTCAGCAATAAGACAGCTCTGTTCACATTCGGGCTTTTAAGCAGGAATAAGGGCATAGAAACGGTAATTAAAGCACTGCCAAAAGTCGTGAAGAAACATAAAAACATTCTATATGTAGTTCTGGGGAATACACATCCGAAAGTTTTGAGCAGGTACGGGGAAGAATATAGGGAATATCTATTGCGTCTTGTTAAAGAATATAATCTCGAAGATTATGTGTATTTTTATAAAAGCTTTGTACCGGAAGAACTCCTGATGGAATATTTATATGCGGCCGACATATACATAACTCCGTATTTAAACGAAGCGCAGATTACAAGCGGAACTCTCTCTTACGCTATCGGAGCCGGCACTGCCGTATTATCAACTCCTTACTGGCACGCAGAAGAATTGCTTGCAGATGGCAGGGGAGTTTTATTCGATTTTCATAATCACGAACAGCTTGGAGATATATTGCTGGACTTACTCGACAACCGTCACAAAGTTGAACAATTGCGCGAAGCCGCTTTTGAATACGGTCATAAGTTAAAATGGCCAAAGATAGGTGCAAAATATATTAAAGTTGCTAAATCGGCGATGGATAGTTTTACATTTATTCAGAAGGAAAAACGTACAACCCTTGATCCTTATCTGCTGCCAGATTTCACTCTTGCTCATATAAAGCGACTTACAGATGATACGGGAATTGTTCAGCATGCAAAATACGGCATACCGAATCTGAAAGAGGGATATTGCCTAGATGATAATGCAAGGGCACTTTTAATGACTGCAATGGCTCAGTATAAAAACAAGACCGATGAAACGGTTGGTTTGATGCCGATTTATCTCAGTTATATTCACTATATGCAGAATGATGACGGTTCGTTCAGGAATTTTCTGAGTTTCAGCAGAAACTATCTGGATGAGGTAGGATCCGAAGATTCTTTCGGAAGGACAATCTGGGCGCTGGGTTTTCTTATTTACGGCTTTCCTAAGGATTCCTATCATGAGCTTGGGTTGGATATTTTCAATAAGTCAATACCGTTTTTTAAAAAGCTTGTCCATTTAAGGGGGATTGCAAATACAATATTGGGTTTATCTTATTATCTGAAGCGTTTTCCCGATGAAAAGAAAATAATGAAAATAACGCATGAGCTTACATATAAATTAATAGATTCTTATAAAGCTGAAAAATCCGGTAAATGGAACTGGTTTGAAAATATTTTAACGTATGACAATGCAATTATTCCTCTTTCGATATTTCACGCATATGAAATATTCAGGGAAGATGAGATTCTGAAAGTGGCAGTTGATTCGACTAAATTTTTGAAAGACGTTACAATGAAGAGCGGTCATCTGAGACCTGTAGGGAGCAAGGGGTGGTATCGCAAAGTGTCTGAATGCGCAGAATTTGCACAACAGTCAATTGATGTTATGGGAATGGTTCTGCTGTTCTTCAAAGCTTATGAAGTGACAAAAGAAAATAAATATCTTGATAAGATGTTCACATCGTATATGTGGTACATGGGAAAAAATGATTTGAATACACCGGTTTACGATTATGAATCAGGAGGATGCTTCGACGGACTGGAGGATTACGGTATTAATAAAAATCAGGGTGCTGAAAGCACTCTATCATATTTAATTTCGCATTTGACTGTTTTAAATGCATTCGAACTCGAACACGAATATGAAAAGTGATGATATTTAAATAAATTTAGAAAATTTGTATATTTTTATATAATCTTATTTGTAATTATTTATCCAATTTTAAAAAAACAAAAAGAATATGTATGGTTTAAATGAAGAAAATATATTTTATAATAATTTCGAAATAAAATTCGCTCCTCAATATGGAATAGTAAGTTTAAAGAATTCGAATGAAAATATAACTACAAACCTTATTAATTTGTGGACATATCCAGATTACCATAACTACAGTCACCATTTATATGATTGTAAAGATTATTGCGAAAAGCTAAAAATTTTTATGAACGAAATTCTAACACTTGCAAATAATATAAAAAAAGAAAGAGGAGATATATATTCATATTTATGTTCACATTTTTTTGAATGTTTAACAAATTATACATTATCTTTAAGAAAATTCCATCTATATTTTAATGGTATAATTTTTTGGGATTTTATAAATACGATAGTCTTAGAATGGGAAAAAAATAATCCAAATTTTACTATTCATAAAGGTTCGCTATATTGTTTTGAAGCTGAAATTTATATGGCGGTGAAAGATGTTGAAATTGCTTTTACTTTTCTTCATAGAGCTATTGGAGAAGATTATAAAATTAAAGACTATATTAAGGGATATCCAAATTCTGCCCCTGCATATAAAATTGTCACATTGAGGGAAACAATAGATCATTTTATGAGTAATTACGTTGATTATATAAGAAATGAAATTAAAATTGGAATTAATGCCTTCAATGATATTATTAATGTTTCCCCCCCACTTACACTAGAAGAATTTGATCAACTATTATTATCAAATGATTTATTTGATTCTGATAAATTATATGAAAATATAAAAATAAATATTTCATATTATATTTGGAATACAAGCTATTATCTGTCTAAGACTAAAATAAATAATGAAATTACACAATTTGACAATTTAAACATTCTAAACAAACTTTTTGGAATGTGTGTTGTTCTTGAATCATTAATTAAGATATTATCTAAAAAAGAAAAACTAGAAAGTACTAAAGATATTACAAAAAAACTGTATCTTGTTGTCGGTGGTGATAATAAAACATTTGATAAACTTTACGATTATGTTAAAAAAAAGGATGATATGATAGATGGTTTGATTTTGGAATTATTAATTTCCGAAAATCATGAATTTAAAAGTTATTCAATTTCTAATGAAGTTAAATGTGTATTAATATACCATATTATTAGAAACTTTACTGCACATAATATTAAATCTGTAGAAGCCATTGGAAAAAATTTTCTCGAAATATCCCAGAGATTATTATTTCTATTGTTTATTATTTTAAGATATTATAAAAGTACTTTGTTAAAAGCAAAAAGCTAAATACCTCTTGTTAAACGCGGTATTATGAATGGACTAAACAATTATATAAATATATTATGCCAATAATAAAAAGATATTCGGGCAATCCGATACTTACAAGAGAAGATGTCCCATATGAAGTTGCAACTGTTCATAATGCAGGCGCAGTTAAATTCGGAGAAAAATATATTTTGCTATTTCGTTCACATCTGAATAATGGCAGAAGCATAATAGGAATGGCGGAAAGTAAAGATGGTTATTCCTTTAAAGTACATCCCGAACCTTTTATCACTCCTTCTGAAAAAGATGGATTTAAGCTTTATGAAGAGTACGGAGTGGAGGACCCGAGAATTACCTATATAGATAATGAATACCTGATTACATACAGCGCATACTCGAGATACGGTGTCAGAATAGGACTTGCGAAAACTTCAGATTTCAAAAGCACAGAAAGAATCGCTTTAATAACTGAAGCGGATTACAGAAATGTAGTAATCTTTCCTGAAAAATTTAACGGACTTTACGCCAGACTTGACAGACCTCATTCGGAGATTTCTCCCTGGTCAATCTGGATTTCTTATTCACCTGATTTAAAACACTGGGGTAATTCAAAAGTAATTATGAGGCCGATGATGTATCACTGGGATGAAATGAAAATCGGTCCGGGTGCTCCGCCAATTAAAACAAGCAAAGGCTGGCTGAGCATTTATCATGGGGTGTTTCCGACTATGGATGGAAATATTTACAGGCTTGGAGTTGCATTGCACGATTTAAAAGATCCTTCCTTAATATTAGGCGTTGGAGATAACTGGATTCTTCAGCCCGAAGAAATTTATGAAGTTACAGGATATGTTCATAATGTTGTGTTCACTTGCGGAGCAATTCCCGAACCGGACGGAACAGTAAAAATATACTGGGGGGGAGCTGATAAAGTTATATGTGCGGGAGAAGCAGTTATTGATGACCTAGTGAGTATGTGTTTAAATAATTCAAGAAAAGCATTATGAGAGTTGCAGTATTATCACCTGTAGTATGGAGGACTCCACCGCGGAAATACGGTCCGTGGGAACAGGTCGCATCTAATATTGCAGAAGGATTGATTGAAAAAGGAATAGATGTTACTCTTTTCGCAACAAGTGACTCCGTTACAAAAGCCAAACTTGAATCCGTCATAAACAATCCTTACGGAGAAAACTCCGGACTCGATGCAAAAGTCTGCGAATGTTTACATATAAGCCATCTGATGGAATGCGCAAATGAATTTGATATTATACATAATAATTATGATTTTCTTCCTCTTACATATTCACGTTTGATAAAAACTCCAATGGTTACAACGATTCACGGGTTTTCGTCGCCTAAAATTGTTACTGTTTACAAAAAATATAATGATTTTAACAATTATGTATCTATAAGCAATTCAAACCGTAGTCCTGAACTGAAATATACAGCGACTGTGTATAACGGTATTAATGAAAAGGAATTTACATTCAAAAAGGAGCACGGTGATTATCTGCTTTTCTTCGGACGCATTCATCCTGACAAAGGAACATATGAAAGCATTGAAATCGCAAAAATGGCCGGGATGAAACTGATTATTTCAGGGCTGATTCAGGATGAAAAGTATTTTGAAGAAAAAGTAAACCCGTACATTGATGGCGAGAATATAATATATGCAGGAAACTCCGGACCCGATAAGAGAAACGAACTGCTTGGAGGGGCTTATTTATTGCTTCATCCGATAAGTTTCGAAGAGCCATTCGGTTTAAGTGTTGTGGAATCATATTTCTGCGGTACACCTGTTATTGCTTTTAATAGAGGCTCTATGCCGGAATTAGTATCAGATGGCAAGACTGGTTTTCTCGTATCAGGAATAAATGAAGCTGCAGAAGCATTAAAGAAAATCAAAGGAATAAACAGAGTGGATTGCTTTACGTGGGCTAAAAGCAAATTTACCCGCTCAAAAATGGCAGATGATTATATCGATGTTTATAAAAAGGTTCTATATAATAAATAAAAATTCCTACTCTTTTAATTTCGCCAATAAAGTGTTCAGATTTACAGTTGCAAAACTAGAGGCATAATCAGATATTGCATAGGGGATAACTAATACATTATTGTAAACCAAAGAGCCGCACGAATAAACTACATTAGGAACATATCCTTCTCTTTCATCTTCGTTAGGTACAATCAGCGGGTCTTTTAAACTCCCGATTACTTTTGTCGGGTCATATAAATCAAGTAATAATGCTCCAATGGAATATTTTCTCATTTGTCCGACACCATGAGTAATAACCAGCCAGCCTTCGGATGTTTCGATAGGCGAGCCGCAGTTTCCGACCTGAATTAATTCCCAGTTATATGTTGGTTCGCGAAGTAACTGGGAATTTTCCCAGAGCGTAATATTATCCGAAAACATAATATAATGGTTTATTCCGTCCAGCCTGGATAGCATAGCATAATGGCCGTTGATTTTTTTCGGGAAAAGAGCAAAATTCTTATCCCGGGTGCATTCTCCGTGAAGCGGCAAATTTTTAAAATGATAAAAATCCTTTGTCTCAAGAAGTTTTGGAAGAATAGTATAACCGTCATAAGCTGTGTAAGTTGCGTAATAAGTTATGTCACCGTTTTCATCTTTGAATTTCACAAATCTGGCATCTTCTATTCCATTGCTTTCTGTTCTGGAGACAGGAAAAATAGTTCTTTCTGAAATGTCAGTATCCTGAGAAAAAACTATTTCGTAATGCGACTTTGCGAGCCACATCATTTGTTTCAGGGTTTTTTGCTGGTCAAGGTTCAGAGTTTTTTTGCTTTTAGCTTTTTCGATTGTGTTTTTAAGTTGAGTATAATAAAAATATTCCTCAAGTTGATCCAGTACGTCGGTGGAAATATTATTAACTATATCGTGTTCCTGAAGAATCATTTTGAATTCATCTTTGTTATATGCGTGACCTTTAATAATTTCCGCTTCGCTTATGTAGTTACCCTGCGGGTCAAAATGTAGGTTGAAATCTTTATCTATGATACCGCTTCTGAAAACTATGGATGAAATGTGACTTTCCCCCGTTGCCCTGAAACTCACTATGATTCGCTTCTGCCCCTCTTCAAGCTCATTCTGGTCAGGATGTTCCATTATGGATGGATTGAATAGAGCCGCGGATTCAATTGAATACTCCATAGTAAAATAAGAACCTATTAAAAGTCTTTTAGTAGGAGACATTTTTTCGTGGCTTCCCGTCAATTCATTAACATACTCAATTATTTTCGAGAAATTCATCAGGAAAATCTTTGTGATATTTCTGTGGCGTTTGGCAAATTCCCTTAAAACCAGGTTGAGTGCCGTTTCTGCCTCTGTTTCGCTCATATCAAGAATCTTTTGTATTATTGATTTTGCCTTTGTCTCGGGGTGATTAAAAAATCTTGTGATAACCCTTTTGGAGTCAGGGTATATCCTGTCTCTTTTTCTATCGACGGTGATTCTCATATTATTGCATATTTAATTTAATTTAGTTTATCATTTTATAAATTGAAATGATAATATTAAAAAGGTCAATTGCAGAATTTATATTATTAACTCCCGTGTAATCTGGTGCAAACTAAGGTAAAGTAATGAAAATTAATTTTAGAAAAGTGTGATTTTAGGTTATTATTAAGTTTTTTTATCTCTCTTTCACGGTGAAGATTATCCGACCACCTCGGCGGTTCTTCGACAGCGGCGGAAGTCCCGTTGGGCGTGCTACTCTAAAATCCTCCGATTTACATCGGAGGGCTTTTGTTTTATTTTATTTTGAGTTACATAAATTTATATGTTATTAAAATTAAATAAGTTTAATAAACTACTAAAACGAGTTAGAATCAATATTTAAAATGATGCATTAAACTTATTTAAGGGTAAATAACGCAGATTCAAAAATTTGTTATTAATAATACGCTATTTGATTAAAATCATTTTCTTTGTTTCCGAAAATTCATTAGTAGATAGAACATAGAAATAAACTCCGCTTGAGAGTTTTGTACCGTCTATTTCTGCGTTGTAATAACCTGTTTTTATATTTCCTTCAAAATATGTATCAATTAATTTTCCGGTTATATCATATATTCTTAAACTTGCGTAACCATTCTTTGGAATCCCGAATTTAATATTAGTAATTGGATTAAAAGGATTCGGATAATTTTGTGAAAGTTCTAATTTAATTGGAATTACTGAAGGTTCATTGATTCCAGCTGTAAGTATATTGGTTTGAATAGCCTGTTGAATTTCTGCCAAATTCAGTTGTGAATTATCCTTATAAACAAATACTTTCAATTTACAGTTAATATCATTCCAGCCTGTTCCAAGTAATGTTGTAAATGTTTTGGATATAACCTGTCCGTTTGTCCACGTTCCTCCTGAATTTAGGTTTTCACCGGTCGCATTATTTATCATAGTTCTTACAATCCACTTATGAATATAATCTGTTCCTCCTGTACACCAGGAATTACCCGATTGCGAATAAATAAGATTATCCTCTGTTATTACATAGCTAATCTTATACTGTCCGGTAAGATTTGTTAGAGCAGTAGCATTTAAAGTTACATTGAGTTGTCTTGTTTCGGGATTATAATTTTTTGTTAAAATATTAATTTCTACTGGAGCAACCGGAAAATTTAGATACCGCATAAACGGACGTTCTACTAAATCACTGAATCCTGAATTCCATGGATCGATTTGCCGGTCAACTGTTCCAAGCGGATATGCAGTTAAACCTAATAGCGTAAAAATATTATTTCCGTTAAAGTTACCCCACGGATCTGAAATGCCACCACCGTGGTAAGAAAGTGTTACCGTATTAGGAAAATAATTTTCAAGGTCGTGGATTCTATGTTCGGCACATGGGCACCAACTGCACCAGGTTCCTGTGCTGAATTCAATCAAGACATTTCTTCCGTTATCAGAGATAATATAATTGTTATATATCGTATCGTTGGATTTATTTTGGTCGCTACTCAAGTTTGTATATGCTTTCATTATTATATTTCCCGATGAAAGGGCAGTCCATTGTGGAAAACTCAATAAATAAATTGCTCCGGGTGCAAGTGAATTTATGGTTTGTGTTTGAATGTAACCTCCCGGTGAAATATTCAAGGTAACCTGAAAAGTTTGTGATGTAGTTCCATAATTTTTTACAAATACTTTTGGAGTGTCTGTACTACCGGGAATAATTGTCTTTATATATCTCTTAAATCCGCTTGCCCCGACATCTGTGTAGTATCTTGTACCTATTTTAATGTTATCAAGATATAGATTATTACCATCAGCAGAAATTGCATTAAATTTTAATTTATTTGTACCGGAAGGTAATTCAAATCTTTTTGTAGCCCACTCTGTTGAAGTTGGAACAAACGCTTGTCCGGTATTTGGAGCAGTTGTAAGTTGACCGGAATTCCCCCCGTTTAGTAACACAAGTTGTGTCCAGTTGCTACCACCATTTGTTGAATACCAAATTATTAATTTATCATTTTGCTCCGCAAATGATGTTGTATAAGCATGGTCGAATATTAACGAATCACCCGAAACCGAAGAAGTAAATTGAGGTGAAATAATATCGAAACTTAAATTATAGTCTGCATCACAAAAATTTGCTTTCATCGAACCATTTCCAAAACCATATCCTGAGCACATAATTGACCAATCCCAGTTATACACATTTGTTGTATTTAAAATCCATCCCGGAGGAGGAAAACTTGGATTGTCGAAATCCTGGCATATATAAAATGCAAATGAATTTATATTTAAAAATAAAGTTAACAGTATTACTAATATTAGATAAATATTCTTCATTTTTAATTCCATTATTTAATTAATAACATTTTCTTTGTATCGATTTTAATTCCGTTAACAAACAAAGAATAAAAATACAAACCCGATGAATAATTTTTTCCATAGAAAGTTAAATCATATGTTCCAGCCGAATAATTATTATTTACAAGTGTTGAAATTTCTTTTCCTAAATTACTATAGACTTTTATTGTAACAAATCCTTTTTCTTTAATTTTAAATTCAATCTTTGTATTAGGATTAAATGGATTTGGATAGTTTTGGAACAATGTGTAATTATTAGGTACATTATAATTATTTCCTGACATACCTGCAATAGTACCTATAATTTCCCATGTACCTCTTCCATGAGTACCGAGCCTGATTTTCCCGGATGCTTCGTTGTAATCGAGATGCATTGCAACCGTATTAGGTAATCCGTTTGCAAGTTCAATCCAATTTGCGCCGTAATTATTTGTCATAAATACTCCAACATCAGTAGCCGCAAGATATATACTTGTCGAATAGCCAGGGTGATAAATCAATGCATCATTAATTGGAGTGTCCGGCAGGTTACCGCTGATATCAATCCAGTTGACACCTTCATTCGTAGTTTTGTAAATTTTACCTGCACCGAATCCGGAGAATGTAACAATTGCAACTTTTGAGGAATCGGGATGGAAATTTACACTTGTAATAGTTCTGTTCGGCATTCCATTTGATACCTGCGAAAAATTATATCCCCGATCACTTGAATAATATAAAACGCTTCCAATAGAAGCATACATTGAAGCAGGACTGCTTTTGCAAATGGCCATTTCTCTTATAGTACCACTTGTTCCCGTGGAAATTACCGTCCAGTTTGCAGCATTATTGGTCGTTCTAAATACTTGCTGGCGTGCTGTGTAAAAAATTCCAGCCGAATCAGGATGCGATATAATTGGACCAACCCAGGCACCTGTTCCTGTTAAACCGTTTATACCGCCAACCCACGACATTCCTCCGTTAGTTGATCGAAATATACCGTTTTCCTGATATTCCCCTATAATATATCTTGAATCTGTTTTTCTAAAACATACTTCTCCTCCATCACCGCTTTGTACTCCAGTCCAATTCATCGTACCGGTAGTCCTTTGCGTTCCGTTATCCTGTGTTCCTCCAAGTAAATGTGAAGGGTTTGACGGGTCAGAAGTCATTCTGTAAAATTGAGTCAATGTCAGGTTAGTATTTAAATTTGTATATGTTGCCCCTCTATTATCAGATTTCCAGATACCCCCATCGTTTACACAAAGTAATTTATTTGAATCAGTCGGATGAAAATCCATATTATGCTGGTCAACATGAACACCACTGCTTGAATTATTTTGGAAATTTACTCCTCCATTCGTTGTTCTGTAAACGTATATTGTCCCGACATAAGCGTAGTCAGGATTAAACGGATTTACGTACATATGAAAATCATACCATGCCTGGCCGCCTGTCAATTCATAACCCGGAACAAGCTGCGTAAAGTTTAAGCCTTTATTCATAGATTTATAGACTGAAACAGTTCCCGTAGAATAATATACCGCCGCATAAAATATGTTAGGATAATTTTTGCAATATGAGAAATGGTGTCTGTTCCCAAATGTTATTCCGTTTCCTATTACATCAGGGAATGTTACACCTCCGTCATAAGAAATTCTCATACTCTGTCCGCTTCCTATTGCATAAGCCGTATCACCGGTTAATGAAAATAAAACATCATCACATTTTCCGCTTCTTACCTGATACCAGTTTACACCGGAATCCGAGCTTCTATAAATTCCACTCGTTCCGAGTGCCGCTAAAAGTTCGTTATTGTGATTTGGTCTTACAATTAATCTTGAAAAATATGTTGATACCGGCAAACCGTTTCTATAGTTTGTCCATGTTTCTCCTCCATTGGTTGATTTCAATAATCCTCTGCCATAATATGATACACTGCTGTAAGTTGCTTCTCCTGTTCCATAATACACAACAGATGGTGTTTGAGTTCCGTCAATAGCCAGGGCGCCCGAGGAAAGTGATATTTCGAAATCTGTTTTTGCCGACCAGTTTTGTCCGCCATTTGTAGATTTCCACAAGCCGCCAAAAGCACCTCCGATGTATATGATTTCCGGATTATTCGGGTCATATTTTACTGTAGCAATTCGGGAAGATATATTACCATTGCTAAATAAATTACCGGGAGTTGGTCCAATGTTCGACCAAACTACACTCCTATCAAAATAGTATCCGCTTTTTTCTTTTAAATACATCTTTTGATTGTACGCTTTTTCATATGCATTTTCGGGAATGAAATTAAAAGGATACATTCTCTGTTCATAGAACCATCGTTCACGCTTAAAAGCATTCTTATTTAAATTGTATTTGTCTGCATTATCGTAAGGATTATCCTTTATGTATAAATCCTGAGAAAATACTAAAGAAGAGATTATTATAAATATAAATAAAATACAGAATTTCATATTAGTTTATATTAATATTCTGGAAATTACTTAAAATAATTATAAAATTGAAGTAGTATAAAAAGTAATTGTTGTGATATTTTAAAAAATGCTTAAATTAACTAATTAATATCACAATCTTTATTCTTCAAATGAAAATAAATATTAACTGTGCTGAAATACTTACCTATTTTATGAATTTACTTAGTAAAACATTAATCATATTTTATAATAAATCAAAAAATCATGTACTCATTTTTTGTAAGCGATTTACATGGTTCTATTAACCGATATGAAAAATTATTTAATATAATAATAAATGAAAAACCTGAATCGGTTTTCATTGGAGGTGATATATTGCCTTCTTATTCGTTTAAAAATTCCTCTCAAACAGATTTTAATGATTTTGTAAATGATTATTTAATAAAAAAATTGTTATCGATAAAAGAGGAAATGAAAAATGAATATCCCGATATATTTATTATTTTAGGCAACGATGATTTAAAAACAGAAGAAGTCGATTTAATAAAAGCATCAGAATCCGGAATTTTAAATTATATTAGTTGCAAGAAAATTGAATTAAAAGGATTTAAAATTTATGGTTACAGCTATGTTCCTCCTTCACCTTTCTTACTTAAAGATTGGGAAAAATATGATGTTTCGAGATATGTTGACACCGGTTGCGTTTCTCCTGAAGAAGGGTACAGGTCAGTAAAAGTTGAGGATTCGGAGATGAAATATTCAACGATTAAAAATGATTTGAATGTACTTACTAAAGACGAAGATTTATCGAGTACGATTTTTCTTTTTCATACACCCCCATATAAAACAAATTTAGATAGGGTTGCAAATGACGGAAAGTTTATCGAACATGTTCCGCTCGACCTTTATGCCGGCAGTATCGCTATTAAAAGATTTATTGAAGAGCGGCAACCTTTATTAACACTGCACGGACACATCCACGAATCAACACGATTGACGGGAAGTTGGAAAGATAAAATAGGGGATACTTATTGTTTCAATGCTTCCCACGACGGACCTGAATTATCTTTAATTAAATTTAATACAAACAATATTGAAGATGCAGTCCGTGTTTTAATTTAACTTTGTAAGTTCATAAGAAGTGGTTTTGCCGCATCCGTAACGGCATTTATTTTCACAGCCCAGCTTGTTTTGTTTTCGATATCCAAATCAGTAACGAAGTGTACATCAAGCAGGCCGTTTGTTTTATATCCTGTTCTGATATAATTTATTTCGCTCAGGCACTTGCTCCATCCGTCCAGCCAGATTTTCAGTTCTTCCAGCCTATCGCTATAGTTATCGATATGAATCAGAAGGTCAATATCACTTGCAGGTCCGGCTGTCGCATTTTTTGTGCTACCGAATATGTATATTCCTCTGATTCCATAAAGATTCGGATTGACCTGCGATGCAATCTGCTCCGCCATTTTATGTCTCCATTTCCACTGGTCGCTCGGTTTCCATTCACTTACATCTGATGAGATGTTTTCTTTCGAACCGGATTTGACAGGAGATGAAAATATTGCGACAGATTCCTCGAGATCTGCATTTATAAGCACACGTAGAATCATACCGTCTTTTGTTTCGGGAACATCTATGACCGAAATCACATCTTTAAGATGAGAGAATTCAGGCACAAGGTCAGGGAAAATATTTTTTGAGCGTTTCAGGAATAACTCATTAAATATAATTCCTGCATCATCAGGATAGAGCGGCAGGTATCTGATAGAAGCTTCTACCAGATCCTGGAAGAAGTGTGTTCCGAATGACAAATCCGGAATATAGTTACCCTTTTTCCTTGCAATTTCTATCAACATGGAAGTATTGTTAATATCCGAATAAGTTACATTCACTCCGAGTTTAATATCACCTCTGCTGCCCCATCTTCCGGGTCCCATAAGTATAAACTGTCTTTTAGGAAGAATTTTGTTAAGTCTGCCAACTGCCCTGCCGATTGCGAGCAGGTCATTTCTGTTTCCGATTTCATTATATTTCTCAGGGTCGACATATACGATATGGGATATTTCGGGAACCTTTCCGTTTGAGATATGTTTTTTTGCAGTAAAGAGAATTTTGTCTGGGGGAATATCCCGGGGAATCGAATCGGGGGCTGTTTCGCGTGTTCTGCTTTGGGGGCGGCATTGCAGGAGGTAAAAATCATTACCGTCAGAAGCAAATTCAAGATCAACAGGTGCTTTTGTCTTTTCCTGAAGTATATTCAAAATCAAATCAACCTGTTTAATAAATTTAGTATTCTTTATCAAACCATCAAATGTCACTACCACATCGGAATTTGAATCATCGAGTCCGAAACCAATGGGACTGACCAGGAGGTTGTTTTTGATTACAGAAATAATGTTGTTTATTTTCGGATACGAATCGCCGATTTCATCGAGAAGTTCTTTTACCGTTTTTGACTGGAAATCATTATTTTTCAGGTTAATCACATCAATTTTCATCGGTGAATATTTTATCATTTCATCGAGTGTGACATTTACTCTCAAATTCGGCTGTCCCGGAGCAATAAGAGTAGGGTAGTCGTCGCTGAGTCTGTCAACGGCCCGAGTGCCCAGTCCAGGAACCAATCTTAGAAGTCCGTCCTCACGTTTTATTCTGGGTGACCATCTGAATTCATTATTACTAAATGCGACTCCGGCGAAAGCAGGGAAATAGTAATCCCCGACCTGTTTACCAACCACTTCCTGAATCATAATACCCATTTCTTCATGGAAATCCAGAAGGCCTCTTTCCGCCCTGTATTCAATCGGGTCAGGGCTGAATGTAGATGCATAGACTTCTGCAATCACATCCATCAGTGCGCTCATTCTTTCCTTCTTGTTTCCTTTATTTGCGAGAAAAAGGCTTTTGTATTTTCCGGAAAATGCAGCTCCTACCTGATCTTCAAGGAGACTAGAGCTTCTGACGATTAATGGTTTATCTCCGAAGTCATCTAGAGCGACAGAAAGTCCCTGAATCATTTCCGGAGGAAACAGTGAATTTTTAAAAATCTGGATTATGTGAGGATATTCGCGTCTGATTTCCTCAATATCCTTATACTTTTGCTCAATAACTTCTTCAAGATTATTGTACTGCAGGAATTGTATGATTCCATCAGAAGGGATATACCAGGTTTTTGGAATTTTTATATTGCCCAGGAGTTCGTTATCCTGAGTGAATTTTTTTATTATATTGGAAGCGAGAAAAAGACCTGCACTTTTTCCGCCGAGTTTGCCGTGGCTTGTCGGCGAGAAAATTATTTTATCGATTAAATTATAAAAGTCATCAAGGTCGACATATTCCTTTGCAAGTGTAATATACTCTGTCTGCTCGGTAAAGAATCTTCTCAGCAAGGAAACGCGCAAGCCTTTATCAATTGATGTAGAAACTTCGTGTTTTTCAATTGCAATCTTGTAATGTTTCCTTAAAATTTCACTGATAGCAGGAAGGGAAGTATTATTGTTTTCCACAGCCTTAACGAGTGAGCTTATCTTATCGTCAGTAATCCATTTCTGAATTTTTTCTATTACTTCCTCGTCTTTGAGGTGTTTTTCCGTCAGATGGAGAATAGTGGATTCATATTCATCATTATTTACCAGTTTGCGTTTCAGCGGTTTATTCTCGTCGAATGGAGTCTCATCGCCTGAGGCAATCATTTCGATGCTTGAGCTGGAAAGGAAATCGATTGCTTCCTTAATATCATTCCAGCACAGGTGATAAAGAAGTTTTCTCAGGATTGTTTTATAAAGGACCGGGTCGGTTCTGAAAAGCATTTCAATAATTATGCGCCAGTTTTCTTTTGTTCCTGTTCTGGAATTATCTTTAATCTTTTGCAGGTTATTAAGAATCCTTTTTGATTCTTCGTGGTGGATGTAGAGTGAAAGCCGGTCCGCAATTGTGTCGAGAAGTTTCCTTTCTTCCTTTAAAAAAGGACCTTCATCGAACTGAGGAGTTTCTTTTGAATAAAATACCTGAACATATCCTTTTACAACTTCGTCAATGATAATTTCGGATTTCATAAAATATTTACTTTCACAAAAATTACCGCTTGTGAATCTCACAGTTCCTGCAACAATCACGGCGCTGGTAATATCAGTAAACTGCCAGCCTTTTGGAATAGCGTTTACTACCGTACTGAAAACCTTATCATATGTGAATTCGGGATTATTGATTGCATCTTCGATAGTATATAAGCAATTCAACTCTTTTGCTCTTTCCTCGAGTGCATGTACCAGATTATTAATATTTGCAGAATTTATGGTCATTTTTTTATAATCCCCCTGCCTTTTCTTCCGTCGACTAAAATTTTCAGAGGCTTTTCCAGCTTAATATGCCTAACAAATTTTAAATCTTCAATAACAATTTGTTTTTCCAGCCAATCCCAGTCAATTTTATATTCGTCATTATATTTTATCGAAAAGTAAGACACTTTAAAACTTATGAGGTTATGGAAAAAGTGCGAGCCCTGGCTAAGTTCGATTGCAAAATCCGGCAGGGCAATTTCCACAATTGCTTTAGCGGCGGAAATCTGTCCCCAGTTAACAGGAATTCCAAGCCACCTGTCAGTGCTGCCCCATCTGCCGAATCCCATATAAACAGCATTCTTAGATACCGCCTGAAGTTTTTTATTGACCGATTCAATTTCCTGAGCAATAAGATTAGTATTTGAAATGTCGAAAACTTCTTTTTTCACATACACAATATCTTCGATATCTTCCACAATTCCGTTTCCGAGGACCTTATCGGAAGACAGCAGGTTACTGACGGAAGTCATATTCCCGTCAGGAATTTCAATTTTTTCTTTAGAAACAAACATAGGGCGTAGTTGTAGAAAGTAAAATACAAGTTTATCTATTGACTTGTCATAATTCATTGCGAATTCAATTTCAACGGGGCATCCGACAGTCTGTTCACATATTCTTAAGACATCCGAAATAAAAGTATTATAACCATATTCATTCAGTTGCAGAAGGGGAGCAAAGTTAAGGATTCTGACTCCGTCGTTGCCCATTCCCATTGACAGCCTGTCGGAAGAGCTGTCGTAAGTTGAAACGGATATTTTAATAGTGTTATCATATTCGGCTTCTTTAAGAGTAAGTTCAGTAAGGTATTCCGTTTCCTTAGTCGGGTCATAATCAGTAATGTGACCCATATTGACTGCCCAGAATTTTAACTGTGTTTTTTTAAGAATATCGGAAATTCCCGAGAACGGGGAAGATATTTTAGGAAATGCCGGAGAATAATTCCAGGCTATTCCGTTATCCACGATAGTTTTTCCAAGTCCGAGTGCGAGCTGAACAACACCCTGCTCGGGTTTAGATCTTCCGACAGGGTAATAATTATAGGATCTTGCAACTCCTGAAATTTCAGGATAGTACCTGTCATAATGCCTTTTACCTGCAACCTCCTGTATGATTACAGCCATTTTTTCTTCCTTGATATTTCGTTTAATTGCTTTGAAATAATTTCTTGCAGGTTTAAGGAACAAAGAGGAATATACAAATTTTATTGCTTCCGTAAGTACCCTGTATCTGTCGTCTATAAATGGAGAGTTATTTGAAATCATTTTTGTTTCATAGACACCGGCAAATGGTTCTTCCAGACTGTCTTCCAGCATACTTGATGACCGGACTGCTATTGGGGTTTTGAATTTCTGAACGAGTTTTCTGATTTCCCCTACTATTTCGACCGGAAGAGTACCCTGTTGAAATTTCAGGGAGATTCCCTTGTCGTTATTGTAATTTTCCGAACTCTTCAGCAAATCATTGCGGGATATAAAATCATCAAAGACGCTTGTGCTTAAAACGGTAAATTCGGGGACACAAATTTCCATATACGGATATTTCTTCTTATCAATTTTATTATCAATAATATTATTTATCAGAAGCAAGCCGCTTGCTTTTCCTCCGAGTTTGCCGTCCCCAAGAATATTGAATTTCTTTTCAAAATCCGGTTTATCCATTTTTTGTCTGATTTAAATTTAAAAAAGCCGGGGAACTCTACTAACCCCGGCTTTCCTCTTATTCATTCGTCCTGTCTGATTATGACCACCCTCTATCCTTACAGGCCTGTGCTACGCGGCTAATTGATATTACGTAAGCCGCATCTCTCATATAGAGATTTTTTTTCTTAGACAAATCGCTTACAGCATTGAATGCTGAAGTCATAATATAATCGAGTTTTCCGAGTACTTCGTCTTTTTCCCAGAAGTAATTCATATTTGATTGAACCTGCTCGAAGTAACTGCATGTAACTCCTCCGGCATTTGCAAGAAAATCAGGAATAAGGAATATTCCTTTTTCTTCTATGATTTTGTCGGCTTCGGGAGTTGTAGGTCCGTTTGCTCCTTCAGCAATTATTTTTACTTTTTTTCCGACTTTTACAATATTATCTTCTCTTACCTGGTTTTCCATAGCTGCCGGAATTAAAATGTCGACATCCTGTTCAATCCACGCATCCGCGTCAAGAATTTCGTATCCGAGTTCAATTGCTTTCTTCTGGTCAATTCCACCGAACCTGTCAGTAATTCCTGTCAGTTCTTCAAAAGTAATTCCCGAAGTTTTCTTGAATGAATATGCTTTCTGGTCTTTCTGGTCCCAGCAGGATACGCAGACAACTTTACCGCCGAGCATACTATAAAGCTGGAGAGCATACTGAGCAACATTTCCGAATCCCTGAATGCTTGCAGTTGTATCTTCAGGTCTTATACCGAGCATTTTCAGAGCTTCTCTTACGGTAAAAATCACTCCATAACCCGTTGCTTCTGTTCTACCGAGCGAGCCGCCGAGACCGATTGGTTTGCCTGTAATAAATCCCGGATATTTAGAGCCTTTTATGGTTTCGAATTCATCGAGCATCCACAGCATATGCTGAGAGCTTGTCATAACATCAGGAGCAGGTACGTCGTTCAAAGGTCCCACATCTTTTGCGAGCTGCCTTACCCATCCTCTGCAAATCTGTTCCTGTTCACGCATACTTAGGTTGTGAGGGTCGCAGATTACACCGCCTTTTCCGCCGCCGAGAGGGATTCCGACGACTGCGCATTTCCAGGTCATCCACATTGCTAGCGCCCTTACTGTATCAACTGTTTCCTGGGGGTGAAATCTTATTCCGCCCTTGCAGGGACCGAATGCATCATTATGCTGCACCCTGAATCCTTTAAATACTTTTGTAGTTCCGTCATCCATTTTAACGGGTATGCTAAAATGATATTCCCTTAAAGGTTCGCGAAGTAATTGACGGGTAGGTTCGTCGAGTGTTAAAATTTCCGCAACTTTATCGAACTGTGTTTGTGCCATCTGAAAGGCATTGAAGTTTTTATCAGCCATAATTTCCTTATTAAATTGTTTTATTAATGAAGTATATTTTGCAATTTTAATTGCTTTCTTCTTTTACTTTATTTGAAAGATCCCTGCATATTTCCAGGACTTTTTCGAACTCAATTGATTTATCCAGAAAATAATCTGCGCCTTCGAGTTTGCATACTGTCTGGTAAACTGTTTCGGTGTAATTAGTAAGCATAATAACTTTTGTCGAGGGTCTTGTATTCTTAATGCTGCGCAGAATATCTATTCCACTGCCGTCGGGCATGTGTATATCCAGGATGACTACATCAGGATTTGATTTTGAAATATATTCAAAAGCTTTTAAGGCATTATTTGCAATTCCGATTATCTTGATATTATTATTTCCGGACAGCAATCCGGTCAACCTTTCAACGATAGGCATTGCATCATCCACTATGAATATTTTTAAAGCCATAAATTTCAATTAAGCTTATACAAAAATATTCATTCTTGAATTTATACTGTATCGGCGGAGATGTGATTCCTTTGTAGGTTAAATAAGGATATTTATGAGAGTGAAATACTTATAAGATAATATTATAATGTAAAGCCTTCTTTCATACAATAGCTTGTAATTTCGGAATTATTTTTAAGGTTAAGCTTTCCCAGAATTCTCGCCCTGTAAGTGCTTATGGTTCTGACATTGAGAAAAAGCTCATTGGCAATTTCGCTCACTGTTTTTCCCGAACCGATAAGGCACATAATCTGGAATTCTCTTTTAGAGAGTTTTTCGTGGGGTTCTTTTGCGGTTCCCTTTTTAAAATCAACAGCAAGCTTTTCGCCCAGGAAATCGCTTACATAAACACCTCCTGAATAAACCTTTCTTATTGCTTTAACAAGCTCCTCGGGAGCGGCTTCTTTATTTATAAAACCCGATGCACCTGACTTTAATGTTTTAAGCGCATAAAGCTCTTCAGACAATGCGCTGAGCATAAGCACCGGTACTGACGGATATTTTTGCTTTACTTTATCGAGAATCTCAATTCCGCTCATACCAGGCATTGAAATATCAAGTATAAGGACATCGATTTTATGTTTCTTCATCATGTCAAATACCTCTTCTGCATTTGAGGCTTCGCAAGCAATCTCTATATCGCTTTGCTTTGATATAAGTTGTCTTAAACCGTTTCTTATCAACGGATGGTCATCTGCTATTAATATTCTAATCATTATTTCACGGTTATGTTTTTTGGAATTTTTAATAAAATTCGAGTTCCTTTTGATTTATCGCCTTTTATTAAAAGCTCCCCTCCGAATAAAAGAGCCCTCTCTCTCATTCCTAAAAGTCCTAATGATTTAGGGTTGAAAATAAAACCCTCATCTATTCCGCATCCGTTATCTTTAATTTCGATTATAGTTGAGAAATCTCTTTCATAAATTTTAATGATAACTTCGGTTGCCTTTGAATGTCTTGCGACGTTTGTAAGTGATTCCTGAAATATTCTGTAAACTCCAATAGAATGCTCTTTTGCAATTTCGATTTTTCCCAGGCCGGAAGAAATTTTACAGATAATACCGGTTCTTTTTTCGAATTCCTTTGCATGCCATTCAAGAGCGGTAAGCAGCCCTAAGTCATCAAGAATGCTGGGTCTTAATTCGCGTGCAATATTTCTTACGGTCTGGATAGTAGAATCTATAATTACTGACAGGTCGTTAGTCTGCTTAAGAATTAAATCCATATTTCCGGAATCATTTTTCTCGTTAATTTCTGTTGTGATATTGAACAAATCGATTCTCATCGCAGTAAGTTTCTGTCCGAGATTATCGTGAAGCTCTCTCGAAATAAAAATCCTTTCCTCTTCCCTAATTGTCTGCAGGTGAGCTGCGAAATTCTTCAACTGTTCACGGGATTCGGTCAGTTCAATTTCCGTTTTTTTTCTTAATAAAAACTGTATTAAAAGCTGTGTTATTGAATTTATCAGATGTCTTTCTTCTTTAAGAAACGGTCCCTCGTATATGTCAGGTCGTTTTTTCAGGTAAATTACTTCAAGTTCACCAACCTGTTTCCTTTTTATTAAAATCGGAGATACCTGCTTCCATTGAGTACTTTTATAATTTGAGGTTTTGTATTCCATTTCCGGCAAAGTAAGCCGTGCAGCGGTTATATCGGGATACTGGTAAGATGGAATTATCACCTCAAGTATTTTTTTTAACGCTATTTCTGTCGAAAGGTTTGAATCATTTAATATATTTGAAATACTGTAAAGACAACTTAATTCTTTTACTCTCTCTCCCAATTCATGTGAAAGTTTTTTAAGAGCCGTTTCAGTTTTGTAGGTGCTTTTTTTCGTAATTATTTTCTTTTTATCTGAATTTTTATTATTTGATTTACTAATTTTCACTACTGCTCCCGGTTTTCTGTAATGATAAGTTATAAATTTACACTATTCACATTTAAATTATTAAAGAATTAATACAAATAAAATAATAAAAGAAATACTATGATTTTATTCACAAAAACCTAAGTTTTTGATTTTAAATATGAATGGGTAATTTAATGATTTTCATGGAAAATAGTTGGCTCCAGGTGAATGTAACCTTAAAAACACTGATTTTGGTTTGTTTGAGCATAATCGTGAATTAATATTACATATACTTATTATGGAAAAATTTTAACAGAAATCTCCCTTTTCGGTACCACAGGTGCTAAATTAAAATTTTTGAAATTTGTCGAACTATGATATTTATTTCCTGATTGAATTTTATTAGTTTTTATAATTCCTTTTTCAATAAGTTCAGTAAGAGATAAGAAAGAAATATCAAGAATCTTTTTTTCTATTCTTTGTCAATAATGTTAATTCTATCTGAATTTTATTTTGAAGAGAACAAATATCCAATCAAATTTAATGATAATTTATAGACAAAATTAGTAAGGACGACTTACGCACACAATTTAAAAATTTAATCTGCTTATTCCACTGAAATCATTCTATAACCCACACCTGATTCAGTAATAAATATTTTCGGTCTGGAAGGATTGTCTTCGAGTTTTTTTCTGAGGGCGGCAACGAATACGCGAAGATATTGTGTTTCATCCGAATATTGCCTGCCCCAAATTTCCTTTAGGAAATAATTATATGTCAGGACCTTTCCTTCATTCCTGACGAAAAGGGAAAGTATAGAAAATTCTGTAGCCGTCAGCTTTATTATCTGGTTTTTCTTTTTCACTTCGCGCGTCGAAAAATCAACGGTTATATTACCGTTTTTATAAACAGGATTTCTTTGTTCGGGCTGTGAATGTCTGAGGCTTGTTCTAATTCTTGCAAGAAGTTCACCCGAATTAAATGGTTTAGTTATATAGTCATCGGCACCTGAGTCAAGTGCCTCGATAATTGCATTCTCCGAATTTCTGACTGATAGTATGATTACAGGAGTCTCCGAGAACTCCCTGACTTTTTTCAGCAGGGAAATACCGTCCTCATCAGGAAGCCCGAGGTCGAGAAGAATCAGTGATGGTCTGCAGTTTGCGACTTCAGGGAGACCGCTTTTTGCATCTGCTGCTTCGAAAACTTTATATCCTGAATTTTCAAGCGTGATTTTGAGTAATCTTCTAATCTGAATTTCATCGTCGATTACAAGTATGTTTTCTGCAATGCCCATTTTACATTCTTTGTAATTTAATATTGAACTTTAAACCCCCGGATACCTTATTGGAGGCTGATATTGTTCCTTTATGAATTTCTATAATTCCTTTGGCAATTGAAAGACCAAGTCCGGTACCTCCGGAAATTTTATTATCCACCCTGTAAAATTTATCGAATATATGTTCGAGATGCTCTTCGGGAATTCCTTTGCCGTTATCCGAAATTGTAATATAAATATTTTTATCATCAAAGAAAGCCTGTATGCTTATTTTCGGATTTGGAACAGCATATCTCAGGGCATTGTGAATTAAATTTTTCAGGGCGGTTTCAATTAAAGTGAAATCAATGTTTATAAACGGAAAATATTCCTGAACTTCAACGGAAATATCATGCGAAGATTTTTCTTTTTCAAAATAATCAAGTACAACACTAAATAAATCGTTTATATCGCATTCTTTTATATTGGGAACGAGCATTCCGCTTTCGAGTCTTGCCATATCCAGGAGGTTTTCCACCAGTCTGTTAAGCCTTATTGTTGCCGTGTGAACCTCATTAAGAAGCTGCTTTTGAGTTTCATTTATTTCTGAATCAGACTGAAGAAGGTAACTTGATGCACCCATAATAGCCGCAATTGGAATTTTCAGTTCGTGGGAAATGCTGTCGAAAAGGGTTTTATAAAGTTTTTCGGATTCTTCGAGAAGCAATGCCTTATTAGCAGTTTTATTCAGTATTTCTCTTTCGACTGCTGCTCCGGACTGTTTGATAAAATTATCAATCAGAGTTTCTTTTTCACGATAGAGAATATCATCTTCCATTTTTATTCCAACAACTCCATAAATATCACGCGGACCCAATAGGGGATAATAAATAAATTCCGCAAATGGTAAGGATTCCGTATAATGTCCTGCTTTTTTTCTGTTCGTAAAAACCCATTGAGCGACACTGAATTCTTTTTCAGAAATGGAACTCATTTCAGGGTTGGTAAAAACAAGTTTTTTTGTTTTACTATCTAACAAAAGAAAAATTACCTCCGAATTAAAAACTTTGTTTAGATTTTTTACGGATTGTCCTATAACTTCATCGAGGTCTTTTGATTTCGATAAATCATCTGCAAGATTATAAAGCGCTACGGCACGTTCTTCTCTTAATAAAACTGATTTTTCCCGCTGGCGTATTTTAGTTGTAAGTATTCCGGTAACAGTTGCAATTATAAGGAACATTATAAACATTAAAATGTCTTCTGTTCTGCTTATAAATAAAGTGAATTTTGGTGGAACAAAGAAATAATTCCATAAAACAGGGCTTAAAATTGCTGAAAGCAACACAGGTCCCGGACCGAAAATTAATGGGAGCATGCTGACAACGAAAAGTAAAATTAGTGCAACTGTTTGATAACCAAGAGTATCGCTGAACGGATAACAAATCGCAGCTACAAATATCACAATAAGCGATGAAGACAGATATTTGTAAAATCCTGATTGAAGTTTAGGAAATGCAAATATTTTTCCTGTTTTATTTTCATAATTATCTCCTGAGACAACATAAACATCAATCTGACCGCTTTCAGTAAGGATTCTGTCAACAATATCTTTTTGAAACAATCTTGGGAAAAAACCTTTATTTTGTGATTTACCGATAACTATATGTGTTGCATTTTCATTTTTTGCAACACGGATAATTCCCTTAACGATATCTGTATCGGAAGTTGTTATTACTTCTGCCCCAAGCTCTTTTGCAAGCTCTAGATTTTTATTAAGAAGCTTTTTCTGCTTTTCATCCAGCGGATGAGATGTCTCTACATTTACTGCTATCCAGCTGGCTTCCATAGTGTAAGCAATTCTTCTTGCCCATCTGACGAGGTCAGCTGAGTTCGGGCTTGGACCTATACCTATTAATATTCTCTGAGTAGATTTCCATGGACCGGGAATGCGGTTTTCCTGCATATAATATCTGACCTGTTTATCCACCCGGTCAGCAGCAAGCCTGAGAGCCATTTCCCTCAATGCACTAAGATTTCCTTTACGGAAGAAATTATCGACTGCGTTTTTAGTTTTATCAGCGGTATAAACTTTCCCGTCGTTTAAGCGTTGTATCAGTTCGTCCGGAGAAATATCAATCAATTCGATTTCATCTGCCGCATCTAGAATGGAATCAGGGACAGTTTCACTGATAATGACACCGGTAATTTTGCTTACAGTATCGGCGAGGCTTTCTATATGCTGTACATTAACGGCGGTAAGAACATCGATACCGTTTTCAATTAATTCGATAACGTCAAGGTATCTTTTATTATGACGGCTTCCCGGAGCATTAGTATGAGCGAGTTCATCTACAACCACTAGTTTTGGTCTCTTATCGAGGATGGTATCAATATCCATTTCTTCGAGAACGAAACCTTTGTATTCGATTTTCTTTCTTGGCAGCTGCGGGAGATGGAAGAGTAAAAATTCAGTTTCGGCTCTGCCATGAGTTTCCACATAGCCTATAAGAACGTCAGTTCCGCGTCCACCTGCCTTGCTCGCATCCTGCAACATGGAAAAAGTTTTTCCCACACCGGCACACATACCGATGTAAATTTTAAGCTTGCCTTTTTTTTCTTTTTGCTCGTTCAGTTTGATACGGGCAAGAAGTTCATCCGGGTTCAGCCTCGATTGTTCTTCCATAATTATAATTTATCTAACTCAATGTTTAAAATAAGTACATTTATTCTTGGTTCTCCAAAAAGCCCAAATTGTTTTTGCTCCGTAAGAATATTTATAAGTTCTAATAATTTATTTTTCTTGTCTAATCCAAATCCTCTGGCTGAAGCGATTCTTTCAGCCTGTAACAAAGCATTTTCAGGGCTTATGTGAGGGTCAATACCGCTGCCGGATGAAAATACTGCATCAGGAGGAATTGCTGTGTTTTCACTCAGTAAATTTCTCCTTATAAATGCTTTCTTTAAAGAATCCGACTTATTCCTGAGTTTTAAGCTTGTTGGAGCAAGATTGCTTCCCCCAGACGGCATTGGAAGATAGCTTATTGCTGAAGGTCTAGGCTGAAAGTAAATTGAACTGTCGAATTTCTGAGCAATTAATTCAGAACTGATTTTTACCCCTCCTATTTCTATAAAACTTCCGCCTGATTTATTCGGGAAAGCAATTTTTGCTATACCAAATATAAAAAACGGATAGAATAATCCGGTAATAAGCGTCATGAGCAAAAGGAATTTTGCCGAAATAAGAAAAATTTTCATATTAAACTATTTTAATTGCATTAATTAATAAATCGATTAACTTAATTCCGACGAAAGGTGCAATTACTCCACCTACTCCGTAAATAAACAAATTAATTTTTAATATTTGCTCAGCTCCGAGCGGTCGGTATTTAACTCCCCTCAGAGAGAGCGGAATAAGAAGTATGATTATGATTGCATTAAAAATAACTGCACTCAGGATTGCACTTTGCGGAGTCTGAAGCTGCATTATATTAAGAACGCTTAGAGGACCTGTATTTTTTTCGAATGCATATAGCACTGCAAATAAAGAAGGCAGAATCGCAAAATATTTTGCTACATCGTTTGCTATGCTGAATGTTGTTAGCGAACCACGTGTGATAAGAAGCTGTTTACCCACTTCCACTACTTCAATAAGCTTTGTCGGATTACTGTCGAGGTCGACCATATTTCCCGCTTCTCTTGCGGCTTGTGTGCCTGAATTCATAGCAATTCCCACATCAGCCTGTGCAAGAGCGGGGGCATCGTTGGTGCCGTCTCCAATCATACCAACAAGATGTCCTTCGCCTTGCTCTTTACGTATTCGTGTGAGTTTATCTTCCGGTTTTGCTTCGGCAAGGAAATCATCAACACCTGCTTCAGCTGCAATGGCAGCGGCTGTCAGGGGATTATCGCCGGTAATCATAACAGTTTTGATTCCCATTTTTCTTAGTTGTGCAAATCTTTCTCTGATACCTCCTTTGACGATGTCTTTAAGCCGGATAACGCCAAGTACATTCCTATCTTCAGCTACTACGAGCGGAGTTGCGCCTTCGGAAGAAACTTTTCTTACAGTATCCCTAACTTCTTCCGGATATTTTCCGTTGCTAAGCTCGATATATCTTTCGATTGCATCTGCCGCGCCTTTTCGGATTTTACGAATATTTCCATTTTCATCTTTAATATTAATACCGCTCATTCGGGTTTCTGCTGAAAAGGGAATATAAGTCACGTTAGAAGGAATCATTTCCTTCGGGTGAACGGAGTATTTTTCCTTTGCCAGCTTTATAATTGACCTGCCTTCGGGAGTTTCATCCGATATGGAAGATAACACTGCTGCATCTGCAAGATTTTCCTGCCTTACTTCCGGAGCTATGATAAAATCAGTTGCCATTCTGTTGCCAAGTGTAATTGTACCTGTTTTATCTAGAAGAAGTACATCCAGGTCTCCTGCTGCTTCAATAGCTCTTCCGCTGGTTGCTATTACATTTCTTTTTATAAGCCTGTCCATACCGCTGATGCCTATTGCACTGAGCAATCCGCCAATGGTAGTAGGAATTAGGCATACAAGAAGAGCAACGAGAATCGGAATTGAGATATTTCCCGGTTCCTGCAAACCCGAGGCGTTCAGGCTGTATGAATAAAACGGAGGTAATGTGACTACTGCAATAAGGAAAATAATAGTGAGTGCGGCAATCATTATTGTTAGGGCGATTTCATTCGGAGTCTTTTGTCTTTTTGCTCCTTCTATCAGGGAAATTATTTTATCCATAAAAGTATTTCCCGGTTCAGATGTGATTTTAATTAATACTCTGTCGCTCAGAACTTTTGTACCTCCTGTAACGGCACTTCTGTCTCCTCCGCTTTCGCGAATAACGGGAGCTGATTCTCCTGTAATAGCAGATTCATCTACACTTGCAACCCCGTCTATTACTTCTCCGTCAGCAGGTATAACGTCACCCGCTTCACAGACAACAATATCATTTTTTCTAAGTAATCCGGCTTCAATCAAAGTTTCATTTCCATTCGTAAATTTTCTTGCCACAGTTTGTTTTCTGGATTTTCTCAGAAATTCTGCCTGTGCTTTTCCTCTTCCTTCTGCCACTGCTTCGGCAAAGTTTGCAAACAGTACTGTAAACCATAGCCAAATTCCTATCTGAAGATTGAATGAATTGAATTCCCCTTTGGAAATATCAAGAAATATAATTACTGTCGTGATAAGGGAACCAATTTCAACGATGAACATTACGGGATTTTTTACAAGAACTGCGGGATTGAGTTTTTTAAATGAATTAAAAACCGCAGTTTTCACAATTGTTGGTTCAAATAATTTACTTTTTTTATTTTTCATTTTAAAATGCAACTCCTGATTTCATTATTAAATGTTCTACAATCGGACCTAAGCTCAAAGCCGGAAAATGAGTTAAAGCTCCCACTATCAGAATCACACCGATTAACAGAATTGCAAATATGTAATTATCAGTTGTGAATGTTCCTTTGCTTACCGGTGTTTTATTTTTCTTTACAAGGTTACCTGCTATTGCCATTACAGGTATGATTACTCCGAATCTTCCGAGTAGCATAGCTATTCCTAAAGTTATATTATAAAAAACTGTATTTGCATTTAAACCTGCAAACGCACTTCCGTTGTTTCCAGCCCCTGATGAAAAAGCATAAAGAATTTCGGAAAGTCCGTGCGGCCCTGCATTTCCGAGGCTTGATGTTCCAGTTTCCGAAATGGATGCAACTGAAGCAAAAACAAGTATGAGTATATTAGGAATTAAAACGGCTAGCATTGCCATTTTAATATCGAATGCCTCAATTTTCTTGCCGAGATATTCCGGTGTTCGCCCGACCATAAGACCTGCGATAAATACAGTTAGAAATACGAATAAAATCATTCCGTATAAACCCGAACCGACTCCGCCAAAGACAATTTCACCTAACATTATATTTATCAATGCTACCATCCCTGCGAGCGGGGAAAGGCTGCTGTGCATTGTATTAACTGCTCCGCAGGATGTGGCGGTTGTGGAAACAGACCAAATGACACTGTTAACGATACCGAATCGTACTTCCTTGCCTTCCATGTTCGAGGCAGTACTGAGTACAGGATTAAAAATATATTCTGAATATAGAGATGTAAATATTCCGCAAAGGAGAAGAAAAAGCATTACGCCGAACAAAATCCATCCTTCTTTTTTAGAGCCAATCATCAGACCGTAAGTATATGTAAGTGATGCTGATATCAGTATCAGGCTTAATACTTCAATAAAATTCGAAAACGGAGTGGGATTCTCGAACGGATGAGAGCTGTTTGCATTAAAAAAACCACCGCCATTTGTGCCGAGCTGCTTTATTGCAACCTGTGATGCTACAGGACCAAGAGGGATAACCTGCTCAGAACCTTCGATAGTTTTTACGGTTTCATACGGAGCAAAATTCTGGATTACTCCCTGGCTTAAAAGCATAACTGAAACCAGAATTGAGAGTGGTATTAATATATATAAAGTTGTCCTTGTCATATCCACCCAGAAGTTTCCGAGCTTATCATCAAGTTTGTTTTTTATTCCACGGATAAGGGTCAACATTACGGCAATGCCTGTTGCTGCACTGAGAAAATTCTGTACCGTAAGTCCAAGCATCTGGGTAAGATAGCTTAAAGTGGTTTCTCCAGCATAAGATTGCCAGTTAGTATTAGTCATAAAGCTTACAGCAGTATTAAAAGCAAGGTCAGGTGATACATTTTGCAAACCTTGTGGATTAAGCGGAAGCCAATACTGAATTAACTGCAGGATAAAAAGAAAAGTAAAGCCAAGGAAATTAAATATTAAAACCGACCATAAATATTTTTTCCAATTCATTTCTTCACAGCTGTCAATTTTCAGAATTTTATAAATAAAGTTTTCCAATCCGCCGAATAGTTTAGTGCTCAAATTCATTTTTCCCGAAAATACATTAAACATATATTTTCCAAGAAGCGGAGTAAGTAGAGTGAGCGCCGCTACAAAAATTAATATCTGAAAAATATCATTTGTCTTCATTAGTTAAAATTTTTCCGGTTTATAAATAACGTAAAACAGATATGCGATTATCATTACTGATAAAATTAGACCGACTATGTAATCAATATTCATTTTTTTATCCAAAAATAAAAATGATTTTATAATCAGAGCATAAAAAGTAGGTAGAATTGTATAAAGATTTTATAAAGAACCGAATACATTAAAAATAATTTTTTCAATGAAAAAAGCTGTTCAAAGACTGAATACTGATTATTCTCTGTTGTACCCATATCAATCAATTTAATCTAAATCAATCTGAGGTAAACTAATTTTTATTATCTTCGTTTTATTGCTGCTTTTAAAGCTTCCCCCCATTCTTTCAAAATGAATATTATCCGTGGTACCGGTGAAGTATGATTGATGTGCTGATAAGGAATCCGGTTAATTTTGATGCTTGTAGAGCTTTTTGAATTGCTAAAAATTGTGTAAAAAACAACATAATTAAAAAAAACAACTTTATTAATAAATATCTATAATCAAAATCAGAAAAGACACATTTCAATCTAAACTAATTTCAGCCAGTTTTTTTCTAATCCAATCCCTGCTTTCTATGTATATTTCTGTATTCATTCTATTCTTTAACCTTTTGAATCCTAATTCATCATAATTGATTTTTAATGCGGTCATTTTTTTTGTAAACGATATAAATGATTTGTATTTCTGTAATATATTTTCCGGTATCGCTTTGTCGTAATCAAGTATCTGTGATAATGTTTTTGAAATGACAAATACATTATCGAAGTTTTTCAATTCGAAGTGAGCTTTAATTAGCATTACTTTTTTAAAAATATGAAAATAAAAATCTTTTGCGTTAATATCTTCTGCAAGTTCCTTTGATTCGGAAAAATTACATTTCTCAAAATTCAATTTTGCGTAGCATAAAAGTATAGTATTTTCCTTGTTTAATGGTGTTAAGAAATCACTGTACTTTTGAATAAACTTCTTTGTCCACTCAATTTCTTCCATATAAAGGCCTGCATTAACTACGTTGATAAAGAAATGTGTACTCATACCGCCTTCTTCCTCATCTATATATAAACCTCTTTCAATTATTTTGTTTATCCAAATGAAGTATTCTTTATTGAAATCAGTTTCTCCGCTTTCTATTTTCTCCAGTGTATAATATGCCATTTCTTTAAGTACAAGACTAAGGTCACTTTTTTCAAGATAATTATAGTGAATTAAAATTATTTCTTTTGTCTTAAAATATAAATCAGCGCCTTCTTTTTTAAGGAACAAAAGCAAAAGATTAAAGAAAATTGAAACAACAGGATAATCATCATAGTTTTTAAGCTTTACATAATTCATAATTGATTCAATGGTTGGGGAAACGAATTTATAACTAATTTCTTTTTCGTGCCGAAATAGAACAACAAAATATTTTAATACTCTTAAGACAAAATGCCTTATGAAAATCTCCACTTCATTCCCGAATTCTTTATAATATTCGTAACGTTTGCCCAATGGTTTACGACATGCATAATACTGCCGTATATCCTTTTTAAGAAGGTATTCGTGAAAGAAAAAATAGTTATCTTTAAAAGAGATTTTTTCCAGCAGCCCTTCTATTTCCCTGCATTTACTCTCAAAATGTTTATCGAGGTGTCTCTTGCTTATCTGGTGTAACGAAAATCTATTTAATTCAAGGGGTTCTTTTTTTAGCTCAAGCTGTGCAAGAAAATCCTCCGCGTGTTTTCCCATTTGAGAACATATGTCTCTGAATTTTTTATCGGAATATTTCTCTTTCTTGAACAATAAACCAAATAAATGCTCTTTATTTTCTTTACTGCTATCAAATTCAGGAAAACCGGAATTCAATATATTATAAAATTTTTCAAGTCTTTTACTCTCATTGAAGAAAGGAGAATGAATGTATTTACCGAATTCTTTGAATTCCCTGATTGAGAATGATTTTAGAATTTCAAAAAGTTTAATTCTTTCCATAGTGATACTAATAAAAGTAAATGCTTTTTTATGAAAAATAACTAAATGAGGATTAATTCGTCTGTAAACAACTTCTTTTACAGTAAAATTATTATTAATTAAGTGATTTGTTAGGGAAAAATAATTCCGAAGGCGCTCGACAAATTATCGGATTTCGTTTACTAAAATATTAATAATCAATAAAATAATTATTAAACCGGGAAAAACACTTCCGACAAATAATTATTTGTAAGTTTGCAAAAAAAAATGGAATTACATATTTTATAGTAAATAATTAATCTGAAAAAATCTGATAAAGGATTTAATAGTATCGATTAAAAAGTTTTCATAATAAAAGTAACAAACAATAATGCATTAATGCATTATTGAAAGAAAGGCCGGTGTAGTAGGACCACCGGCTTTTTTTTATATCTTTTATTACTGATTTTCAACTTCTATATCCGGGCTGTCTTGATAGATTATAAAACTGATTGCTGAAAAAATGATGCAGTATAAAATCGATTTGAATTAATGATTGCGTGTAAAATATTTTTATATTTCAATATTTGCAGTAGAATTTTACTATTGAATAAATAATCCTTTATAACTATAATATATAAATTAATAATTTTTGCATTTAAAGTTATAATGTAAATTGTAACCCCAATTTTCCGTGCCGTTAAAGCCTAAATATTCAATGACTGTAAGTGGACTTGACAAAAAGAGCATAAGAAAGTTCACTGATAGGGAAATATTTATAAAAACTTTTTATGACGCACTAAAATACCAATCTGACAAGCACAAAATTATAGTTTTTTATGGAGTGGGAGGCATAGGAAAAACCTCATTAAGAAAAGAACTAAGCAGGCAGATAGAAAATGAATTGAAAGAAATTATCTGGTCTACAATTGACCTTGATATACCTGCATACCGCGACCAGGAAACAGCTCTTTTTATATTAAGAAACACTTTAAGTCAGAAATATAAAATCCATTTCCCTTCATTTGATTTGGCATATACCCTCTACTGGCAAAAAATTCACCCCCAAACACCTATGACGAAAGACAATTTTCCGTTATTCAGTGGAACAGGTGTTGTTGCCGGTATTTTCAGGGCGCTTGGCGAAATGCCCTACATAGGCGTAATACCGAAATTATCTAAAGCAATAAAAGTAAGCGGTAATGTTTTCCGGGAGTGGTGGAAGAAAAGAGGTGAAGAAGAACTTACTATGCTTCATACTCTTGAAGCAAAGGATATTCTTGACCGTATGCCGATGTTCTGGGCAAGCGATATAAATGAATTTATTGAAAAGAAAAACAGGAAAATTGTAATATTCCTGGATACTTTTGAAGCCCTGTGGGAAAATATGAGAACGGAAGGCGGATTTTTTCTGAGGGATGACTGGATAAGGGAAATGATAAGCCATCTGCCAAAAGTCTTATGGGTCATTTGCGGGAGAGAAAAACTAAGGTGGGGAGAACTTGAAGATGATTGGGATAATTATCTCGAGCAGTATTTGATCGGAGGTTTTTCAAACGAAGACTCGCATAAATTTCTTATCGGCTGCGGTATAGAAAAGGAAGAAATCAGGAATATTATTATATCCTCAAGCAGGGGAGTCCCGCATTTCATGGATTTGGCAGTTGATACTTATTATGAAATAAAAAATAATTTAAGGCGGTCACCTGTTAAAACAGATTTTGCCAAAACCCAGCAAAATGTGATGGCAAGATTTCTGAGATATCTTGAACAAACAGAAATTGATACTCTAAAAGTAATTTCATGTTCAAGAATGTGGAATCAGGAGATTTTTGACCTGCTTGTAAAAGAATTCAGAACAGGTTATGGAGCTACTCCTATTTCAAACCTGAGCAGGTTTTCATTTATTACTGAGGGAACAATAACCGGTACCTGGACGATGCACGAACTGATGAGCGACAGCTTGCAGGCAATGCTCGAAGAAAATTCATTCAGGCAGATTCATAAATTTTTGTTCGGTTATTATAATGTTAAACTTAAAGAGGTAGATGTAAAAAATATTAATGACGAACTGAAAAAAGCTGTGAACGAAGCTTATTACCACGGGAAGATTTCACTCGGTTTTGAAGAACTCAAGGCTTGGTTTAACCATATCAGCCGTATTTTTGAACGTGCTGGAATATGGAAGACAATAACCCCTCTTATCGAGGATTTTATAATTCTGCTTAAAGGTGAAGGAAGCAAATATCTGAAGGAAATTTCGGATTATAACATTTTGCTTTCGAATTTATATGAAATACAGGGAAAAATTGATGAATCTCTGCTCCTACTCGAGGAATCATTAAAAATACGCAGGGATTTATTTGGTGAGGAGCATCACGACGTTTCGAAAGTCATTAATAATATGGCTGTTCATTATGCAAAACAGGGAAAATATGAAGAAGCAGGTCCGTTATTCAAAAAGGCTCTTGAAATAAGTAAAAAAATACTTGGTGATAACCATCCTGAAATTTGCAATGCAATGAATAATCTTGCAATTGTTTATTCTTTTGAAAAGAATTATGAAATGTCGGAGTCCTTATACAAAATAGCTTTATCGATAAGAGAGGAAAATTACGGGAAAGAACATCCTGATGTTGCGGCATCACTAAATAACCTGGCAATACTGTATGAGGAGACGGGAAGATTTTCAGATGCCGCAGACCTTTATGGCAAAGCGCTGTATGTTTGGGAAAAGTCTCTTGGCCCGGAGCATATGAATACAGCAATAGCAATGAATAACCTGGCAAATGTCTATACTAAAATTGAAAGATATGATGAAGCAGAAGAGTTCTATAAGAAGGCCTCGTTCATATATGAAAAAATATTCGGCGATAAATGCCTGGAATACGGATATTCTCTGAATAATCTGGCTGCAATGTATAACAAAAAAGGCGATGTCAAATCATCTCTGGAAACCTACATATCGGTAAAAGAAATTTTTACTGAAAATCTGGGTTCATCCGGAAGCGATACTATTAATGCATTAAAAAATATTGCGGAATTGTCTTATTTGAATAAAGATTATTCATTAAGCGAGCACTACTATACGGAATTACTGGAAATATATTATAAATCAAGGAAAACAGATAATCAGGAATTGATAAACGCAACAATCAATCTTGCAGACATTTATCTTCTGCAGGGAAAACAGAAAGAAATAAAACTGTTTAAGGAAAAAACGGGTAAAAATCTGGTGAAAAAATTCGGTGTAAACCATCCAACTACTGTATTGCTTGAAAAGCATTTGGTCAAATTAATCTAAGAAAAACTGATTTCTGAAGCTAGAAATGTCGACAAAGGTATAAAAAATATCTTTACATCATTGAATTCCATCACATTATACAGTCCCTTATAAATAAAATAACCTTCCTTTAATTTGTTTTTTTTAATAAAATAAATCAAATTGTGCAGTTCCTCATGAAAAACTTTGTCTACAGCTTTTACACTGAATGGATAAATATTGCTGTCACTATGCACAATAAAATCCACTTCGTGAGATTGGTTGTCCCTATAAATTACAGGATTGAATTCACTCAACTTTTCATTTACTGCAGTCAGATACAGGCTGTTGGATGAAAAATTCGCAGTGTTGTTATAATAAAGGGAAGCGGAAGAAAGATAAACTTTCTTTTTCCTCTTCACTTTCTTCTCGATGTTGGAAATTGTGTAAATTCTATCAATAAGATGGAATTCATCAAGATGAGCGAAAAAAGTCTCAATTGTTGGCTTACTTAAATTAGTAATATCGGAAAAAGAACTTTCATAAATGAAATCCCCTGAGTGATAAGCAATCTGATTAAAAACTTCAAACAGTTTTTGTAATTCCTTTATACTGAAAAAAACCGGTATATCTTCGAAAATGGTTTTTTCTAAAACAGAAGTTTTTATATACTGATTTATTAACATTCTGTCTTCAATATTATATAATTCCGGAAACGAACCTTTTATAAGAAATCCTTCAAGAAAATCTCTGAATAAATTACCACACAGCGGATTAGGGAATTCCAAATAATACTTTCTGTCTTTAAGTTTCCTCGCATCAAGGTAATCATTAAAACCTGCAGGATTTAATACAAATTTATTGATTCCCTCTCTGTGTAATGTTCTATCTGTGTTTTCGTGCTCAGATATTGTTCCGCTTAAAAAAAATGAAGATTGTGTGTTCTGGAAATATTTATGAATAACATCCTGCCAGCCTTTTATATAACATACATCATCAAGACAAATACAGGATTGATTATTTTCATTAACAAAAAAATCCAAAATCACTTCAAGATTCCTTGGATTTTGCATGGATTTTCTGCTAAAAGAAAAGTAACAGATATTTTTTCCCCGATTCTGGCAATGAACTAATAATTGTTTTAATAGTGTTGTTTTGCCGGTTTTCGGCAGCCCTTCAACACAGATTGTGAATCTATCGGAATCTTTCTTGCATCGGATAATTTCTTTTATAAGGCTTCTCTCGTATTCAGGTAAATTCCAGCTTTTAACATCAACAGGATACTTATTTCCCATCATTTCATCAAGAAATAATGTATTAAGATTTATCATATTTGAGTTTTTCATCTGCAAAAATTTTTCTCGTTTTATTAAAACACAATTTTAAAAACTTATGCTTTATATAAATAATAATTTCAAAAAAGAAATATTTTGTAGAGTTAAAATTATTTTGAGGATGTAGGACTCAGTAAAAAGCTTTTCTAAATCTTATTCAACATATTTTACTAATTGAGTAATAAATATGTCCGTCACTTTACTAATTGTAGGATTTAATGAAACTTAATTTATTTATTGTTGATTGTCAATACATAATAATAGTAAAACTCTATCATTCGTAGTAATAGTGCTTCTTTATGATGGAATTTCAGAAAGCAAAATATTTGTTTATTAATTAAATTCGAAGGTTTGTGCTCTGGCACAAATATTGCGTGATAAATTCCTGCGAACAAAAGAATTGAAAAAGTTATTTTTCTGAGACCACCCCACTTTTATATCGCAGTGATTAAAGCTGTATTAATTACTGTATAATAGCTATCCTACTTAATCACAGTAATAAGTTGAAATTTTTGTAAATTTAAACTTTTTACGTTATGATAAGGGTAAATCTTCTTTCTGCATTATTCTATTTTATTGTTTTTGTCAAAATTTCATTTGCTCAGTTCGGATGGACTCCATTAAATTCCGGAACTACAAATAATATTAATTCTGTATTTTTTATAAATAATAATACAGGCTATGTTTCCGGTGACCAAAGCACAATTCTGAAAACGACAAATTCCGGAAATAACTGGATTGTCTTAAACAGTCCGGTAAGTGCTAATTTATCCTGTATATATTTTATAAATCCGAACACAGGATATACAGTAGGTGATATTGGCAGGATATTGAAAACCACAAACGGGGGAATTAACTGGAACCTTTTAAATGCAGGAATTAATAAAAATTTCTATTCGGTTTATTTTTTGCAGGAAACCGGTTGGGTAATTGGAGAGGACGGTATTATCCTGAAAACCACTGATGCCGGAAACAGCTGGAATTTGCAAACCTCGGGTACAAACTTTGTATTGAAGAGCCTTCATTTTCTAAATGCACAGACGGGTTATATTGCGGGAGCAAAAAATACAGGATATCCTGCATTAATTTTAAAAACTGTCAACGGTGGAGAAAACTGGTCTGTTCAACTATATCCTTCTTTTAGCGGATTCAGTAAAATATTTTTCGAAAGTCCGCAAAATGGTTTTGTAACAGGTTCGGAAAACGGAGCAAATGGACTGATAGGTGCAACAACAAATTCAGGAAATAATTGGAATTTTCCCATACAAAATATATCTAATCCGTTAAACGGTTTACATTTCTTCAGTTCTTCCCTCGGTTTTGCAGTTGGTAATAATGGGGTGATTATAACAACTTCAAATGGAGGGAATAACTGGAGTTATGAATCTTCGGGAACCGTTTTCAATTTAAATAACATAACTTATTCAGGAACAGCGCTATTTACTGTTGGAAACAATGGTATTGTATTGAAAAAGAATTATGGATGGCTAAAAGCTCGTCTTGATAATATTTATAAACCGGACTGCGGAAGGATATCAAAAGAGATCATTCAGCTTTCTGACAGTTTATGCTCCGGTACTATTGATTCTGTTTTCTGGTATATAAATAATCAGCTGAAAGGAAATCAGCATACTATCTCATATGGTTTCCCACAGGGAACTACCTTCATAAAGCTTTTAATAAAAAATAACCAGGGTTATTCGGATTCTGCATCTGCAACTGTTACAAGATCTGTATATAAAATATCTACTGCAGGACCAATCATCGGCGGCTCAAGCCTGATTGGTGACAGTGTTTTGTATACTATTTCAACAGGAAATGCCGTTCACAGAATGGATATAAACGGAAACATCCTGTATTCATTGAGTGTAGGCGGAGATATACTTTCTTCCTGTTCAATCGGTTTTGATACTTCGATTTTTGTTACTTCAACAAATAATAACCTTTACGGTTTTTCAAGGTACGGAGCTCCTCTTTGGCCGGCGTTGCCGCTTGGCGCTGCCGCTGTGTGTACTCCGACCGTCGATTCGGTTGCAAATATGCTTTATGTAGGTGTTACAAACAACAACTTTTTTGCAATCAACATTAGTTCAGGCACAGTTGCTTGGAGCACTTTTGCCGATGCTCCTGTCAGAACCTCTGCTATAATTAGCAATGAAAGAAAATTGTTCTTCGTATCGTCCAGGGGAACACTTTATGGGTTTAACCTGTCGGATATGTCAAATCCTCCGGTACCATACTGGACTTTGCAATTAAACGATTCTGTCCTTGTATCTCCGGCTGTTGACAGGTGCGGAGATATCTTTGTTGGTTCAAGAGGAGGGAAACTATATAAGATTGGGGTAAACGGTAATGCAGCGGAAATTATCTGGCAGGCGGAACTTGGCTCGCCTGTAACAACTTCCATTACCATTGACGCAGATAATAATGTATATGCAGGAACTGCAGGAGCTAAACTGTTTTGCGTAAATTCAGGTAACGGATCAGTTAAATGGTTTTATACATCAAAAGGTCCAATTAATTCTACTCCTGCCATATCCTATGCACAGACGGTATTTTTCGGAAACGATGCCGGGGAAGTAATAGGCCTTGATTCCGAAAAGAATCTGAAGTTCTATTATCAGGACAGTGCAAAAATCTCGTGTCCTTTCCTTTGCCAGATGGGTACGCTTTACATCGGTTCTGTAACCGGCAAGGTGCTTGCGTTTTATGATTCTGTTGAAACGCTTAGCTACACCGGCATTAGGGGAGGCGGCAAAAGCGTTCCGGTATGGGGCGTGTTTCAAAACAATCCAAGAAGAACAGGTATTCAGGATTCAAATTGCAGGATAACCGGTATCAATAATTTAATCACTTTACCCGGAAAATATGAATTGAAACAGAATTATCCGAATCCGTTCAATCCTGATACTAAAATAGGTTTCGTAATCGGCAGAACTGTAAATGTAAGAATTAAAATTTATGATATAACAGGACGGGAAATCGATGTGCTAATAAACAAAAAAATGGAAAAAGGCACTTATGAGTTGACCTGGCACGCTGTCAATATGCCAAGCGGAGTTTATTTTTATAAAATTGAGGCAGGTGAATACAGAGAAACCAAGAAAATGATAATTTTAAAATAAATAATTTTAAAATGAAAAAACTAACGATTTCTTTATTCGTTTTAGTATTTTCAGTGCTTTACCTTTTAAATCTGCATGGACAGGAAAAAAAACCTGCGATTTTCAAGACAAAAAGTGAATGTGAAATACTGAATTACATAAACGAAGGAGAAAAATTATCGCCCCCAGCGAAATATTCAAGTACAATTCAATCTGCACAAACTGGACAATGGGACCAGACTTCGACCTGGATTGGCGGAATTATTCCTTCGTCAAGTGATAATGTTGAAATTAAACCAGGTCATACGGTATATATTGACACAACAAATCAGCAGTGCAAAGATCTTGATATAGCATCAACAGGAAGCATTGTTATAAATCCGAATATAAGATTTTATATTTATGGTAATATTTTAAATAATGGAACGATTAACGGAACTGCATCGGGATGCCACCTGCAATTTTGCGGTTCTGCTTCTTCCCAGATTTTTACTAACAAAGGTACTGTTACAGTTCCTTTACAAAGTTTAAGCGTGAATAATCCGAACGGATTGTCAATAAGCTCTACAACAGGTCAAATTAAAGTTTTACGTGTAAATCTATTTTGGGGAACAATAACAGGCAGCAGCATTATTACAATAGGAAACGGTGGAACAACATACGGAACCGTTCAGAGAGGAGCTCAGGGTTCTACATTTCCTGCAGGTTCTTTTGATGTTAGTCCGGTTTTTAATGTTGGTTCAGGAGGACTAAATTTATTGTATACGATTTCAAGTACTGCAATAGATATGGGTTTTGAAGTTCCTTCTCTTTCGGGAGGAAATCCTGCTGTCGGAAATGTCAATTACATATTTACGAATTTTGTGACCAATATGACAGGAAGTGTAACTGTAATAGACAGTATTAATCTTGCTGCAACTACATTTTCCGTTGGTGCCAATACACTAACACTTAATAAAAAAATAAATTATTACGGTGGTATTTTGTCCGGCGGTACAACTTCAAATTTGACAGTGAACGGAACAAATCCGTTATCTGTATCAGTTTTTGACGGACTGAATAATTTTACAGTAAATAATTCAGGAGGTGTCACACTGGATACTTCTCTTACAGTTTATGGAACACTAACATTGACAAGTGGACAGCTCACAAACAGGTCATATCTTTCTATGGGGAATTCCGCTACAATCTCAAGAGCACAGGGTTATTTATCCTCAAGCCCGATTTTTGGTACTTATATTAATCTGGTTTATACAGGTTCTTCAGGAATAACTATGGGATATGAAGTACCGGTATCTTCAACAGTTTTGAGAAACCTGACAGTTAATAACACATCAGGAGTCACGCAGATTCAAACCCCCGGTCCCGTAACTGAAGTATTTGCAATGCAAAGTTTTGAAAATTCTACTTTCCCTCCGACAGGCTGGGTAAACACAAGGATTTCCGGTAATAAGGACTGGGTAAGGTACAGCGGGGATTATTTGGTACCGGGAGGTGCAAATTCAACCACTTATAATGCATTATTATATAACAATATTAAGGGTACAAAAACAGATTTAATAACACCGGCATTTGACTGCAGTAATGCTTCCGGTGCTACTTTGACTTTTTATCATAAGCAGGCAGCCTGGTCTATCGACCAGGACTCCCTTGCATTGTATGTTTCAAGCGACGGTGGTACCTGTTGGACAAGGATTTATACTTACCAATCTTCAGTAACCACCTGGTCGTTCAGAAGCTGGAATCTTGCCAATTATGTTTCACTTACAAATAATATGAAAATAAAATTTCGCGGATGTGCTGAATACGGATATGGTATAGGAATTGATGAAGTGTATATTACCAAAACAGGTGTGTCAACACCTTCTACCGTTACAGTAAACGGCACTTTTACACTTACTAACAGTTCTTATTCCATAGGTAATAATACTTTAGTTCTTAACAGTAGCATTGTGAAAAGCGGTACCAACTTTATTACTGGAGGTGCTTCATCAAATTTAAGAATCGGTGGATCTACCAGCGGTTCTACATTGCCTCCGGTTAATAACGGTCTGTATAATTTTACAGTAAACAGGTCAAACGGTATAACACTTGGTGGTCCTGTAAATACAACAACATTAACTTTAACATCCGGTAAGGTTACTTCAAGTTCTGTGAATTTATTAACTGTGACTGGAACGACAACATCAAGCGTTTCCGTAAGCAACGGTTGGGTAAATGGTCCGCTTGCAATAACATTACCGGCATCTCTTTCCTCCGGATATACTTACAGAATTCCGGTTGGGAAATCTACTTCAAACAGGCTGGAACTGATTTATCCGACTACCACAACAGGTGGGAGCGTTGTTGTTAAAGCTGAAGTCTTCGATTCCAAAACAAACGGTTCGTGCGGAAATCAGATTGCGACACTGGATTCTACTAGATACTGGACATTAAACATAATATCAGGAGCATCTAATTTCTTAAATACACGCATAAGGCTGACTCAAAGCGGTTTGACAAATGCAAAAGCAGTTGCAATTTCGACAGAAGGCCTCACTGGCACATATCATTATTTGGGAAGATGGGTGTCCGGAAGCACTATAAGAACCCAGAATTTTATTGGTTTAAGTACTTCGTACTATTATTTAACAACCGGAACGGCTGATAATAATTATGGTACCGGAAGTACTTATTCGGGAAATTTGTGCTTTGCTAATTCGTTAATTACCGGTGTATCTCATCCGGTATTCGAATGGTATGACCCTGTGGTTTTGGGGCATACTCTTATTTCTGATGGCCAGTGGACAGGTGGGGGAGATGACGGTTATTTCAGAATACCAGATATCGGATTTAATTTCAGCTTTTGCGGAAATACATACAGAACCAATAATGTTTATATCGGATCTAACGGATATCTTACATTTGGTTCCGGTTCAAGTTCCTTATCATATTCGGATATGTTTCCATCGACATCTGTCAATCCTGCAAATACCATTGCCGCCTGTTTAAGGGATCTTGATTGCAGGAGTGCTTTATACAGTGACTGCAAGGTTTATTACGGCGGTGATAACAGTACATATTTTGCTGTAACATTTGTACGATCTCATGCATATAATCAGATTAATGATTACATAACTTTTCAGATAATAATTTTCTACAACGGAAATTACCGCTTTCAATACAAAGCTGATGAATATCTACACGGAGGTTCTGTTGATATAGAAAATTCTTGCAGTGTGGGCTGGCAAAATCTTGACAGAACAAAAGGCGTTCAATACAGATATAACGGAATCGGAGGTCCTCTGTTTTCCAGTGCTTCTAATCTGTTATCAAATCTGGCTCTTGAATTCGGCAATAATTTGGGAAGCCTTCCTGTTGAACTTGCTTCTTTCAGCTATCAGGTGAGCGGCAGGGATGTTAAGCTGAACTGGGAAACCGCAAAGGAACAAAACAATGCTGGGTTTGAAATTTTCAGGAAATCTTCCGATGAAGATATTTGGCTGAAAACCGGTTTTGTAAAAGGAAACGGAACAATCAATACGCAGTCGGTTTATTTGTATTATGATAAAAACCTGAAAAGTGGAAAATACAGTTACAAAATTAAGCAGATGGATTATAATGGAAATTTCCGGGAATATGAGCTGGGAAATGAAGTCAGTATTGGAATCCCTTCGAAATATTCACTTTCACAGAATTATCCTAATCCGTTTAATTCTGAAACCCGGATTCATTTTGAAATCTGCAAGCTAAGCAGCGTCGTCCTGAAAATATATGATGTAACAGGCAGGGAAATCAAAACACTTATAGAAGAAAAATTAAAGCCGGATTATTATGATGTAAAATGGAATGCAACGAATTATTCCAGCGGTGTATTTTTCATCACATTAAAAGCAGGCGATTTTTTTGAAACAAAAAAAATGGTTTTAATAAAATAATTATAAAATAATTTCACCCCATTGATAAAAATAATTTTAAAACATTATTAAAAAATAAAAATGCTTGTCAACGCAAAAAGATATTTGGAGCAGTCTGCTCATAGTGAACAAAGGGGTAAAGTAAGTGAATCAAAAAATTATCTGAAAAAAGCCTTAAAGGTAACTACTGCCGAATACGGTGAAGTTCATCCCGATGTATATAAAGTTCTCAGCAACTTAGCCGTTCATTATGCAGTTCAGGGAAAGTATGCCGAAGCGGAACCGATTTTCATCCGGGCTCTGGAAATCGGAAGGAAAACACTGAAAGAGGACGACCCCGGTATTTGCAATGCACTGAGCAATCTTGCAAACCTGTATACATACTGGAACAGATTCGATGATGCCGAAACCCTGCATAAAAAAGCCTTGGAAATCAGAATAAAAGCTTATGGTGATAATCACACCGAAGTAGCAACATCATATAATAATCTTGCAATCCTTTATGAAAACCAGGAAAAATACTTTGATGCAGAAACTTTATACCAGAAAGCCCTGAATATCTGGCTGACTAATGAGAACCAGAAAATTATGTACGTAGCTCTTGCAAAAAACAATCTTGCAAACATATATCTTAAAGAAGGGAAATTTGACGAAGCAGAAGCCTTATACAAGGAGGCAATAAATATCGGCAAAACCAAATATATATGGGAAAACAGCGAGTTTACCGCTTTTCTGAATAACTTTGCTTATTTGTACATTAAAAAGGGTAATTTTGAAAAAGCAGAAGAAATATTAAAAGAACTGCTTGGAATTTATAAAAAATATAAAGGACTGAATAATATCAATCTTGCCCTAGCATATGAAAATCTTGCCGACATTTATGAATATAGAAAAGAATATTTTAAAAGCGGAAATTATTTTAGAAAGACGCTCGATGTTTATTTTAAACTGAAGGATTACCGCAATTCAAAGGCTATAATATCTTTAATAAATAAGCTTTCTTATGTTTATTCGGTTCAGGAGAAGAAAGATGAATTGGCAAAGACATTAAAGAATTACCAGAAAATACTGGAAGGAGGATTGCCCGAAGATAATGAAATCCTGATTTATATTGCTGATTGTATAAAGGAACTCCCTAATCAAAGTAATATTTCCAAGAATACTTTTACAGTCCATAATATAATAATTGTTATAACGGCTTTTTGCCATTATTTGTAAAATATCTGACAAAATGAAATTAAACAAAAAAGATATCAGGCTGAGCAAACTAATAACACTGAAAATGCTGGGAGTTTTCGCTTTGCTGTCGGGTTTATGGATATTGCTTTCCAATAAAATTATATCTCTGACTCTTAATTTATCGGGCGAGTTAACTAAAATATTTTTATATAACGGTTGGTTATATACGATAGTGACAGGCTTGATTTTTTATTTTCTGATTTCAAAATTTAATATGCATATTTATGAAGAAACAAGCCTGGTTTCCGGAAAAAAAGTGGATAGGCATATCAAGAAATGGCCCTGGTATTTGATAATATTAATACTGCTTTTTTCTCTTGGAATTTTTCAGGTCGACTCACTATTCTACAAGATACAAAAGGCTGAATACAAGGAAGAAAGTGAAAACGAGCTTAAGTCAATATCAGCTCTGAAAATTAATTACCTCGAAAGCTGGAAAAATGAAAGATTTAAAAATTCGGATATATTGTTGTCGAATGCAATAGTGCATGGAAAATTGGAAAACTGTCTCTTGAACCGGAATAATTCCGGCGATTTAAGCGATTTAAGAGACCTTTTCCTGAAAGCACTTTCAGACAGTAATTACAATTCTGTATCCCTGCTTGATATAAACGGAAATTCATTGCTGAATTCATCGAAAGATCCTGATGTTAAAAGCAAGAATGAAAAAAATGATTTACAAAAATATTATAAATATAAAAAACAGTATTTATCAGATTTTCAGTTAGCTGATACTGAAACAAAAGAGTATTGCTTGGATCTTTTTGTCCCTGTTTTCAAATGCCACGGCTGCGATTCCTCATTAATCGGTGCAGTATTGTTTATAATAAATCCCGACAAACATTTATTTCCTTACTTAAAAAGCTGGCCCACAAACAGCTTAACAGCCGAATCAATTTTATTGAAATGTGAAAATGATTCAGTATCCTTTCTAAGTCCCCCGGCTTTTTTAGATATTAATGAATCATTTTCTAAAAGACATATTTTAAATTCGGAACTTGCAGGTTTGTATCTGCAGGACGGAAAAAATATCACGGTCGAGGCAAAAGATTACAGGGACAAGAAAATCCTGGCATCGGTGCAGAAAATATCGGGATCAGACTGGTATATGGTAACAAAAATTGACCAGGAAGAAATCTATTCGGATTTGCTGAAATCGGCCAAACTCTTTACGGTTCTGGTTGTAGTAATAATATTAATCGGGGGAATCTCAATAATACTCTACTGGAGAAAGCATATTGCCAAACACTATAAGAAGCAGTATGAAACCGAACTTGAAAAACTTGCTATTGCAAAAAATTTCGAATATATGTCAAAATATGCCAATGATATTATTTTCCTGACAGATGAAAACTGGAATATTGTCGAGGTTAATGAAAAAGCCGAATCCATATATGGATATTCAAGAAGTGAATTTCTGGAAATGAAAATTTACGAGTTAAGGAATCAGGAGCAGAAAGGTTTATTCGATGAGCAGATGAATGTTTTAAATAAGACAGGTGGAATACTCCTTGAGACAATTCACAACAGAAAAGACGGTACTTCGTTTTATGTGGAAAGCAGTATAAGAAAATTCAAAATTGACGATAATGTATTTTATCAGGGTGTTCTGCGCGATATTACAGAACGAAAAACAGCAGAGATAGAACTGAAAAAAGCAAAAGACAAAGCCGAAGAAATGAGCAAACTGAAATCCAACTTCCTGATGAATATGGGACACGAATTAAGAACTCCGCTTAACGGTATTTTAGGATATGCGGATCTGCTGAGTGAAGCAATTGAAGATACCAGACAAAAGGAAATGGCTGATATGATTTATCAGGGCGGGAAAAGGTTAAACAGAACAATGAATTCCATTATGGACCTTACTGTAATAGAATCAACAGAAATTAAATTAAACCTGAAAACTTTAAACCTTGCAGAAATTGTCAAAGAAAATATTAATAATTTCTGCGAAGTTGCAAAAGAAAAAAATCTTGTTCTGAACTGTAGTTTTGATGAAGGAATTTATGCGAAGCTTGATTCCGGTGCGGTTAACAGAATTACATACAACCTTATTCATAATGCAATTACTTATACAAAGGAAGGATGTATAAAGATAAATGTAGGAAGTATAGCCGAAGAAGGAAATGATTATGCTTTTTTACGGGTAACCGATACGGGTATTGGAATTCCAGAAGAATATTTCGGTGTAATTTTCGAACCGTTCAGACAGGTCAGCGAAGGGATAGACAGGGATTTTGAAGGAGCCGGCCTGGGATTGACCATAACGAAAAAATATACTGAACTGATGAACGGTAAAATCAGGCTGAAAAGTAATGTCGGATTTGGTTCGGAATTTACTGCTCTTTTTCCTCTGGTAAAAAAAGATTTTTCACTGGCTGAGGAAATGAAAAAAGTTACTATAAAAGCAAATGAGATAATCAATAAAAGAGAAAAGAGAATATTGATTCTGAACGGAAATGACGATATTTTAAATTCAAAATCAAATATTTTAAAATGTATTTGCAAAACTGAAACTGTTGATTCGGAAAAGGAAGCACTTGAAATTGCAAAGAAAATGCAATTTGATGCAATTCTGATGGAACTGGGTTCTAAGAATACTCACAGGCTAGATATTGCATCTTCATTAAGGGAAATTAAAGGATATGAAGAGATTCCTATCCTAGCAGTTTCTGATTCAGGATTCGCTGAAAGCAGGGAAACCTGCCTGCGAAAAGGATGCTCGCATTATTTAACGAAACCGTTTCAGTTTTCGGAACTAATGCAGCTGGTTAATCAGCTTTTGGGGAACTGATAAAATTACGAATGGGAAAAAAGATTGGGGTGATAATGGAGGCAACGGCAGAAAAGAATATTTTTGCTTAATGCCGTTCCTCCGTTAGTAATAATAAAGTTTCGGAAAAAATTTATAAAAAAAATTTATTCATTGAATTAATTAAAATAAAGGAGATAATAATATGGATAAAGTAAAAGTAAGCACCATTGAAGAACTTGAAAATGCCCGCAAAAACAAAATTGGCGAAATAGTTGTAACCGGTGAATTAATTAGCACTGTAAAAAGGGCTACAACGTTGAAAAAGGTATTTTACTGGTTGATCATTGTTTTGTTGTTTCTGGGAATCAATTTTATGATTTCGTCAAAGATTCTGGATTTCTATTCAATATTTCAGCTGAATTCGATTGGAATAAAGCGCTCACTCGGATTGGTTCTGGCAGTTTTGCTTGCCGCAGTTCTTTTTATCTTTGGAATAAAATCCTCTAAGGTTAGTAGTTATAAGCTCTCTTACATCGATAGATTTTTTAAAGGAAACGATTACCTTTCTCTCTATAAAGTATGGTATTTCTGATCTGTTAAATCCGAAAGCAAGTATTATTATCAAATTATATCTAGTTCAATCGCATTAATTAAACAGGTTATTAATAATTACTTACTAAATACCTCCGTCCTGTATACCTTAGTGAATAGAGAAAGTCAGAGATATATTCATAAAACTAATTTTTTAAAACAGGGAATTTACGTTGTCTTTTGAATTTGAAATTAAATTCAGGTATGAATATTATTTTTCCGGTTTAACTAAATCGTAAAAAAAATCCCGGGAACAGCGGTGCTGTTGCCGGGATTGAAATCAGTTTCTATATAAAAATTAATATGAAGATCTGAATCTGCGTGGTCTGTTTCCGGAATTTTCAGTCTTTGGTTTTGCAACGTTGACTGTTAAAGGTCTTCCGTTAAACATCTGCCCGTTCAGGTTTTTAATTGCTTTGTCTGCTTCGTCTGAATCCGGCATTTCTATGAATCCGAATCCTTTCAAAGTTTTTGTGTAATTATCCCTGATAAGGTTGATGCTGTCAACTTTACCGAATTCTTCAAACAATGTTCTTACTTCGTTTTCAGATGTTTCTCTGGAAATATTTCCTACGTAAATGTTCATTTTTTACTCCTGTCCTCATGGACTAAATTTAATATGCGCCTGCTGAACCTGCATTTGCATAAGATTAATAAAATTAGAATAAAGTAAGCTAAATAATTAAGCGGCTTTAATAAATAAAGGATTTCATTTACGAGAAATTGAATGAATTATTCGAAGAAATGAGATTCTTGTAATTAAAGTACAAATGTCAAACTTTCTTTTTTCTGTATTTAAAATAGGTAAATAATATGCTAATAGCAACGTACTATCGGTTATTATTTATGAAGCTGATAATTTTGGCTTTTCTAATGCAAATTATTTCAGAATGCTTGTTATTTGCTGAATTTTGACCTTTTTCTTCCTGTTTCTTTGAAACCTCCTGATTTTCCGCGTCTGTGGTTTTTCTTTTTACGCCTGAAATCACGCCAGTCCTTTTCTTCATTCTTCGGTCTGCCCTTGCTTTCTCCAAAACGCTTTTTCTCTTTAAAGAACTTTCCTTCTCCCTGTTTTCTTTTTTCTTTCTGTTCGATTGGAATCCTTTTTTCTGCCTCGGCAAGGAACTTTTCTTCCACCGTGTTAAGCTTTATGATTCCTTTATAATTAAAGAGTATTTGTCTGAAAAATTTCTGCTCTTCTCCGTTTGTTACAAGAGATATAGCTTCACCTTTTTTGCCGGCTCGTGCCGTTCTTCCAACCCTGTGCGTGTATGAGTCGACATCCTTTGGAATTTCATAATTATACACATGGCTGATATCTTCTATGTGTAATCCTCTCGACGCAACGTCCGTTGCAATCAGAATATTAAATTTTTTATGTTTGAAATCATTTGTCACTCTTTCCCTCTGGCTTTGAGACATGTCTCCGTGAAGGCACTTTGCTTGAATACCGGATTTTGTAAGTTTATCAGCAAGTTTTGAAGTAACATGCTTTCGATTACAGAATACAAGCGAAAGGTCCCTTTCCTTTTTCAGAAGATGTATAAGAAGCGAAAGTTTCTGGTTCTGAGTGGTCTGGTAATATGTTTGTTGAAGAAATTCAGGCTCGACTGATGCTTTCAAAATTACGTGTACGGGATTATAGAGGTATTTTTTGCTTAGCTCTGTAATTTCCTTCGATACCGTGGCGCTGAACAGCATTGTCTGTAGGTTATCGGAAGGAATATTCTTCAGTATTTTTTCGATATCACGGATAAATCCCATATCCAGCATTCTGTCTGCTTCGTCAAAAACTAAATATTTAATTTTATTCAGTTGTATCACTTTTCTGTCAATCAGGTCAATCAGCCTTCCCGGTGTCGCCACTATAATATTTGTCCGTCTGATTTTCCTTATCTGATTCTCGATTGAAACTCCGCCGTATACAGCTGTTACCCCGAGATTCTTTCCTTTTGAAAATTTATGAAATTCATCCGCAACCTGGGTGCATAGCTCCCTCGTAGGAACAAGCACGAGCGCGCATAAACCGTCTTTAAAATTAATTTTTTCTATTACCGGCACCGCAAAGCTGATAGTTTTGCCCGATCCTGTTTCTGACTGAGCAAGCACGTCCCTGCCTTCCATAATGGCCGGAATAATTTTCTTCTGGATGGGAGTTGCCGTTGTGATTCCGTTTTTTTCTAATAATGTAATTATATTTTTGCTTAACTTTAATAATTCTGTTTTCATGATATTAAATTTTTATTATACTGCTCAGGAGAGAATAAGTGAATTTACCTGAATATTACTTCTGTGCAGGTAATTATAAAGTACGAAACATAAATGACAAATAGTCTGCAATAATTTATGCTTGTTTTCAATATATGCGTAAAAAATAATAGATTTGAAAAAAAAGCCGGAGATATAATTTCCCGGCTTCTTTTTAATATTTTATTATTTTGTCTGTAAATAATCAAATGTGGCGTCTGAATTTATTTTTAATTTTATAAGTTTACAGGCATCAATATTGGTAAATGTAATGTGTCCGCCTGCTCCGTCAGTTATTTTCATGTCAAACATGCAAGTCTTGCCGAATTCTGGCGGCAGGGTTACCCGGATTGTCGAACCGTTTTCAAAAAGATTGTTCGGTAATATATCGTTTCCCCAGTGATTTTCTTCAGCAGGAGAAACAAATACATCTACCAGTGTCAGGCCTGTGTTATTGGATACATCAAAAAATAATTCATCGGTCTGGCTTTCTGTTTTTGTCTCTGTCTTTGATTCTGTTTTTGTTTCTGTAGTCTTTGTTGGAGCTTTTTCGTTTGTCTGGCTTGTTTCCTTTCCTTTACCGCATCCCGATATGATAATGAACATTGCAATTATCAAAACAAATGCCTGGATTGAGTGTTTTTTCATTTGCGTAATTTTAGTTGATGAATAAGTTGAGTATTCTAACTAAAATATTGTAAATTAAGTTCAATATTTTAAAAATATTGATTTTATTACCTGTTATTTCTCAGCCATTCGCTAAGAGCATTGACTGACGATTCGAACTGGAATGCGTCATATACTACTGAAAAGTTTTGCTTGTCGCAGATTTTTTTATATGAATATTTTGCGGTTTCAAGCTTCGTGCTTTCAAATGAAAGCAGGTTAAGCAGCTCTTTTATTTGTGCTGCTGAAAAATAATTTTCATCTAATGCGGTTATTATTATATCCTTTTTTGTATTCTCAAATGATTTTGATGTAATGCTGTTTTTTAAAGTATTGAAATTATCTTCTCTGATTACACTGTATTTACATTCATCGTTTTCATTGATTTTTGCAGGATTACAGACTGTGCAGTTTTTACAGCATTCGCAATTACAGGTGCATTTATGGCTTCCGGTAAACGAATGGTTAAAAGTAATTTTTTTATAAATGAGAAATTTATTGTACTCATCTATTACTGCAAAAACTATAAAACCATCAGGTATGTAAATGTAATCCGAAAAAATCACATTGTTCAGTGCAGGGCTGTTATTATCGGAAAAAACTTTAATGAAGTGCTTTTCACCCGTAATCTGCTCGATGCTCATTTCCGGTGCTGGGGTACTGTATGGAACATTATCAAATAAAATATAAAAACTTCGCCCGTCATGGATGGACAGGTTCAGGCTTGAAAAACAAAATGAATATCCTGTTGAAATAAATAATATTGCAAGAATTAAAAATGATTTTTTCATGATTTAATATTTAAATTATCGGCTACGGAATAAAATATGCCATTTGGTATTAATTTACACTGAATAATTTTATTCATTATCTTAACAATATTGAATTTATCATACCGAAGTTGTATTTTGCACTGATGATTATTAAAGATAACATTAAACTGGTCTTCGGTAATAATCTTGAAGCCAAAGGTAACTCTTTCGGCTTCCCGAAATCCGTTTCAGGTGAGGTTGTCTTTAATACTGCCATGACTGGCTATCCTGAATCCCTTACGGATCCTTCGTATAAAGGACAAATTCTGATACTTACTTATCCGCTTATAGGCAATTACGGCGTTCCATCTTATGAATTTGAGAATAAAATTCCGGCAAATTTCGAATCTGATAGAATCCATATCTCAGGACTTGTAATTTCGGATTATTCCATCGACAACAGCCACTGGAAATCAAACAAATCACTTTCCGACTGGCTTATTGAAAATGAAATTCCCGCTATGTACGGAGTTGATACCCGAATGCTGACAAAGATTATCCGGGAGAAAGGAGTGATGGAAGGACAAATAATTTATGAAAATAAAATACCCGAAGATGCTTTCGTAGGAAATCTGGTTGAACAGGTAAGCACAAAGGAAAAGATTGTTTACGGGAACGGTAAATATAAAATTCTGCTCGTGGACTGCGGAGTAAAAAATAATATTATCCGAAGACTGCTTGCAAGGGATACAACAGTTATAAGAGTGCCCTGGAATTATGATTTTTCAAATGAGGAATATGACGGGCTTTTTGTGTCGAATGGCCCAGGCGACCCTAAAAAATGCGACCGGACAATAAATAATTTAAACAAAGCAATAAACCGGGATAAACCTGTATTTGGTATCTGTCTCGGTAACCAGCTCCTCTGCCTTGCCTCAGGAGGAGATACTTATAAGCTGAAATATGGACACAGAAGCCATAATCAGCCCGTTATTCAGAACGGAACAAATAAATGTTATATTACTTCGCAAAATCACGGATATGCAGTCGATACGAATTCAATCGGAAAAGATTGGAGCCCTTATTTTACAAACCTGAATGATGAATCGAACGAAGGACTGATTCATAAAAGCAAAATGATTTTTTCCACGCAGTTTCATCCCGAAGCTTCGAGCGGTCCGACTGATACGGATTTTCTTTTTGATAATTTTCTCGATAATGTTAAAAAGTACAAGGCCGGATGAAAAACGGGATAAAAAAAATATTGTTGCTTGGGTCGGGAGCCCTGAAAATTGGTGAAGCAGGAGAATTTGATTACTCCGGCTCTCAGGCTCTTAAAGCCCTTAAGGAAGAAGGAATCCAAACAGTACTGATTAATCCCAACATTGCCACCGTACAAACATCAGAAGGAATTGCCGATAAAATTTATTTTCTTCCTGTCACTCCTCAGTTTGTTGAAAAAATTATAGAAAAGGAGAAACCTGACGGTGTATTGCTTTCATTCGGCGGTCAGACTGCATTGAATTGCGGAATAGAATCATTCAGGCAGGGAATTTTTAAAAAATATAATGTCAGAATTCTCGGAACGCCTATTGAAGCTGTAATCAATACGGAAGACAGAAAAGAGTTTGTAAAGAAACTTGACGAAATCGAAGTTAAAACAATAAAGAGTTACGCAGTTACTAACCTTAAGGAAGCAAGGCAGGCGGCAAAAAAACTCGGATATCCGGTCATTATACGAGCGGGTTTTGCGCTCGGAGGCCAGGGGAGCGGATTCTGCTCCAATGAAACCGAGCTTAATGAACTTGCAACAAAATCCTTTTCTTATGTTAATCAGATATTGATTGAAAAGTCCCTAAAAGGATGGAAGGAAATTGAATACGAAGTTGTCCGCGATAAGTACGATAACTGCATAACCGTCTGCAATATGGAGAACTTTGACCCGCTCGGAATACATACCGGTGAAAGCATTGTAGTTGCGCCATCGCAGACTCTTACAAACAGCGAATATCACAAGTTAAGGGAAATTGCAATAAAGATTATCAGGCATATCGGGGTAATAGGTGAGTGCAACGTACAATATGCACTCGACCCTGAATCCGAGGATTACAGGGTGATAGAAGTTAATGCAAGACTATCACGTTCTAGTGCCCTTGCTTCAAAAGCTACGGGCTATCCGCTTGCATTTGTTGCCGCAAAACTTGCACTGGGGTATGGATTGCATGAACTGAAAAATGCTGTAACTAAAACAACCACAGCCTGCTTTGAGCCTGCACTCGATTATATTGTCTGCAAAATTCCGCGGTGGGATTTGGGAAAATTTAAAGGTGTGACAAAACAAATCGGCAGCAGTATGAAAAGCGTAGGAGAGGTGATGTCAATCGGCAGAACATTCGAAGAGGCAATCCAGAAAGGCCTCCGTATGATTGGACAAGGAATGCACGGATTTGTCGGAAACAGAGACCTCGAACTGGAGGATATCGATTCTCTCGAAAATGAACTTAGCAACCCGACCGATACAAGAATATTTGTGATCGCTGAAGCGTTCAGGAGGAATCTTACTTTTGACAGAATTCACGAACTAACAAAAATAGATAAATGGTTTCTGTACAAGCTTAAGAATATTTACGAGCTATCGGTGATACTGAAGGAAAATAGTTCGGTAGAAATGCTTTCCGATGATTTATTTTTGGATTTAAAAAAAGCTGGCTTTTCCGATTTTCAAATTGCAAAATTTTTAAATGATAGAGATGATGTAACTGATTACTCCCTGTTAGTCAGAACTGATAGAATTTCCCGCGGCATTACACCGTTTGTAAAACAAATTGATACTCTTGCCGCTGAATATCCTGCAAAAACGAATTATCTGTATGTTACATATCACGGTACTGAGCATGATGTTGATTTCGAAAACGATAAGAAAATTATTGTACTTGGCTCCGGCGCATACTGCATAGGCAGCAGTGTTGAATTTGATTGGTGCTCGGTTAATGCACTGAACACAATCCGCTCGAATGGATACAAGGGAATTATGATTAACTACAATCCGGAAACCGTAAGCACGGATTATGATGTTTGCGACAGACTTTATTTCGATGAGTTATCATTTGAACGGGTTATGGATATAGTTACTTTTGAAAATCCCGAAGGAGTTATCGTTTCAACAGGCGGACAAATTCCGAATATTCTTGCGCCCCGTTTAAGCAATGCAGGTGTTAAAATTCTCGGTACTTCAGCTAAGTCTATAGATACTGCAGAAGACAGAAATAAATTCTCTACATTATGCGATAAACTCGATGTTGACCAGCCTAAATGGAGCGAACTTACCTCAGTAAAAGATATTAAAAAATTTGTTGAAGAAGTCGGCTACCCCGTTCTTGTGCGCCCATCTTATGTACTTTCGGGTGCGGCAATGAATATTGTATCGAATGAATCCGAGCTCGAACATTTTCTTGCCCTTGCATCTAAAGTCTCTAAAAGATATCCCGTAGTAGTTTCCGAGTTTATAGAAAATGCTAAGGAAATTGAAATTGATGCCGTAGCACAGAACGGCGAAATAATTGCTTATGCGATTTCAGAGCATATAGAATTTGCAGGTGTTCATTCCGGAGATGCAACAATTGTTTTTCCAGCGCAAAAACTTTATATTGAAACCATTCGCCGCATTAAAAAAATTACGCGTGAAATTTCCCGTTCACTTTATATTTCAGGTCCATTCAATATTCAATTCCTTGCAAAAGATAATTATATTAAAGTAATTGAGTGCAATCTTCGTGCATCGCGTAGCTTCCCGTTTGTTTCAAAAGTTTTGAAAGTAAATTTTATCGAGCTTGCAACCGAAATTATGATTGGACTTAAAGTTTCTAAGCCGGTAAAATCGATTTTTGACCTGGATTATGTCGGAATAAAAGCTCCCCAGTTTTCTTTTTCGAGACTGCAGAAAGCCGACCCTATGCTCGGAGTCGAAATGGCTTCTACAGGTGAAGTAGGGTGCCTGGGTGAGGATTATTATGAGGCAGTTCTCAAATCAATGCTCTCGGTCGGATATACAATCCCTCAAAATAATATTTTATTATCGACGGGAGACGCCCGCTCCTCAATTGAATTTCTTGACAGTTCGCGAATGCTGATTGAAAACGGGTTTAGGCTTTTTGCTTCTCCCGAAACTCATGATTTCTTGAAGTCAAATAATATTAAATCCGAAAAACTGTATCTTCCCGGCGATAATAAAAAACCTGAAATAATTGAATATATTAAATCCAAGAAGATCGACCTTGTTATAAATATTCCGAAATCACTCAGCAGGGATGTTCTTAATACCGATTATCTGATTCGCAGAACCGCAATTGATTTCAACATACCGCTTTTAACAAATTCCCGTCTTGCAAGCGCATTCATTTTTGCTTTTTGCAAACTGAACTTTGACTGCCTTTCAATTAAATCCTGGCAGGAATTCTAAATGTCAATAATGCGTTGTTGCATCCCATACAACTTTTTTCTTTGTTTTGTGATATACGCTGACTGACCTGATTATCGCAAAGAAATTTATAAATGAATCTATCGCAAGCCTGAATATACTTGCAAATCCATATTTTGCCCCGTACCACCCTGATGTGAATATAAACCTGTGCACACCCTTCGACACCATAAAAAGTAAATTGAAAATCATAAGAAACCAAAGTGCCGGATTTATGTTTCCTGTTATAAGTGAATTATCGATATTAAAAGCGGAACTGATTCCCAGATAAATGAAATATAAAAGAATTACATTTGATAAAAATGTTGACCAGAAACTAATTAGCGGTTTCCTGTCCCTGAATAGAAAATATTTAGTTCTTAAGTTTCCGTTCCATTTGTGTGCTTTCCAGTTCTGCAGACAGATTCCTGCTATCCAGCGAGACCTTTGCTTTACCGCAGGCCAGAATTTATTCGGAAAAAATTCTGCTGTTGCTATTCTTGTCGAGTTTTTGTCACCGTCGAGTTTTACATTAAAAAATCCTGTCTTAAGTTCGAGCTGATAAAACCTCATACCGAGTTCGTAATCTTCTGTCAAATTTACATCGTTGAAAATGCCTTCTGTCTTGCTTTCCGGTCTAATTACCAAAGGCTCGTCTTCGATGCTTAATAAATTCTTATTGCTTGTCTCATTTTCCCGGCTTAAAATGGATATTTGTGTTTCGTTTAGTTTTTCAATTAACTTATTAATAATTGCATTAGCGCTGTTCAACTTGTCTTTAAGCTCGGTTTTATCTGATGTTAATTTAGTATCTGCTCTATCGGCATCAAGTTCCTTATTGAATTCATCAAATAAAATTTTTGAAATATCATTTTTTTGTTGCGATGTTCCATTATTAATATCAGTATTTTCTTTCGCGGGCTTATTTTCTCTTTCAATAAATCTTTTTACATAATCTATATTAATATTTCTCATTTGTTTTCTTTTTTGTATATTTATTTGCTTATAAAAATATTTTTATTTCGTTTTTATTCTTTGTAAAGCTGATTGGATTATATTCCTGTAATTTACTTGAAGAATTTGATGTTTTATTATCTGATTTTCTTAAATCTTCCTGCAATCTTAATGGATTTTCTGAATTCCCTGATGAATAGTGTGAATTACTTGCATAATAATACAATCCGAAACCTGAAATTACAAAAAGTATAAAGCCTATTGTAAAGGATATTATAGCCCATTTATTAGTTCTTGAAAAAACCGATGGCTTGGTTTTAAGCGCTTCAAAAGGATTATCCTTGTAATGAGTATTATTGAAATAATCATTTTCTTTTTGCAATTCTAAATTCTGAAAATAATCATTATTTACTTCTACTATTCTACCGAAAGGGTCAATATATGCTTTCCTTTCATGCTTTTCGACATATTCGGCTTTAGCTAAGGTTTCGGCGTTGTGCTTTTCGATGCAGTACATTGATTTTCTGTGAAATCCCATTCCTGTTCCTGAAAACGGAAGAAATGTTTTTAATTCCTGCCTTATTATCATATCTTTAGTATGAGTCTCTGCAAATGCATCGCAGTAAGTTCTGTGTATCATATTACCGAGCTGACTCTTAATCGGAACTACAGGAATCTGAATTCCGTGATATCCTTTATATCCTATTAGATAATTGTAAAGCTTTAATGCCCGCGGATGAATGAAATCCTCCGCATCGTGTACAAGGATTATTTCAAACTCTCCGAATTGTTTTTCGAATTCGCTGATGGCTGAATATAAACAATTTAAATTATCCGCCTTTGTAGAGGGACCGTTCTGAGGATTTATAACCATCTTTACCCTTCTGTCGGATTCGGATATTTGGCTTACTACATCTATCGTCTTTTGGTCGTTTGGATATACACCGACAAAAAATCTGTAGTTAGTGTATTTTAAATTGTTTACTGCGAAACTTAATGTCCTGCCTATTACACCTGATTCATTCCACGCACCAAGCATTATCGCTATCGGCTTTTCCGGTTTATCGTACATTTCGGAAAAATCAGGAAGGCTGTTCTTATGCTTTCGCTTTAATACCCAGTATAATAAATCTACATAAAGGTCATCGAGCCCGCTAATGGTCAGCATTATCGTGGTTATCCAAATTAGTATCTGGAGTATATCAAAAATCATAATTGGTATATTTTCAATTTAATTAAAAATTCATTTGGATGAATTCTATTCATCCACATAAATAAATAATCACATTAATCTGAAAACTGTCTATCGAAATTTTTCGATTTGTTTGTTCGGAGTGAAATGAAGCTTGTTTTAACTTTTCCATTGCAACCGTATATTATTCACAAGATTAAAGAACTATTTACCATTACCTATCCCCAAGTAATTAAGTTCATTCCTTGAAATTGAATTAACTATTTAAAAGTTCCGTGAAATTAATGCTTTTATAGAATAATTGTCCACAAATAAAATATTGGAATTGCAATAATAATAGTTTTTTTATAGGTTTAATTTAATAATCTAAAACAAATAGCCGTGATAAAAAATTTTACTTTATTTTTTATATCTGTTTTAATCACTTCTTCCGCATATTCACAACTAAAAGGAATAACTTCATACGATAATGCATATAGAAATATGATGTCCGGTGATTTTGAAAAGGCAATAAGCTTTTATAATGAATATCTCCTTTCTTATCCTTCCGATTCCAGAGCCTATGACGAAAGGGGGAGGTGCTATGAAAACCTGCACAAGTATGACAATGCCATAAAAGATTATTCAACAGCTCTTTCGTTATCTCCGTACACAGGGCTTTATTATAATGACAGGGGATATGCATACCTGAAATCAGAGATGACGGAAAATTCCATAAGTGATTTTACACTGTCGGTAAATTATAACCCGAACAGTCCGGACGGATATGAAGGCAGGGTACAGGCGTACCTTGATCTTGGGAAAAACGAACTGGCACTGTCGGATATTAATAAAGCGATTCTACTGTCGCCCGAAAACCATTTATATCTAGTTACCAGAGCAGCTATATATTCTTTGCTTGATGATACTGCAAAAATGTATTCCGATCTTGAAAAAATTTTGAGCTTTTATCCGGGCTCTTTTTTTGCTTCGTATAAATCCCAGATTGTGGTTCTTCAGCTTGATAATTTTACTACCGGTATTCAGAACCTTTCAAGGGCAATCGAAGAATCTCCGGGAGTAAGGCTTAATTACTTCAAGAGAGGATTCAATTATTATTTGCTAAGAAAATTCGATGCTGCAATAAGAGATTTCGAAAAATGCATAAGTTTATCGGCAGAAACGGATAAAGTTGCTGTTTTATCATACAGGTTGATTGAAAATTCAAAATCTTATAAAGAGTAATACCGGTGTTGTACTTTTTTATATAGTTGCTAATAACAACTATAATTATTATATTTATGTTAAAAAAGAATATGTCAAAAATAATTAAAAATAATATAATTTTGTTAATCGGACTGGGTATAGGAATGCTGGTAGGTTTTCTTTATTGGAATTTTATCGGATGCTCAACCGGATCATGTCCACTGACTTCTAATTGGTTTATAATGATTTTATATGGTGGTATGATGGGAGGATTGATAGGCAATATGATGGATGAAAAAATAAAAAAAAGCAAAACAAAAACTAATCAATAATTCATTTCCAATTTTTTTCATAATTTCATAATTATAATTACTCTGAATTCGGAACTTAATAATTACTTTTAATTGTTTTTAAATACGACTATATTAGTCCAGTTTTAAACGTTTAATTAATTAATGGTTAAATTTTCAAAGAAAATAGAATATTCCCTTATTGCATTACGTTACATCGCAGGTGCAAAAGATGAAGTGATTACGGCAAAAGAGATATCAAATAAGTATAATATTCCCCACGAACTCCTTGCTAAGATTTTACAGAAACTTAAAAAAGAGAATATTCTTTCTTCAAACCAGGGAGTAAACGGGGGTTACAAACTCTCAAAGCCTCTGAACGAAATTTCGCTTTCTGAGCTTATAGATAAAATCGAAGGTAAAACCGCTATTGTGGAATGCCTTCACACGGATAATGTATCTGAGTGCTTTATTTCCGATTCGTGCAGTATAAAGGACCCGATTAATAAGATGCAGATTGAACTTGAAAACCTTTTGAAAACAAAAATGGTATCGGATTTTATATAATGAAAACCCCGGTATATCTGGATTATAATTCTACAACTCCCGTTGACCCTGAAATTCTGGAAGCGATGATTCCTTATTTCACAGGAAAATTCGGAAATGCAGCCAGCAAAAGCCATAAGTTCGGAATGGAAGCTGAAGCAGCGGTGGAATTTGCAAGAAAACAGGTTGCCGATTTAATCAACGCCAATTCTAATGAAATAATTTTTACAGGCAGTGCTACGGAATCAATTAATCTTGCTCTGAAAGGAATTGCAGAAAGTTATAACGGAAAAAAAATTCATATAATATCAGATGAAATAGAACATAAGGCGGTTCTTGACTCGCTTGAATACCTGGAAGGATTTGGCGTTGAAGTAACTTATCTAAAACCCGACAGGTTCGGTTTCATAAATCCTGTTGATGTAAAAAACGCTATAAAAGATAATACTGTTATGGTCTCCGTAATGACGGCAAATAATGAAATCGGCACAATTCAGCCTATATCTGAAATTTCGGAGATATGCAGTGAAAGAAATGTTCTTTTTCATACCGATGCAACACAGGCTGCGGGGAAAATACCGCTGAACGTGGTTTTACAGGGATTTGATATGATGAGCTTTTGCGCACATAAAATGTACGGTCCTAAAGGAACAGGCGCCCTATATGTTAAGAATAAAAATCCAAAAATTAAAATTATTGAACAGATAAGCGGGGGCGGTCACGAAAAAGGACTCAGAAGCGGAACGTTAAACGTACCTGCAATTGTTGGATTTGGAAAGGCCTGTGAAGTTTGCAGCAGGAAAATGTTTGAAGAATACAAGGAACAGACAGTATTAAGGGACAGGATTATAAATAACCTGCTCAGAAAAATTGAATATACTTCGCTGAACGGGGATGAAATTAAAAGACTTCCCAATAATGTTAACATAGTTTTTGAAAAAACTGACAGCATCACGCTGATGTCGGAAGTTAAAGAATTGGCTATCTCTACAGGAAGCGCCTGCTCATCAGCCTCACCCGGACTCTCACACGTGCTCAGTGCAATCGGCAGGACTGATGAGGAATCCCGATGCTCTGTAAGAATCGGAATCGGCAGGTATACCACAGGCGAGGAAATAGATTTTGCAATCGACAAATTAATCGGTGCAGTAAATAAAATAAGAAGTAAATTTTTTTAATTAAAGAATAAAATATGGAAGAGACAAAACAATTCATTCCCGGAGTTACCGAAGACGTAAACGTTACGGATACGGCTATTCAGGAAATTAAGAAAATAAAAAAAGAAAACAATATACCCGAAGAATATACTTTGAGAGTCGGGGTAAGGGGCGGTGGATGCTCGGGGTTATCATATTCACTCGGATTCGATGCAGAGACTGGCCCGACGGATAACATAATCGAAAAAGACGGAGTAACAATAGCAATAGATATGAAGAGCTGGCTGTTTCTTACGGGAACAGAAATAGATTTTATTGACGGAGAAAAAGGAAAAGGATTCGTATTTAATAATCCCAACGCGCAGCGCTCTTGTGGCTGCGGAAGTTCAAGCTGTTAATGATTTTCCGGTAAGAATTTTTTAAATAAAAGTTGTGAATAAAAAATTTTCAAGGAGGAATTTTATATTTACATCCGCAATTGGGATTTCCTCATTTGCGGTTTTACCTGTGTTTAATAATATTTTTAATAATAAAAACCCTTTAAAGAAAGGAGCATTTAAAAAAATGGCATATGAATGGAAATTTAACAAGAGACCGTATTCTGATGAAGAGGCAAAGACTCTGCTGAAAGATGTTATGTCACCCGAAACAACCGACTGGCACTACAATACTCACCACAAAGGTTACGTCACCTTTTTAAACAATATAGAAAACGAGATTCCGAATGCCGATAAATCTAAGGCAAACGGAAACTACAGCCAGATTGGCGAATTGAAAAGACGCTTTACCTGGAACCACGGTGGAGCACTTCTTCACGACGTGTACTGGGAAGTTCTGGGCGGAGATGGAGATCCGAACAAAGGTCCCGATGTATTAAAAGCAATCGAACAGGAATTCGGCAGCTTCGATAACTGGAAAGCAGAATTCAAGGCAACTGCTGTTGCTGCCAAGCTCTCAGGCTGGGGAGTTCTTGTATTTGACAGGCTTTACAGCGGTAGGCTTCTTAATATCCTCGTTGACGAGCATCACTACGGTGCAATATGGGGCGGAATTCCGCTTATTCCCTGCGACGTATTCGAACACGCATACTATCATAAAGATGGTGCCGCAAGAGCAAAATATATTGATAACTTTATTAATAACTTGCACTGGGGCAGAATAAATGATAGATTTGTAAAATATGTTAAATAAATATTTTACGGAATAAAGTGAAAAAATACTATTTATTGTTTATTGCTCTGGCTCTTTTATTATCAGCTTGCGGAAAAAAAGATGATGCAAATAAGGTGATAAATTCTGCAAAAGGCGAATTCAGATGGATGGAATCAATTTCTCCGGATAAAATTCCCGTTATGCAGATAAAAGGAATGATTAACGGAAAACCTGTTAATATTGAATATGTTAACTTCGAAAAATGGCGGGGAAGCGGCGATAATGTTATTAACTTCAGCGATAAAAAACCTAAACAGAACTGCGGTTTTATCGAAAACGATATGGCTTTCCATTTAACGCGAGCCAGCGGCGATTTTGACGAAGGTGAGTTTGTGAAGGAAAATTTCAATAAAAATATTGACGGCTATTCAGCGGAATTTCATTACTATTCTGATAATACAATAAAAAAAGTTTCAGTACCCTGGAACTGCGTACTGAAGATTACGGAAATCGATGATAAAGTGGTTAAGGGAAAGATTGCTGTTTGCTTTAAAGATGAAGCTAAAAGCTGGCTTGCCGGAACATTCGAAGCAGTTAGATGCAATAATTAATTTTTGAATATATGTAAATGTCATTCCTGCCTCAAGCGGGAATGGCATTTTCTATAAAGATTATAAAATTAAAATAAAACACATGAAGAAGTTATTAATGCTTTTACTCGCTTTTTCATTTCTTGCATTGTATGGATGCGGAAATAAAGATGAAAACAAAGAAGTTAAGAAAGACGAAAAAACCACCGAACAAAGCAAACCGGATGACGTAAAAAATGAAAACACCACTGCTGGTGATGTAAAAAAAGATAATTCTGATCCGAACGGGCTCGGTCTGACAACAGGACTCCCGCAGGATTTTCCCAAGGATATACCCCAGCCGAATAATTCAACCTGCAACGGATTCCTGAGTTCATCAGACGGTACCGTTGTTACATTTGAATCCAAGGATAACCTTAAAAGCGTTGTCGATTTTTACAGAACCAACATGGAGAAAAACGGTTATCAGAAACAGGAAGGAAATGAATACTTCGAAAATGAAAACGGCGCTATGCTGGGCTTTAAGAAAAGCGGTAAGGAAGCCCCAAGAGAAGTAGGATTCCTTATCGGAGTCAATAAAGAAAATAAAATTACACAGATAGTTATCACTTATAAATAAAATGCCTCAAGTAATATTTTTACCTGACGGTGTTACTGTTGATGCGCAGGCAGGAAAAAGCCTGCTTGACCTTGCATTTGAAAATGATATCTTAATTGAACATAACTGCGGAGGACTTTGTGCCTGCACTTCTTGCCGTGTGATTATTAGAGAGGGTTTAAACCTTATTCAGAATAAATCAGAAGAGGAGAACCACCTTCTGTCGGAGGCAGGATTCACAGGAGAAGAAAACAGACTCAGCTGCTGCTGTAAAATACTAAATGCAGGTGTTAAAAAAATTATTGTTGAGATTCCTAAAACCTGAATTTCCTTAATGAACCGAAAAGGAAAATATAAAATTTTAATAACGCGTACCGATAAACTCGGTGACGTTATACTTGCACTTCCGCTCATTGCCGAAACAAAGAGGCTTTTCCCTGATTCCGAAATCCATTTTCTTGTAAGAAGTTATGTCAGGGACCTGATTGAAAACTATTCTCCTGTTGATAAATTGATTATTCTTGAAGATATTGAAGAAAAAAATTCTATAAAAGCTTTCCTCAAAAATGAAAATTATGATATGGCTGTTAATGTTTTTCCCCGCTATTATATCGCCCGTGATATTTTTCTTGCCGGGATAAAGACAAGGATTGGCTCGGGTTACAGATGGTATTCTTTCCTTTATAATAAAAAACTCTTTGAACATCGGAAATATGCTGAAAGGCACGAGTCGGAATACAATATTGACTTGCTGAAAACAATTTCAGACGGGGTGGAATACAATAAAAAGTTTTTCTTTGGATATTCACCAAAAGAAAAATCAATGCTTGAAGGAAAACTCAGCTTTGGCTTTTCGGATAAGTTCATAATAGTTCATCCGGGCAGCAAGGGCTCGGCTAAAGACTGGCCCAGGGAAAATTTCGGATTGCTTGCAGACAAGCTCCTGACTGAATATGAATACCTGAAAATAATTCTGACAGGAACAAAAGAAGAGGAAATTATAATTAAAGGTATTCTTGATTCAGTACCGGAAAAAAGAAAGTCCGGAATGATTTCGCTTTCAGGAATGCTGAACCTGCGTGAACTGATGATTTTGATTGATAATTCGAAGTTATTCATTTCCAACTCAACCGGTCCGATTCACATTGCAGGAGCCCTTAATAAAAATATTATCGGCTTTTATCCGAATGAGGCACCAATGAACGAAACCCGCTGGCGACCCCTGAGCAAAAATGCTGTAATTCTTAAACCCGATGCGCCGGGAGGGAGTATGGACGAAATTAAGGTCGAAAAAGTGATTTCAGAAACAAAAAAATTTATGTAAATTAAGAAACAAAAACAGAAATTTAATGTTTAAATTATAAATAGAAAAAATATGAAAAAGATAATCTTAATAGTGTTACTGGGAATTTTATTAATATCGTCTCTCACTTATGCAGATGATACAATTAAAACTGCGAAGGAATACAGGAAAATAAACAATAGAGCTTTTACGACCGGGGAAAAATTATTCTTTGAGATTAATTATGGATTTGTTACAGCAGGAACTGCTACTCTGGAAATTGCCCCGGATTACCAGATGATAAACGGAAGAAAGTGCTTCGATATATACGCAAATGTAAGCTCTAACGAAAGCTTCGAATGGGTATATAAGTTTACGGAAAGACTTAAAAGCTACATCGATGCCGAAGGGATATTCCCGTGGAGGTTTGAGCAGACTATCAACGAACCGAATTACAGCAAGATTTATGAAGCGAATTTTGACCAGGATAACCTGAAAGTGAAAATTGCTTCAACCGTAAAAGGTGACAAAAAACCCGATGAAGAGTATAATATTCAGCAGTATGTTCAGGATATTATGAGTGCATTTTATTTTGCAAGGACTTTCGATTATTCCGCTTCCAAGGCCGGCGATGTATATTATATACCTTATTTTCACAAAAATTCAACCGTATCCCTCCCTGTTAAATTCCTTGGAAGGGAAAAAATCGAAGTTTCTGCAGGTGAATTCAAATGCATTATGCTCCAGCCAAATGTGAAAGAAGGAGACCTGGCTTCAAAAGCAGATGATATAGTAGTTTGGGTAACCGATGATGCTATTAGAATGCCTGTAAAAGTACAGGTTAGCATTATCATTGGTTCGGTAAAAGTTGAACTTACTAAATATTCAGGCCTGGCAGGTCCGCTTAATTCAAAGGTGAACTAAGTTTTGAAAATTTCAGAATTATTTTATTCGATTCAGGGGGAGGGTAAGCGTACAGGTTACCCTTCCTTCTTTATAAGGACTAATCTCTGCAACCTCAGGTGCAAATTCAAAAGCGGCAATCTCTGCGATACCCCCTATACAAGCTGGGATTTTGAAAATCCTTCCAATCTCGGTGATCTGAGCATTTTTGAAATTATTAAAGAATATAAAAAGCATTATCCCGCCGATATCGTTATTACCGGCGGCGAACCGACTATTCAGGGAAAAGAACTTATATCGCTTTGCCATGAAATAAAACAGCTGGACAAAAATATATTTATCACTCTCGAAACAAACGGAACTTTCTTCGATGAATATGCACTGAACGTTGACATCGCCAGTATCAGTCCGAAACTGAAAACATCAGTTCCGTTCAAAACCGAATTCGAAAAAGGACACGAAAAAAACCGGATTAATTATAAATCACTTAAATCATATCAAGAACTTCACGAAATCGGAAATCTTGATATTCAGTGGAAATTCGTGGTAACGGGAAGGGATGATATGGAAGAAATTCAAAACCTCCAGAAGCAAATCGGATTCGATAATGAAGATGTCTTCCTGATGCCGGAAGGCATTTCCGAAAATAACCTGTCAGAAAAAAGATTAATGGTTGTAGAGCTCTGCAAGGAGTATCACTATAACTATACCGACCGACTGCACATTACTCTATGGGGCAATAAAAGGGGTGTGTGATTAAAATCCGACAGATATATCAATTCTGTTCTCAAAACCATTAAATTCTACATTAATATTTCGCTTTAAATTTATTTTATCAGTAAAATAATTTACTGCATCTGAAATAATAAATGAAGTCAGTATTAACCCTGTTGATATCGATTTCTGATTTATATCTTCTCTTCCATCTTCTCTGAATAAACTGTTCTTTCCTTTTATAATCTCTTTTCTTAAAGAATAAACAATCGCGGCACTTCCGCTTCCGATAAGCATTCCCGCCAGCACGTCCGATGGATAATGAACCCCTAAATAAATTCTTCCTAGTGCAATAACGGTTGAGTAAAAATAAACAACCGAGATAAGCACTGGCTCATCGGGATAACGCAGTGTCAGCGAAGTCGCCATCGAAAACGAAATTGCACTGTGACCAGACGGAAATGAATACCTGTCAAGTAAAAATCTGCTTTTGTCATAATGCACATTTGACAGGGTTTTAAACGGCCTGTCTCTTTTGAATATATTCTTTAGTCCGAATGTGATTCCTGCTGAAAGCCCTTCGGATAATGCAGTCAGCACAGCCGTGTTCTCATCGTAATAATTTTTCTGCGACCGCGAATATGCAAATAGCCCCGCAGGTACTAAAGTGGATGTGAATAAAATTGATTTGTCCGTGACCGGTATTACGGTGTTTAGTAACCCGCACTGCAGGTTGTTTATAGAACGGAATATCTTTACATCTGCATTATCTGGATCCGGAGGAATCAGATCTCTTCTCTGCGCAAAAAGAGAAATATTTAAAATAAAAAGTAATGCAAGAATATTGAATATTCTATATCGCATTGTTTTGCTTTAACCATTCTTCATTGTGGAATTTGCTCAGGTATCTCTCTCCGATATCGCATACTATAAAAACTACTACGCCTTTTTCATCCAATCCCTTGGCTATATCGAACGCAACCTTTGCAAATGTTCCTGTTGATGCGCCGCAGAAAATTCCTTCCCTGCGTGTAAGTTCACGGCAGTAATGAATCGAGTCTTTATCATTCACTTCTACAACCCTGTCAATCAAATCGAAATCCATTATTTCGGGAATTATATCAAGCCCTATACCTTCCACAAGGTAAGGTGCAACTTCTCCTGTCGTTCCTTCCTCTTTATATTTTTTTGCAATCGAGCCAATCATATCGGCAGCAATTACCTGTATGTCGGGATTCTTTTCCTTCAGGTATTTTGCAGTTCCTGTAATCGTTCCGCCTGTTCCTAGTCCTGCAACAAAGTGAGTTATCTTTCCTTCAGTCGCTTCCCATATTTCAGGACCGGTTGTTTTATAATGTGCATCCGGATTTGCAAAATTTGTGTATTGACCTGTGTAAAATGAATTCGGAGTACTTTCTGCAATCGAAATCGCCTTGTTAATGTAATATTCAGGAGAGTCGTGCGGAACGGATTTCGGAACAACTATCACTTCCGAACCGAGTGCTTTCAGGTAATTCTGTTTTTCCTTGCTGACTTTGTCTGTCACTACTATTATTGATTTGTATCCTTTTACCGCCGCAGTCAAAGCAAGCCCTATTCCGGTGTTTCCGCTCGTAGCTTCGATTATTGTCCCGCCGGGTTTAATCTTTCCTTCCTGCTCGGCTTTTTCTATCATAGCCAGACCAATCCTGTCTTTTACGCTCCCGCCCGGATTGAAAGATTCCATTTTTCCGAATACCGTAGCCTTAAATCCCTTTGTTAACTCATTTAATTTTATCAGAGGTGTATTGCCTATTAATTCGAGGACGTTATTATAATACTTCATAAAATGGATTTTTATTTTTCATTAATCATTTCTTGTTACGAAGTCGGCTTCATCAGCGGAAATAATATCACGTCCCTTATGTTTACGGAATTTGTAAGCAGCATTACCAGCCTGTCTACTCCAAGACCGACTCCGGTGGTCGGAGGCATACCTACTTCTATTGCCCTTATGAAATCCTCGTCCATAGGATGGGTTTCTTCTTCGCCGCCCCTTCCTCTTTCAACCTGCTCTTCGAGCAGTTTTCTCTGCAATACAGGGTCATTAAGCTCGGTATATGAATTTCCCATTTCCCATTTGTTTATGTACGGCTCGAACCTCTCTACGAAAATTACCTGCTCCGGGTCATTCTTCATTTCTTCAAGCTGAGTGAGTGAATATTCCCTCAATGGCTTGCATAGCGGAGTTGTATCTATAGGATGGTCAATAATAAATGTCGGCTGAACCAGGTCTTCCTCGCATGTTTCCTCGAAAAGCGCTGCGACGACAAGCCCTTTGCTGTGAGACATCTTCGGGTCGAATTCAATTTCATTTTCCTTCATGAACTTTATCAAATCATCTTTGCTCGTTGTTATTACGTCAAGTCCCGTTTTTTTCAGTATTGCATCCGTCATTTTCAGCCTCTTCCACGGGCGCTTGAAATCCAGCTCTGTTCCCTGGTATTTTATATTTGTTTTCCCGTGTACCGCCAGGCACGCTTTTTCCACGACCTCTTCGAATAAATTCATGCTGTCATTGTAATCTCCGTATGCCTGGTACCACTCAACCTGAGTGAATTCGGGATTGTGCGTCCTGTCGATGCCTTCATTTCTGAAATCCTTTACAAACTCGAATACCCTGTTAAATCCGCCCACAATAAGCCTCTTCAGGAAGAGTTCATTCGATATTCTAAGGTATAATTTCAGGTCGAGCGCATTATGATGAGTTGCAAAAGGCCTTGCATTCGCACCGCCGTAAATTGTCTGCAGTGTCGGGGTTTCTACTTCGAAAAAATTGTAGTTTTCTAGTGTGCTCTTGATTGTCCTGATAATCTTTGATCTGTTTATGAAAGTCTCTTTAACGTGGTCATTCACTATCAGGTCGATATATCTCTGCCTGTACCTCAGCTCAACATCAGCAAATGCATCGTGGATAATCTTTTCACCCGATTCGGTAATCTCTTCCTTCACAACTGGAAGGGGATATAATGTCTTTGTCAGAAGCTGGAATTCATTTGTGTGTATCGAAACCTCGCCCGTCTTTGTCCTGAATACAAATCCTTTCACTCCGATTATATCTCCGATATCCAGGAGCTTCAATATGCTGTAAGCAGTATCACCGACATCGTCCTTCTTGATGTAAAGCTGTATCCTTCCGCTCTCATCCTTGATGTGGCAGAATGTTGCCTTTCCCATCTTTCTGATTGCAACTATCCTTCCCGCTACCGATACTGTCGCTTCCTTCTGTTTTTCCTTTTCTTCTTCGCTTTCGGGATCTTTGAAATTCTTTATTATTTCCGCTGATGTAGTGCTGACATCATACCTGTGCGGATATGGATTTATTCCGAGTTTTTTAATCTCTTCAAGCTCCTCGAGCCTTCTCTTAATTAATTCGTTTTGTTCTGTCACGTCTTCTTGTTTATAAAGTTTATAAAGTTCTTAAAGTTTTTGCCCTTACTCAGCGGAATCTGTGAAATCAAATAAATCAGTGATACGGAATCAGTTAATCAGTTATAAGTGATTTTACTTCCACTGCAGTTAAAAATCTCCATCCGCCGGGCTTAAGCCCGGACAGGTCTAGCTTTCCGTATGTGCTCCTGTGAAGCTTCCTTACGAAATAGCCGTAATGCTCGAACATATTTCTCACCTGCCTGTTGCGGCCTTCGTGTATTGTAATGCTTACATTAGTAAAATCATTCCGCTTCGGAAAAGATATTTTAGCCGGGCTTGTTTTCCTGCCTTCAATCCTTATTCCGTTCTCAAGCTTAACCTTGTGCCTTTCTTCCAGCGGTCTTGATATCGAAACAATATATGTTTTGTTTACCCTGAACTTCGGATGCATAAGCTTGTTTGCAAAGTCACCGTCATTTGTCAGCAGCATGAGTCCGGTTGTATCATAATCAAGCCTTCCAACCGGGAAAATCCTGTCCCTTATGTTAATTAAGTCAACCACCGTCTTCCTGTGCTTCTCGTCGCTTACGCTTGAGATCACTCCTTCGGGCTTGTATAGTATTATGTATATCTTTTTTGTGCTGACCTTTACCGGAACTCCGTCAACGCTCACTTTATCTTTCGCAGGATTCACCTTGAACCCCGGCTCTGAAATAGAAATACCGTTTATTGTGACCCTTCCCTGCAATATGTATTCGTCTACAGTGCGCCTCGCAATGTCGCTGTGCATTGCAATAAACTTATTTATCCTTACAAACTCTGTTTCCATTTTATGCCTTGTCTTCTTCTTTTTGTTCTTCGGGATTGATTTCTTCTTCGGGATTTATTATGCCGGTATTTTCCGGATTTCCCGCACTTTCTTCTTCGGTTACTTCTTCTGCAATATTTTCATCAGTTGTTTCTTCTTTAATATCTTTTTCCTTATCCAATTCCTCGGTTTCATAAAGCGAAGTGCCCTGCGGATTAACCGTACCAGCGCTGAAAAGATTCGATTCAGTATTAACCGAATTGAATAAATCAATATCCGCTTCCGTTATACCGTCTATCTTTTCATTCTTTAAAATTTCATTTATCTCCCTCAGCTTCGGAAGGTCTTCAAGCGCATTCAGCCCCAGCACTTTCAGGAAGTTACTTGTCGTTCCGTAAAGAATAGGCCTTCCCGGACCGCTTGCCCTTCCTTTAATCGTTATCAAGTCTCTCTCGAGCAGTGAATTCACAATGTAATCAACATTAACACCCCTGATAAACTCAATATCCGAGCGCGTTATCGGCTGCTTGTATGCAATTATTGCAAGAGTCTCGATGGCAGAAGGAGAGAGCTTCTTTCTCTGTGTTTCAGTGTACAGCTTACCTACAAAGTGCGAAAATTTCTTTCTTGTTGCAAACTGATATCCGCCCGCTATCTTTATAATTTCAAATGCGCTGTCGCCGTTTGCATACTCGATGTTCAGTGCGCTTATTATCTCCTCGATTTCGGCAGCCTTGCTCTCAATCTTGAAACTGTCGAGAATTTCCTTTATCTGCTTCGCTGTTATCTCTTCCTGCGATGCAAATATTATCGCTTCGACTATATTTTTTAATCCTGCGTTAAACAATTTCTATCCCTGCCTTTGCTAATGTAAATTTTGAAAGATTTTCCCTGTCAACGTAAATACTGATATATCCTTCCAGCGCAAGCTGAAGTATCGATAGGAATGTGCAGATTACCAGCATCCTTTCGTCCATATTCGTAATCAACTCGTGGAAATCAATCTCCGAATGAGACTTAAAAAACTCCAGAAGAAATTCTCTCTGCAGTTCGGGTGTTACATTCAGCAGTTCAATCGGATGTACTATTTCTTTCCTTACGCTCAGCACTGCATTCCTGTATCCCTTAATCAGATTAAAAATTGTCAGGTTCTTCAGGCTCGGGTCAATTTCAAATTCGGTTTCGAATTCCTTCTCATCATTATCGAAATATGATCTGGAATAAATTTTCCTTGCCTCGTCTTCAAATTTTGAAATCTCCATACTCGCATCCTTGAACCTCTTGTACTCAAGCAGCTTTCTTATAAGCGTCAGTCTCGGATCTTCTTCGTCTTCCTCACCCGCTTCTGCCACGCTCGGAATCAGCATCCTTGCCTTTATCTTCATCAGCTCCGAAGCCATCAATAGAAATTCTCCCGCCACTTCAATATCCAGCGAAGTCATATAATTTATGTAATCGAGAAAATCTTTTGTTATCTTTGCAATGGGAATGTTGTAAATGTTCAGTTCGTCTTCCTTCACAAAATGCAAAAGAATATCCAGCGGACCTTCGTATTCCGTTAACTTAGCCCAGTATTCCCTCGTTTTCTGGGCTGCTGCTTCTTCCGTATTTATCGTATCCATCTGATTTTTCATATGAATATAAAATATAATAAAGATAGACTGCAATTGAAATGGAATAGAAAATTATTTTGACTCCGGAAAGCCATTTCCGGCCGAATTTCGATAATCCCTCAAATTATCTTTTTTTGCGCATTTTCAGGATATAACTATTTCATATTTTGCGTTGATTATTATATATTTTTTTGATAAAATATATAAATTATCAGCATTTGATAATTACCGGCTTACATAAATTTTCGGAGGGTTTATGAGGAAAATAGTATTACTGATTTTTTTATTATACTTAATTCTATTTAGTCAAAATTTATTCTCTCAATGGACTTCTATTTATACTGGCTCTGGTACACAGCATTTCGAAGTATTTTTCACGAATCCTAATACAGGCTGGACTGGGGGAGATGGCAGCAAAGTTTTCAAAACAACAAATTGTGGATTGAACTGGAGTCTGATATTCAGCCCGGGTTCTGATAATATTTATTGTATGTATTTCATTGATTCCTCGATAGGTTGGGCAGGAAGATTTTCAGGGACTGTTCTTAAAACGACAAACGGTGGATTTAACTGGAGCAGCATAACAGCTGCATCTAATAAAAGAATTTTTGATGTTTTCTTCATAAATGCAAACACAGGATGGTGCGTAGGTGATGAAGGAACTCTAAGAAAATCAACAGATGGTGGAAATTCGTGGTTCAATCCAAGTTCAAATTTTTTCCAGTATGAAGCATATTCTGTTTATTTTCTTAATGCTCAAACCGGCTTTTCCTGCGGTTTATTTAATATAGCAAAGACCACAGATGGGGGTAGTAATTGGAATTGTATTTATAATCCACAGATTTATTTCAGAGATTTATTTTTTCTGAATAACAATATCGGTTGGGCATTTGGAGGTTTGCTTATAAATGGTAATACTGTAGGATTATATGTAATGAAGACTATCAACAGTGGAGAGAATTGGAATTTTATTTTTGTTGACTCACTTTATTCCGGTTATCATAATACAGTTAAGGAATCATGTTTCCTGAATGAAAATCTCGGCTATTTAATCGGTCTTGGTGGATATATGCCGCCTCCCGGTTCACAGTATTCAATAATGAAAAAAACAACCAATGGTGGAATTAATTGGACGAGCATTACAGATACATATTCAAGCAATCTTGAAGCTATAAAATTTGTAAACCAACAAACTGGTTTTGTAGTCGGAAATGGATCTTTTCAAGGAGTGATTTTTAAAACCACAAATGGTGGTGTGTCTTTTGTAAGTAAAATCTCAAATTCGGTACCGGAACACTTCTCCCTCTCCCAGAACTACCCGAATCCGTTTAATCCGATAACGAACATTAAGTTTAAAGTTTCAAGTTATAAAGTTGTAAAGCTGATAGTAAATGACTTGCTTGGCAGGGAAGTGCAAACACTCGTTAACGAGAAACTGAAACCCGGCGAGTATGAAATCTCTTTTAACGGGAGTGATTTACCTAGCGGTGTGTACTTTTATTCTTTGTATACACAGGGTAATATAATTGAAACAAAAAAAATGTTAATGATTAAATAATATTATTATGAAAAAAATTACTGTTTTTTTATTAATAGTACTTTTCGGATTTCAACCATTATATTCACAGTGGCAGCAATTAAACGGAATTTCTCCTATATGGGTAAAAAGCCTTGCCTCAAGCGGAAATAATATCTTTGCAGGAAATTTTATTCTACTTGGTGATGAGAAATATAATACCGGATTGGGAGTGTGGGTTTCTACAAATAACGGCGAGAACTGGAATATTACCTCTTTAAATATTGCTTCTTCAAGTTTGCATTTCAAAGGATCAAGATTATTTTCCTGTTCTGGAAGCTTGTTCTATACAGATAATAACGGAACTAACTGGATAAATCCTATGTCCGGTCTACAGGTTGTATCTGTAAGCTCAAATAATTCTTATGTCTTTTGTTGCGGTAATAGCGGTCTGTATGTATCATCGAATAACGGTGTCAATTGGACAAGCCACCTCACAAATCAGCTTAATTACCTTCTTGTAAAAGACAATTATGTTTATACAGGTAATTCTTCTTCATTGAGAATATCATCCGATAATGGAGCAAACTGGGCTCAGACATCAGTCGACGGGAAAGTAATTAATTCTCTTGCTTCAAACGGTTCGGATATTTTTGCAGGCACCATTAACGGTTTGTACAGGTCAACTAATAATGGCACAAACTGGAATCTGATTTCCGCTGCTAATCTGAATGTACAGGCAATTCTCGCTTTTGATTCGAATCTTTTAATTGGTGAATTTTATGGAAACGGAATTTATAAATCTACAAATCTCGGTGTTAACTGGATTCAAAGAAATGAAGGTTTCCCTGCGGGTACAGCATTGCACGTTTTATATAAAACTCAGTACTATGTGTTTGCTGGAGGACCTTCCGGCCTCTGGAGAAGAAATCTGCAGAATGTTTTATTAGTAAATACGAATACTGAAAATATTCCGGAAAAATTCTCCCTATCCCAAAACTATCCGAATCCGTTTAATCCTTCGACAAATATCAAATTTCGAATAAAAAATAACAAATATACGACACTAAAAATATATGATGTCCTCGGAAAAGAAGTTGCAACTCTTGTAAACGAAAAACTGAAACCCGGAGAGTATGAAGTTACATTCGACGGAAGTGAATTGCCCAGCGGTGTGTATTTCTATAAACTAACTACTGACGATTTCACTGAAACAAAAAAAATGTTAATGATAAAATAATTTTATTATGAAAAAATTTATTATTTTCTTTTTAGTTTTTTATTCATTATTTATTACTCATTATTCATTCTCCCAGAGCGGGTGGTATTGGAAATCTCCGTATCCTCAGGGAAATCCGATTCGAAAAATATTTATAACAACTGATAATAAAGTTTTTGCTATTGGCGATTGCGGAACAATTATGACATCAACAAATAACGGAGCTAACTGGAATTTTTTTAACAAACTTTGCGGAGTAACGGGTAATTTTAATAGTTATTACGTTTTAAATAATAACGAAATCTTTCTCGGAAGCACAAACGGGATGATAATTAAAACTACAAATAGTGGAGCGAACTGGTTTGTTTTGTATAATTTTATGACAGGACAATATTCCGGATATATACTCTCTTTAGATTTCAGAAACAGCTTAACCGGCTATGTCCTGATGGATAACAATTTATACAAAACTATAAACGGAGGAAATAACTGGAGCTCAATATATTATTTTTCCGGATTCCCAATTGATGATATGAGATTTGTAAGTCCAGATACAGGTTTTGTATGTGCCAGTTTAGTCATTGATAAAAGAGGCATTTTTGAACTTGGAGTCCTGAAAACAGTTAACGGAGGTATAAACTGGACTCAGGTGTACTCATTTTACTCAGGCATTACAAGTGATTTTAAATTTTTCAATTCTACGACCGGAATGCTTATTTACAATAATGGATTTCTGATTACCTCAAATGGAGGTGTAAACTGGAATACAAATTATAATATGAATTTATCATCTACGATAGATTCATATTTTGCTTTTAATCCGCTTGTTTTTTATGCGGGATGTGACGGTAATGCATTTAATATTACAACTAATGGCGGTGTTAATTGGGTTTCGAAGCCGGTTCCGTTTTATACATCTTTTTCTATGGGTTTTGCTAATCAGAATTCTGGCTTTGTTCTTGGCTGGAATAATATGATATATCGTACATCTAATGCAGGGAGTAACTGGACGTTACTCACAGAAAGAAATGGAAGTGGAACTGCAGCAAATAATCTACACGACCATTTTTTCTTTAATAATTACACAGGATTTGTTGCCGGCTGGAACGGACTTATTAAAAAAACAACAGATATGGGTGAGACTTGGATAACTGCCATTACTCCTGATTCTTATCATTCGAAATCTATATACTTTATTAATAGCAATACCGGATTTGCGAGTGGAGCTTACAACGGATATGGTCGAATTCTTAAATCAACAGATGCTGGTTTGAGCTGGTCTGTTTTCAAATTATTTACGTCACAGTCTTTTGATTTTATACGGTTCGTTAATCAGAATACAGGTTTTTTGGCAAGCAATTATGGGGCTATTTACAAAACTACCGACAGCGGATATAACTGGACTCTCATCGATAGTTCGCTGTATTATGGTATCCGCTCGCTTGTGTTTATTAATGTTAATACAGGATTTGCAGTTGGAAACCAGAACAATTTGACTTCCAAAATTATAAAAACAACCAACTCTGGATTGAACTGGCAGACCGTTTATACAGGTTCTAATCTTTCAAAGCTTACTTTTGTAAATGAACTTACAGGTTATATTACAGGAACAGGTGCTCTTAAAACAACCGATGGCGGTACGAACTGGTTCAGGATTTTGAATTCTGATTATCATTATGGAATAGAATTCAGCAATCCGAATACAGGATACCTTGTCGGAATGTATGGAAGCGTTTGGAGAACAACTAATGGTGGTGCATTATGGAATGGACTGGAATGCCCAAGTGGTAAAGCCTTATTTGGTGCAAAGTTTTTTAATGATTCAGTTGGAATAATATACGGGGAATATGGTACTATTTTGAAGACATATAACGGAGGTGGAAATATAATTTCAGGAATCAAAAATTATAATATTACCCCCTCTTCTTTCTCCCTCTCCCAGAACTACCCGAACCCGTTTAATCCGACTACAAATATCAAATTTCGAATAACAAATAACAAATATACGACACTAATAGTATATGATGTCCTCGGAAAAGAAGTTGCAACTCTCGTTAAGGAGAAACTGAAACCCGGCGAGTATGAAGTGATCTTCGACGGCAGCACTCTGTCAAGCGGAGTATATTTCTATAAACTGACATCGGGCGATTTCAATGAAACAAAGAAAATGTTATTAATTAAATAATAAAATCTCTTTGCAGTAACAAAATTTTAAATACGGAGGAAAAAATGAAAAGTAAATTCACAACAATTATAATTCTGTTTTTTGTTTTTATAAATTGTTTTGGAGCATATATTCTTCGCTATAGTATTCTTGATCCTAATAACATCAGGTCCAATTTTTTTAATCATGGATTCTTTGACCAAGGCAGAGCTTCTTGGGTTCCGGGATTCGAATGGCCTAAGGGTTCAGGAAAAAATGCAATATTTACAACGGGGATAAATCTTACTGCAAGAATAAACGGAGAGCTTAGACAGGCAGTCAGTTCGTACGACGGGGAATTTGTAGAAGGCATCTGTAATAGTGGCTCAGTTATTACGAATCCGAATTTCAAAATATATAAAGTTTCAAGAGGGGATAAATATACAACAAACCCATATTGGGCGAACTGGGGATTAATGGTTCCTTACGGCGCACCATACACAGATGTTAACCGTAACGGCAAGTATGAACCTGAAATCGATATTCCCGGTGTACAGGATGCCGCTTCAACTATCTTTATGTGTTTTACGGATGCAGATAGCTCAACACGTTATGGTAATGAGGGAGGATTCGGCGGTGGAACAAATCCCCTTTATGCTGAAATACATCTCACTGCATGGGCATATTCAGACTGGTCTTTCGAAGATATGCAGTTCATTAAATATGAAATCATAAACAAAGGAAATTTTCCTTGGAATAATACTTTCTTTACAATTTTTTCAGACCCGGATATCGGTGAAACCTGGGATGACTATATAGGCTGTGATACAGTCAGAAAATTAGGCTACAGTTATAATGCAACAAATTTTGACAGTATTTATGGAGCTAATCCTCCGGCAGTTGGTTTTGTTTTTCTTAAAGGTTTGACAGATAAAACCCTTATAGCAAATCCGGAACTCGGAATGACTTCATTCTGCAATCTTTTGAGTCCTGTTTTTCCTGGTGTGAATTGTGAAGATGGTTCAGGATATGCTTATTTATATATGAAAGGATTTAAAGGCGATTCCTCAAGCTGGCTTGATGTTTCTCACCCTTTAGGTGGAAATCATTATAAGAGAACTAAATTCTGCTATTATGGCGACCCGGAATCAAATTCCGGCTGGACAGAATTCAATGGAAGTATTCATAATTGCGACCACGGCATGAATGATACGGGTACAGTTGTAGCACCGAATATCCCGGGCGATAGAAGAATTATCATGAGTTCAGGCTCAGAAAATCTTACTGTTAATCCGGGAGATACTCAAACTGTCTATCTCTGTCAGCTGATAGCTCAGGGAACAAGCAACCTCAACTCCGTATCTAAACTTAAAAAACTTTCAGACCGGGCCCAATATTTTTATAATATGAATTTTGGTATCACTATTAATACAATTATTTCAAAAAGTCTGCCTGAGGCTTATTCATTATCGCAGAATTATCCTAATCCTTTTAATCCTAAAACAACTATAAAATTTACGATTCCTCCCAATCAAACGGAAACATCCAGAAATGTGGAACTTGCTGTTACTGATATAACCGGAAAAACAGTGGCAACATTGGTAAACAGAATTTTACCTGCAGGTGAGTATGAAATAATTTTTGACGGAACAGGATTGTCTTCGGGAATTTATTTTTGCACACTTAATGCGCACAATGTTCAGATTACTCGAAAAATGTTGATGATTAAATAGTCCGCTATGGCGGACTACTTAATCAGAAATCCGCCGTGGAGGATTAATGATGAATCGCTTTTCTATTAATCATTAATCATTACTCATCATATTGCAACTTCTTCATTTTTTATTCACTGCCGAATTCCTATCTTAAATCATCACTGAATATTCGTCTTATTCTATGAAAAAATTTAAGATTCAACTACATACTCAGATTCTAATTGGCCTGATTCTCGGTGCCGTATTCGGCTCTGTGTTTCATATGAGCCCGGATAAAATCGAAATCATTGCTAAATCAGGGAGTGAAAAAATTTCCGGCTACAGTGAAGTCAGTTTTCTGAAAAGGGATTCAACACTTGCCGCTTTTAATTCCGGCGAACAGATGCTGATAATTAAATTCCTGAAAAGTTTTACGGATAAAAAAGTAAAAGACTCGATAAAGGTAAAAGTAACATTAAAGAATAATGAAATAAAAGAATATTCGGGAGTTACTGAAATTATAAAAGTAAAATCACTCGGTGCTGTTATTAAACCCATAGGTGATATTTTTGTCAGGTTGCTAAATATGATTGCCGTACCGTTGGTATTTGCATCGCTTCTTGTCGGTGCCGCTTCACTTTCTGACCTGCGGAATGTGGCACGCATCGGAGGGAAGACAATTTCCATTTTTATGGTTACTACTGTAATCGCAATTACTATCGGACTTGTGTCTGCAAATCTTTTTCAGCCGGGGCATTTTATGCCGCCAGAAACGAAAACTCTTCTGCTCCAGACCTTCAGCGATGAAGCATCTTCAAAAATCGAACAGAATGTATCCGTAAATATAATAGATTTCTTCGTAAACCTTGTTCCGAAAAATCCCTTTAAAGCAATTGCAGACGGAGATTTTCTGCAGGTGGTTTTCTTTTCCATACTTACAGGAATTTTTCTTACGCAGGTTCCGAAGGATAAATCGCACAGCATAATTAATTTCTTTGACGGACTCAGCAGTGCAATGATTTTGCTCGTGGAAAAAGTAATGCTCATTGCACCTTTCGCAGTATTCGCGCTGATCTCGGCTACCGTGGCGGAATTCGGATTCAGCATTTTGCAGACTCTTTTGATGTATGTTATTACCGTTCTCGCGGGAATCTTATGCCTGATACTGTTTTTGTATCCGGCTTTGATTAAATTATTAGCGCGTCAGAAAGTTATACCCGTCTATAAAGCTTTGAGGCAGGTTATGATTGTTGCTTTTTCAACAAGCTCCTCTGCAGCAACGCTTCCGCTCGAAATAGAAGTTGCCGAAAAAAAACTCGGTGTGTCGAATAAAATCGCGAGCTTTGTGCTTCCGTTGGGTGCAACTGTCAATATGGACGGAACTGCCCTCTATCAGGCGGTTGCCGCAATGTTCATTGCTCAGGTTTATGGAATAGAACTCGATATTACAAAACAGATTACAATAGTAATCACTTCAGTGCTTGCTTCCATTGGTACCGCGCCCGTTCCGGGAGTAGGTCTGATTATGCTTATTATCGTCCTGCGCTCGGTCGGTATTCCTGAAGAGGGGATTGCTCTTATTCTCGGAGTCGACAGGGTTCTGGATATGGCGCGAACTGTTCCGAATATTGTTTCCGATTCCCTTACTGCGCTAACTGTTGCAAGAAGTGAAGGGGAGCTTTGTGAAATTAAACCCGATTAAAATGCCATATCGTAAATCAATTATATTTCTGTTAACGGTTTTTATCCTGCCTTCTTTTTCCTGCGGGAAGACTCCCGTAAAAAATTCAGTATCAGTCGGCAGGGATTCAAGCGGAAACACCGTCAGGACACGCTTTTCCGTCCCATCGGGATATATAAAAGTTACTCCGAAAAAAAATTCATTTGCCGATTACCTGCAGAATCTTCCTCTTAAACGCGACGGAGCGAAAGTTTATTATTACGACGGCAGAGAAAAAACCAAAGATGTTCACGCCGGAGTAGTTGACATCGATATCGGCAAAAAGGACCTACAGCAGTGCGCCGATGCTATTATGCGCCTGCGCGCAGAATATCTTTACGGACAGGAGCTTTATGATGATATACATTTCAATTTTACAAGCGGTTTCAATGCAGAGTATTCAAAGTGGCGCGAAGGATACAGGATAATTATAAACGGAAATAAAGTCAGCTGGTCTAAAAAATTCGGTGAGTCTACAACCTACGAAGAGTTCCGCTCTTATCTCGATATTGTTTTTACTTATGCGGGAACGCTTTCTCTTGAAAAAGAACTTAAACCGAAAAAAATTTCCGAAATGGAAATCGGCGATGTCTTCATAAAAGGCGGCTCACCCGGTCACGCAGTTATTGTGGTCGATATGGCTGTGAACGAAAAAACGGGAGAAAAGATTTTCCTCCTCGCCCAGAGCTATATGCCTGCGCAGAATATCCATATCCTGAAAAACCCTGTGAATCCTGACCTCTCGCCGTGGTACTCATCTGACTTCGGAGAAACCCTCGAAACTCCTGAGTGGAGTTTTAAAAATTATCAGTTGAAATATTTTTAAATCTGTTATTAATGAAAAATTAATAATATGCTTTTATAATAATTTCACTTTATTAATAACATTTTTTTTGTTTCCGAATATTTTTTTGTGGATAGTCTGTAAAAATATATTCCACTTGGTAAATCATTTCCGTTAAAATCAATATTGTACACCCCCGAGGTGAGTTTTTTATTTATCAATGTTTTAATCTCTTTTCCATTAATTCCAAAAATTTTTAATGATGTAAACTCACTTTCTTTGATGTAAAATTTTATCTTTGTTTCTGAATTAAAAGGATTTGGATAATTTTGATATAAATTATATTCAGATAAAAGATATACTGATTTTTCAATATCTACAAGCCCGCCTGTAATAGTTTTAAATATTGTTCCTGATGATCCGCATACATAACCGGTGTTAATATCTGTAAAGAAAACTCTATATAGATAATTAGTAAAAGATAAGTTTTGTGAGACCCAGTTGACTCCGGAATTTGTACTTTTATACAATTGTCCAAAACCTCCGGTAATATATCCTGTTTGTGGATTTGTAAAATAAATCGAAACTCCAAAAACTTGTGAATTTAAAATATTCCAATTATTTCCACTATTAGTAGTTTTTATAAGTACATCGCCAATTATATATCCGGTACTTTTATTAATAAAATAAATCTGATAAAAGTTGTAACTACTATTAATAGTTTGTAAATTCCAATTATTCCCGCCATCTACGGTTTTTATTACTTTACCTAACTCTCCGGTACTGTAACCTGTATCAATAGATGTAAAAAAAACTGAATTAAAATGTAAATCAGGAGATGGTGAGGTTTTTGAGACCCAATTTAATCCGCAATTTGTAGTTTTTAATATAGTACCATATCTTCCAACACAATAACCAGTTAAAGAATCCGTAAAAAAAAGGGAATTTAAAAATTCTGTCGTTCCTGTTAAATTAGATATCCAGTTTATTCCTCCATTTGTTGATTTACTAATTTTCCCTCCAACACCTGCAATAAATCCAGTGTTTTCATTTAGAAATAAAACTGAAAATATTGTATTTCCTGGAATGCATGAATATGGTACCCAATTGTTTCCGCTATCTGTTGTCTTAAATACAGTCCCGGTACTTCCTCCAACAAAACCTGTACTTGGATTAATGAAATATATTGAACGGAGTGCTTGTGTTGTATTTGTATTTAACAGAAACCATCCGGTTTGTGAGTAGCAATAAATGGATAAATAAAAAATAATAAAAAACACAAAAAAATATTTTTTCATAAAAATGTATTTTAGAATTTTCTAAAGGATATCATTTAAGGAAAAGAAGAGAATTAACATTATTTTTATATTAAATATAATATAATTGTTTTCAATAATTATTACAATTGACATCTTTTACTTGCATATTATACCTTTCTATAATTTTTTATTTTCACTAAATTTAAACGATGGAATTATTCAAAATCGGATTCATATCGGTTAAGTTTGTGGACGTGATAGATATTTTAATCGTCTCATACGTATTCTTTAAATTGTATAAAGTAATGCGCGGGACTATTGCGTTCCAGATTTTCATCTCGCTTCTGCTGATAATCGGATTTTCACTTCTTGCTCAGTTGTTTAACCTTCAGATATTGGGATGGCTGCTCGGCAAGCTTACCGATATATGGGTAATTGCATTTATAATTCTCTTTCAGCCTGAAATCCGCAGGATACTGCTGCTCATTGGAAAGACGCGCCTGGCAAGGCTTTTCATGAAAATAGACATCAACGAAAACATCACCGAAGTCGTGGATGCCTGCTTCGACTTTCAGCGCAAGGGCTGGGGTGCGCTGATTGTTATCACGCGCACTATGGGAATAGAAAACATCGTCGATACGGGAGAGCGGCTCGATTCAAAAATAAATAAAGAACTTCTCGTATCAATATTTTATCCTAAATCTCCTTTGCACGACGGGGCAGTAATTATCAATAACAATAAAATAGAAGCCGCACGCTGTCTGCTACCGCTTTCCGAAACCCAGCTTATGAAAAACCGCAGTCTCGGCACAAGGCACCGCGCAGGTCTTGGCATATCCGAGCAGTCTGATGCCATCGCTATCATTGTTTCGGAAGAAACATCCGTAATCTCCATCGCCGAAGACGGCCAGCTATATCCGCTTCCGAATATCAGCGACCTGAAAGACAAGCTGAAAGACGTGATGAGCAGCGCAAGCGTTACAAAGAATATCAAGACCATTCTCGAATCATCCGAAAAAGTCAACGATTAAAGATAAATGTCAATCTCATTACAATCCCTTAAAAGAAAAGAGCTTGTCGAAAAATTAATTCGTTCCGGAATTAAGGATAAAAAAGTTCTCGAAGCAATCGGCACTGTGAAAAGGGAATTCTTCGTGAATGATGAATTCAAAAGATACGCTTACGATAATAACGCACTGCCTATAAACTGCAGCCAGACTATCTCCCAGCCATATACGGTTGCCTTTATGACCGAGCTTCTCGAAATAAAAGAAGGAAATAAAATTCTTGAAATAGGCACCGGGTCAGGATACCAGGCAGCTGTGCTTAAAGAACTTGGGGCAGACGTTTACTCAATAGAGAAATACGAAGAGTTGTATCTCAAAGCAAAGAGTACTCTCGAAAACCAGAATTACAAAGTCACTCTGAAATGCGGAGACGGCTCAAAGGGTTGGGCTGAATTTGCACCTTACGACGGAATCATAGTCACGGCAGGCAGTCCGAAAATTCCGGATGTCTATCTGGACCAGCTTCTTCCGTTAGGAAGACTTGTAATCCCTGTCGGAGACAGCGCCGTGCAGAAAATCTGGCAGGTGAAAAAAGGCAGTCGCGAAGGGGATAAACCGGAAATCAAAAAATTCAGCGACTTCAAATTTGTTCCTCTCCAGTGGGAAGAAGGGTGGAAGTAGCACCCTGGAAAAAGATTTTTACAAAACAATAAAATCTTTCTCATCCTTCGAGCTTAAAATCCAGAAATCAACTTTCATAGCACAGGCATTTCCGTTTGCAAATCCAGAAGACTTCGAAAAAGTAAAATCCGAAGTCAGGAAAAAATATTTCGACTTGGCGCATAATCCGTTTGCCTGGAGGGCGGGACTCGATGAAAATCATTTCCGCTTCAACGACGACGGCGAGCCGTCAGGGTCGGCAGGCAAACCGGTACTGGATGCAATCGACAAGTTCGGGCTCACTGATATAATTATTTTCATCTCGAGATATTTCGGCGGAGTGAAGCTCGGAGTCGGCGGACTCAAGCGCGCATTTTTCGATGCGGCTGAAGGATGCCTGCAAAATGCAGAGATTATCGAAAAATACATTTACATCTGTGCATCGGTTACGTTTGATTATAAATTCATCGGAAGTGTGATGAACTACATCGAAAAAAATTCAATCAATATAATAGAAAATAAATCCGGCACAGATGTAAACCTCATCTGCGACATCCGCAAATCCGCATACCCCGCATTCGAAGACTTCCTCCGAAACCTCACATCGGGGAAGTATGACCTGCAACAGTTTCAACACTAAGTCACGAAGACACAAAGAATCGCTTTCTCTGATAATTGTACCGTTGTACTCTGTTGAAAAAACTAAATCCCTAATAAATCAGCAATAAGCGAAAAAGTAAAAAATTTTGTACCAGTTTTGTACCAGTTTTGTTACTTTTCTTTAAAATTGAGCCGGAATCGCAGAAAATATTCCGAAAAAGTACAGATTTTGTACCATTTTGTACCAAAAACACGATTGGGTGTACCAATTTTTTAATACCAGTATGTCAAAGAACAATAGCCATATTAATATATGGGTAATTGATTTAATTGTCAATGTTAAATTTTAAATGTAAAATTCGAAAAGCATTGACGAAGTGGAGCACAGAGGATTAACAGAGAGACAGGGAGGAGAGATTTTCTAAAAATGCGGATAAAGCCTCTGTCTTTTTGTTTTATTGTAAGTCATTTATAGCTGGGGGGATTAGAAAGATATTTTGTGTTAACAAGCGGAGCCCGCCACGGCGGATTATAAACTTGGTAACGAGGGAAAAAACTGAAACTCCGCAGGAGTTTCCTGTTAATAGAAGTTGAGTCTGACAATTTAAATCCCCGTAGGGGTTTCCTGTTACGTTATCGGGCAATCCTCGCCACGGCGAGTCCGAGACCTACGGGGTTGTTCTTTTCTATTTTGTTTTTTCTATTAACAGGAAACCCGCTCTGCGGGTTTTAAAGAAAAAATCAAAACGTCTATTAACAGGAAACCCGCTCTGCGGGTTTTTTATGTTCTTATTTGTAGCCCATGGCTTCAGCCATGGGTAGAGATACAAAAACACACCAAACCATTTCAATGGTTTGCCATCCTATAAACCGTTGAAACGGTTTAAACTTTGTTTCGATTCGTTTCCCCACGGCTGAAGCCGTGGGCTACATTGAAGAGCAAGAGCGCAATGTACGTTCCCAACGGGGACGTTGGGAACGAGGAGAAGAAAAGTACAAGAGCGAGATCCCCGCTAAGAACATGCGGGGATGACAATATTGTTTGGAGGGCTTTAGAGCAAGAGCGCAATGTGCGTTATCCACCGCGGCGGACTGGAGCCCGCCACGGCGGATTATAAACTTGGTAACGAGGATAAAAATGGAAGAGCGCAATGTACGTTCCCAACGGGGACGTTGGGAACGAGGAGAAGAAAAGTACAAGAGCGAGATCCTCGCTAAGAACATGCGGGGATGACAATATTGTTTGGAGGGCTTTAGAGCAAAAACACAAAGAACTTATTGTGCGCTAACAGCCACGGCAGATTATAAACCAGGCAACTAGAACAGAAACTCCGTAGGAGTTTCTTGTTAATAGAAGTTGAGTCAGACAATAACAAATCTGTTACGCGGGTTTAGTTTATCCTATTCCACTTTTTTGGACATTAATCAATATTCGTTAAATTAAATTCATACAAAATCACGATTCGTTAAAATAATTCTATTCAAAACCACAACGAAACACCACTTTTTTTCGTGTTTTTAAAATAATTCAATAAAAACACTAAAATCCGCTCAAATTTGATGTTTCCGCGCGCTATGCACTTTAAATATCTCTAACTTGCTATATTTATTAATCTTGACTAAAATTACTATTTTTCGTATTTTTATTGTTTACAAGAAAAATTTTTAAAAACTATAAATATATTTATTTTTGCCAACATTAAATCAATTAGTTAGAAAAGGTAGAAGAGACAAAGTTTATAAGAGCAAAGCTCCTGCTATGGATGCCTGTCCTCAGAAAAGAGGTGTATGCACGAGGGTTTACACAACCACGCCTAAGAAACCCAATTCAGCTTTAAGAAAAGTTGCAAGGGTCAGGTTGACTAATGGAATTGAAGTAACAGCTTACATTCCCGGTGAAGGTCACAATCTGCAAGAACACTCAATCGTGCTTATCAGGGGCGGCAGGGTGAAAGATTTGCCCGGTGTAAGGTATCATATCATCAGAGGTGCTATCGATACAGCCGGAGTAGCCAACAGGAAAAAAGCCCGTTCGAAATACGGCGCCAAGAAAGCTAAAGACGCTTCTGTTGCAAAATAAATTATAAATTTTAACTTAGAATTAAAGTTCACAAATGAGACGTAAAAGAGCAGAAAAAAGAATCAGAATACCTGACCATAAATATAATGATGTACTGGTTGGAAGATTCATCAATAACCTTATGAAAGAAGGCGAAAAAGCCGTAGCTCAGAAAATAATGTATGCGGCATTCGGAATAATAGAAGAGAAGACAAAATCGGACCCTCTGGAAGTTTTCAATAAGGCAATCACAAACGTTCAGCCATCAATTGAAGTTCGTTCAAGAAGAGTTGGCGGCTCGAACTACCAGATTCCGACTGAAGTCAGACCGGACAGAAGAATTGCACTCGCTATCAAATGGATTCTTACTTATACAAGGGCAAGGAATGAAAAGACGATGGCACTAAGGCTTGCAAACGAACTTATGGCAGCGGCAGTAGGCGAAGGCAGTTCAGTGAAGAAAAAAGAAGACGTACACAGAATGGCAGACGCCAACAAGGCATTTGCACATTTCAAGTGGTAAATTAATTTTTTTTATAATTATAAGCGGTTTAATTACTGCATCAGTTTTCACATTACCCCGGTCTCAAATCGGGGTAAATTTTGACTGCAAAAAGAAATAAAACAAAACAAAGGAAAAAATAGATTAATGCCCCGACAGGTATCATTAGAAAAAACGAGAAACATTGGAATTATGGCGCATATCGATGCCGGTAAAACTACTACAACCGAAAGGATATTGTATTATACCGGTAAGGTGCACAGAATGGGTGAAGTGCACGAAGGCGCAGCCACGATGGATTGGATGGAACAAGAAAAAGAAAGAGGTATTACAATTACCTCTGCGGCTACAACCTGCATGTGGGACGACCACCGTATCAATATAATCGATACACCCGGTCACGTAGATTTCACGGCAGAGGTAGAGCGTTCATTAAGGGTTCTCGATGGTGCAATAGCATTATTTTGCGCCGTTGGCGGAGTGGAGCCGCAGTCTGAAACCGTCTGGAGGCAGGCTGATAAATATCAGGTACCGAGAATAGCTTTTGTAAACAAGATGGACAGGATTGGTGCGGACTTCTTTCAGGCAGTTCAGATGATGAAAGACAGGCTGAAAGCCAATGCAGTGCCGATTCACTTACCCGTAGGACAGGGAGATATGTTCAAGGGTATAATCGATTTGATAACGATGAAAGCAAGAATGTTCAACGAAGATACACTCGGCGCTACATACGAAGATATCGATATCCCTGCTTCTTTTAAAAAGCAGGCAAATGAATACAGGCAGCTTTTGCTTGAAGCAGTTTCGGACGTGGATGATACGCTTCTGGTAAAATTCCTCGAAGGAAAGGAAATAACTGCAGAAGAAATTACAGCTGTATTAAGACAGGCAACAATTCAGGTGAAAATAATTCCCGTGCTTTGCGGCTCGTCTTTTAAAAATAAAGGCGTTCAGAATCTGCTCGATAAAGTCGTTGAACTTCTTCCGTCTCCGCTGGATTCAGGCGCAGTGGAAGGACATCATCTCTATACAGATGACCACGTGAAAAGAGAAGTTTCTGATACGGAAAAATTCACTGCACTTGCTTTTAAAATTATGACAGACCCGTACGTGGGCAAGCTCTGCTTCTTCAGGGTTTATGCAGGCAAGGCAGAAGCAGGAAGCTATATTTATAATTCCGTAACCGGTAAAAAGGAAAGACTCGGAAGAATTCTTCAAATGCACGCTAATCACAGGGAAGATGTTAAAGAAGTATACTGCGGCGATATAGCAGCAGCAGTAGGTCTGAAGAATACAAGAACAGGCGATACACTTTGCGATGCCACCGACCCGATTATTATGGAAAAAATTACTTTTCCTGAGCCGGTTATACAGATTGCAATCGAGCCGAAGACAAAAGCAGACCAGGATAAGCTTGGAGAATCTCTTGCAAAGCTTTCGGACGAAGATCCGACTTTTAGAGTCAGCAGTGACGAAGAAACGGGGCAGACGCTTATTTCAGGAATGGGTGAACTTCATCTCGAGATTATAGTTGACAGGCTGAAAAGGGAATTCAAGGTTGATGCAAATATCGGAAAACCTCAGGTAGCTTATAAAGAAACGATAAGAAAGAAAGTTGAAATGGAAGGGAAGTTTATCAGACAGTCAGGCGGTAAAGGCCAGTTTGGGCACGTCTGGATTGAAATCGAACCGAATGAAAAGGGAAAAGGTTTTATTTTTGAAAATGCAATTGTAGGCGGTGTTATTCCGAGGGAATATATACCCGCAGTATCGCAGGGAATTCAGGAAGCAATGAAAAACGGTGTTCTCGCAGGTTATCCTGTCGAAGATATCAAAGCAAAACTGTTCGACGGCTCTTATCACGATGTTGATTCTTCTGAAATGGCATTCAAGATTGCGGGCTCGATTGCATTCAAGGATGCGGCAAGAAAAGCGAATCCGGTTTTACTCGAGCCGATAATGGATGTGGAAGTTGTAACACCTGAAGAGTATATGGGCGATGTAATGGGCGATTTAAGTTCACGCAGAGGCAGAATAGAAGGGATGTCACAGAGAAGCGATGCTCAGGTGATTAAATCGATGGTACCGCTTTCGGAAATGTTCGGATATGCAACCATTTTGAGAAGCATGACGCAGGGACGCGCTATTTATACTATGCAGTTCTCACATTACGATGAAACACCGAAGAGCGTATCGGAACAGATAATCGAGAAAGTAAAAGGAAAACAGAAATAGTTCATAAAGTTATCCGCCACGGCGGATGCAAAGAACGCATAAAGTTCATAAAGTTCATAAAGTTTGTAAAGTTATAAAGTAATATTGTTTTTTTGCTCTTACCTTATAAACTTTCAACTTTAAAAACTTTCGAACTTAAAGTTTGGGTCGGTTCTTTGAAATAGGTTAGAAGACTTCGTCAAAATCAGACACGGCGAAAACGCTCTATAAAACCTGAATTAGTCGTACTGAGCAGTCCGGATGAAACATTCGGCTTGTTCAGTATGATTGGATAGTAAGGTTATCCGGTAACTGGGTCAGTAGCTCAGTTGGTTAGAGCGCGTGCCTTATAAGCACGAGGTCGGAGGTTCAATTCCTCCCTGACCCACTAAATTAGCTTATTTTTAAAAATAATATTTAAACAAAACCTTATAAGGAGAAATTAATAAAATGGCAAAAGAAGAACTGATTCTTTCGAAACCACACGTTAATATCGGAACTATCGGACACGTTGACCATGGTAAGACCACTCTTACGGCAGCCATCACTATGGTGCTTTCAAGAAAAGGTCAGGCCAAAGTAAAGAAATTCGATGAAATTGACAAGGCACCTGAAGAAAAAGCAAGAGGTATCACGATTGCTACCGCTCACGTTGAATACGAAACAGAAAAAAGACACTACGCACACGTAGACTGCCCCGGACACGCTGACTATATTAAGAACATGATAACCGGTGCTGCGCAGATGGACGGATCCATACTCGTAGTAGCAGCAACAGACGGTCCCATGCCTCAGACAAGGGAACACATACTTTTGGCACGTCAGGTAGGCGTACCGAGAATCGTTGTTTATTTGAACAAAGTTGACGCAGCAGATCCTGAATTACTCGAACTCGTTGAAATGGAAATCAGAGAACTTCTTACGAAGTATGAATTCCCCGGAGATGAAATTCCGATAATCAGAGGCTCGGCACTTCAGGCTATGGAAGCCGGATTAAACGAAGGTGTCGGACTTGATGACCCGAGATTCAAAAGCATATTCGATTTAATGGATGCTTGCGATTCATACATTCCGGAGCCGGCAAGAGATATCGACAAACCTTTCCTTATGTCAGTTGAAGACGTATTCTCTATCACAGGTAGAGGTACAGTAGCAACAGGCAGAGTGGAAAGAGGAAAAGTTAAAGTAGGTGAAGAAATCGAAATAGTAGGACTTGGTGCCCATAAAAAATCAGTCGTAACAGGAACTGAAATGTTCAATAAACTCGTAAAAGAAGCGCTTGCAGGATTCAACTGCGGTATCCTTTTAAGGGGCGTTGACAAAAAAGAAATCGAAAGAGGAATGGTTCTCGCAAAGCCGGGTTCTATCACACCTCATAAGAAATTCGAAGCTCAGGTTTACGTATTATCGAAGGAAGAAGGCGGAAGACATACTCCGTTCAGCACCAATTACAGACCGCAGTTCTATTTCAGAACTACAGACGTAACGGGTGTGGTTTCACTGCCTGAAAATATCCAGATGGTTATGCCTGGTGATAACGTTGACGGTTTGAAAATTGAACTTATCAATACAATCGCTATGGAAGAAGGTCTCAAATTCGCTATCAGAGAAGGCGGAAGAACTGTAGGCGCAGGTATCGTAACGAAAATTATTGAATAATAAAAAAATATTTTGTTTGTAAAGTTTATAAAGTAAATAAATTTACTTTATAACTTTACAAACCTTATTAACTTTTAACTAATAAAAATTGGCTACACAAAAAATCAGAATAAAACTTAAATCTTACGATCATACATTGCTTGATAAGTGGACTGAGAAGATTATTAAGACAATAAAATCCACCGGTGCAATAGTTAGCGGGCCTATTCCGCTTCCTATTAAGAAGAACGTCTATACCGTTTTGAGGTCGCCGCACGTCGATAAAAAATCGCGTGAGCAGTTCGAAACCAGGTCGCACAAAAGACTCATTGATATACTCAATTCGTCTAATAAGACCGTAGATGCGCTGACTAAGCTTGATCCTCCGGGCGGAGTTGATATCGAGATTAAAGTATAATTAACGTAAGATATATATTATTAATTTAAACAAGTTACACAAATGTTAGGAATATTAGGTCGAAAAATCGGAATGACTACGATGTTCGAGGAATCCGGTAATGCGGTTCCTTGCACTGTTATAGAAGCAGGACCCTGTGTTATTACTCAGATAAAGACCAAGGAAAAAGACGGTTATTCTGCAGTTCAGTTCGGCTTTGGCACTAAAAAAGAAAAACACACTGCAAAACCCCAGAGAGGCGTTTACAAAAAACTGAAAATCTCCCCGGCTCGCTATATTAAGGAAATCAAAGACTTTCCGGTCAATGATTTGAAAGTCGGCGATGTCGTTAAGGTTGATATATTCACTGTCGGTGAAAAAGTTAAAGTAACCGGTACCTCAAAAGGTAAAGGATTTCAGGGCGGCGTTAAGCGTCATAACTTCAGCGGCGGTGTTAGAACACACGGACAGAGCGACAGGGAAAGAGCTCCGGGTTCAATCGGTGCTTCATCTTATCCGTCCAGAGTTTTCAAAGGTCAGAGAATGGCCGGAAGAATGGGAACCGACCAGGTTACTTTAAGAAACCTGAAGGTTGTCAAGATTCTTCCTGACTCAAACCTGATTCTTATAAAAGGTGCCATCCCGGGCGCAAATACGGGCTTTGTTGAAATATATAAAAACTAGAAAATGGAATTAAAAGTATATAAAATTGACGGTACTGAAAGCGGAGAAATTGTAAAACTGCCCGATTCAGTGTTTGCCATTGAGCCCAATACTCACCTGGTTTACCAGGCGGTAAGGTCTTTTCTTGCGAACAGAAGACAGGGCACACACAAGACAAAAGAAAGAAATGAAGTAAGAGGCGGCGGAAAGAAGCCCTTCAGGCAAAAAGGCACCGGCGGTGCAAGACGCGGTACTAACCGCTCACCGCTAATGGTCGGCGGCGGCACGATATTCGGACCCAAGCCGCATAAATACAGCGTTGACCTTCCGGTTAAGGCAGCACGCCTTGCAAGGAAATCGGCTCTCAGCATGAAGGCAAAAGAAAATGAAATCACGGTAGTAGAGGATTTTAATTTCGATAAACCGAAAACTAAAGACCTGCAGAGCATTTTGCAGTCCCTTAAACTTGACGAAACAAAGACTTTATTCCTGCTCACGGAAGCAAACGATAACCTCTATAAATCCGGAAGGAATATTAAAAAACTTAATGTCAGGATTTCGGATAAAGCCGCAACGTATGACCTTGTGAACAACAAAATGATACTTATACAGAAGTCCGCTATAGACAACTTGTGCAAAAGTCTAATATAATTTTAAAATCGAGATGAAAAGAATATTAATCAGACCATTAATCACGGAAAAAAATACGCTGCTTCAGGAACAGCAGAACCAGTATGCTTTTGAAGTCGCCAAAGATGCCAATAAAATCGAAATAGCCACTGCAGTTGAAAAGAAATTCAAGGTCAGGGTAATCGGTGTCAGGACTATGGTGGCAAAAGGCAAAAAGAAAAGCCAGTTTACCAGAAAAGGTAAATTCGAAGGCTACCGCGCAGACAGGAAAAAAGCTGTCGTATCGCTCCATAAGGAAGATAAAATCGACTTCCTCGGCGCAGTAGAATAAAAGTGCTTTCTTTCTGATATGGTATCAGAAGCAGATTTTTTTTTGTTCATATATATATTTGATACTTCAAATAAATAGCTTCATTTGAAACTATCTTGCTTTTTTTATCGTTTTAAACAATGGAATAAAAAGCAATGCCTAAAAATAAATTATGAAATTAGGAAAACAATATACAAGTAGAGAAAACCAGTCTACTGATATTTATTTAAAAGAGATTAGTAAAACTACACCGCTTACCGTTGCTGATGAAATTGACTGTGCGAAGAAAATCAAAAAAGGCGATAAAAGAGCTCTTGATGTACTCGTAAAAGCTAATCTCAGATTCGTGGTTAGTGTGGCTAAACAATACCAGAATCAGGGGCTTTCCCTGAATGACCTTATTAACGAAGGCAACCTCGGGCTTATCAAGGCAGCAAAAAAGTTTGACGAAACCCGCGGATTCAAATTCATATCCTATGCGGTATGGTGGATTCGCCAGTCTATACTTCAGGCGTTAGCCGAGCAGTCGAGAGTTGTCAGGCTTCCATTGAATATTGTTCAGCAGAAATCCAAAATCTCAAAGACAATAAGCGAGCTCGAACAGAAAAACGAACGCGCTCCTAATGTTCTTGAAATTGCCGAAGAGCTCGATATGTCTGTTTATGAAGTTCAGGAAACCCTGAAAAATTCAGGCGGACACGTATCGATGGATGCCCCGAGTATTCACGGCGAGGATACCAAGCTAATCGATATTATGCCCGATAAAGCAGAAAAGATGCCCGATAATAAGCTGCTGAAAGATTCACTCCGTATCGAAATTGAGCGTGCGCTCGATACGCTTTCCCAGAGGGAAAAAGAAGTCGTAAAACTTTACTACGGACTCGAAAAAGAGAATCCGCTCACGCTCGAAGAAATAGGCGATAAGTATAAACTGACACGCGAGCGCGTAAGGCAGATAAAAGAAAAAGCTATACGCCGCCTGCGCCAGGCATCGCGTTCAAAAGCACTTAAAGCATACTTAGGGCAATAGCTCTTTCAAATGTACAATGTTCAATTTACAATGTACAATGTAATTTTAAAAATAAGCATAAGTTCTTCTCAAAGATTTTAAATGCTGAATTCTGAATGCTGAATTCACATCGCAAGACAATTATTTATTGGGAATTCAAACTGTTCTTAATAACTAATTGGTAATAACGAATAACTAAGGTAGTTTAAATATTATTTTGAAAATGCAATTCTTCTCTGAATTGCATTTTTTATTTCAACGCTATTAATTATTTTTATAAATAGTTAATAAATGTTCTTTCGCTCTTGTTTTGCTTTACAAACTTTATAACTTTATAAACTTTGTAACTTATTTGCCCCGCTAGGCTAATGGATAAACCTTCTGACTACGGATCAGATATTAGAGGTTCGAATCCTCTGCGGGGTACAAAAAAAATATACTATTATTTTCATTTATATCTGTTATATTATAAATGGATTTTTAAAATAATTAGTTTATGACTTACTTTGAAAGAATATCGATAAAACCAGAAATCAGATTTGGTAAACCTTGCATAAAAGGTACCAGAATATCTGTTTACGATATTTTAAGCTGGCTTGCTTCAGGTATGTCAAATGAAAAAATCCTTACCGACTTTCCGGAATTAACTTTAGATGATATAAAAGCTGCGCTTTATTATGCCGCTGATAAAGAAAAAAGACTATCGGTTGCATAATGAAATTACTTTTCGACCAAAATATTTCATTTAGAATAACAGAAATATTGAAAAACCATTTTCCTGATTCAAAGCATATAAATCAAATAGGACTAACTAATAAAAAAGATAAGGAAATATGGAAATATGCAAAAGAAAATGATTATGTAATTGTTACTTTTGATTCTGATTTTCAGGATTTTAGTACGTTATACGGCTCGCCTCCTAAAGTTATTTGGCTACGTATTGGTAACACTTCAACTGACAGAATTGCCGAAATATTAATCGATAAATTTGATACAATAAAAAATTTTACTGAATCTGACCTCCAAAAAGAAATCAGTGTTTTGGAAATCTACTAAACGTTTTATTAGAGGTTCGAATCCTCTGCGGGGTACAAATTTCCTTGTATAAAATTCGATTTTGTTGATGGATATTAATAAAATAATCATTTCAAAATTCCTGCCAAAAAATTGAAAAAAGACTAATATTTAAATATGGTAAATTGTATATTTCTAAAATCAAATAAACCATTTATGTATTCAGAATCAGCTTTATTGGAAGCAATAACTTTATCCTTTAATAAATATAAAGAATATGGAGCTAGAAGTACTGCAAAATTAAAGCCGTTGCATAAGTATTTAGCAGAAACACAAAAGGATATTTGGGGAAGTGAATATGAAATAAATTTTCTAGGTGATTTTACTAAAGAACTAACAGTAGAAGGTAAATATTATCCCAAAGATGTAGATATTGCTATATCAAAAAATGGGTCAGTGAAATTTTGTATTGGGCTAAAATTTGTTACATCAAATTATAAACAAAATGCAAATAATTATTTTGAGAATATGATGGGAGAAACTGCTAATATTCAAGCAAATATAATTCCATATGCACAATTTATAATTCTTAGATATAATACTCCATATTATAAGAAAAACGAAGTAAATGATGTTTCGAAATATGAAATTATTAACAAAAAAGATATTCAAAAATACTTAAAACTAATGTTTGATAGTAAACAAGCTCATCGTCCTGAAATGTTATGTGTAAAAATTGTTGACATAAATGAAGAAAAAAGAAGTGTTGGATCAATTAACCTTGTAAAAGAATTTGGGGTTGAATTTGCAGAGTTGATGGAAGATAAACTTTCTCCGGAAATATTTTTTAAAGATATTATTAATTATAAAAGGTTTATAGAAAGTAATTAGAATGGCTAGTTTAAATAAAGAATATTCCGAAGAAAAATTAAAAGGAAAAATATATACTCCATTTCAAATAGTCGATAGGATACTTGATGAGGTAGGTTATTTTAATGAATCCGATTTTGAAAAGAAAATTTTAGATCCAGCATGTGGAGATGGTCGTTTTTTGATAAGAATTGTTAATAGAATAATTGATAATTCTAAATCAAGTAATTATGTTAAGTATTTATCAAATATTTACGGATGGGATATTGATGAAGAAGCAGTTTTTGATTGCAAAAAAAAATTAGATGATATAGTAAAGCCATTAGGACTAAAAATAAATTGGAATATTTCAGTAAAAAATTCTCTCTATAGTAACATTGAAGAAGATTTGTTCTCAGAACAAAAGGAATTTGATAAATATTCATTTATTGTTGGTAATCCACCATATATTAGAATTCAGCATTTAGAAGAAAAGCAAAGAAAATATATTCAAAAAATATTTCACTTTTGTAGTAGTGGATCAACTGATATTTATATTGCATTTTTTGAACTTGCAATAAAATTGCTTGATGATGATGGTATTTGTGGATTTATAACACCAAATACATATTTGTATACAGAAACAGCAAAGCCTTTGCGAAAATATTTTGCAATAACATCGTGTTTAATAAAAATATATAATTATGGTAATATCCAATTATTTGAGAATGCGACTACTTATTCGGCTATTACAATATTTAATAAAAAAAAGCAAAATGAATTTATTTTTTTAAAGGCAATTAATAAAGATACGTTTAAAAAAAGGATAATAGAGTCTTCATTCCTTAACAACGAGGTTTGGAATCTTAGTATTGATGAATTAAATACGGTTAATGGTAAAAAATTAAAAGATATATGCAAGATTCATGTAGGAATAACCACTCTTTTAGATAAAGCATATATGATGAAGGTAATAAAAGAAAACGGAAAATATGTTTGGGTAAATTCAAAGTTTAAAGGTGAAGTAAAAATTGAAAAAGGAATTACAAAACCACTAATAAAAGCATCAAGATTAAAAAAATCAGGGGAAGAGATTAGTGAAGTGGTCTTATTTCCATATAAAAAGGTCAATGGAAAAAATATAATAATTCCAGAAGATGATTTAAAGAAAAATTTTCCAAATGCTTATGATTATTTATTATCAATAAGAGAAGAATTAGATAAAAGGGATAATGGTAATCCAAATCCGGTTAAATGGTATGCATTTGGAAGAAGTCAAGGATTAGATACTAGTTTTGGTAAAAAAATTCTTTTTTCTCCAATGAATATAAAGCCAAACTTTATATATTCAGATAATGAAGAAGCCACATTCTATTCAGGTTATTGCATAAAATATGATGGTAAAATCGAGAATTTGTTAAAACAGTTAAATTCAAGTAGAATGGAAAAATTTATTGAAGCATCTTCAAGAGATTTTCGTGGTGGTTGGAAAGCATATAATAAAAAAGTAATTGAAAATTTTGAAATAGATACAAGAAAATTGTAAATTAATTGTATTTTATTAATTAAAACCTCATTTCGAGATTTATTTTATATCCTCCAATCATCCTCAACTTTAAGTTAAACTTTTTTTTAGGCTCATTTGAAGTTCTGCTTTTTCTCTTTTTCCTATTCCCCATTCGGGTTTCTCTTGTAATATATTTCTCCGTTGCCGTCACGTTCATCAAGCCATATGACGTGTACGGTAGAACCGGAAACGGCAACAGACGGATACCACGAATTACCTTTGCTGTCTGTTAGTCGTGTTGCTTCCTCCCACGTTGCTCCTCCGTCGCCTGAATGATTGTAAAAGATTTCATCGTTTCCGTACACACCTTCCACCCATACCACGTGAACATTCGAACCTGAAAATGCAACCGAAGCATAATGGGAAGAGAGAGACTTTTTTAAACTGAAATCAGCTCCCCAGTTTGTTCCGTTGTCGGCGGAAATTTTGCAAAATATTTCACGATTTCCGTCTCTCTGGTCTGTCCATACAATATATACATTAGAGCCTGATGCGGCTATTGAAGGATAATGAGAAGCCTCGATGTTATTGGTCATTCTTGTATCCGAACCCCAGTTCTTTCCTCCATCGGCTGAAAGTTTATAGTATATTTCACGGTTTCCATCACGCTCATCAAACCATGCAATGTGAATATACGAGCCTGAAACTGCTACCGAAGGATAAGAAGAAACCGCAGTGTTATTTGTCAGCCGTATGTCCGATCCCCACGAAGCTCCTCCGTCGGCTGAATACTTGCAATATATTTCCATATTTCCTTCCCGTCCGTCCTGCCACACTATGCAGACATTCGAGCCGGAAGCCGCAATGCAGGGCTGCCAGGAATTTGCGGAGTTATTCGTCAGACGTGTATCCGGTCCCCAGTTCGCTCCTCCGTCCGTCGAGCGCTTGCAATAAATTTCCGCGTTTCCGTCGCGGGAGTCCTGCCAGACTACGCTTACAGTCGAGCCGGAAACAGCAATACCGGGATTCCCTGACCACGCAGGGTTATTTGTCAGCCGTATATCGGCTCCCCAGGTTACTCCTCCGTCAGTTGAGCGTTTGTAGTAAATTTCTGCATAGCTCATATTATCGCGGTAGTCATACCATACGGTGTGTATAAAATTTCCATTCGCAGCAATACAGCGGGCATTGTTGGATGTTGTAGATGAAGTGGCAGTATTATCGGTTAGCCGTATATCAGTCTCCCATTGAGCTTCGCAGTTTTTGATATGAAATGTAAAAAATAAAACTATTACAGCGGAAAACAGAATAACTTTTTTCATACTGATTCATTTTTAGGTTTAAAAAACTAAAGTGGTTTTAATTATTTTAAATCCTGTTCCTCTAAATCTGTTGTAATGTTTTTCATAAAATTACGGGATTATTTTTGCATATTCAATATTGTTATTTGATTGCATTAATTGATTTATCAATAGGGGATTTTCCTGATTTCTTCTTAACATTGCAATTTCAAAAACCTTATGTTATTTTATTCAAATCATTAAAAACTAATCACTAATCATTTAAATATGATTTCAAAAATATTAGATATACTTAGGATTATTGGTGTATCTTCTGCTTTCTTCTTCGGATATATGATAGGTTTCAGCGGTGAGTATAATCCGCAGGCTCAGCTTCATTTTATGATTCCCATTATCATTGCTGCAGTTGCCGGACTTTCCGGAATCGAAGGATTATTTTTTGCCAAACAAGCCGCCGAAGCAAAGGGATATGAAGTAGGGAGCAACTATCAACGTCAGTCTGCAATAGCTATGCTGTCTTATGCAGTAGTTGCTGTATTCGTGTCTCTGAGCGGATGGGGGATAGTTGCAGAGCTTACAATATTCTTCGCATTTATGTTCTTCCTGATTTTTTCGGGAATAAATCACGCAGTGGATGCAGTAAAAAATAAAAACTATAAATGGCAGAATATCAACCGCCCTTTTATAACACTACTGCTCATTGCAGGTATTCTTTATCCGCTGATTAATGTTTTGAAAAAATTAAATTGACTTTATTAATTTTTGCAATATATGAAATTCAGTTAATATCATAGTATCTATACTACGCAAAATAAATAAAAAACTCAAAAATACTCTGTTTTTAAACCTTTTTACCATTTCTTTACTGGCACGTTTATTGCTTGATTAAGAATAGAATATTTAAATTAATTCTTAATTAATCAGGAAGGATAACAAAAATGAAAGCAATATTTATAATTGTAACTTCAATTTTACTGCTTTTCCTATTCAATGATATTTTCGCACAAAACAGAGAAGGTGTTGCGCCAACACCCATAACCGCAAGCATAACTGCTAAAGGTACTGTCTTATCTCCGATATCAGTCTCCACGACCAGAGACCTTGATTTTGGCAATGATATTTTACCCGGAATCATAAGGAGCATCGATAAAAATTCAAACTCTGCAGGAAAGTTTTCAATAGTGGGAGAGGCAGGCAAGGAAGTAAATATTTTGATTACTGCACCGGAAATGCTATATAACGGTACTAACTCACTTCCATTGCAATTCACTTATTCGGACGGTGGCTATCAGATTACAGGGGGTCCCGTAGTTGAATTTGACCCGACAGTTCCCGTAAATGCAACACTCGGTACGGACGGTGTCCTTGATGTCTATCTCGGCGGATCTGTAAGCCCTGCTTTCAGGCAGACTCCAGGAGAATATTTAGGTACTATTATTGTTGAGTTCAATTATACCGGTAATTAGTAATTATCTTTAAATAATAAAAAGAAAATCTGCATTATATCTGTTTTTATTATTAATAGTATTCCTGACTACAAGCAATAATGTTACTTATGTTAAGTAATTTAGAATTATCATATGAGATTGCATATGCATTATACAATTAGTAACTTGATATACAATTAAATAATGAAAAAGAATATAATAGTACTGATATTATTATTAGCTTCATTATGTCATTCACAGACGGGAAACCTGCAGGTAACGTATATGCGGGACCTTGATTTTCAGCAAATCATTCCGGGTGTTTTTAAAACTATAACCGAAACCAGCCCTTATGCGGGTAAATTCGTTATAACGGGAGACGGTACAAGAATGACTGTATCGGTTGCCTTTAATCTCTCACAGAATATTATTTCCGGTTCAAAACAAATTCCCGTCAGATATACTGCAACCCACAGCATATATCCTAACGATAATCAGCCGGGTATCCCGTTTGATCCTTATGCGGGCACTACTTTGATATTTGATGATAAAATAAAAGAATATTATGTTAAAATCGGCGGGACTATCAGTCCTGCAAACGTGCAGTTATCCGGAGTTTATAATTCATCCGTTATTATAATTTTAACAACAGTTGCAAATTAATCCATGAAGAATCATTTTCTGCTAATAATCGCTTTATTGTTCCTTTCATTCAGGCTTACGAATTCACAGGTTACAGTTGCACCGGTAACGGTACACCTCGATGACCATAATAAAAACGGTTATATCATAGTCAGGAATAATTCCAACTCTTCACCGTGGGAAGTAAATATCGAGATGAAATTCGGCTATCCGAAATCTGATTCCCTTGGCAATACTTTTATTTTCTTCCCGGAAAATGTAAACGATAACGACCCATCAGCGGTTAAATGGGTAAACTTTTACCCGAGAAAGTTTATACTTAAGCCCTATGAAGAACAGAAGGTAAGAATTGCCGCTAAACCGAAAAATTTAAAAGAAGGGGAATACTGGGGAAGACCTGTGGTTAGTACAAAAGCAGTGAATCTTGAAGATACCTTAAACAAAGAAAGCATCAGCGTGGGAATCGGTCTGGAATTTAAAACCGTGATAGCCCTGAATTACAGGAGGGGAAAAACCTCGACCGGGATTAAAATCGAAAATTTCACGGGAGAATACAGGAACAATAAATTTATCTTATTTGCAAAACTAAACAGAACAGGGAATGCCGCTTATATAGGAAATCTGATTGTTAGAATATCCGATAGTAAAGGAGAAAAAATCAGGCAGTCAAGTCAGGATATTTCGGTTTATTATGAACTGAACAAAAAAATCGAAGTGGATTGTGCAAATTTGAAAAGCGGTAAATACCAGGTGGAAATTGAACTGAATACTGACAGGGAAGAAACCGGAGGGAAAATAATCAAAGGTAATACTGCGACTGAAAAAATTACCGTGATTGTGAACTGATGAAAACAGGATTTACATTAATATTGTTTTTTTTTTATCCATCAATGCGGCTGAAGCCTTTGAATCAGAATTAGACTCAAACCTTTTAAAAAATAATCCTCCCGCAGAAGAAACTCCTTTGCAATTATCAGCGGAAAAAATTGGTACTGTCGATATTTCCGGTTATACAAGCGGTAAAACACTTTTCATTCCGGTCGGTGAACTGTTTTCATTCCTTAAAATTAATTTTAATATATCAAAACACAGTTCCGAAATAAGCGGGTATTTTGTAGATGAATTAAATAAATATAGTATTAATATTCCCGGAAATACGGCTGTAATAAAAAATAAAATCATTCCTGTTTCCAGAAAGGATTTCTATATTACCGAATCGGATATTTATATCAATTCCGGTTTGTATATGGATATATTCGGAATTAAGCTGGTTTTTGACTTTAACCAGCTGAAAGTTTTTCTTTCCTCAGACGGAAAACTGCCTGCTGAAATTGAAATTGAAAGAGAGCTAACACGCAATAAACTGGAATCAAACAGAAGAGAAACAGGAGAAACTGATTTTACCATACCAAGGTCGAGAAAAATTCTTGGTGTTGGTATGCTGGACTGGATGCTGTCTTATAGCCATACTTCTCCCGTAAACGATTATTATTCGTACAGTATGTCCCTGGGTTCTGAAATTCTCGGGGGGGATTTAAATGTTTTTTCAACAGGTAATAAGGATGATTTTTTTAATGGTGAGAATGTTAACTGGAGATGGAGATATGCGGATGATAAAAAGTTTTTCAGGCAGGGAATTGTTGGCAATATAAGCCTTGGGTCGGGATTGCTTTCCGGTACGCAGGGTTTCCAGATTACAAATTCTCCTCCGGTATCGAGAAAATCTATTGGAAAATATAAAATATTTGACAAAACCGATCCCAACTGGAAAGTGGAGCTTTATATTAATAATGAGTTTATTGATTATACGTCTTCGGATAACAGCGGTTACTTTGAATTTAATGTGCCGCTATTGTATGGTTCGAATTATATTACTTTAAAATATTACGGTCTTTCAGGTGAAGTACGCACCGAGGACAGGGTCATACAGGTACCGTTTAATTTCATTCCCGAAAAAACAGTTGAATATTCCGTGAGCGGAGGGACTCTTAAATACGGTAATCACGATGCTTTTTCCGAATCATCCCTTTTCTGGGGCATAACTCAGTTCCTGACTGCCGGTTCTAATCTGGTTTATCTGAACGAACCGGGTTTAAAGAAATTTTATCCCGGGGTAAATTTATCATACAGAATTTTCGATAATCTTGTGCTCAGCTCGGGTTATTTCCATAATGTAAAAGGTACTGCAAGCCTTAGCTTATTATTGCCTTCACAGATTTTTACAACTTTAACTTTTATCAGGTACGGAGAGAATGATTTCTTTAATCCTGCTGAATATAAAGAAGAAAAAAATCTGACTGCCTATATTCCCGTCTCTTTTAAAAATTTCTCGACAAGCTTCCGAATAAACGCAAGAAACGTTTTATCCCAAAATTACGATTTTGTTTTTCTGAACACAGGGTTATTCGCAAATTATGACAGGTTGCAGGGCAGTGTTATAACAAGCGGCTCCTGGTCCAAGGCAAGCGGTAATTATACCGAAACAGGATTGACATCTGTATTTAGCTTATCTTACAGGATATTAAGTGACTTCTTAATCAGACAGCAAACAGAAACGGAGCATTCAAAAGGGAGAGTTACAAGAACCGGAATCTATTTCGATAAAAGCATATTTAAAACCGGATGGCTCTCTGTCTTTGTATCAAGGGATTTCAGCCAAAACTCTTACTACGGCGGACTTACATTCAGATATGATTTTTCTTTCGGAAGATATAATTCCGGTTATTATTTGAATAACGAAGATTGGTACTCTTCCCAAACAGTCAGCGGCTCGATAGGCTATGACCAGTTTAACAGCAGGATTATTATGAATAATCAGAATATGGTATCGCGCGGAGGATTATCTCTCATTCCTTTTATAGATTATAATAATAATGATATTATAGATAAAAACGATAGAATAATAAATTCGGGTTTTAACTCTTCCGTGAATGCAGGTAAACTAATTAAATCGGAAGAAAACGATAAACACTGGTATGTTGATCTTAATTCATATGAAAATTATCGTCTGGAGGTTAATCCTGTATCATTCGATAATCCTTTGCTCAGACCGAAATATAAATCTTTTTCCGTAGCAACTGACCCGAATCACTTTAAGGTAGTTCCAATACCTGTGTTCATATCAGGAATGGTTAGCGGAAATGTGTTGCTTAATTCGGAATCAGGAACAAAAGGAATTTCGATGCTGAAGATTATACTTGAATCGCTTGATGGAAAAATATTGTTCGTGAAATCAACTTTTTCAGATGGAGAATATATTTTTGATAATATTCCTCCGGGTATTTATAGAATCTATCCCGAAAGTTCGGAATTGTCCAGACGTTCCCTATCGATGCAATCAGCCATTCAGACTGTTGAAATTAAAATTTCAGAGGACGGAGATGTAATAGACGGAATAGATTTCCTTTTAACGAAAGAAAAATAAGTTTTTTTTAAAAATACCATTTTCTCTCCTGCACTTTATTGCCCTTTTTAATGTTAATATTAACAGTATTTTAAAAATAATATATGGATATATACGACGAAATATTTGAAAATAATAGAAAGTGGGTCGGGGAAAAAACAAACCGCGACAAAAGCTTTTTTGAAAACCTTTATAAGGAACAAAATCCTCATTTTCTTTATATAGGATGTTCGGATAGCCGCGTACCTGCTAATGAAATCACAGGGCTTGATATAGGTGATATCTTTGTACACAGGAATATTGCCAATGTTGTGTCAGGGAATGACCTTAATGTACTATCCGTACTGCAGTATGCCATTGAAGTGCTCGAAGTAAACCATATAGTAGTCTGCGGACATTACGGATGCGGAGGAGTAAAAGCCGCTATGCAAAAGAAATCTTACGGACTGCTGGATAACTGGCTAAGGAATATTCGTGATGTATACCGCATTCATGAAAACGAGCTTAACGGATTGAAAGATGATAATCAAAAATACAACAGGCTTGTGGAACTTAATGTACTGGAGCAATGCATAAACGTAATCAAGACTTCCTATCTTCAGAAAAGTTATCTGAAGAATAAATTCCCGATAGTTCACGGATGGGTATTCGATATGAAAAGCGGATACCTGAAAGACCTGAAAATTGATTTTGAAAACATTTTAAAAAAAGTAAGAGAATTATATAATCTGGAGTAAATGAATTCGGAAATTTTATTTTGGATAGGGTTTAATGTATTTGTTCTTTTAATGCTTACGCTTGACCTGGGAGTTTTTCATAAAAAGGCGCACGATGTCAGCATTAAGGAAGCCGTTATCTGGTCAGCCGTCTGGATTTTCCTGGCTATGGTTTTCAACGTTATTGTTTATTTTAATTTCGGCAGCCAGAAAGCATTTGAATTCCTTACAGGATACCTTATAGAAAAATCTCTTTCCGTCGATAATATCTTTGTGTTCGTTCTTGTATTCGGATATTTTCAGATTCCGAATAAATATCAGCACAAGGTGCTTTTCTGGGGAATTATCGGAGCGCTTGTGATGAGGATAATTTTTATAGTTGCGGGAGTAAGCCTCATCCAGCAGTTTCACTGGACAATCTATATTTTCGGGGCATTCCTTGTCTTCACGGGAATTAAAATGATTACCCAGAAAGATAAAAAAATGGAACCGGAAAAAAATCCCGTAGTAAGACTTGCAAGAAAATTTTTCAGTGTGACGGATAATCTTCACGGTGACAAATTTTTCGTCCGTCAGGACGGAAAGAAATATGTTACCCCGCTTTTCCTTGTGCTTATACTAATAGAAGTAACAGATTTGATTTTTGCAGTTGACAGCATCCCTGCTATACTCGCCATCACGCAGGACAGGTTTATTGTGTATACATCGAATGTATTTGCAATTCTGGGACTCCGCTCACTTTATTTTGCACTCGCTCACATAGTTCACAGGTTCATATACCTTTCATACGGACTTGCAGTAATCCTGATGTTCGTCGGTACTAAGATGATGCTTGTTGATTTTTTTAAGATACCTGTCTATGTATCGTTAATCATTATCGCTTTCATTCTTTCAGTCAGCATTATTTTGTCTCTCCTGAAAACAAAATCGGCTGATTAAGAAAAAATTGTTTTATTTCTAAATTAATTATTATTATTTTTGGGAAATCGATAATAATTAATTTATTTTTTTATGGAAAAAGTAAATGTATTGGAAAAGCTGAATCTTTTCAGCGACCACTGGAATCCAAAAATCGTTGGCGAACTTAACGGGCAGCAGGTGAAGCTTGTGAAATTTCTCGGAGAGTTTATCTGGCATCTGCACGAAAATGAAGACGAACTTTTTTATGTCTTAAAAGGAAAATTCAAAATGCAGTTCCGGGACCGCGAAGTGGAAATAGGAGAGAACGAATTTCTCATTGTTCCGAAAGGTATTGAGCACAGGTCAGCATCGGATGAAGAGGTCTGGGTAATGATTTTCGAACCCAAAAGCGCATTAAATACAGGAAATATTGAAAGCGAATTGACAAAAAAGATTCTGGAGAAATTGTAAATACTTGCATTTGTTTTTTCTGATGTTATCATTGCTTTGCGTATATATATAACATATTTGTATTTAATACGTATGATTTATATATAAGATAAAAAATGAAAAATCTAATAATATTAATCCTGGTATTAAGTAATTATTTTCAAATCGGGATATCACAGACTTTCGAACCTGATTGGGTACTGAAAACAAAAAAACCGTTTTTTTCCTCTCCTTCTGTTTCCGACGGCATCGTTTATGCAGGCAGCCTTGACAGTAACTTATATGCTGTCGATATAAATAGCGGAAATATACTCTGGTATTTCAAAACATCCGGGGAAATAAGGTCAACTGCACTGGTTGAAAATAATCAAGTTTATTTTATAAGCGGAGACGGATATTTATATTGCCTGGATACATCCGGAAAATTATTATGGACTTTTAAAACACGTGGCGAAAAAAAATATGATTTTGCAGACTACCACCGGTCTTCGCCTGTATATTATAAGAATTCATTATTCTTCGGTTCGGGTGATGGAAATATATATGCTTTAAACTCGGAAAACGGGGAACTCTTGTGGAAATATCAAACAGAGGATGTTGTCCATTCAACTCCCGTTGTCGATGATAGCAATTTATATGTGGGATCTTTCGATGGATATTTTTATGCCCTGAATATTAATGATGGCTCTATGAAATGGAAATATAAAACAACCGGACAAAAATATTTTCCGAAAGGTGAAGTGCAGGGGAGTCCCGCTATATATAAAAATAATATAATTTTCGGTGCGCGGGATTATAAAGTATATGCACTTGATAAAGATAACGGAAGTTTAATCTGGGAAAAAACATTTGTAAATGGATGGGTATTGTCAAATTCAATTTATCTTGATGAATTGATTATTGCCGGAGCGGATGAAAGAATTATCGCCTGTCTGGATCCGGTAACCGGAATCGAAAAATGGAAAAGAAAAATGGAATTCCTTATTTTTGGAAAACCTGCTTTTAATGAGAATTTCCTTTTTATTGGAACAACAATAGGAAAACTACACGGACTTAATTTGAAAACAGGTGAAATAATCCGGACTTTTTCAACCGAAGCATACAATCAAAACAAACATAAATATTTCAAAAAAGATGATTCATACCGTGATGATATTTATTCAATAATTAAATCCGATGAGCATTTTCTGGAAGTCGAAATAGAGCTTGGAGGATTTTTTTCTTCTCCTGTTATTTACAATGAAAAATTAGTCGTTACGAGTACGGATGGTAATATATACTGCTTTAAAATAATCTTAGAATAATTAATCTATGTCAAAATGAAAACCGAAAACAAATTTCCTTCCTTCAAGGGGTCCATAGATGTAAATTGTATCAAATAAATCTCCGAAAGGATTATTTGGATCGATTAATGGAGAATCCTGTCTATAATTAAAAATATTCTCAATTCCCGCATAAATATTAAAATGATTAATTGATTTATTAATTTGGAAATTCCAGATGCTATATGGATTCGATTCTGTTGCTCTTGGATATGGTTTTAAAAATAACGGAAGCCTTTGAACTCCAACATATTTTGCAAGAAGACTGATTTCCATATCATATTTGTTTATTCTGTAGTTAATATCGGCATTAATTTTGTGCTTCGGATTGAAAAATATTATTTCCTCTTTTCCGTTATCATTTTTCCTGAATGAATTTAAATAATCATATGAAATTTTGAATTTTAGAGGTATAGAAAACTGATATTCGAAAACCGCAGAAAAACCCTGCGATACGGAGTAACCATTAAGGTTTCTGTATATAATACTTGCAGGATCAGAATTATAATCCGGTATTATTTGATTGGAAAACCTCGTATAATATGCGTCGAGCATTATTCTGATAAACTGGTTTCCAAGGTCAATATCCTGAATAAAACCTCCCGAAAAATTTATGCTTTTTTCCGGCTTGAGGTCTTCAGCAATAATAATCTGTCTTGTGCCTGTTAGCGCTCCGTGATCTTCCGAAAAAATATTTACGGTTCTGAAACCCGTTCCTGCAGAAAATCTGATTGTTGTGTATGCAAGCGGATTGTATTTAATGCTGAATCTCGGCTGCAATATAGATTTCTGAATATTATGATAGTTGTACCTTATTCCCGCCGATGTTCTCAGGTTTTTGAAAATTGTATTTTCACTTTGCATAAATAATGAAAAAATCCTGTAACTTGCCGGATTGTTCAAAATTGAATCTCCCGTCGCCGGTGTATTATCATCATAATCTTCGTGTTTATACCCGCCACCGAATATAAAAGAATTGTTATCCGAAAATTTATGGAACAGCAGTGCATCTCCGTAAATCGAAAACTGCCCGGCATTGTATTTTGTCGTTCCGTAAAATGAATTTTGATTATGGTAAAACTGTGAGAAGTTTGATTCAAGTCTGACTTTATCGGAAATTTTTTTGTTGATTTTTCCAATGAATTCCTGCCTGTTTGTGTAAATTGATTCACCGTAAACAACATTGCCGCCTCTGTGGAGCCCCGCATCCCAGTTCATTTGCCCTCCAAACCTGTCTTCGTAAAGATATCTTCCTGTTAGTTCGATGTGTGTATTGAAACCCGGGTCAATATGCCAGCGGTTTAACAATATATATCTTTTATAATTTGGAATATCCGTGAAGCCGTCGTTGTTTCCATCAGTTCTTTTATTAAAATAATTTATTTCCGCATTCAAGCTTGCTTTTACTTTATTCCATTTTTTTGTGCCGCCGGCAAAAAATTTATTCTCAAGAAGCGAACTTGTTGATACATCGAAGGAAAAATCAGGCTTTTCGATCGGGTCTTTGAGAATTAAATTAATTGTTCCTGCAATTGCCTCGGGTCCGTATAAAATTGAACCGGGTCCCTTTATTATTTCAACCTGCTTTATATCCTCGACATTAAAACCCTGTAATCCGTATACAGTGCCAAGATTTGAAATTATCGGAGCGCCGTTAATCAGAATCTGCGTGTACTGCCCTTCGAGTCCCAGAATGCGTATGTCGTTCGTACCGCATACTCCGCAGTTATTCTGAATCTTAATTCCCGGCGTGTATTCGAGTGCCTGTGTAAAATTAAAAGAATTTATCTTGCAAAGCTCCTTTTCGGTAAGTACTTCTATTTTTAATGGTGAATCTTTCAGATAAGTTTCTGTACGGCTTCCTGTGATTACAATCTGCTCCGTTTCGAAGATATCCGCTTTCATTTCGTGCGCGAATATCTTTCCCGTATCGAGATGTACTTTTATTACTTCAATTTTATAACCAATATGCGAAAACTCAAGCTCAAGTGTCCTGATTTTATCAGGTATATTATTTAAGACAAAAACACCTTTTTCGTTGGTTTGTGTTTTTAAATTAAAATTTATTTCACGTACTAGTACATCTTTCATCGGAAGGGAATATTCATCGAATACTGTTCCAATAAAAGTACTCTGTGAATATATATTCTGGCAAATGAAAATCATAAATATCAGTACACGTAAAATCATTGCTTTTTTGTTTATTTATTTTTAGGTTTACCTAAAATAACCTTTTATGTAAATTATTAGTTCCGCTATGACTAAAAATTCCAGCTCGGTCGAAGATTACCTGAAGCACATATATAACTTGCAGTCCGTATCAGGCCTTGCCTCTACAGGAAACCTTGCTGAAGTATTATCAGTGAAACCTGCATCCGTTACGGAAATGATAAAAAAACTTGAATCTCAGAATTATCTTATCAATAAACCGTATATGGGCTTCAGATTGACAAAAAAAGGAGAGAAAGCAGCACTTAAACTGGTCAGGAAACACAGGATTATTGAGACTTTCTTATTCAGCTTTTTAAATTATCCTCTTGAAAAAATTCATAATGAAGCAGAAGTTCTGGAACATAGTGTATCCGAGGAATTTATTGAAAGACTTGATGAACTTATGAAGTTTCCTGCGTTTGACCCCCATAATGAACCGATACCTGATTCAGGCGGGTATATAAAAAATACCGGTTATGAGATTTGATTTACTTTAATACTATTTATTTTTTTCGCTCTTTTATTTAACATTTAACATTCATAATTTTAAATTAAATATGCCCCGTTAGGCTAATGGATAAACCGGCAGGTTCCGGTCCTGTCTTTAGAGGTTCGAATCCTCTACGGGGTACTGAATCTTTCTAACTTATCTTATTTTGCCTGATGGAATTCATTTTTGAGAAAATGTCCGAAAAGCACGAAATCTCCGTAATGGATATTTTTAATTACTACGTTGAAAACAGTTTTGCTGCTTATCCCGAGGAACACCTTCCGTATGAAACCTATAACCTCTTCCTCAATATGACAAGAGGGTATCCTGCATATGTACTTAAGGAGAATGATAATGATAAAGTGATCGGATTTTGCTTCCTGAGAGCTTATAATCCTCTGCCGGCTTTTAAAGAAACGGCAGAAGTGACGTATTTCTTTGACCCAGAAACTACAGGAAAAGGGATAGGCAAAAAGGCCCTTGAAAAACTTGAAAAGGAAGGTAAGGAAATGGGAATAAAACATATACTCGCCAATGTTTCATCAAAAAATGAAAACAGCATACGGTTTCATCTGAAAAACGGATTTTATGAATCCGGCAGGTTTAAAAATGTTGCCGTTAAAAATAGTGAAACATTTGATGTGGTATGGCTTCAGAAAGATTTGTAGAATATGAGCAATTTCAGAAAATACGGTAATTCCCCCCATCACATTGCATTGATACACGGAGGTCCCGGTGCTGCAGGATATTTGAAACCCGTAGCGGAAGTGCTGTCTGCTTCGAATGGAATACTTGAGCCATTTCAGACTGCAGGAACCATTGACGGACAGGTGGAAGAATTAAGAAAATTTCTTAAAGAGAATTCGGATTTACCCGTTACTCTGATCGGCCATTCCTGGGGTGCGTGGCTTTCGGTTATTTTCGCTTCGGAAAATCCTGAATATGTTAATAAACTGATTCTTGTTTCAGGCGGTCCTTTTGATGACGAATATGTTAAGGTAATAAATGAAACAAGAATGAGCAGGCTTTCTGAAGATGAAATAATTGAAATGAATAAAATAAAGGAACAGCTGAATGACCCTTCTGTTCAGGATAAAACCGGATTATTGAAAAAATTCGGTACACTAAATTCCGGTACAGATTATTTTTGCCGTGTAAATTCAACTGACCTGGTTACGGAATACCGGCCGGATATTTTCCTTACGGTAAACAGGGAATCTTTGTATTTAAGAAAAAGCGGAAAACTTCTGAAATCTGCAGGAAGGTTGAAATGCCCGGTCACTGCTATTCACGGTGATTTCGATTCACATCCTTCCGAAGGAGTTCAAGTGCCTTTGTCAAAAGTTGTTTCAGTTTTCAATTTCCATCTTCTGGAAAAATGCGGGCACTATCCTTGGAATGAAAAATATGCGAAAGATAGATTTTATGAAATTCTGGTTAAGGAATTATCCTGATTGAATAATAAAGTTAAAATAAAAGAAGGAAATATTTCTTTCCAAAAAATTAATTCCGAAATATACAGGGAAAAAGAACTGCTCGTATTTCTTCATGACGGGCTCGGAAGCATCAGGCAGTGGGGAAGCTTTCCTGAAAAACTGAGCGGTGAATTAAAATTACCAGCCATTGTTTACAGCAGATTAGGGCATAACGGTTCTGATGATGCTCCGTCAAAAAAAGATAAGGGATTCTTTAAACGCGAAGCTAATTGCCTTTATGAGATATTGAATAAACTGAATTTCAGTAATAAGGTAATATTAATCGGTTCAAGCGACGGAGGAACGATTTCACTCCTGTTTGCGGCAACTTATCCCGAAAAAGTGAAAGCTGTTGTGACCCTCGCAGCCCACACATTTGTAGAGGATGTTACTGTCAATGGAATTATGGATTCTGTTGAAAAATTCAGAAATGGTAATTTCAGAAATGCTCTTGAAAAATATCACGGGGAAAAAACAGAAAGCCTATTCGCAGGATGGTCCGGCCTTTGGATTTCGGCAAACTTCAGGGACTGGAATATCTTCAGTGACTTGAAAAGGATTGAATGCCCCGTCCTTTCTCTGCAAGGAAATATGGATGAATACGGAACAATCGAACAGCTTTATTCAATTAAAAATAATGTGAAATCCGAATGTGGGATTGAAATGATAAAAGATGCCGGTCATTTTCCCTATTTCGATAAAAGCAAAGAGGTTAATGGATTAATCAAAGAATTTCTTTCTGATAAACTCTCCTGATTTTTTGAATGCTTTTCCCCTGTGCGATGTTGAATTCTTCTCTTCCTCCGACATCTCCGCATATGTCTTGTTAAATCCGTCAGGTATGAATAGAGGGTCATATCCGAATCCTTTTTCTCCTCGCTTTTTTATGTCGATTCTTCCTGTGCAGATGCCTTCGAAAAATTTATATCTCCCTTCGGATTCGTAAAAGCATACAACCGTTTTGAAATAAGCAGTTCTCTTTTCTTCGGGAATGTCTTTCATGCTGTTTAAAAGCTTAACGCAGTTATCATCATAGGTCGCATTCTCTCCTGCATATCTGGAAGAGTAAACTCCCGGCTCGCCGTCGAGTGCGTCAACAAACAATCCCGTGTCATCAGCAATGGCAGGCACTTTTGCAATTCTGTACATCTCCTCTGCTTTCTTCAGTGCATTTCCTTCCAGTGTGTCTTTGTCTTCCTCGACTTCTTCACTGATATTAAGGTCTGAAAGCGTTACCAGTTCAAACCTGCCGCTGCCGAGTATTTCCCTGATCTCGTTTACTTTGTGTTTATTGTTTGTTGCAATTAAAATTTTCATATTTCTATGCTATGCGTTTTTAAATTCTTCTTTGTATTGAAGCTGGTACAGCTTATAATATAATCCCTGGTTTTCGAGAAGCTGCTGATGGGTACCCATTTCCTTTATTTCACCCTTGTGCAGGACAATAATTTTATCACAGCTCTGAATCGTGGAAAGCCTGTGCGCAATGATTATTGAAGTTCTGCCTTCGATTAGCTTTTTTATGGCTTCCTGTATCAGAAGTTCTGTTTCCGTATCTACGCTCGAAGTTGCTTCATCAAGGATCAGAATCTTCGGATTATAGGCAAGTGCGCGGGCAAATGAAATCAGCTGTTTCTGTCCGACCGATAATGTGCTTCCGCGTTCATTCACCTTGTGGCTGATTCCTTCAGGGAGGCTGTTAATGAAATCATCCAGTCCCGTATTCCGTACTGATTCATCTATGGTAGCATTGGAAATTAAATCATTTCCAAGGTCAATGTTGGACTTTATGTCTCCCGAAAAAAGAAATACATCCTGCAGTACAATTGCAATATTGCTTCGCAAATCCTGCTGGTTGAAGTTCCTTATGTCTGTATTCTCTACGGTGATTGAACCTTTTGTTACATCATAAAACCTGCACAGCAGGTTGATGATTGTGCTTTTACCCGCTCCTGTTGCGCCGACAAATGCAATCCTTTCGCCTTCTTTTATGCAGAAGCTCACATTCTTAAGAACAAAATCCTCTTCGTTGTAAGCAAACCATACATTTTTAAAATCGATATTGCCCTTCACATCTTTCGCAGGTACGGGATACTCAGGGTCAACGACAGGGGATTTCCTGTCGAGAAGATCGAAAATTCTTTCGCTCGATGCCATTGCAGTCTGAAGAATATTGTACTTCTCGGATAAATCCCTGATTGGCCTGAAAAACATTTCAGTAAACTGAATGAACGAAATAATCACACCTACGGAAATGTAACTGCTAAATACCTGCCCGCCGCCGTACCATATAATTAAACCTACGGCAACAGCACCGAGAAGTTCGACAACAGGAAAAAACACGGCATAATAGAAAATACTTTTCTTGTTTTCTTCCGTATGGTCGCGGTTTATTTTTTCGAATTCTTCTACCGTTTTTTTCTCTCTTACAAAAAGCTGAACAATTGAAATCCCAGTAATGTGTTCCTGTATGTATGAGTTCATCTTTGCCACCAGAATTCTTATCCTCGCATATGAGGATCTGACATTCTTTCTGAAAACCGATGTGGCATAAACCAATATGGGAAGTACCGATAAAGTCACAAGGGAAAGTTTCCAGTCCAGAGTGAACATAAAGTATAAAATCCAGATTATCGTGAAAATATCTCCGAAAGCAGTCACAAGTCCCGACGAAAATACTTCGTATAGAACTTCTATATCATTTGTAACTCTTGTTACAAGACGCCCGATAGGATTATTATCGAAAAATTTCAGGTTCAGGTTTATTGTATGCTCAAAAACTTTTTTTCTTAAGTCGTAGATAATTTTCTGACCTATCCAGCTTGTAAGGTATGCCATTATATACTGAATCGCACCCTGAAGAACAAGCGTGCCTAACAGGATAATTATTATTATCTGAAGCCCCGGCAAATCCTTGTTGGCTATTTTATCATCTATTGCAATCGGTGTAAGCCTTGGCCTGACTGCTGCAAGCGCGGAAATCGTTATGGTCAGTATTGTCGCAAATGCAATCTGCAGTTTGTAAGGTTTGAAATAAGACAGGAGCCTCCTGAAAAGCTGTGAATCTAATGCTTTTCCTAATGCCTCTTCTTCTTTTTTATATTTTATTTTATGTACAGACAAAATTTTAAATTTCCTTTATTTCTTCTTCGAGCAACTGTTTCATGTAAATATTGTAATATATGCCTTCAAGTTTAATTAAATCATTGTGCGCTCCCTGTTCCTTAATAATTCCTCCGTCCAGTACTATAATATTATCTGCATTCTGAAGCGTCGATATTCTGTGTGAAATGATTATGCTTGTCCTGCCCTTCATCACCTCCTTCAGCTCCTTAAGAATCTCGGCTTCTGTACTCGTGTCTACTGCGGAAAGGGAATCGTCCAGTATCAGAATTTTCGGTTCCTTGTATATTGCCCTTGCAATGGATGTTCTCTGCTTCTGCCCCCCTGACAGGGTGATTCCTCTTTCTCCCAGAATAGTCCTGAATTTCTCGGGGAATAAATTCACATCCTTGTACAAGCCTGCCTTTTTCGAAACATCTGTAATTCTCTCCTCGCTTATCTCACCAGTGTATGCAATGTTGTTTGCTATTGTATCGGAAAATAAAAATGACTCCTGAGGTACTATTCCGATTGACTTTCTAAGCTCGTTTAATGAGATTTTTCTTATGTCTGCTCCGTCAATCAGTATTTCCCCTTCAGTTACATCGAATACCCTCGGTATCAGATTTATCAGCGTGCTTTTTCCCGAGCCTGTATATCCTATTATTCCGAGAGTCGAACCTGCCGGGATTTTTAGGTCAACCTTTCTTAATATATCAATTTCCGTTTTTGGATACCTGAATGAAACTTTCCTTAATTCAATCTCTCCTCTTATGGATTCTGCAGTTAAATTAATGCCGGATTTTCCTGCGTCTTTTATTCCCGGCTCTGTGGTCATTATAGTGCTAATCCTTTTCATTGCAGGTGCTGCCCTTTGTACCAAGCTTATCACCCATCCGAAAGCTATCATCGGAAATGTCAACTGGCCCAAATATACAACGAACTCTGCTATGTTGCCTACGGTGAAAGTCCCGTTGATAACCTTCATACCTCCGAAATATATTACTATGATAATTGATAGTCCTGTTAACAGAAACATCATCGGAAATGAATATGCCTGCATTCTTGCAAGAGCGAGATTTTTCTTCTGGTAATCGGCAGAGATTTTATTGAACTGCTCAATTTCGAATTTTTCCCTTACGTATGATTTTATTACCCTGATACCGGCAAAATTTTCCTGTACCTTTGTAGTCATTGCCGAAAATGCTTCCTGCACTTTCATTGACCTGCCGTATGTTCTCTTCATTACACTATATACAAGGTATGAAATGAACGGTAATGGCACCAGTGCTATGACTGCTATTTCGGCATTTATACTGAAAAGGATTATGAGAGTAATAATCGTTCTCAAAACAGTTTGAACTGAATACATTATTCCGGGACCCAGAAAATTCCTGACATTGTTGATATCGTTTGTTGCATGTGCCATCAGGTCTCCGGTCGTCTTTTCATTGTAAAAATTCTTAGGGAGCTTCTGAAGGTGAGCAAAGAAATCATTTCTCAGGTCATTTTCAATTTCCCTCGAAGCTACTATGATTGTCCTTCTTGTCAGGAAAAGAAAAAATCCTCCGGTGAGTATTATCCCTACACTCAGGAGTGCGTATTTAAAAAGCAGCTCTTCATTTGCCTTGCTTATCAAGTCATCTATCGCATTACCGATTACAAGCGGATACAAGCTTTGCAGGAATATACTGACACTAACAAACAAAAAACCGAGAAAAATTTTCGATTTGTATTTTTTCAGATAGGGGAATAATGGAATTAAATCTCTCATTTAATTTCTAATAAAATCATTTCATTGTATTATGCAATTTCTATTATTTAAAACTATAAAAAAACATAAAAAGTTTGCATAAAAAAAAGAGACTCCGCCCCCCATGAGTCTCTTTTTTGCCGCGAGTTTTCCGGTCTTTTACATTCTTCCCATATAAAATGTTATTCCTGCAAATAATTGCATAAACCCGATAATTCTTTTAGTCTTAAGCAGGGGATTGAGTGCTGTATTGCTGTCATCCAGAAGCGATATATATCCGGCCTGGTCAGTCATTTCGGAAGATTTTGAAAATATATTAGGCAGTGTGAATTTTGTTCCGACGTGAAAACCTACCCAGTCTTCGAATCTGTATGAGTATGACGAATTTAATCCAACTCCGAATCTCAGAGATGGATTTATTGTCACATAAGATTCATTTGAATTCTGAATTGTTTCGTGCGCTCTTCCTGTGATTAATGTTGCCATTAAATCCAGTCCGAAATTAAATGCTGATTTATTGTCCCTGTCTGTAAATACCGAGCATTCCAGGCCAAAACCCATACCCGGCATGTTCAGCCTTAATGAAGAAACTCCTGCTGTATCTCTGGGGTAATACGGAGTGTTGATGTTTGGGAAAGTTTTATTCGGCCATCCCATATCAACAGGCCCAACACTGTATGCCCTGCTGTCGCTGTTTGAGAAATGTGAATAACTCAGCTCCATTTTAATTTTAAGCTGTAACATTCTTGACGCAAAAACCCCCAGTTTGATATTTGCGTTCGTACCGAAACCCGAACCCATAGCATAATCCGAAAGACTCCAGAAACTTCTTAAATCCCCGGAACCTTTTAAATCAAACAACGAATAATTATAACCACCGCTTACATTAATCTCTATGAAAGGTTTGGCTTTCTTCTGAGGGCTCAGTTCCTGTGAAAATATTTGTCCTGCAGGAATAATAAAGCATAGCAGTAAAATAAGAGTTGAAGAATTTTTCATAAGCGTATTTTTTTAATTTAGGGAAATTATAAAGTAAAAATTAAGATATTCCAAACGAATTTTGGGGGGATAGCGTATTTTAAAAATGATACGCCCGAATATATTGTGCAAACTTTTCCCCCGTCAGTGTTAAATCAAAAAACATTATTTGTAGGAAAACAGCAATTTTTATGCAAAATAAAAAATGCTGTTTTTGAAATAATTAAGGAATTATATGAATTTTTTGTAACAAAATGAGAATGGAGGGAAAATAAATGAGACAAAAAAAAAGAGACTCAAATATTTGAGTCTCTTTTTAATTAATCCCGTTTTTATCTTATTTTTTGCCTATGTAAAATGACATTCCCCCGAAGAAGTTCAAATATGCCATAGTTCTGTTTGAACTCAGAAGAGGATTTAAAACTGAATGCTCTTTATCCAGAAGATATATATATCCTGGCTCGTCAGTAATTTCAGATGATTTTCCAAAAAGATTTGGCATTGTGAATCTGGTTCCAACGTGAAAACCGACATAATTATCAAATTTATATGAATAAGAAATATTAACACCAAATCCAAATCTTAATGATGATTTTATAGTGTTGAATGTTTCACCACTAAAGCCAACTATTTCGTATGCCCTGCCAGTTATTATATGAGTGGAAAAATCACCTCCAAAATTGAATGATGATGTATTTTTCCTGTCAGTATATATTCCGTATTCAAGACCAAATGACATATTTGGCATATTAAGTCTTAGGTAAGAAGTACCGGTGGTTTTAACAGGGTTATATGGAACCGTCCCTCCTGCTATATTGCTGGGCCAACCATAATTAACAACACCTACCGAATATGCGGCATTTTCCTCTTTTGAAAAATGAGTGTAGCCCAGTAGCAGATAAATCCTTAGCTGAGTCATTTTAGTCGTATAAACACTCATTTTTGTATTTATTGTCGTGCCGAATCCGCTGCTCATTCCGTAATTATAGAAATTCCAAAATCCCATTAGGTCCTGACTTCCCGCTAGGTCCATTACAGGCAGGCAAAATCCGCCGCTTACATCAATTTCAAAATAGTTTTTTGTTTTCTTAGGAGTGATTAAGTCCTGCGAATCTGCTGACTGAACCGCAAAAAACAAAACCAGTAAGAGTGTAATGATTTTTTTCATGTTGAAAATTTTTAAATTTATAAATTATTTTAATAATACCATTTTCTTTGTTATTGCTTTTGTGTTACCCGTCTTAATGTCTTTTATAATCAGTCTGTAAAAGTATATACCTGATGGATAACTGCTTCCCGAGAATCTTACTTTGTATTCTCCCGGAGGCTTTATTCCCTTGTAAATCGTTTCTGTTTCTCTTCCCAGTAAATTATATACCTCAATTTCTACCCGGCTGATATCCGAAATTACGTATTCAATTGTAGTATTCGGATTAAATGGATTCGGATAGTTTTGCTTAAGACTGAATTTATTTACAGAAGAAATGTTTTCCCCAATATTAATCAGGGCTGAATTAAATTTTACAAAAACACCGAACATTCCGACACCAACCCCGAATTTATTGTTTATGAAAGTGACATCAAAAACCCGTGCCGTATCCGGAGTGTCGACTTCGTTCCAGGATGAACCTGAATCAAGAGTCATGAAAAATTTCGGCAGGTCTCCCATCGCAGCCCATCCTTCGCTTTCCGTTCTGAATGATAAAGCCCTGGGAACTCCGAATATTTCCATGTTTTTGTAATCCCAGTTAACTCCTCCGTTAGTTGTTTTCAGAATGCTTGCACCGTATTCGTAGTCCCCTCCGATTGCTACCGCATGCAGACTGTCGTAAAACTTTGCATCTGTAATCGGTTCGGGTGCAACAATTTTTGCATCCCAGAAATTACCGTTGTTCGTCGTTATCCAGACCACACCCGCTATATCCATTACACCGCCGAATGCGAAACCATAATTGCGTGAGTAAAATCTGAATTTTGATACAGGGAAAAGTGACGCAACATTAGTTGTGTCTATACCGCACTTGTACCAGTTGATTCCTGCATTCGTTGTCTTTAAAAGCGTTGCAGGACCACCTCCCATAAAGCCGGTGAGTGAATCCATAAAATAAATAGTCCTGATATAAGTGTCCGGAACGTGATACCTCGAAGTATCCCACGTATTTCCTCCGTTAGTAGTTTTTAAAATATATGTACCGTAAAAGTCAGGATTCAGTCCCCATCCTATTGCCCAGCCGAGTCTCTTATTCAGAAAAAAAACATTGGTCATGTATTCTCTGATTTTGGAATTCTGTATAGTCCAGCTTGCTCCGCCGTTTGAAGTATAGATTATCGTTCCCGAATCACCTACTGCCCAGCCGTTTAATGTATCGACAAAACTGCATTTTGTAAGATTCTGATTTGATATTTTCCCCTTGTTCAGCCAGAATTGCTGTGATAGTGCATCCATCGAGGAAGCTAAAAACAATATTATGATTATTTGAAAAACTTTCATTCTTCTATTTTATAAAAGATAATATAAATTTATTTGAAAAATAATTGAAATAAAATCTTATTTTCAGTCTTAATTTATATCGCGCTTACGGAAGATTTAGCCTTTTTCTGGCAAACCATTCTGCGGAAAAAATTAAAATGATTAATATTAAAAAAATTAAGCTTGAGTTAGGATAAATTTTATTTTCCTGATGTGATACGAGCTCATCAGATTTGTTTTTTCCCGAAATTCTGTCTCTGACCTCGCTTAAATTTTCTCCCGTTATCCTGCTCCCCCCTGTTTTTGTCGCTAAGTCTTGCAGAATGCCTTTATCAGGCAGAGTGATTTTATATTCTTTTCCGGATTCCTTTATAATAATTTTTTTCATATCAGAACCCGAAATTATTCCGTTTTCCGTTAAGGTGCACATTACTGAGTATTCGCCTTTTTTCAAACCATCGGTTTCCGAATAAAAACTTCTTCCGGAAATTATTATATCTTTCAATTCTTTTCTTACTTTATCGTTGAATATCTGCATACTGATAATCCGGTTTCCCGTATTTTCGTCTGAATTTACCTGCCCGCTAAGTCTCATACGCTCGCCCGGCCGGTAAACCTGCCTGTCGTAATTCAAAAAGATTTTTTTACTTTTTTCTTTATCCGATATGCTTAATATAATATTTTTGACAATATTACCGAATAAATTTCTTGATTCGGTTCCTGTTTCATTTAACCGCCATTTATAAATTCCGTATCCTAAAAATGCTGCGGAATTCCTTTCTTCCGTTTCGGAATAAATCAAAACCGGCTTGGAATATTTTTCGGAATAAAAAACCGTTTTTGTACCTTCTTTCGGAACTAAGGATGTTCCCGGAATAAATATATCGGGTATTCTCCCTCTGATTAGCCATTTATTGTCTTTCCGGTTAATATCATTTATGAACTTCACTGAAGATTTTCCATCTGTACCGCTCGAACCGGAAATATTGAAAGGCAGAAACTCATCTATTATTTTTGCTCTTTCGTAGTCGGTATTGCTTCCTGAAATAAAAAACATAGGAATTCTGTTTTTATCAAGACTGCTTTTTAGGTTTTCAAGAAAACCTATCCCTGTTGCTGAAGTAGGGAAATTGACTGCAATTATTGTGTGATAACCTTCAAGAGACGGAAACTGTCCTTCGTAAAAAGTATTTTCGGATTTTTGTGTGAAGTATTGTGCCTCGAAATTTTCCGATGCGGTTATCGATTCTTTTATGTATGAAAAATCAGGACTCGGATTTCCCGATATCACCAGCAGCCTGAATTTATTGCTGAGGTATTCAATAAAAAATTCTTCCTCATTATTTTTATCCGTAATTTCTTCAATGTCTTTATCTATTTCAATTTTATATTTTCGTATTCCTTCTGCAGTTGAAGTTACCCTGAATTCGGTATTGTAAATGACTTTATCCTTGACTACCTGAATATCCCTGCTCTGAACTAAAACATCATCTTCAAACAGGTTTACATTTAATGTCTTTTCAACGCCGTATGAATTTATTTCAGCAATTATCTGCGTGCTGCTTCCGGTGTAAGATGATTTATTGAAAAAAACATTTTTCAGAACAAAATCTTTTTTTTGAACGGTATCGCCAATAAGGAAATAATTAAACATCGCACCTGACTGAAGTGCTGACTGCAGCGGATTTCCTCCTTCGTTGAAAATCCCGTCGGAAATAATATTAATTGTTGATATTTTTCTGCCGCCGCTTAGCCTGATAAGTGACTCGATTGATTTCGTCAGGTCTGTGTTTCCCTCGCTTAATATCGCATTCGTATCCGGGTTTTCCTTATTATTATCATCGGTCAGTATGCCGTCTGAAAATCTGTAGTATTTGTTCTCGGCAGAATTGTTTTCGAGTGATTTGAACATTTCCCTTGTTTCATCTCTCTTCTCACTGCGCTTTTCAAGCGTTATGCTGCCGGAATTATCTGTGAGGAAAATGTTTATGGGCTTTTCGGTTTTTGATTTGCCTGATAAAATAAAAACAATGAATATCAATATCAGAATAAGAATACTTCCTGATGCTCTTAATGATATTAGCAGTAATTTTGAAGGAGAGCTTAATTTTACCTTTCTGTAGTATAAATAAGATATAAGTATTGCAGCTGCTGATGAAAATATAAAATAGAGAATGCTATATTCCGTATTTATACCCATTCACATTAATATTTCACGTCAACATATACCGTTTTCTTAAGTTCCTCGACCCATTTTTCCATCAGTTCATTTTCCTTGAACATGGTAGCAAGTTTTTTTATTCTTTCGTAATCCTGCTCGAGCGTTGCTGTATGTGATGGGATTTTCTTCATAACTTTCAGAATCTCGTATCCGTAATTCCTGTCTTCGCTTGTTTTTAGGGGATTGCTGATTTTTCCTGTATCCAGGCTTTTTAAAGCTTCCAGCGTGAGACTGTCAAGCCTCTCCAGCATCACAAAACCCATGTATCCGCCCTTCTGGTTTGTTGTTAAATCCTGCGAATATTGCTTCGCCGCATCATCCCAGGTAATGCTTTCGCTTTCAATTTTCAGTTTTAACTCTTTGAGAAATGTAATGGTCTCCATATCCGATGACTCGAACTTTGGAAATGCAACCAGTATATGCTGTGATTTTAGCTGCTCGCCTTTCTTATCATTAAGCTTTATTATATGGCATCCGAATTCAGTCTCCACTATTCCCGATACTTCTCCAATATTCAGTGAGTAAAGGGCTTCTTCGAATTCCTTCACGAATACGCCTTTCTTTGAATATCCAAGGTCGCCGCCGTTCATTCCGCTCTGAGTATCATCTGAGTTCCTTTTAGCAAGCTCCGAAAAATCTATTCCGCTTTTAATGCTGTCGAGTATAATCTGCGCTTTTTCCCTTGCGGCTTTTTTCTCCGCTTCCGATACTTTCCTGTACATAAATATATGGGCAAGTTCGAATTCTTCGCTTACAGGGGGAATGCTGTCCCTGTATTTATTGTAGAAATTTTCGATTTCCTTGTCACTGACTCTTAATCCGCCCTGGAACTTATTTCTCTTGAGCTTGTCCGATTTCATTTTCTTCACCAGGTCGTCTTTAAGTGTCAGTTTAATTTTTCCGATTGACATCCCATATACTTCTTCGAGTCTTTTCTCCGAGCCGAGCTGGTCCACCATGCTTTTTATCCTGTAATCAAGCTCTTTCCCGATTTCATCTTCCTTGATTGTAATGCTGTCCTGTTCCGCTCTTGCATAAATTATCTTTTCCGTTAGCATTTGCTGGAAAATCTGCTGGGCAATAACAGGATTTATCTGAGTCAACTGGTTCTGCCTTGCATAAAGCTGCACCTGGTACTGAAGGTCGGATTCAAGAATAATATCATAACCGACTACTGCCAGTATTCTGTCACCTTCTTTTTGTGAGTAAGATTCTGATGTAAGTGCAAAAAGCGCGGTAAGAATGAAAAATAAAAACCTAAGATGTTGTAATTTCATATAAAAAAACGAGACCGTAAAAGTCCCTTATTAAATTTTTCTAAAACCCGTTTCCGGATTAACCGGAAACGGGTAAAATATTTTAAATTATTTCTTGAAAGCTTTTTCCAGTACGGCATCGTTTATCTTTACCGGATACTTCTGCCTGAGTCCTGTCATATAAATGCCTTCCAGCTCCTTGAACTTATCCTGTTGAAGAGTCTGCGAAATTTCGGCTTTCACTTCATCGATTGTCCTGAATTTTGTTTCATTGTTTTCTGTGTACTGGTATTTCTGCTTGTTCTTTTCGTAATATTGCTGGATATCGAGATCCGTGATTTTAATCTTGCTCCAGAGTTCATCCTGGTCAATCTTGAAACTCAGCAGGCCGCTTTCATATTCCCTGTATAAATCCTGGTAATCCTCATCCTTCTCGATTTTTTCTTTTATTGCAACTTCATTCAGAATTGGTGTCTCTGATGCACCTTCTACAATCTTTCTGAGAATGCTTGAATTTGCCTGATTCATAGCAAATTCCTTGTTTAGGTTCAGGTAATTTACAACATCGCTTATCTTAATCTCACCATTCTTGAATTTTGCAACTACTTTCTGCTTGTCCTGATCTGTATATATGCTGTCCGGTTTCTGGTCGTTTATGGTTTTCAGTGTGTCGTATTTTGAAACGAAATAATTGAAACCATCCTGAATTATTTCGAGTTTATAATCCTTGCGTGCTTTTTCCAGGAATTTGGAATAAGCTGTCTTGTATCCCTGACTTCTTTTGAATTCAGCTTTAAGGTTGTCTTTCTGCTTATCGAACGGCTGGTATTCTTTTATCTCGAGCAGCTTGATTATATGCCAGCCGAACGGGGTTCTGACTATATCCGAAACTTCACCTGTCTTTAATGAAAAAGCTACACTGTCAAATGCCTGAACCATCCTTCTCCTGTCGAAAAATCCAAGGTCTCCGCCTCTCGGTTTTGAACCCGGGTCTTCCGAAACTTCAGTTGCCAGTTTTGAGAAATCCTCTCCGCCTCTTATTTTTGCAAGTATTTCTTTTATTTTATTGAATGATGTTGTTGAATCCACTACGCTTCCCGTTACTGTGTCCTTTATGTCCTGTATAAGTATGTGAGCCGCTCTTATGCTTTCATATCTTTTTTTCTTGTCTGTTAATTTTACTATGTGAAGTCCGAACATTGTTCTTACCGGCTTTTTTGTATAGTCGCCGATTTTTAATTCATATATTGCATCTTCAAATTCCGGTACAGTCATTCCTGCGGTGAAGTAATATAAATCCCCGCTGTTCATCTTTGCGGACTGGTCGTCAGACATTTCCCTTGCTACGGTTCCGAAATCATCTCCCTTTTTAAGCCTGCTTATTACTGTATCTGCTTTCAAAAATGCTTTGACAGAATCTTCAGGCGTTGCATTCTGCGGAAGGTTTACAAGTATATGCGAAGCCCTTATTTCGTATTTTTTTCTTTCGTATAATTCTTTTATGTTGGGCTCTACAACTTCCTTATCAATCAGGAATGTTGAAATAAAGCTCTTTTTGTAATCCGAAAGGTCTTTCTGAATTTCGGGAGAATTTAAGTATCCTTTGTCTTTTGCATCTTTAACCTTCAGCCTGAATTTTATCATTAAGTCGAGGTACTCTTTTCTGTCTGCAACAGATTTGTTCATTGCAGTGTCGAGATTGTTGCCCAATGACTTTAAATACTGGTTCTCAAATTCGTAAAGGTAAATTTTTTCGTCGCCGATTTCGACAAGGATATCCTTCTTCTTTCCTGAACAACCAATAATTACTGCTAATAATGCTATTACAATTAGGTTGAAACCGTAAAATAAATATTTGCTTTTCATCATTATATTAAAATTTTTATTAATTACAATCTATAATTTTACAAAAATCAGGATTTAATAACAAGTCAATGAATGTTCAATTACTCCATTTCATTTTTACATTCATATTAATATTTTTACCGTAAGATAAACTATTTAAAGAATATTTAATCAAAAACAGTGTATTTATGAAAATTTGTTTTGTTTCGAGCGAAAGCGATCCATTTGTAAAAACAGGCGGCCTTGCCGATGTCAGCGGCTCACTACCTGCCGCCCTCGAAAAATCAGGTTGTGAAGTTGCTTTGTTCGTTCCTTTTTATGACCTTATAGATTCGGGAAAATTCGCAATCAAGCCGGTTATAAGCATCCGCAATATCAATGTAAAAATTGGCAATAAAGAAGTCCTTTTCAGCCTTTATACGGCAAAATTGCCCGGAACCCGGGTTGATGTTTACTTTATCGACTGCCCCGGGTATTTTCACAGGAAAAAAGTCTATACAAATGATGCAGACGAAGATGAAAGATTTATACTGTTTCAAAATGCCGTACTGGTTTCTCTTATGCAGCTGAACCTCGCTCCCGATATTATCCATTGCAATGACTGGCAGACAGCCCTCATTCCTGCTTACCTTAAAAAAAATTTCAATAATGATTTTTTCAGAAATACTGTTTCCATATTTTCAATTCATAATATCGCTTACCAGGGTCTGTTTGATAAATCTTCTTACTTTAAAACAAATTTACCTGCAGATGATTTTCAGCCGATGGGACATTATGAACTTTATGATAAATTCTGCTTCGTAAAAGCCGGTATCAGTTTCGCCGAAATAGTAACAACTGTAAGTCCGACCTATGCTGAAGAAATACGGACAGATGAGTTTGGTTGCGGACTCGAAGGTGTTCTTGAGAGCAGGAAAAATGACTTATACGGTATTATTAACGGAATCAATGACCGGCTGTGGAATCCTTCACTGGATAAATTGATATTCAAAAATTACACTTTCAAGACATTCGGCGAAAAAATAAAAAATAAAAAAGAGCTTTTGAAAAATTCGAAACTTGAATTCAGCGAAAATACACCACTTCTCGGTATTGTATCCCGCTTCGCCTGGCAAAAGGGCTTCGAACTCTTTGAACCTATAATGGAAAAACTTGCTGAAAAAAATCTTCAGATTATTGCGCTCGGGGAGGGGGAAAAGAAATATGAAGATTATTTCAGGAATATTTCAGATAAATATCCCGGGAAAGTAAAAACATTTGTCGAATACAATAACGAACTCGCTCATAAAATAACTGCCGCAAGCGATATCTTTCTTATGCCGTCTAAATATGAACCCTGCGGACTTAACCAGATGTACAGTCTGCAGTACGGCACGGTGCCCGTAGTCAGAAAAACCGGTGGACTCGCTGATACAGTAAAAGATATTGAAGAATATCCTGACGAAGGAAATGGATTTACATTCTCCGGTTTCGATTCGAAACAGTTTTATTCCGCAATCGAAAGAGCACTGACCTGCTTTAAAGATAAATCTCTGTGGATGAAAATTGTTAAGCAGGGGATGAAAGAAGACTTCAGCTGGAATTCCTCCGCTTCAAAGTACATCGAAATTTATCAGAAGGCGTTATCAAAACTGATTTTTTAATCTAAATTGCTGTAACCATAGGCTCTTAATTCAGAATTAGCTTCGCTGAACTTTGTTTCTTAATTCATAATTCAGAATTAAATAGACCCTTGACTTTAATTTACAAAAAAATTAGTTTGTAGTAGGTTTCACCCACTACAATTAATTATGAGCGAACTCATACATAAATTAAAGTCCCTCGGATTTACGGAATACGAATCAAAAGTATTCCTTGCATTAATCAAGGGACATAGTATGTCTGCTCCCGAAATTTCCAAATCAGCTAAAATCCGGCGTACCGATGTATATGACATTCTTAAGTCCTTTGTCGAAAAAGGATTCTGTAATGAAATCGAAACCAATTCCGTTCTGATGTATGAAATCATTGACCCCGATGTCATACTCGATAAGCTCGAACTCAAAGCTCAGCGCGAAAAAGAGAAACATATAAAATCATTAAAAGATACTTTTAAGGATTTGAAGCCGCTCTACGCAACCGAGAAAACAGAAAAAAATAAATCCTTCAGCGTCGAACTCATCCGCGGATATAATGTACGCAGGGTTGAAAAATTTTATGAACTGATGCGAAGCTCTAAAAAAGAAATCCTCCTTATGATTAGAATGGAAATGTATATCTCCGACCAGATTGATAAAACTGCTGCCGAATTTATCGGCAGGGGAGGAATCATTAAATCCGTTTATGAACTAAGCGAAAACTTTAAAATAAAAAAACACGACAGGTGGACCGACTGCACCAATGAAGACCTGCTTAAAGTTTTTACTGCCTTCGAAAGCTACGGAGAAGATGTAAGATTAAGCAAAACCAAAATCCCGAACCTCGCAATCTTCGACCGCGAAACCGTTTTCCTTAACGTCGTGGATAAATCCGATACAAAGAAAAACAATGAAGCGGATGTCATATTTAATAATAAAGACTTCGCCGAAACTATGGCGGAAATGTTCGGCAAGGCGTGGGAAAAATCATATGGATTGAAAGAATATTTTAAATAAATATTAATAATATTTTATGAAAAAAATTATTTTAGGTATATTGCTCGTTGTTATGAATCTTACATTAATTTCGGAATATTGTGAGGGGCAGTGGATACAAATGACGAGTGGAATGTGGGATGGTAACGTAATTCAAGATATTGCAGTAAAAGATAATAATTTATATGTATGTACAATTGATAGTGGAGTGTATAAATCGACAAATTATGGAGTCAACTGGATTAAAACACCTTTGAATAATATGAATATTCAAAGTCTTGCAATTTTAGGAGCAAACATTTTTGCTGGTGCCGGAGGTAGCGGAGTATATTTCTCATCAAATGATGGAAACAATTGGATTCAAACATCTTTAAATAATGCGATAGTAAATAAATTATTGACTTATGGGAATATTATTTTTGCTGGAACAAGTTTTGATGGTGTATATTTTTCGACAAATAATGGAGTAAACTGGACTCAAACCGCATCCGGTCAATCTGTTCGTACTTTAGTTGTGTCAGGAAATATTATTTATGCTGGTACTGCAAATGGAACGGGTGTAGGTGGTGTATTAATTTCTTCAAACAATGGTGTAAATTGGATTCAATCTAATTTTAATTCAACTTATGTTTTTGCTCTTGCTTCAAATCCAAACGCGGTTTTTGCAGGTACGGGAGGAATGGGAATTTATTTATCTTCAAATAATGGCATAAATTGGATTCAAACTTCATTAAATGCTCCTTATAATATTCAATCACTTGCAACTTATGGAAATAATATTTTTGCCGGATTATACATGTATTGTTTTTTTATGTCAACGAATAATGGATTAAATTGGATTCAGAAAAATGAAGGATTTGGTGTTACAATTCCAACTATAAGATCAATCCTTGTATTTGGGAATTATATTTATGCCGGAACTTATGGCTTATCGATTTGGAGAAGGAATTTAAATGAATTATTAGGAAATGCTTTCTCCGTCTCCGGCTTTGTCCGTTATTTGGATAACAACCAGCCCGTTACAAGCGGAAAAGTGAAAGCATTCAAGTTCGATAAGAATACCTGGAATGTGATTTATCTGGATTCAGCAAATATTCAGTCCGACGGTAGCTATACACTATCTAATGTCCCGCAGGATTCAATCGATATCGGAGTATTCCCGAACTCTACTCCTCCTAATGACTGGGTGATTACTTATTATCCTTCGACTATCTATTGGGAAAATGCAACAACACTTTATCCGACAGGTAATCTTACCAATATTAATATCGGTGCAATAAGACTCGCTGCATCGACAAATAATAATTCCGTAAGCGGAAAAATAACCGGCATTGCAGATAACCCTGCGAGCAATTTAAAAGATGCATTTGTATATGCAAAAAACGGAAATACTTTTGTAAGATGTACTACTTCTGACATAAACGGAAGATACAGCCTTGCTTCACTTCCTGAGGGAAGCATTAAAATAATTGCAACCCGTCTCGGCTTCAGCAGGGATAGTGCGAGCTTAAATGTTACATCTACTAGCAATACAGATTCGATTAACTTCCTGCTAAGCAGGTACACTGTCGGAATAAATCAGATAAGTTCGGAAGTTCCTTCTGAATTTAAACTTTTCCAGAATTTCCCAAATCCGTTCAACCCGACAACGATTATAAAATTTCAGATTAAAGATTCGAGATTAGTTACATTAAAAGTTTATGATATTCTTGGGAAAGAGGTTGCTGTACTTGTTAATGCAAAATTACAACCCGGAGAATATGAAACCCAATTTCCAAATATCTCAATAACAAATAACCAATTACCGTCAGGAATATATTTTTACAGATTGCAAACAGAAAATTTCAGCGAAATTAAAAGAATGGTTTTATTAAAATAAATTTATTAGGTTTTAATTTAACACTATGACTAACAATCCGAAAACCGGGAAAATATTTATACTTATTGCCGCACTCTTAATTTTTATTTCTGCGGGCGATGCCTTCTCACAGCAGTACTGGCAGAAAATCGGAAATGTTATTAACCGCGATTTGATTAAATGCAGTTTCGTGGATACCCTTAACGGATGGGCAATCGGGGATTCCGGCACTATCATCCGTACTACAAACGGCGGATATAACTGGACACTGCAGAATTCCAAGATTCACGCTTATATGTCAGCGATTTATTTTCTGAATCAAAGACTCGGCTGGGCTATAGGATGGGGAATTGGTCCCGAATACTACGGCTCGTACATTCTTAAAACTACTAACGGAGGAAACACCTGGGATACGTCCAGATATTCCGTGCCCGACTCGTATATCAGGACTATATTTTTTCAGGATTCACTTTACGGATTTATGGGCGGCAATCCCGCTTTGTTTCTTCGGACAACAAACGGAGGCGCTGTCTGGGAAAGATGTGCTATGGATAGCTCCGTCGTTGCCGGATTTCCCGTGAACAGGTTCAGGTTCTTTTCCAGAGATTACGGCATTGCCTGCGGTGGTATTATGGATATAGCAGGGGTTATCTGGAAAACCACAAACCGCGGACTTTATTGGACAGTGCAGCCAATCGCTCCCGAACCGATTAATGATATAAAATTCCTTGACAGCCTGAATATATTTGTCATAGCCGGTGATTATGAATACGGCACAAGCGTTATGCGCTCTTCAAACGGCGGTCAAAACTGGGATTACACGAATATCGGTGTATTCGGAATTCCCGGCACTATGGCTTTCAGAACCTTTTCAGAAGCCTGGTGCCCTATGGGATATTTTCCCAGCTTCCTGATGACAAATAATCTCGGATACAGCTGGTACCAGATTGATACTCCTGACAGCTCTAAAATTATGGACCTGGCATTCGTAAATCAAAGATTCGGAATCGGTGTCGGTATAAATGGTGCCGTCGTCCGATATAATCCCAATGTTACTTTTACCGTTTCGGGAAATGTCAGGTATCAGGATAATAACCAGCCGGTTACCGCTGGTAAGGTGAAAGCATTCAAAATAAATAAAACAACATATCAGGTCGTATATGTTGATTCTGCCGTAATTCAGCCGAATGGCACTTACACTTTAACTCACGTGCCGCAGGATTCAGTTGATATCGGCGTTTTCCCGAATTCCACTCCGCCTAATGACTGGGTTATTACTTACTATCCATCTACCATAAACTGGCAGAATGCGGCGGTTATCTATCCTTCGCAGAATATGGATTCTGTCGATATATCTGTCTTCAGACTTGTCAATACGGTAGCAAATAACTCCGTAAACGGAAAAGTAATGCAAAGCTCATTTGCCTTACTCCCGGGAATTAAAGATGCATTTATTTATGTGAAAAACGGAAACGCTTTTGTGAAAAGCGGAATTACGGATTCAGCGGGTGTTTATCACCTCCAGTCGCTCCCTTCGGGCAGTCTGAAAGTTATCGTTAACAGAATCGGGTACTCAGGCGACAGCTCTGTAATTACAATGACCCCAACAAGCAATCTCGATTCGGTGAATTTCTATCTCAGCAGGATATCCGTGAATATAAAGAAAGATGAAAACATAAACCCGTCGGATTTTATGCTGTATCAGAATTATCCCAATCCCTTTAATCCCTCTACAAATATAAAATTCAGGATTAAAGAACCGCGGTTCGTAACTTTAAAAATTTATGATATACTCGGCAGGGAAGCCGCAGTCCTTTTAAATGAAAAACTGAATGCAGGGGAATATACCCTGCGCTTCGATGCCCCGCATCTTCCAAGCGGATTGTACCTGTGCAGGCTCACCGCAGGCGATTTCTCCGAAACAAAAAAAATTGTACTGGTAAAGTAAAATAATTTTTATCCCGTTTCAGAAATGAAACGGGATTTTTATATTGCTTATTCAATTTTCCGCTTATATATTATCAATAATTGCAGTATTGCAAATAAATTTTTTTGCTGATAAAAAAACTGATAATGAAAAAATTATTTTTTGTTTTTCTGATAGCTTCAGCTTTTCAGGGATGCAGCGAATCATCAAATCCTTCAAACACAATATTCAATCCCCCGGTATCTACAAAACCGATTTTTCCGATGCCCGGCTATAATGCAAGGAATACTTCAAATCCGTATTGCATAAATGCTACAATAAATCCCGTGCAAAGCGGCATTGCAGACTGGTCCTATACATTTCAGGGAGGCTATTTCAGCGACGGCAGTGAGTTTTGCGTGGATTCGAAAAGCAATGTATATTATATATCCCAGCCTCTTAGAACAGGAAGTTTCTATAAATTTTCTCCGAATGGGGATGTAATATGGAAAATTGACAGCCTCACTCAGGATAATTTTTGCGGAATAAGTTTAAGCGCAGATGAAAGCAGGGTATATCTAGTGGCTTATAAAATAAATACTCCCGATAGTCTTTACTGTATAGATTCTACAGGAAAAAAAATATGGGCGTTGCAGACTTTGACATTAAGCAAACCGCTTATTGGAAAGGATGGAGATTTATATACTTTCTTCGACGGAAAACTCTCAGCTATTACTAAAGACGGAATTTTCAGATGGCAGAATACCTCGATTACAGGTTACGAAGGCAAATACCAGATGGCTATTGATATAGAAGATAATCTTTATGTCGTAGGCAGCAACTATGTCTTATCAAAAGTTGACAGGACAGGAATGGTGAAGTGGACTTATAATGCAGGAGATTATGTTCACGGAATTGTGATAGACGGATTCGGTAATATTTATATAAACAGAAGTGATTCTAAACTCATTTGTGTTAGTAAAGATGGCTTGCAGAAGTGGATAAAAACAGGAGCAGATAGTTACAGTTATCCCGTTATTTCTTCAGATAACAGAATACTTGTCAATTCATACAGATGTATTATAGGATATGATACCAGCGGTGCCTTGGTTTGGAAATCAGATTCACTTACTCATAGTCCTGAATTCTTGCTTCTCGATGATAACGATAACGTTTATTATCTATCTGATGGCAACTCCGGCAATATTGTCATCGGTGCCTTTACCTCCGCTGGAAAATACTGGTGGCAGTATGTTAGTGATATGTCAGGTACACTGCCTCCGCCTGTTCTTCTACCGGTTGGTAAACTTCTTTTTGCTCCAAAACGTGCATGGAAAATACAGGCAGTAAGATAGTTAATATATTGATAAATATATATTTATATATTGTACCCCTCCCCCCTCTTCGGGATGAATATATTTTTAAATCCGCTTTTACGAAGTTCTCCTTCAAGAATTTTTTGTCCTTCTAATTCGCCGTGAACAAGGAATAATTTCTTTAAAATATTTTTGTCGAATTTATTTAAGTAAGCTATAAGTTCATTCTGGTCTGCGTGTCCGGAGAATGCATTGAGCACGCGAATCTTTGCCTTCACTTTATGCTCTTCACCGAATATTTTTACTTTTGTTCCCGGTGTATCTTTCGCTTCCACAATCCTTCTGCCTAAAGTATTTTCTGCCATGAATCCGATTATCATTATCACATTTTTATTGTTAGAAATGTTATTTGCAAGGTGATGAAGTATCCTTCCTGCTTCGCACATTCCCGATGCCGAGATTATCATGCAGGTGCCCTTGAACTCATTCAGCTTTTTCGAATCATTGACATCTTTAATGTATTCGACATTATCCAGTCCGAATACATTCACTCCACTCGCAAGATAATCAGAAGTTTCTTTATCGAAGCACTCCGGATGAAGTTTGAATACGTCTGTTGCATTTACAGTAAGCGGACTATCCACAAAAATCGGGAACTTCGGAATCTTTCCTGCCGTCTCAAGTTCAGTTAAAGCATAAACTAATTCCTGCGTTCTGCCTACGCTGAAAGAGGGGACTATTATCTTTCCGCCTGCTTCAATTGCTTCTTTTACTGTTGCTTCAAGCTCCGATTCAATCATCTCTGCATTGTGATGTGTCCTTCCGCCGTAAGTTGACTCCGATAAGAGTATATCCACATTGCCGAGGAAATCCGGGTCTTTTAAAATAGGTAAATGATACCTGCCGAGGTCTCCTGTGAATCCTAATATAAATTTTTTCCCGTTCTCTTCTATATCCAGCAATACCTGTGAGGAACCTAAGATGTGACCTGCCTCAATAAACGTGACTTCAACTTTATTATCCAGACCGTCTATGAATATTTTTTTATTGTATGGAAATGCTTCAAAGCATTCCAGCACACCTCTGGCATCTTCAATAGTATACAGCGGATTGAATAGCGGCTCGTGTCTTTTTGCCCTGCGCTTGTTAACGAATTCAGTGTCTTTCTCCTGAATGTATGCACTGTCCTGCAGCATAATCGAGCATAAATCCCTTGTAGCCGATGTGCAGTATATTCTTCCTGTAAAGCCCTTTGCATAAAGCGTCGGCAGGTTTCCCGCATGGTCAATGTGTGCGTGTGATAAAATTACGCAGTGCAGTTCTGCAGGGTCAAAAAGAAAATGCCTGTTTATTTGAAAAGACTCTTCTCTCTTTCCTTGTGACATTCCGCAATCAAGTAATATTTTCTTTCCGTTGATTTCCAGTAAATGCTGTGAACCTGTTACGGTCTGTGCCGCTCCGCAAAATTGAATTTTCATATTTTATTGAATTTGTGTTTTGTAACGTATGGATTATCTTTTATAAAAAACCTGTACGGAAGTTCCGCACCTTTCACTATCCCGATTCTCTTCGAAACTGCAATTTTGAGTTTCTCTTCCCCCAGCGGCTCTGAAATAAAAATCCCTTTTGCCGATAAACGGGTGTTGTTGAATTCTCTGCCTATACCGAATGCCATGCACATCTTCGATGGACCGTTTGTTAAATCGTGAATACTCTTTATACCCGGCCTGTTTAATTTCATCTGCCCTATTCCCTCCAGAGGCTCTACTGCCCTAATTAATACTGCCGAGCCTGTACCCTTCTTTTCTGTAACCACGTTGAAACAGTAATAATTACCGTATATAAAATATACATAAATTGTGCCGCCTTCTTCATACAGTACACTGCTTCTGCCTGATGTCTTCTGAAAAGCATGACAGGCAGGGTCATGCTCTCCGATATATGCTTCGGTTTCGACTATTTTCCCCGATAAAATGCCTTTTTTGCCGTTATTTTTCACTAAAACTTTTCCAAGAAGGTCTTTTGCCGTTTTCAGGGTTTCCCTTTTAAAAAAATTATCGGTTAAAAGCTCATATTTATCCATATTTTAAATTAATTAAAAAATAAGAGTTTATATATTCAAAAATATGTATCAGATTGGAATAACATTGTGCTTGAATTTACATAATTTTAATAGTATATTACATAGATTTTGTGAGCAAAATTTTTTTCAGAGTGGGTTAACGACCCACTTTTTTTTTCAAAAAAATGGAAAATTATAAAAATATTATTGAAGAGTTTCTGAAGACCACTTCTTTTAAACTTATAGAACTTGTTAAAAGAGGTGAGCGCAGTAATATTTTGCTCGAAGTTTTTATTGATAAAGAAGATAATTTCGGAATAGATGAAATAGCAGTAGTGAACAGGGATTTATGGAAATACCTTGAATCGAATAACCTTGAAAAAGGAATTTCCAAAATTATTATTTCTTCGCCCGGTGCGGATAAGCCGCTGAAGTTTTTCTGGCAGTTTAAAAAGCACATCGGAAGGGAACTTGATATAAAAACCCCGTCAGGTGAATCAATTACAGGCACGCTGGAGGAATTAACGGATTTCGTGAAAGGGGAATTCAGAATTTCCGTTAAAGAAAAAAAAGAAATTAAGAAAATGAATTTTATATTCGGCGAAATTTCCGAAGCAAAAGTTAAACTGAGTTTTAAAAAATAAAAAATATTTGATATGAAATCAGAGATTATCGAAGCCTTCTCACAAATGGCAAAGATGAAGAATATCGACAGGGATATTCTGGAAAGCGTGATTAAGGATTCCTTCAGGAAAATGATGGAAAAGCGCTATGGTCAGGAGGCGAACTTTGATATTATCGTGAATATGGAAAAAGGAAATATTGAGATATTCCTTTACAAGACGGTTGTAGAAGAAGTGAACGACCCCACGCTGGAGATAGACCCTGCATCTGCGAAAGAGAGATCAGGAGAGGATTTCGACCCCGGTGATGAATATGTGGAGGAAATTCCGATTATTGATTTCGGAAGAAGACTCGTGCTTAATCTGAAACAGAACCTGAACCAGAAGCTACGTGAAATTGAAAAGGAAGTGACGTTTAATAAGTATAAAGAGATTGTAGGCGAAATTATTGTGGGGGAAGTATACCAGATAAAGCCGAATTCGATTCTTCTGATTCATGACCATAATGAAGTTCATTTCCCGAAGTCAGAGCAGATTGCTAAAGAAAGGTACAAAAAAGGTGATACAATCCGTGCTATTATTAAAAGTATAGAAAAGAAAAGCTCAGGCCCGCCTGCAATTATAGTTTCAAGAGCCGACGAGCAGTTCCTTTATAAACTTTTTGAACTTGAAATTCCCGAAATTTTCGACGGAATACTTGAGATTAAGGCAATTGCACGCGAACCTGGCGAAAGAGCAAAGATTGCTGTGATATCCAACGATGACAGGATAGACGCCGTAGGAGCCTGCGTGGGAATGAAAGGTATGAGGATTCATTCGATTGTAAGAGAACTCAGCAATGAAAATATTGACGTTATAAACTTTACGGATGATATAGCACTTTATATTGCACGCGCACTTGCCCCTGCAAAACTTCAGGATATCTACATCGACAAGAATGCAAAAATTGCAAAAATCTATGCTGATGAAGACCAGAAGAGCCTGATTATCGGAAAGAACGGTCAGAATATTAAGCTTGCTTCGAAACTTACCGGATACCAGATTGATGTAATCAGGGAAACAGAAAAAGAAGCCGGCTCCGAGGAAGTAACTACGGAAACTCAGGAAGAAAAACAGTAATTCAAATTTATTAATATCAAATTATCTTAAATGTCTGCATTGGAAACTAAAGTAAAAAAATATAAAGTTGCTGCCCTGATAAGGGAAATCAACAGGTCGAAGGAAGACGTAATAGATTTTCTGAATTCCATCGGAGTAGAGAAAATCACTATAAACACATCCCTTGAGCCTGAGGTTGTAGCTAAGGTGTTTTCCCATTTCAAAAAGGACATTGAAGAGCAGGAAAAGCATATTAAAAAAGTTGTAGACTTTGTACAGAAGAACAAGGTTGAGATATTCGAAGCGGACGAAAGAATAAAAAAAGAAGAAGAAGCAAAAGTTAAAAAAGCTGAAGAGCAAAGACTCAAGAAGATAATAGAGGACGAAACCAAGAAGAAAGAAGAAGAAAAGAAAAAACAGGAACTCCTCGCATTTTTGGAAAGGGAAAAAGTTCTGAAAGAACAGGCGGAAAAAGATAAAAAAGACAGTCTCGAAAAAATCATTGCAGCAAAAAAGAAACGTGAAGAAGCAAGAACTAAAAAAGATGAACAGAAACCAAAAGTTGAAAAACCCGAAACCGCTGAAAAAGATACAAGGGCTAAAGTAAAAGATGAAAAGAAACATGAAATTGAAAAGAAACACGAAATCGAAAAGAAACCGGCTGTACCGGAAGCCCAAAAAGCAGTAAAGGAAAAGGAAAGTCATCCAAGGACATTTCAGACAGCAGGGGCAAAAGCTCATCCTCCAAGAGAAGATAAATCATCTTCCCAGAAGGACGCTAAGCCGGCTCAAAGACACGATAACAGAGAAGTACGAAAACCTTTTGACCATCAGAAGCCAAAGAAATCGAAATACGAAAAAGTTACGCTAAAGGATATAAAACAGCATAAAAAGCCGTTCCAAAAGGACAAAGACGATAAAAAGAAAGATACTGCAAAGGGAAGCGGTGAATTTGTAAAGCAGACAGTGAAACCGGTGAAGCCCGAAAAATGGGACGGTGTTAAGAAGGAAAAAGATAAAAAGACGAAGGCAGATTATGAATATGAAAGAAAGAAAAAGAAAATTGCGAAAGGTCTAAAAGCCAAGGAATTTTCGCAGAAAGAAATTGATGACGCAATCCGTGAGACGATGGCAAAGATGGATGATGAAGGCTCACAGTCGGCAAGAAGCCTTGCAAGAAAGAGAAAGAAAAAGGAAAGGATGGAACAGGAAAAAAAGATACTCGAATACGAAGAATCAAGAAAGAATGTTATAAAGGTGACGGAGTTTCTGTCAACGAGCGAACTGGCAAACCTAATGAGCATAGAAGCATCCGAGCTTATCAGGAAATGTTTCGACCTCGGAATGATGGTCTCAATTAATCAGCGCCTTGAAAAGGATTTAATAGTTCTTCTTGCGGAAGAATTCGGATTCAGGATCGAATTTCAGACCGAATACAAGGAAGATCTACTTCAGGATGAGCAGGACCCCGCCGATTCGCTCAAACCGAGACCGCCGGTTGTCACGATTATGGGTCACGTAGACCACGGTAAAACATCGCTTCTCGACTATATCAGAAAAGCCAACGTTGTTGCTGGTGAAGCGGGAGGTATCACTCAGCATATCGGTGCATATAAAGTTAAACTCGATTCAGGAAAAGAGATTAGTTTCCTTGATACCCCGGGCCACGAGGCATTCACGGCAATGCGAGCGAGGGGCGGTCAGGCGGCAGATATCGTTGTGCTCGTTGTAGCCGCGGATGACAGCGTTATGCCTCAGACAGTTGAAGCAATAAATCACGCACTTGCTGCAAACGTTCCGATAGTTATAGCTATTAATAAAATCGATAAGCCGAATTCCAATATTGAAAAAATAAAGAAACAACTTGCAGATAATAATGTACTGATAGAAGAATGGGGCGGTAAATACCAGTCGGTTGAAATTTCAGCCAAGTTCGGAAAGAATATCGACGTTCTTCTGGAAAAAATACTGCTCGAAGCGGATATTCTCGAGCTTAAAGCAAATCCCGACAGGAATGCCAGGGGAGTAGTGCTTGAATCAAAGCTCGACAGGGGAAAGGGAATAATGGCTACAGTTCTCGTTCAGAAGGGTACATTGAAAGTAGGGGACTGCTTCTTATCCGGTATATTTTCGGGTAGAGTGAAAGCAATGTTCGATGAAAGAGAAAAAAGATTGGAAGCCGCTAAACCTGCAACTCCTGTACTCATTCTTGGGTTTAACGGAATGCCTCAGGCAGGTGATGCTTTTGTTGTAATGGATACGGAAAACGAAGCAAGAAACATTGCCCTTAAAAGGCAGCAGCTTAAACGCGAACAGGATTTCAGGCAGGTAAGGTTTGCAACTCTTGATGATATTTCGAAACAGATTAAGGAAGGTAAACAGGTCGAACTTAATATTATTATTAAAGCCGATACAGACGGCTCTGCTGAAGCACTTGCTGATTCTCTGGCGAAACTTGCTACTAACGAAGCAAAAGTCAGGATTATCCACAAGGCGCTCGGACAAATCAGCGAATCGGATGTTCTGCTTGCCGAAGCTTCATCTGCAATTATAATAGGCTTTAACGTAAGACCAAATCTTAATGCCAGAAAGCTTGCTGAGAAAAATATTGTTGATATCAGGATTCATAATATTATTTATAAAGTTATCGATGAAGTCAAATCCGCTCTTGAGGGAATGCTCGAACCTGAAATTTCCGAGGAAATTACGGCGACTGTAGAAATCAGGGATGTATTTAAAATTCCGAAAATCGGCAATGTTGCGGGATGCTATGTACAGGACGGCAAGATTATAAGAAATAATAAAGTCAGGCTTGTAAGGGAAGGATTCGTGATATTTGACGGAAATATCCTTTCGCTTAAGAGAATCAAGGACGATGTAAGAGAAGTCGAATCCGGATACGAATGCGGTATTGGACTTGAAAATTTCAATGATGTAAAGGTAGGCGATATAATCGAAGCATATAAATTAATAGAAACCAAGCGTAAGCTTACAATAAATAAATAATTTTTGCAATAAGTTCTTTTAATAAATTGTTATGTCACACAGACCCGAAAAGGTTGCCGAGGAAATAAAGCACAAACTGAATTCGGCAATGTCTAAAGATTTGATGGAACTGCATATCGGACTTGTTACAATTTCCAAAGTAATGATGACTCCCGATCTGAGAATAGCGAAAGTATATGTCACTTTTCTCGGGAACAGGGAACCGGTTGAAAAGTGCCTGGACAGGATTAATTTCAGAAAAAAACACATCCGCTTTCTTCTTGCAAAGCACCTGAACATGAAATATATTCCGGAACTGAATTTTTATTACGACGATACACTCGACTATGCCGATAAAATCAACAAGCTTCTGAACGAAGTAAGGAAAGAAGAAAATAAAAGCGAATAAAAATTCTATTCCTGCCGGAGAAATAATTTATCTTCGGCAATACACCTGTAATGTACACAGATAAAATAATTTTGACGGATAAGCCGCTTGACTGGACCAGTACGGATGTTGTAAGGTTCCTGAAGAAAAAACTGTCTCTTAAAAAAGTAGGCCACGCAGGAAGTCTTGACCCGCGCGCAACAGGTCTGCTGATACTCTGCACCGATAAAATGACAAAGCGGATAAATGAATTTATGGATTATGAAAAGGAATATCAGGGCATCATTAGAATAGGAGCAAGGACTAAAACATACGATACCGAATCCGAAGAGGAAGATTTCCGGGAAGTATCCGGTGTAAGCGGGAAGATGATTGAAGATGTCAGAAAGACATTTGTGGGTGAAACCGAACAGATTCCACCTATGCATTCCGCTTTAAAGCTTAACGGAAGACCGCTTTACAAGCTCGCCCGGAAAGGCGAAACGGTGGAACTGAAAGCAAGGAAAATCGTAATTAAGGAATTCGGGATAAAAAGACTTAACGACGAAGAAATATTTTTTAATATCATTTGCAGCAAAGGTACTTACATACGCTCAATTGCAAATGATTTCGGGGAAAAACTCGGAGTTGGCGGTTATCTTAAAGAATTGAGACGGACTAGAATTGGAATCTATGATCTGAATAACCTAAATGAAACAGCAGGTGAAATTAAATTCTCTGCAATATGAAACAAAATTAAAATAAATCAGTAATAATATTTAAGAATAATTTAAAATGAAAAGCAGCTATATTTTATATGCCGGATTAATATTTTTGATGATTTCCATCATTTTTCCCATAATTTTGGCAAAAGTTACAAAATAAATTAAAGTTAAAGTAAAATTTTCCCGTTTTTTTAAATAAGATTTTCATTTTTACCCGTATTGGATTGAAAAAAAATGAAAAAATATTTAAATTATAAGATTACAGAGAGATGGCTGAGTGGTTGAAAGCGGCGGTCTTGAAAACCGTTGATGCCTACGGTATCCGGGGGTTCGAATCCCTCTCTCTCTGCAGTGGTTTATTAGCTGACGAAAATCAGCCGGTAAACCATTTTTAATATGCCGAATTATATGTATGAAAAAAACCAATGCGGTCAGAATATTAGAAAGTCTTAATCTTCAGTTTGAGTTATTAGAATACGAATTCAGCGAAGATGAAATCGATGCCGTGAGTGTTGCAAATAAAATTAGCGCACCGCCTGAAATGGTTTTCAAAACACTTGTGGCGTTCGGAGACAAAACGGGGTATGTAGTTTTTGTAATACCCGGTAATGCAGAGCTTAATCTGAAAAAAGCTGCATTGGCAAGCGGAAATAAAAGCGTAGAAATGATTAAAGCAAAAGATTTACTATCTGTGACAGGATATATTCGCGGAGGCTGCTCACCAATCGGAATGATAAAAAAATTCCCTACCTACATAGAAGAAACATCACAACTCTTCGATTTCATCTATTTTAGTGCAGGCATACGCGGCATGCAAGTTAAACTTTCACCTCTTGAATTAAGTGAAATCACTCTATCTGAATTCTCTAATTTGATATAATTTAAAAAATCGGAATTACAAGTAAAATAGTTGTTTTTATTAACTAAAAATAATATATTTAGGCAGTATCTGAGTTACGGGGGAAATCAAAAAAATTTGTACCCATGCAATATCCGAAATTGATTGCTTACTGCATAGGGGCGTAATTATTTATTTTTTAATAAAATTTTAATAAGTATGCCTGAAAATCGATCAATCACCCGCTCACCAATAAAAATTGTAATTCTATATATTCTCATCACAATATTTATCCTTGTTGCCGGAATCCGCTATTATTACAAGCAACAATCTGAAATTAAAAATGATATTTATCAGGATTTATCCACAATTACAGAATTGAAAATTGGACAAATTGTAAACTGGCGGAAAGAACGGATGGGTGACGCATTTTTGATTTTTAGCAATAAATCTCTTAAATCTGAAGTTAATAAATGGTTCCGGAATAATTACGATGAAGAATCCAAATCAGGAATAATCTCATTTCTCAATTCATACCTGAACTATTATCATTATAGTAATATTATTTTATTTGACAGGGAATTTAACACAAAATATTCCGCAAAAGACAGCATTAAAGAGATAAGCAATATTACCAAAGAATATTTTAATAATTCGGTTAAAAACGGAAAACCTGAATTTACCAACATTTATTATTGTGATGTATGCAAAATCCTGCATCTTGATGTTTTAATTCCTTTAATTTTAAATGATTCTGTTATTGGAGGAGTAATATTAAGAAATGACCCGAATGTTTTTTTGTTCCCTCTAATACAGAGCTGGCCTGCAAACAGTAATACAGCAGAAACTCTTTTGATTTCCGAAGATGGAGAATATGTCTATTATCTGAATGAATTAAGACACAAGAAAGGCACTTCGCTGAATCTGAAAATAAAAATAGACAGCTCAAATTTAAATATTCCTTCTGTTTTAGCTACTACCGGGAAAGAGGGTATGTTTGAAGGTATAGATTACAGGGGGGTATCTGTATTATCCGTTATTAGAAAAGTTCCAGATTCTCCCTGGTATATGATTACAAAAGTTGATATTGAAGAAATTTATGCACCAGTAAAAGAAAAAGCAGTTATTATAACTATACTTATATTTCTGACTCTGGTAGCGGTCGGAATTGGATTTATCTGGGTATGGTCAAACCAGAAAAAGTCACTTCAAATATTAAAGCTTGAAGATGAATATCACAGGCAGGCATTGGTAAAGCATTTTGAATATGTCGTGAAATATGCAAATGATATTTTTATACTTGCAGATAAGAATCTGAATATAGTAGAAGCAAATGATACAGCCTTGAATATTTACAGATATTCGAGAAATGAATTTATAGGTATGAACATTATGAAATTAAGAGCAGCCGAATCTGCAGGCGCTTTAAAGAATCAGGTAAAAGAACTTGAAAAATCCGAATCTGTTGTTTATGAAACCGAACATAAGAAAAAAGACGGAAAAACATTTCCTGTTGAAGTAAGTCTGAGATATGTTGAGATAAGCGGTAAAATTTATTATCAGGGGATTTTGAAAGACATTTCTGACAGAAAATACACGGAAAAACTGATAAATATACGCTACAGGCTTATGGAGTTTTCTATTAATCATACTTATAACGAGCTCCTGCAAAAAACTCTTGATGAAGTTTGTGAATTTACAGAAAGTTCTATTGGGTTTTATCATTTTGTTGACCCTGACGAAAAATCACTGACACTTCAGGCCTGGTCTACAAAAACCAAAAAGGATTATTGTACTGCGAAAGGTGAAGGATTGCATTACAATATAGATGAAGCAGGTGTCTGGGTTGATTGCGTGCATCAAAGAAAGGCTGTCATTCATAATGATTATGCTGCTCTTTTGCATAAGAAAGGATTGCCTGAAGGTCACGCAGAGGTTTTAAGGGAATTAGTAGTACCAATTTTCAGGAATAACAAAATTGTGGCGATACTGGGTGTTGGAAATAAACCTGTCGATTATATCGTAAAAGATATCGATACACTTACTTTTCTTGCAGACGTTGCCTGGGAAATTGCAGAAAGAAAAAGATCCGAAATTGAAATCGAAGAAAATCACAGATTATTGAATGATATGATGGATAACAGCACATCACTGATTTATATTCTTGATAAAGATGGAAAATTTATTTCTGTTAATCACCAGTTGGAAAAAGTTCTCGGAAAAAACAGATTGGATTTAATAGGTAAGTCCAGAACGGAATTTATGCCAGAAGAAATCGCAAAGCAGCATTACGAAAATGACCTAAAAGTTATTAATTCTAAAAAAGCTCTATCTTTTGAAGAGGAAAATCCTGAAACTGACGGCGTTCATTATTATTATACTACCAAATTTCCTTTGTTTGACAGTTCTGGTAATGTATACGGAGTTTCAGGAATATCCACCGATATAACAGAACAGAAAAAATCCGAAAAATTAATTATCGAAAGCGAAAGAAAATTAAGAAATACGCTTGATACTATGATGGAAGGATGCCAGATTTTGGGTTTTGATTGGAAATATATTTATATAAATGAAACAGCAGGAAAACAAAATAACAGACCTATCAAGGAGTTAATCGGAAAAAAATTCGACGATATGTGGCCGGGAATTGAAAAGACCATTGTCTATCATCACTTAAAAGAATGTCTTGAGTTAAGAAAATCCAGCAGGTTTGAAAATGAATTTACTTTTCCTGACGGAAGAATAGGCTGGTTTGATATAAATATTCAGCCTGTTTCCGAGGGGGCGAAAATCCTTTCGATTGATATAACTGATTGGAAAAAAGCTGAAGAAAAAATTAGAAACAGTGAAAATAAATATCGAAGTTTATTTGAAAATTCAATTCTGGGAATATATAGGACAACTCCTGACGGAAAAATTATTGATTGCAATCCCGCTCTGATTAAACTATTAGGGTATTCAAGTCTGGAAGAGCTTTCAGAGAGAAATCTGGAGAAATATGGCTATGAACCCGGTTATTCAAGGGATGATTTCAAGAAACTTCTGGAGGAAACAGGCGAAATAAAAGGGCTTGAATCTTCCTGGAAAAAGAAAGACGGTACAGCAATTATTGTACTGGAAAGTTCAAAGGTCGTTAAAGACATTGAAAATAATTTAGTCTTTTATGAAGGTACTGTTGAAGATATTACGGAAAGAAAGCGAATTGAAGATGAATTAAAAAAATCAGAAGTAAAATACAGAAGGTTATATGACAGTATGATGGATGGATTAGTACTCACGGATATGAAAGGCAAAATCACGGACTGCAACGAGTCTTATATGAATATGCTCGGATATAATATGGAAGAGTTAAAAAAACTGACTTATATTGATTTAACTCCTGAAAACTGGCACGAATTTGAAAAAAGAATTGTGAATGAACAGATAATAACAAGAGGGTATTCTGATGTATATGAGAAGGAGTATATAAAAAAGAGCGGAGAAATATTTCCTGTCGAATTGAGAACATTTACCTTTCATAATGATGCAAACGAAAATATTGGGATGTGGGCTATAGTAAGGGACATTACCGAAAGAAAGAAAACGGAAGAAGAATTGAAGTCATCCGAAGAAAAATTCAGACTAATATTTGAGAATTCTTTAATAGGCAAATCGATGACAAGTCTGGATGGGACCATTACAGTTAATAAAGCGTTTTGCGATATGCTGGGTTATTCAGAATCAGAACTTAAAAATATAAATTGGAAAGATATAACTCATCCCGATGATATAGAAACTACGGTTCTATTGTTAAAATCAATTAAAGAGGGAAAATTTGATTCTGCAAGGTTTGAAAAACGTTATATACACAAAAACGGGAGTATAGTTTGGACTGACATAAGGACGGTTTTGCAAAAAGATTATAATGGTAATCCACTGTATTTTATCACGGCAGTGCTTGATTTAACTGACTCAAAGAAAGCCGAAAAGGAAAGATTTAAATTGCTGAACGTGATAGAAAACAGTTTAAATGAAATATATATATTTGATTCTTCTACTTATAAATTTGAATTTGTAAACTATGGTGCATTAAAAAATATCGGTTTTACTTTAGAGGAAATGAAAAATATGACACCTGTGGATATAAAACCGGAATTCACATTTGAAGATTTCAAAGAATTTGTTAATCCTTTGGTTACGGGAGAAAAAGAAATTCTCATTTTCGAAACGATTCACAGGAGAAAAGACAATTCAGACTATAATGTGGAAGTTCATTTGCAGTTAAACAAGCAGGAAAACGAAAGTTTGTTTTACGCAGTAATTAATGATATAACCGAAAGAAAGAAAACAGAGGAACTTATCAAGGATAGCGAGAAAAAATTTCATTCTCTGTTCGAATCTATGAATGAAGGAGTAGCACTGCACGAAATGGTATTTGATGAAAATGGTATCGCCGTTGATTACCGGATAATTGATGTGAATCCTGCTTATGGAAAGCATACCGGATATAGAAACGAGATAGTTAAAGGCAAATTAGCAAGTGAATTATACGGAATAAAGCCTTTTCCGCCTTATTTTGATATTTACAAAAAGGTTGCGTTGACCGGAATACCAGAATATTTTGAATCTTACTTTCAGCCGTTAGATAAATATTTTGAAGTATCTGTTTTTTCCCCGAAGTTGAATTATTTTGCAACAGTATTTACGGATATAACCGAAAGAAAAATAGCGGAAGAAAAATTAAAAGACAGCGAAAGAAAATTAAGGGAAGCTCAGGAACTTGCAAATTTAGGATACTGGAACTGGGACATAAAATCCGGTAATGTTGAATGGTCTGATGAAGTTTATAAAATTTTCCGTTTGGATAAAAATTTATTTATTCCTCAAATAGATTCAATATTGGCATTATCTCCCTGGCCTGAAGAAAATCAGAGGGATAAAGAGTTAATCCAAAAAGCCGTTGAAAGTAGGGAACCCGGATTTTATGAGCAGAAATTTCTGCGTCCTGACGGAAGTATTGGGTATTATTCATCTACTTTTCAGGGGGACTATGATGATAACGGTGAATTAATTTCTATAGTCGGAACTATAATTGATATTACGGAAAGAAAAAAAGTAGAATTGGCTTTGCAGGAAAGCGAATATTTCTTCAGGGAATCACAGAAAGCAGCAAAAATCGGCTCATACAAATTAGATTTTAATAAAGATCTTTGGGAGTCTTCCGAAGTGCTTGATTTTATTTTTGGTATAGACAAAGGTTATCTGAAAAACGTTGATGGCTGGCTGGATATTGTATTTGATGAAGACAGAAAAATGATGGAAGATTATTTTTTTAATGAGGTGATTAAGAAAAATAATTATTTTGATAAAGAATACAGGATAAAAAGAAAATCTGATGGCGAAATAAGATGGCTTCTTGGATACGGTGTTCTTGGTTTTGATGAAAATAATAATCTTTGTACAATGATAGGTACTATACAGGATATAACAGATCGAAAACTTATTCAGGAAGAAATTAAAAAACTTAATGAAGAACTTGAGCAAAGAGTAAAAGAAAGAACACAGGAAATTGAAGTTAAAAATGCTGAATTAAGCAGGATGAACAGACTATTTGTGGGACGTGAATTAAGAATGATTGAACTCAAGAATAGAATAAAAGAACTTGAAAATAAACTGAAATAATTAATACGGGAAATTTTAATGAAAAAAACTGACACTTATTTTTTATTATTTCTGATAATATTTTTATCATTTAATTCGTTTGCCCAGATGAATAATGAGACAGCAAAGAAATTATCGAATCCGCTGGGATTTATTAGTATTCCGTTTCAAAGCAACTTTGATTTTAATATTCCTCCTAACAACGCTTTCAGGTGGACAATGTATCTGATGCCTATAATACCAATTAGTATAAACAAGGATTTTAATTCATTAAACAGAATCGTGCTACCGGTGATACATCAGAATGATATATTTAAGGACAAAACACAGACAGGTATTGGTGATTTACTGATAAATGCTTTTTTATCCCCAAAAAGCGAAGAAATAGTATTTGGCATTGGACCTTCAGTATATATTCCAACCGGCTCACCGCTGCAGTTGACTTCCAGAAAATGGGCTGCGGGTCCGGGTGTAATTTCAATGAAATCAGAAGGAAGACTGATATTTGGTGCATTGCTTTTCCATTTGTGGACAGTGACCGGTGATGCATCCAGACCTGACTTCAGTTATACGTATTTTCAGCCGGTATCATTATATAATTTTAACAAAGGCTGGGGGATTGGTCTGAGCGCAGAAATAAGCAATGAATGGAAAAAGAATGTCACAAACGGCTCGGTGATTTTTCAGGGTTCTAAATTAATGAATTTCTCCGGTCAACTGGTAAATTTTGTTTTAGGTCCGAAGTTTTTTTTTGGAGATTTCAACAGACCTGATTTTGGAATCAGATTTTCTGTAAATTTACTTTTTCCTTAAATTAATAGATTTCATAAAAATAAAACTGATTGAATAAATGCAGATAGATATCAGGACACTGGTTTTTATAATTGGAATTACGCATATAATTCAATTTATAGTTTTTTATATTCAATTCAAAGTTGTAAGGGTATATAAAGGTCCCGGTTGGTGGCTTTTGTGGAGCGCCGTTGAAGTACTTGGCTTTTTTGTTATTTTACTCCGGGATATACCGGCAATTTTTCCTTTAGTAATTATAATACAGAATACAGCAATTATTTCAGGTACAATTTTTCTTTACATTGGTGTAATGAGATTTCTTAATAAAAAGGAAAATCTGAAATTAATAATTTCTGTATCCTCTATTTATTTGTTCGGTCTTCATTATTTTCTTTTTATCCATAATAGTATTCAGATACGCTCTATTATAATAAATGCAATGCTAGCTTTTGTTGCTTTTTTAACAGCTATTAGCTTATTTAGATATAAGTTTAATTCCGTAAGAAATGCAGCTAATTTTAATGCCGTTGTTTTTGTTATTCACGGACTGATATTTTTATACAGGACATTTATGTTTATATCCGGTGTTCGTGTGGAAGATACATTATCTCCTACCTTATTTAATGTAATCATATTTTTAGATGCTCTGTTGGTCGGGCTTCTCTGGACTTTTGGTTTTGTAATAATGATTAATCAGAGATTAAATTCGGAAATGACCGAAGCTAAGAATCATTTTGAGCTTATTTTCAGTACGAGTCCTGAGGGTGCCGTTATTACAAGAATGGAAGACGGTCTTATTGTAGATGTAAATAATGGTTTTACCATGCTTACAGGATATTCCCGCGAGGAATCCGTAAACAAAACTATTTTTGAGACAAATATTTGGAAGAATATAGATGACCGGAATAGTGTAATATCCGCATTGAAAAAAAACGGATATTGCTACAATTATGAAGCAATATTTATCAGGAAAGATCGTTCGGAACTGACAGGTCTGATGTCTGCAAAATTAATAAAACTTAATGATGTTCAACATATTATTAGTATTACAAGAGATATAACAGAATTAAAAGAATCAGAGGAGAAAATTAAAAAATTAAATGAAGAACTGGAAAAAAGGGTTACGGAGAGGACATTGGAAATTAATAAAAAGAGCTCTGAACTAAGTGATAATCAAATTGCCCTGATGAATATAGTCGAAGACTTAAATGAAAAATCTGAATTGCTGAAGCAGAATGCAAGACTTCTCGAAGCATCCAATAAAGAACTGGAAGCATTCAGCTATTCTGTATCGCACGATTTAAGGGCTCCTTTAAGAAGTATTGACGGATTCAGCCTGGCTTTAATGGAGGATTATTATAAAGACCTGGATGAAAACGCGAAAAATTTTATTCATAGAATCAGGAATGCTACAATGCGGATGGATAATCTTATCGACTCTATGTTGAAGCTTTCAAGAGTTACAAGATATGAACTGAGGACCGAAAAAGTAAATTTATCCGGAATGGTTTTTGAAATTGCTGAAAGACTAAAAACATCTCAGCCCGATAGAAATGCAGAGTTTAATATTCAAGAAAATGTATTTGCTTTAGTTGACCCCTATTTGCTTGGTATTGTTATGGATAATCTGCTGAATAATGCATGGAAATATTCCTCCCGAAAAGAAAGGACGGTAATTGAATTTAAGACTGTTATGAAAGATTCAAAAGTAATATATTGTGTTAAGGATAATGGCTCGGGCTTTAATATGAAATATTACAATAAATTATTTGGAGCATTTCAGAGACTGCATTCTTCTAAAGACTATCCGGGAACCGGAATTGGTCTTGCTACATCCCAGCGCATAATCCGAAGGCACGGAGGTGAAATCTGGGCTGAAAGCATTGAAAATACTGAAACAACATTTTATTTTACACTATATTAAATGGAGGGTAATTAAATGGATGAAAGAGTAATTCTTCTTGTAGAAGACAATCCGGATGATGCGGCATTGACAATCCGCGCTTTTGAAAGAAACAGGATTAAAAATAAGGTAATACTCGCGGAAGACGGTCTTGAAGCACTTGATTATATTTTCAGAAAAGGAAAATTTAAGGAAAGAAACATAAATGAAGAGCCAGCGCTTATTTTACTTGATTTAAAACTTCCAAAACTGGACGGCTTTGAAGTATTAAAAGCCATCCGTGAAAATGAATTTACGAAATACCTTCCCGTTGTAATATTGACATCCTCGAAGGAAGAGCAGGATATTATTAAAGGCTATAAAAACGGAGCAAACAGCTACATCCGAAAACCTGTGGATTTCGAAAAATTTTTTGAAGCGGTTCAGACTCTCGGTCTGTACTGGCTTATCTTAAACGAACCACCAAATCTTTCGAAAAAATTATGATTACAGATAAAATAAAGATATTATTTATCGAAGATAATGAAGATGATTTTTCCCTGATGATGAGGGAATTTAAAAAAGCCCCTTTTGAAATTGATTATACTTTAATTGATAACGCAATAAATCTCGAAACTGAATTAAATAAGGAATGGGATATCATTATCTCGGATTATGCCCTACCCGGATTTAACGGTTATGAAGCGTTGAAGATTTGCAATAAAAGGGGAATAGAAGTTCCTTTTATAGTTGTATCAGGCACGGTAGGTGAAGATATTGCGGTCGATATGATGAAATCCGGTGCTAAAGATTATATTATGAAAAAGAATCTGGCGCGCCTTGTCCCCGCGGTTCAAAGAGAGCTCAAAGACGCAGAAAATAGAAGAAAAAGCAAATTCATTAAACTCGAAAAAGATGTCTTATTTGCAATAAACAGGGAAATACTCTTTACAAAAAACATAGATGAACTTTTCGAAAGAATTCATGAAAATGTAAAAAAGGTAATTTTTGCGGAAAACTGTTTTATTGCATTGTATGATTCCGAAAATGATGAGATATCATTTCCGTTTTTCAGGGATAAATTCGATAAGAAACCTGCTCCTATGAAAAACAAGAAAACATTAACTGATTATGTAATAAGAACCGGAAATTCATTAATTTGTAATAAAGAAGACTTTAATAAATTCGCTAAAAAAAACGGACTGGAGTCGATAGGTGCCGATTCAGAATCCTGGCTTGGCGTTCCCCTTATTATCAGTGGAAAACCGATTGGAGTGTTTACTGTACAGAGCTATGATAGCAATATAAGGTATGATGAAGACCATAAAAATTTTCTTGAAGCAATTGCTTCCGATATTGCAATTTCGATTGAACGAAAAATTTCAATGGAAATTCTGGCGGAAAACGAAGAAAGATTCAGAAAAATATCATCAACAATTTCGGATATTTCTTATTCTTGCAGCGAAGACAAAAACGGTAAGTTTTCGATTTCCTGGATTACCGGAGCTTATGAAAAAATACTTGGGTACAATTATAACGAAATGATGGAATTGAAATGCTGGGGAAATTTAGTAATAAAAGAAGATTCCGGAATATTCACTGAAAATGTAATTAACTTGAAATCCGGAGAAAAGGCAAAATGCGAATTAAGACTATTAAGTAAAAACAACAAAGTAGTTTGGATAGAATCGAATGCAGAATGTTTTGAGAACATAGAGACAAACAATCTGGTTATAATAGGCTCTATCGTTGACATAACACAAAGAAAAGATTCTGATGACCTGATAAGAAAAACACTTGCACAGCAAAATCTGATTTTAAATTCTCAATCAATAATTTTTTATACTACAAGCGTTGATAAAGATTTTAAAACAACATGGATAAGTGAACAAGTCGAGGAAATTACCGGTTATCCCGGTAAACTTTTTACAGATGATAATTGCTTCTGGTCTGACAGGATTCACCCTGATGACAAACAGAATACATTAAAAAAATATTCTTCCGTTTTGGATAACGGTTCTTCGGAAATTGAATACAGATGGGAATGTGCCGATAAAAAATACAGATGGTTTTTAGATAAAATATCTATTTCATTCGATGATAAGGGCAATCCGAAGGAAATTATCGGGATATGGCTGGATATTACAAACAGAAAACAGACTGAACAAAATCTCATAGAAAGCCGTGAACAGTTAAAAGAAGCTCAAAGAATTGGAAAAATAGGTAACTGGGAATGGATTCCTTCGGAAAATAAGGTAATCTGGTCTGATGAGATGTATGAGATTTTTGGTATAGAAAAAGGAAAATCAATTACAACAGAAGCTTCTATAAATGCTTTTCATCCTGACGACAGAAATCTTGTTATTAAGAAAACGCAGGAAGCAATCGAAAAAAAGAAACCCGTAATAATCGAAGCAAGATTGCTAAGACCTGATGGTGAAATTAGATATGTTTACGGCAGCGGTGAAATGTTCTATGATGAAAAAGGTGAAATTGCCAGGATGGTAGGAATATATCAGGATATTACCGAAAGAAAAATTTATGAAGACAGTTTAAGAAAAAGCGAAGAAAGATTCAAACTTGCATCTCTTGCTTCAAATGATGTTATTTATGACTGGGATGTTGCAAAAAAAGAAGGATGGTTCAGCGACAACTACCATAAAGTTTTCGGATATAAAGAGAAAACCGTAAAATTTGATGAGTTTAAAAAAAATATTCATCCGGATGATGTTGGAAACTCCTTATCAATTACAGAGCCGATTATTTATAAAGGCGGAAGTACCTGGACCTGTGATTACAGGTTCAGGAGGGCGGATGGAACTTATGCATATGTAATAGACAGCGGTTATGTAATGCGTGATAATGAGGGTAAACCCGTAAGGCTAATTGGCTCTCTGATGGATTTTACCGAGCGCAAGTGGGCTGAAGAAAGTTTAAAGAAAAGCGAAGAACATTACCGTACATTACTTCGGTCAATTCCGGATTTAATGTTCAGACTTGATTCAAAGGGCAGAATTATTGACTACCATGCGGAAGATGAATCTGTGCTTTTCGAAACTCCTGAGAAATTTCTGGGAAAACATTATTATGATGTTTTGCCGGAAAATATTTCCGCGTTATTTAAAAAAGTTTTAAAGGAAACAAAAGAAACAGGTGAAATAGGTAAATTCGAGTATGTAGGTTTTTTAAAAGATAATTCTGTACATAATTATGAAGCACGAGTAACAAACTACGAAGAAGAAACCGTTGTAATAATCAGAGATATTACGGATCAAAAGAAAGCTGAAAGAGAAGTTAAAGAAAGCGAAGAAAGATTCAGGAGACTTTTTGAAGACAGTTCCTTCGGAATAGCCCTGGTAGGTTCTGATTTGAAATTCTTAAGAGTGAATAAAGGATTTTGTGAAATGATAGGTTATACCGAAAGTGAACTTTCCGCAATGACATTCAAAGAAATTACCCATCCCGATTATCTCTCGAATGATATATTAAATGTTGAAAAATTATTTAAAGGTGAAATAAATCTTTACAATACTGAAAAAAAATATATCAAAAAAGATAAAACTGCAAAATGGGGAGAAGTGAATGTAACAATTGTAAAAAATAATGAGGGCGATTTTCTGTATCTTCTTGCAATGATTGAGGATATAACAGCAAGAAAACTTGCAGAGGAAGCGGTTAAGGAAAGTGAAGAGCATTTTAAAAATATAGTACGAAACGCAGAAGCGGCTTATTTCAGGATTGATAACAAGGGTATCTTTGAAGAGGTCAATAATTCCTGGCTGAAAATGCATAAATATGATTCACAGGAAGAAATTATTGGTAAGCATTTTGCTGTTACTCAGATTGACTCTGATATAGAAACGGCAAAACAAATTGTAAACTCATTGTTAAAAGGTAAACCAATAGAGACAGGTGAATTCAGCAGAAAGTGCAAAGATGGTTCTGTAGGATATCATACATTCTCTATCAGTCCTGTAATAACGAAAGGTAAAATAGCAGGTATTGAAGGCTTCTTGATTGATATAACTGAGCAGAAATCTGCATTGGATGCACTTAAAGAAAGCCAGGAAAGATATAAAATTCTGATAGAAACTATGAACGAAGGATTGATTCTTGTCGACAACAATGATGAAATTCAGTTTATTAATAAACGCGGATGCGAAATATACGGATATGAACCTGAGGAATTAATCGGCAGAAGAGGGTATCAAATTCTGGTTTACGAAGAAGACAGGGATATTATTATTAATAAAAATATATCCAGGCAGTCAGATATATCTGATTCCTATGATGTTCGCGGTAAAACAAAAAAAGGTGAAATAATCTGGCTTAATATTAGCGGAGCTCCTGTAAAAGATAAAGATGGCAAGGTAATAGGCTCGGTCGGTTTAATAAGCGATATAACAGAACGGAAAATAGCCGAAGAGGATTTAATAAAGCTATCAAGAGCAGTACAGCAAAGTCCGGCTTCGATTGTTATCACTGATTTAAAGGGCAATATTGAATATGTCAATCCTAAATTCGTTGAAGTAACGGGATACTTGCCTGAAGAGGCAATAGGAAAAAATCCGAGAATATTAAAATCAGGCGAAAAATCTTCGGAAGAATATAAGGAGTTATGGGATACGATTTCTGCGGGAAATGACTGGTTTGGTGAATTCCATAATAAAAAGAAAAACGGTGATTTTTATTGGGAATTTGCATCAATTTCTCCAATCAGAAAATCTGATGGAGTAATAACACATTACCTTGCAGTCAAGGAAGATATTACAGATAAAAAAGAAAAAGAACTGGAATTAATAAAAGCAAAAGAAAAAGCAGAGGAATCGGAAAGGTTGAAATCCAGTTTCCTTGCAAATATGAGCCACGAACTCCGTACACCAATGGTTGGAATACTGGGATTTTCTGAACTTATAAAAAATATTACAGATAATAATGAATTGATAGATTTTGCGGACAATATTGCCAAAAGCGGAAAAAGACTCCTTGAAACACTGAACTTGATTCTCGATCTTTCAAGAATCGAAGCAGGCAGGGTTGAAGTAAAAACAAGTGAGGCAAATATTGTTCAGCTTGCAAAAGAGGTATTTAATAATTATCTGAATGAAGCTAAAAAGAAAAATCTTAATTTAACCTTTGAATGTCAGGAAGAGTCCATTACATCTAAAATTGATGAAAGAATGGTATTTGAATCAATTAACAATCTCGTTAATAATGCATTGAAATATACAAAAAGAGGTGAAATCTGCTTGGCCGTTAAGTCAGATAAACAAAAAGGAATAGCTAAAATAAAAGTATCAGATACGGGAATAGGAATAGCAAAGGAAAACCTGAATGTGATATTTGAAGAGTTCAGACAGGTGAGCGAAGGATACAGCAGAAGCTTCGAAGGAACAGGGCTTGGACTTACCATTACTAAGAATTTTGTTGAAAAAAACGGAGGGAAAATATTTGTAGAAAGTGAACTCGGAATTGGAACTGTATTTTCAATAGAATTACCTCTATCTAAATCGGAAAAAGTTTCTTACAGGCAAGCTAAGGAAATATCAGCGGAAATCCCTGAATTTGAGCATAAAGATGTTGAAATCCTTTGTGTAGATGATGATTCGTTTACCCGTGAATATCTTGAATATATTCTTAAGGGAAAATATAATGTATATTTTGCTGAGGATGGTGTAACCGCAATAGAGATTTCGAAAACAAGGAAATTTTCCCTGATTCTTATGGATATAAACCTTGGTAAAGGTATGGACGGTGTTGAAACAACAAGAAAGATACACAAACTGCCGGGATACGAAGGAATTCCTGTTATTGCAATGACTGCATTTGCGATGGTGGGGGATAAAGAAGAGTTCCTTCAGAACGGAATGAATGATTATATTTCAAAACCATTTAAATCAAATGAGTTAATTAAATTAGTGGAACTGTCGCTTTCAAAAAATAAAAAATAGTTTTTTGCTTCAATTCTAATCGGTATAATCAGTATTTATAGTATTGACATAATTATCGAATAAATATACATTCAGTTAATATTTCTGTTATCTCTTGTATTAAATATTTTTTATAAACTAATTTAAGGGGGTAATTATGAAATCTCTTCTCTTGTTTTGCATTTTTTTCCTTTCATCTGTTATGCTGTATTCTCAGGATGGAATTGAAACATGGTCTCAGTCTTACAGTACTACTTCCAGAGTGTATGCAATGGCAATTAATCCTGTAAATCAGAATATACTGTTTGCCGGAACCCTCGACGGTGGGATATTCAAATCGACCAACGAAGGAATTAACTGGGCTGCATCCAATACCGGCATGACATACAACCACGTTCAGTGTCTTGCCATAAGCGCATCGAATCCGAATATTATTTTTGCAGGAACTGACTCACTCGGTGGCTGGGCGACAAGCGGTGTTTATAAATCAACGGATGCCGGAGCAACCTGGACACTGGTTTCCCAGGATATTTATGATTCAAAAGGCATTCAGGCGTTAGTTGTACATCCGACAAACCCGAATATTGTATACTGCGGTGTATTTAATGCACTGGCTGTTTCTGCTGTAGGATTGTGGAAATCAACTAATGGAGGCGTAAACTGGTTTGCTTCAAGTACCGGAATGGATAACAAGCAGGTTTTGTGCATTGCTTTGAATCCGCTTAATCCTAATGTTCTCTATTCCGGCACCTCGATGATGAGTCCCAGCGGTAGCACGGGACCCTGCAAAATATTCAAATCCTGTGACGCCGGTGCTACCTGGACTGCGGCGGTGAACGGCATTCCTCAGCTTTCAACCGATAATAACCCTATCAGATGTCTGAGCATCAGCAATGTCGATACAAATTTATTAATTGCAGGAATTTTTATGAATGCTACAGCGCTTACCGGAGGGATGTATAAAACGACTAACGGCGGTCAGATGTGGACTAAAATTCATACCGGACTTGTTAATGCTACGGGAACTTTGCCAAGGTCCTGCCTGATAAGGCCCGGTACGACAAATGAATATTTTGTCGGCATGGACAATAGTGCAACCGCAACGGCAAAAGGAGTCTTCAGAACAACCGACGGCGGAGCTACATGGACCAGCTTTGTAGGCGGCTCAATGCAGAATACTTATGCTATAAGGGCTATGGTGTACAAGACAACAGTCCTGGAAACTCTTTATGCAGGTGACGGAGGTACGGCAACTGCAAATTCCGGTACAGGGATTTATGAATATTCTTACCTCCCATCGAATATCGGAAATCCGAATTCAGGTCTCCCTTCAAAATTCGACCTTCTTCAGAATTATCCGAATCCTTTCAATCCGGTAACGAAAATTTCTTATCAGCTTCCGTCTTCCGGATTTGTGAGACTCACTGTGTATGATATGCTGGGAAGAGAAACTGCAGTTCTGGTTAACGGATACCTGAAAGCAGGCTATTATAATGTAGATTTTAATGCTGCCGGTATACCGAGCGGAATTTATTTCTACAGGCTTACAGCCGGAAGTTTTATTTCCGTTAAAAAAATGATTCTTGTCAAATAAATAAAAAAAACCGGTAGTGGCATTTGCCATTACCGGTTTTTTAAAATTTCCTTAAAATTCAAGAAGTATTGAATATTTCCGGATTGCCGTCTGTCATTAATATCAGAATTTTTATGGAAATTAATTCTCTGAATAAATATTCTTTATTGTTTTTTATTATATTAAAGGTCAGTTTGTCTTCTTCCTGGTCTATTTGCCTGACTATCGTGTGCCTGTATTTAACAGGATTTACAGGTGCCGGCTGATAATATAAATTTAGATTGAATAAAATAAAAATCAGTATTATTATATTCTTTATTCTCATTTCATAAAGTTATTAAATTACATTTATATATTCAATGTAAGTATGTAAAATTTCCAAATATAGTGAATATATAAATTGATTATAATTTCTTTTATCGCTAAATTAATTGTTCATTTAATTACATCAAAAAAATTGCTAATAGGGCTTCTTGTTGGTTTCGTGATTGGCTTTATTTTATCCATGCCGCCTATGGGTCCTACTACTTTTTCTATAATAGCTAAAGGATTTAAAAACGAAGAAAAAGAGGGGATTGCCATCGGGGTTGGAGCAGCTTTTATGGATTTTATTTATATAATGGCTGCTTATGGAGGCGTATCTATCATTAGAGCTTTGCTCCCTCATTCAGTTGATGTTTTTTTCGAGAAGAATGAGCAGACTCTGAAACTTGTTCTTACATTGCTTGGATGCTTTGTAGTTGTTTTTTACGGTTTCAAGATTATGAAGATGAAAATCTTTAACGGCAACAACAGCAATGCTCCGCTTACTGAAGATAAAATCGAGAAAGTTGTGATGGAAAAAGCAGAACCAAGGCTTCACAAAACCGAAAAAGAACTTGATAAAATTCTGCATACCGAAAAGCTTGAAAAGGGGATGTCCGGTCTGACAGGCGAGTTTCTTACGGGAATTTTACTTTGCCTTTCATCCGTCACCCTGCCTGCATCATGGTTCGCAATAGTCAGTTACCTTAAAAGTTACGGGGTAATTGATTCTCTTTTCCTTTCTGGTCTTGCGCTCGCCGTTGGAGTGCTTATCGGTACTGCGGTTTGGTTTTATATACTGGTGAAATTCATTTCGAAAAATTCACACAGAATTAATCCAAAAATGCTTAATAAAATAAATATCAGCGTAGGCGTGGTTCTAATTTTGCTTGGATTATTTTTACTTATTAAGGCATTTGATTTTGCATTCTTTTAAATCCATCTGACAGGAAATTGGACATCAATAATAAGCAAATACAGCAAAAAAATATTTGCCAGTTCTGCCAGTCAAAAATAAAGACCGGTGAAGATTTTATTTTATGCCCTTCCTGCACTTCTTCATATCATACTGATTGCTGGTACGAGAACAACGGATGCGCAGTTTATGGGTGCGGATATGAAGTCGAAGAAAATTCCTATAAAATAAGTTCATTCAGCATTGAAAATATACTTATTAATGCCGAGTATTTCATCAATAAAAAAATGTATTCGGAAGCAGTCAACGAATGCAACAGGATATTGAATATCAAACCTGATGAAATCGAGGCAAAAAAGCTCTATAATAAAGCTGTTACTTCGCTCAATGTCAGGCTGAAAATTCTTGCCGATGCAGATGATGCCTTTAACCGGAAGGATTATTCTGTTGCGGAAATATATTACAGGAATGCTCTTCTATATATGGATGAATCGGGATATTCATTTGTTAATTCAAGACTTCGGGTAATAAGTGATGCAATGCCAGCTTTGAAAAGAAGAAGCTTCTACAGGAAATCTGCCGTTTATTTTTTAACTGCAATGATATTTCTTTCGGTTGTCTTTCTCGGATATTATTTTATTTACCTGGAAGAGGACAGGGAGTTTTATGCAATCACTCGCGATGACAATTTTGATGATGTGCTTTTAATGGAAAGCCAGATTTTCAGGTATGAGAATTTTATCAGGAAATATGAAAAAGGCAATTTAAGAATAAAAGCAGAAGAGAAAATTACATTTCTTTCATCTTTGATAATAAAAAGCGTATATAAAGAAGACTGGAAAACAGCACTGAAATATCTTAATAAGATTGATGAGCGCTCAAACCCAAAACTGCGCGCAGACCTTTTCGGAATGATTTTTAAAGTTGCTGAAAGTGAATTTATCGGCAATAAAAGCAATGCTAAGAACCTGAACTCTCAGAAAAAGTTCATCGAAGCAAAAGCAGAAACAGAAAAAGCGATTAATATTGTTAATTACTTTCCCGGAACGGATTTGGAAAAGGAAAAAGTAAGGCTAAATTCAAACCTGAATCTGCTTTCAAAAAAGATTTCTTCACTCGTTAAATATAAAGATATCGAAAGGGAACTGACTGAGAAGCTCGAAGAGCTCAAAAGAAATAAAGAAACCGAATCAGCAAACCTGGTGAAAGTGAACGCAATAATTATCGAAGAAAAAAGTCCGACTTATTATCTTGCAAAAAATATTTTTGATGATAATATTTTTGCCCTTAAAACGAATGAAATTTCATATTACAAAAAAGGTGATGTAGTAATTCTGGAATGCAATAAAAGCGGTAAAGTTAATATTAAAGACGAAAAACTGGGGGATATGACAGTTCCGCTTTATAAATTCGGATTGCCTCAGAAAGATAATTACAACACAGCATCTTATGACCTTGAATCTTTGATACAGCGTATGGATTATCTCAGAAATCAAAGAAATAAAATTGACAGTTTGCTTAGCTTAGGTTTATGAATTATTGTTTTTTTATATATTTATAACATTTTGCGTAAAGTATGATGTTTATTGTTTGCATTATCTTTTTTAAAACAACAATTATTAGGAAAACAGCAAAAATCTGCATAATAGGTATAAAAATATATTGATTTAAAAATTTGATTTTTATATATTAGATATTTGCTACGAGATTTTTGGGTAGGTAGCGAAGTGGTTAAACGCATCAGACTGTAAATCTGACGACTGATGTCTTCGGAGGTTCGAATCCTTCCCTACCCACGTGAGTTCATTTTAAAAATGCGGGAGTAACTCAGTTGGTAGAGTCATCCCGATTCCATCGGGATTGGATGGAAAGAATAAAGTTTTTTAAAAATGCGGGAGTAACTCAGTTGGTAGAGTCACAGCCTTCCAAGCTGTTGGTCGCGAGTTCGAGTCTCGTCTCCCGCTCGAGAAAAGGAGTATGAGAACTAGTATAGTTGGTCGTTCCGGTGTTTCTGGATCACTCATCTCCTGCTCAACTGAGATAAGAAAACTTTGCTGATGTAGCTCAGTTGGTAGAGCACTTCCTTGGTAAGGAAGAGGTCACCGGTTCAATCCCGGTCATCAGCTCGAGTAACAGTTAAAACATTTTTCAGATATTGGAAAACAAAATTTTTTCTTCGCGAGATTTTACTTATTCAATATTTGTTGCGGATTTTATATCGAACTTTATTTAAGTTCTTTTTTTTTATTTTACGGGTGTAGCTCAATTGGTAGAGTAGCGGTCTCCAAAACCGTCGGTTGGGGGTTCGATTCCTCCCACCCGTGCAGACTTCTAAATGTTAAAAACATATGAAAGAAAAAATTATTAATTTTTTCCTGGATATTTACAAGGAAATGAAAAAGGTTACATGGCCGAAAAAAACCGAGCTAAAAGACTCTACTGTTATAGTGGTTGTTACTATGATAATTTTTGCGGTTTTTGTGTATCTGGTAGATAAAGGCATCAGTGAGTTTTTAAAAGTAATTTTCTAATAACCAATGTCAGAGAACGAAATCAATAATATTGACGATGAATTGAAACCTGTTGATTCGGAATCGACCGGACAGGATTCTTCCGACGAAGGCGACCTGCAGTCAGGTATCTATAAATGGTATGCCGTAAGGATTATCTCCGGACACGAGAATAAAGTGAAGGCTTATCTTGATGCGCAGATAAAGCAGGATGGTCTAGAGCATAAAATCAAAAATGTGCTGATTCCTCTGGAAAAGGTTTTTGAAGTCAAAGGCGGTAAAAAGAAAGTTAAATATAAAAATTTTCTTCCCGGGTATATTTTAATAGAAGCAGACCTCGATGATAAAATCCGCAGTTTCGTTTCTCAGGCACCCTCCATTCTGAATATGGTTGGTGCAAAAAGCGTTTCGGGGAAAAGACTGGAGCCGATTCCTCTCAGAGGAACTGAAGTCAAAAGAATTAAAGCAATTCTTAATGACGAAAATCAGAGTGAAAAAATTGATTTCAAACTTTTTGTAGGTGACCCGGTAAAAGTAACCAGCGGTCCTTTCAATAATTTCAACGGCAATGTGCTTGAAATAAATATGGAAAAAATGAAAGTAAAGGTAATGGTGAGCATATTCGGCAGGAAAACCCCAATAGAACTTGAATTTACTCAAATAGAGAAAGAAAAATAAAAATAAATTATGGCAAAAAAAATCGTAGGTTTCATCAAACTACAGATTCCGGGAGGGCAAGCCACCATGGCGCCGCCTGTTGGACCGGCTCTTGGACAAAGAGGTGTCAATGGAATGGAATTCTGTAAGCAGTTTAATGCAAGGACTCAGGATAAGAAAGGTTTAATCGTCCCGGTTGTAATTACCGTTTATTCTGATAAGTCTTTTAGCTTTATAACTAAAACTCCGCCCGCAGCTGTATTATTGCTAAAAGCTGCAGGTCTGGAAAAAGGCTCCGGTGTCCCGAACAAAACAAAAGTTGGAAAAGTCACGAAGAAACAGGTAAAGGAAATTGCCGAATCGAAAATGACCGATTTGAATGCAAGGGATATTGAGCACGCAATGAGCATGGTGGCAGGTACTGCAAGAAGTATGGGCATCACAGTTGAATAATTATTATTAACATTCAATTATTTTTTATTCTATGAAATTGACAAAAAAGCAAAAAGACATAAAGAAAAACGTAGAGCTTAACAAAGACTATAAAATAGCCGAAGCAGTTGCTCTGGTTAAACAATATGCAAAAGCAAAATTTGACGAATCGGTTGATGTTGCGGTGAACCTCGGAGTTGACCCTAAGCATGCAGACCAAGTTGTCAGAGGCACTGTATCGTTACCGCACGGTACGGGTAAAACAGTTAAAGTGCTCGTAATTGCTAAACCTGAAAAACAACAGGAAGCAATCGATGCAGGAGCGGACCATGTTGGATTCGAGGACTATTTGAAGAAAATACAGGAAGGCTGGACCGATATCGATGTTATAATTGCTGCGCCCGATACTATGAGCGAACTCGGTAAGCTCGGAAAAGTACTTGGTCCCAGAGGGCTTATGCCTAATCCTAAAAGCGGAACTGTTACTCCGAACCTCGGACAGGCTGTTAAAGAAGTAAAAGCAGGAAAGATAGATTTCAGGGTTGACAAAAACGGAACAGTCCACTCTGCAATAGGAAAAGCATCTTTTACTGAGCAAATGCTTCTCGATAATCTGTCTGCATTTATCAATATGATTATTAAATTAAAACCCGCTGCGGCAAAAGGCACTTATATAAAAAGTGTTACCGTATCAAGCACAATGGGCCCCGGAATCAGAATCGACAGGGCACTGACTGATTTGAAAACAGCGGCATAATAAAAAAGATTTTACGCACTCAACATTAATATAAATAACCGGGTATTGTGAAGACCGGGTTATGAAGCTTCTAATGTTAAATTAACTTAATACGCAAAAATGGACAAAGGTAAAAAACAAGAGATTATTGATGAGATTAAGGAATTGATGAACGGCTCTTCAGCATTGTATTTAACCGATTTTACGGGAATGACCGTTGCCCAGGTCGATGATCTCAGGTCGGAATTCTATAAATCAAATGTTAAGTATAAAGTTGTAAAAAATACTTTGGCCCTCAGAGCTTTGAAGGAATCGAAAAATTATTCGCAGTTTGCGGATAAATTCGATGAATTTTTAATCGGTCCGACAGGAATTGTCTTCGCTTCTGAAGATCCGGTCGCACCTGCAAAAATTCTCAAAAAGTCCTTCGGGAAAATTGAAAAGCCGAAGTTTAAAGTCGCAGTCGTTGATAATCAGTTCTACGGCTCGAACAAACTGAACGAGTTAGCATCATTACTCTCAAAAGAAGAATTGATAGCCGGAATACTTTCAAGCCTCGATTCACCGGTTTCGGGAATTGTCGGTACATTGAATGCGGTTATCAGAGATCTTTCTAGCGTTATCGAAGAGGTTGCCAAGAAAAAAGCGGCCTGATTTTATTAAATTTAAAAATTAAAAACTAAAGGATTAATAACATGTCAGTAGTAGAAGAATTATTAGAAAAGATATCTAATCTTACATTAACTGAAGCATCTGAATTAAAAAAAGCCCTGGAAGATAAATTCGGCGTAACTGCAGCAGCCCCGGTAATGATGGCAGGCGCAGCAGCAGCACCTGCGGCAGCAGCGGAAGAAGAAAAAACCGAATTCACCGTAGTTCTTGCAGATATCGGACCTGAAAAAATCAAGGTCATTAAAGTTGTGAAAACCGCAACCGGACTCGGATTAACAGAAGCTAAAGCACTCGTTGAAGGCGCACCGAAACCGATAAAAGAAAATATTCCCAAGGCTGATGCAGATAAGCTGAAAGCTGAACTGGAAGCAGCCGGTGCAAAAGTTGAAATTAAATAGGCTATTTCACTGTTAAGATTATAAGGATTAAAGGTTTAAGGTATGAAAAAATTCAATTAATAGATTGAATCTCACTCCTTAGACCTTTAACCTTTAATTATTTTTTATGAGTTTTTTTAAAAACCCTTCTTAAATTACAAACATTAAATTTATTTAAATGGATTTAAAAGGAGAAATTTTAGGTCTGAAGGCAATCCATGTGAAGAATAACAGATTGACCTTTTCAAAATCTGATATCCAGAGAGACCCGCCCGACCTTCTTAATGTTCAATTGCAGTCTTATAAAGATTATCTGCAGGAAGATATACCGATTAGTAAAAGAAAATCTGTCGGATTACAGAAAGTCTTCGAGGATAATTTCCCGATTACGGACTCGAGGGAAACTGCTGTACTGGAGTTTATTGAGTATTATATTGAAAAACCACCTTACTCAATTATTGAATGCCAGGAGCAGGGTCTGACTTTTGCCGTTCCTGTAAAGGTCAAACTCAGATTATCAACAAAACCTAATGCAGCTGCAAAAGAATATAACTACAGCATTGAACAGGACGTTTACCTCGGACATTTACCGTATATGACTCCCCGCGGAAGTTTTATCATTAACGGTGCCGAAAGAGTCATCGTAAGTCAGCTTCACCGCTCGCCCGGCGTTGTATTCAATGAATCAATCCATGCGAACGGCACGAAGCTTTACTCCGCAAGGGTTATTCCTTACAAGGGCTCATGGGTGGAATTTACCACCGATATAAACGAGCTACTTTATGCCTATGTGGACAGAAAAAAGAAATTCTATTTCTCTACTCTGCTCAGAGCTTTGAACTATACGGATAAAGTCAAAATGCTGGAACTCTTCGAATTGGTAGAAGAAGTCGAAATCAGCAACAGGAATTATCTGGAATATGTTGACAGAATCGTGGCTGAAAATATTGTTGATAAGGAAACCGGAGATGACCTGGGTATTGTCGAGGGAACCCACCTTACAGATGAACTTCTGGTATCTATTTTGAACTCCAGAGTGAAATCAATTAACCTCCTTAAAAAAGATCCGACTGACGGCGAAAGAATTATTTTTAATACGATTATCAGCGATGAAGAAGAAAGCGAACTGCTTCTTGAAAAACCTCAGGTCGATCAGCCTGAAAAAGGAAAAAAATCATCCAATATGACTTTTTCTGACAGCGAAGGCGAAAGCGCAAGAAGCTACATAGAAAAATTATTCTTCAACCCAAAGAAATATGATTTAGGCCATGTTGGAAGATATAAGATTAACAGAAAACTGGATTTAAAAATTGATGAACATAAAACGATTTTAACGCTTGAAGATATTCAGGCAATCATTCATTATATTAAGGAACTCGTTGACGGTAACAGGGAAGTGGATGATATCGACCACCTTGGTAACAGAAGAGTCAGAACCGTCAATGAACAGCTGTCACAGCAGTTTGCACTCGGACTTTCCAGAATGACCAGAACCATCAGGGAAAAAATGAGCATTCACGACGAAGAGAATTTAACTCCTTCAAGACTGGTCAGCTCAAGACCGATAACAAGCGCGCTTGCATCGTTTTTTGGAACCAGTCAGCTTTCGCAGTTTATGGACCAGACAAATCCTCTGGCTGAAATGACTCATAAACGCAGAATCAGCGCACTCGGACCCGGAGGTCTTTCCAGGGAAAGAGCCGGATTCGAAGTTCGTGACGTTCATTACACTCACTACGGTAGGCTCTGCCCGATTGAAACCCCTGAAGGTCCGAATATCGGACTCATCTCCTCACTCTGTATTCATTCCAGAGTGAATGATTTGGGCTTCATCGAAACGCCCTATAGAAAAGTGAAAAACGGAAGGGTTACAGATGATATAGAATATCTGTCTGCGGATAAAGAGGATGAATTTATAATTGCACAGGCAAATGAACCTATCGATGAAAAAGGATATTTTGAAAATGCTAAAGTAAAAGCAAGATTTAAAGGTGATTTCCCGATTATACCGAGGGAAGACGTTGATTTTATGGACGTTGCAACAAATCAGATTGTCAGTTCTGCTGCATCGCTCATTCCTTTCCTCGAGCACGACGACGCTAACAGGGCACTGATGGGAAGCAATATGCAACGCCAGGCTGTTCCTCTTTTACGGCCCCAGGCTCCGGTTGTCGGTACGGGATTCGAAGAAATTGTTGCACGGGATTCGAGATCTATGATTACGGCAGAAGCAGACGGTGTAGTGGAATATGTTACCGCTGATAAAATAATAGTAAAATATAATATAAAAGAAGATTCGGAAGAAAGTCTTCTCAGCTTTGAAGATAAACGCACTGTGGAATACAAACTTGTAAAGTTCCTCAGAACAAATCAGGATACTTCTATTAACCAGAGGCCTATTGTCAGGGAAGGCCAGAAAATTAAAAAAGGCGATATACTTGCAGACGGTTCATCAACTCAGAACGGTGAACTTGCACTCGGAAGAAATATCCTCGTAGCATTTATGCCGTGGAGAGGTTTCAATTACGAAGACGCCATAGTTATAAGTGAAAAGGTTGTTGCAAAAGACGTGTTTACATCAGTTCATATTGAAGAATTCAGCCTTGAAGTCAGAGACACAAAACGAGGAGAAGAAGAACTCACAAAGGAAATTCCCAATGTGAGCGAGGAAGCAACAAAAGATCTCGATGAAAACGGTATTGTCAGAATCGGTGCAGAAGTAAAAGAAGGTGATATCTTAATTGGTAAAGTCACTCCTAAAGGTGAAACAGAACCGACACCTGAAGAAAAACTCCTGAGAGCTATCTTCGGAGATAAAGCCGGCGATGTGAAAGACGCCTCTCTTAAAGCTCCTCCGGGACTTAAAGGAATTGTTGTTAATAAAAAATTATTCTCGCGCAAAACAAGAGATACGGAAAGCAAAAAGGAAGAAAAACGCAGAATAGATAAGCTCGAAGCGGAAAGAAAAAAAGAAATCAGGGATTTGAACACAAAATTTGCCGAAAAACTCGGAATACTGCTTGAAGGCAAAGAATCAATCGGTGTCAGGGATAACAAGGGAAGCCTTGTTATCAGGAGCGGAGTAACCTTCAAGCGTGAAACGTTCTTCAATCTGATTGAAAACAGCGGTTATGACTTCAAGGATTTCAGCTATGAAATTGAATGGTCAAACAGCAAAAAAGCAAATTCTTTGATTCTCGATATATATAAAAACTATTCGTACAAATACAACGAAATAGAAGAAAAATACAAGAGATTAAAAGTAAAAGTTACCCTTGGCGATGAACTTCCTACTGGGGTCGTAAAACTTGCAAAAGTTTATGTCGCAAAGAAAAGAAAATTGTCGGTTGGCGATAAAATGGCGGGAAGACACGGTAATAAAGGTGTCGTTGCAAAAATTGTTCCGCCTGAAGATATGCCGTTTATGCCGGACGGAACACCCGTCGATATAGTTCTAAACCCTCTCGGTGTGCCTTCCCGTATGAACCTCGGTCAGCTTTATGAAACTGCTCTCGGTTGGGTAGGTAAAACCCTCGGAGTAAAATTTGCAACTCCGATTTTTGACGGGGCAACCGTTGATGAAATTCAGGAATCACTTGCGAAAGCGGAATTACCGACTAACTCAAGAACAGATTTGTACGACGGCCGCACCGGAAATAAATTCGACCAGCAGGTGACTGTTGGGTATATTTATATGCTCAAGCTGTCTCACCTTGTTGATGACAAGATTCACGCAAGGTCAATCGGTCCGTATTCACTTATCACCCAGCAGCCGCTCGGCGGTAAGGCTCAGTTCGGCGGACAGAGATTCGGAGAAATGGAATGCTGGGCATTGCAGGGCTACGGCGCAAGCCATGTGCTGCAGGAAATGCTTACAGTGAAAAGCGATGATGTAGTGGGCAGAAGTAAGGTATATGAAGCAATCATTAAAGGGGAAAATCTGCCCGAACCAAGCGTTCCTGAAGCTTTTAATGTTATTCTGAAAGAGCTCCAGGGACTCTGTCTCGATATAAATATGGATTAAATTTATTTCGGGAAAAATATTAAATTTAAAATTAACCTTTAACTTTAAAAAATATTATGCCAGTTAAAGTAGAACAAAAAAGGAAACGAATTTCAAAGATTACGATTAATCTAGCATCTACTGACTCGATTATTGCTAACTCTTTTGGTGAGGTGACCAAACCGGAAACTATTAATTACCGTACGTTCAAGCCTGATAAGGACGGCTTATTCTGCGAAAAGATTTTCGGTCCTGTTAAAGACTGGGAATGCCATTGTGGAAAATATAAAGGCATAAGATACAAAGGTATCGTGTGCGACAGGTGCGGTGTTGAAATAAATATGAAGAATGTGAGAAGGGACAGGATGGGACATATTGCCCTGTGCGTTCCCGTTGTTCATATCTGGTATTTCAGGTCTCTTCCTTCAAAAGTGGGATACGTGCTTGGATTGTCTTCAAAAGACCTTGAAAAAATTATTTATTACGAATCATACGTTGTCATAAATCCAGGAAAAACCAAGTTCCATAAAATGCAGCTTATCACCGAGGAAGAATACCTTGAAGCTCAGGCTAACCTAAGTGACGAAGAAAGAAATCTCGATGATGAGGACCCGAAGAAATTTCATGTTGACCAGGGAGGTATAGCGATTAAAGAACTCCTTAGAAAAGTCAACATACCTGAAGAAGTTGTAAGACTCAGAGCAGAACTTCAGGATGACCCGTCCGCGGTAAAAAAAGCCGAAAATATCAAGCGCCTGAGAGTACTTGAATCTTTCAAGCTAAAAGAAGGCGGAAAACCGAATAAACCGGAATGGATGGTACTGGATGTTGTGCCCGTTATTCCTCCGGAATTGAGACCACTTGTTCCGCTTGAAGGCGGAAGATTTGCTACAAGTGACTTGAATGACTTGTATAGAAGGGTAATTATCAGAAACAACAGGCTGAAAAGACTGATGGATATAAAAGCTCCTGAAGTAATTCTCAGAAATGAAAAAAGAATGCTTCAGGAAGCAGTAGATGCATTGCTGGACAATTCAAGAAGGGTGACTGCAGTAAAATCGGAAAACCGCGCCCTCAAATCACTATCGGATATTCTGAAGGGTAAACAGGGGAGGTTCAGACAGAATCTTCTCGGCAAAAGAGTTGATTATTCGGGCAGGTCTGTTATTGTTGTTGGTCCGGAATTAAAACTCCATCAATGCGGTATCCCTAAAGATATGGCGCTTGAGTTGTTCAAACCCTTTGTCATCCGCAGGCTCATCGACAGAGACTATGTGAAAACTGTGAAGAGCGCAAAGAAGCTTATTGATAAACGTACTCCTGAAGTATGGGATATTCTTGAATCAGTTATCGATGGACATCCTGTTATGCTGAACCGTGCTCCTACGCTACACAGACTAAGTATTCAGGCTTTCCAGCCCGTACTGATTGAAGGAAAAGCAATCACCCTGCATCCGTTTGTATGTATTGCGTTTAACGCTGACTTCGACGGTGACCAGATGGCTGTACACGTGCCACTTTCTGCTGATGCTCAGCTTGAAGCCGCAGTACTTATGCTTTCTTCGCATAATATTCTCTCTCCGCAGAACGGCAATCCGATTATTGTTCCCAATCAGGAACTCATACTCGGATGCTATTACCTCACAAAAGAACTTAGAGGCGACCTCGGAGAAGGCAAAATGTTCTCTTCACCGGAAGAAGTACTCATTGCACATACAAATAAGAGAGTGGGTATGCACGCCAGGATAAAAGTAAGAATGAATGGCGAAATAGTTACTACGACTACAGGAAGAATTATTTTTAACCAGATAGTTCCTGAAGAAATTCCGTATTTGAACGAGTTGCTTAATAAAAAGAAAATTATAAGTATTATTGGAAATATATATAAGAAAGTAGGAAACCAGAAAACTGCCCACTTCCTCGACAGGTTGAAAGAAATCGGATATAAATATGCAACGGAAGGCGGACTTTCTGTAAATATTGATGATATAGAAGTACCCGCAACAAAGAAAAGAATTATTGAAGATGCTTATAAGAGAGTCGAAGTTATCGAAAGGTCGAAATCAAGAGGTATTATTTCGGAAAACGAAAGATACAACAAAGTTATCGATATCTGGACTCACGTTCGTGATGCCGTGAAAAATGACCTGATGGATAACCTCAAGAACTCCAAGAACGGCTTCAACTCCCTGCATATGATGATTGACTCAGGTGCCAGAGGCTCTGCAGAACAGGTATCACAGCTCGCAGGTATGAGAGGTCTTATGCAGAAACCTCAGAAATCACTGACAGGCCAGGCAGGTGAAATTATCGAGAACCCTATCATTGCAAACTTTAAGGAAGGTCTTTCGATTCTTGAGTATTTTATTTCCACCCACGGTGCGCGTAAAGGTCTTGCAGATACCGCTTTGAAAACCGCAGACGCAGGTTATCTTACGAGAAGACTTGTTGATGTGGCTAATGATGTTATTATTTCCGAAACGGACTGCGGAACTATCCGCGGCGTTTTAACGGAAGCTCTTAAAGAAGGCGAAGATATAAAAGAATCGCTTGCTGAAAGAATACTCGGAAGAGTTGCCGTACACGATGTAGTCGACCCCCTGACCAAGAAATTGCTTGTGAAAACCGGTGAGGAAATTACCGAAGAAAAAGCACAGCTTGTTTCAGACAGCCCGATAAATTCTGTCGAAATCCGCTCGGTGCTGACTTGCGAAAGCAAACGCGGTGTATGTGCAAAATGCTATGGAAGAAACCTTGCAACAGGTAAGCTTGTTGAAGTAGGTGAAGCCGTTGGTATCATTGCTGCGCAGTCAATCGGTGAACCCGGAACTCAGCTGACTCTGCGTACATTCCACATCGGAGGTACTGCAAGTAAAATCATTACACAGTCTCAGATTCCTACTAAGTTCGACGGTAAAGTGAAATTTGAAAATATCAGATTAATTGAATATAAAGGAGCTGTCGGAAGCACTGTAAAATCACTCAGCAGAAACGGTATTATTAATATTGTGGACGACCACAACGTACAGATTGCAAAATATCAGGTGCCCTACGGTTCTGATTTGAAAGTCAAGAATAACGAAAAAGTAAAGAAAAATGAAATCCTGTATGAATGGGATCCGTACAACTCCGTGATTATTGCGGAGCACGATGGTATAATCAACTATTCAGAAATGCAGGAAGGCAAACAGTATGAACTTATAAAAGACGAGCAGACAGGCCACTTCCAGAAAACTGTTATAGAATCAAAAGATAAAACTAAGAGTCCTGCAATCCAGATTCTCAGCCCGAAAGGTACAAATAAATTACTCAGCTCATACCTCATTCCGGCAAAAGCAAACTTGCTGGTCGACGATGGAATTGAAGTAAAAGCGGGTACTACAATGGTAAAAATTCCGAGAGAATCGGGAAAAACCCGTGATATTACAGGCGGTCTTCCCAGAGTAACGGAATTATTCGAAGCACGCTCACCAAGCGACCCTGCAAAGATTGCTGAAATTGACGGTAAAGTAAAAATCGGTGACCTCAAAAGAGGAAGCCGCGAACTTTCGCTTACCAGCATGGACGGCTCTAAAGTTGTTGACTATAAAATTCCTATCGGAAAACACATTCTTGTGAGAGACGCAGATATCGTTAAAGCCGGCGAACCTCTTACAGGAGGTGCATTTGACCCTGTTGACATTCTGAAAATTAAAGGTGTCGCTGAAGTGCAGGAATATCTTGTAAACGAAATTCAGGAAGTATATAGAATACAGGGTGTGAAAATTAACGATAAGCACATTGAAGTAATCGTGAGACAGATGCTGCAGAAAGTTAAAGTTACAAGCCCGGGCGATACTAACTTCCTCGAAGGCGATGTCGTTCATAAAAACTTCTTTGCCGATGAAAATGAAAAATTAAAAGGCATGGTTGTTGTTATGGAAAAAGGCGGAAGCGATTCTGTCTATAAAGGCGAAATACTTCCCAAGAAAACCGTTAAGGAACTCAATGCCCAGCTTAAAAAGAAAAGCAAAGACCAGGTCAAAACAAGAGAAGCTGTACCCGCAACTGCAGATGCAGTTATGCTCGGTATCACACAGACATCTCTTACAACTGACAGCTTCCTCTCTGCTGCATCATTCCAGGAAACCACAAGGGTTCTTACGGATGCCGCTATCAAGGGAAAAGTCGATACCTTAAATGGTCTTAAAGAAAACGTTATAATCGGTCAGCTCATTCCCGCAGGTACGGGTCTGAAAAAATACCGCGAAATCCTCGTATCACATGTGGATAAACACATGATGGATGAAGAAGTAACCGCAGTTGAAGAGAAAACCGAACCTGAAAAGAAAGTAAGAAAACCAAGGGCTAAAGCAAAAACCGAAGAAGAATAAGATAAAGTTAAATATAATAAAATAGCCCGCTTTGGCGGGCTTTTTTATTTGTGGAAATTATATTCAAAAACCAGTATCAGTGTTACTACAAATGTCAGGTACATTGCGTAACTTAGTATTACTACCGTTAATCCTTTCAAAGCTCCGGATAATTTCATGTCACCCGACAACCTTATGGAAGCAAAAGTCAGGAAAATTAAATTAATGAATATCGGTACTACCCATAATTTTACATAAATAAGTGAAAGCAGCATAAAAATTATTGAAAAAATTAAAGTAACTGATATCCAGTAAAATGAAACAGAAAGACTCTCGGCAAAATTTATCCCGGTTTTTTTCCTGTAGAACAAATAGAATATGTAAGCGAAAAATAAAGGTAGCAGGTAATCAAAATCCTTTATATTCTCATTCATAATCTGCTGTATCATTTGCATTTCCTTCCTCTCTGCGGGATTGTAATCACTCGTTGCAATCTGGTAATTAAAATAATTCTTGCTCAGCCAGTGAAAAAAAATTACGTGAATGGTCTGCCAGGAAAGGAAAAATTTGTATGGCTTTATTAAAGATTTTTTTGCTCCTGAAATGTAATTCTTTGCTGTCCTGCCCGGCCACATTAATAGTTGTCTGATTGTATTCAAGCTTGGATTTTCCCAATGTAAAAACTTATGTGTGCTGTCCTTGAATACCAGCTTTACTGTCATCCGCTTCGGCTCTACTTCCTGTCCGCACTCAGGACAGTATGTCCCGCCCGATTCAATTCCGCAGTTTTTGCATTTATTCATTAATTCGCTGTAAATTGTGTTATGGACATAAAATACTTATTATTGTAAAACAAAAAAACCCGTATATTTACGGGTTTAGTAAAAATAGTTTTTAAAATTCTTTTTAATGCAAAGTATTACTTTATCATCACCATTTTTTTTGTATCCATTCTGATTCCGTCTGCATATAAGGAATAATAATAGACTCCGCTTGTATATCCTGTACCTTGCCAGCTGACTTCGTAAGAACCCGGTATTTGTTTCTCGTTTACTAAAATTGATATTTCTTTTCCCAATATATCATAAACAGATAACTTTATTACTTTATAACTTTTAACTTTATAACTTATTGTCGTAGTCGGATTGAAAGGATTCGGGTAATTCTGATGTAATTTGAATGATGAAGGGATTTCAAAACCAATATTATTTATTCCGATTACCTCAGATAAAGGACGGCGCCAGACAGAATTCCCATAAGTTCCTGCGAATATGTAATAATTCGCAATTAGTAAAGCAAATACCGGTGGTGTGGCAATGAATCCTTCGTTTTCTTGAAACCAGATTTCACCGTTGTTTGTAGATTGATAGACGCCATTACCTGTCCCGGCAAAGATATTATTCCCGGATATTGCAAGAGAATAAACAATTTGATTATTCAAAGTAGTTTGAGCCCAATTCACTCCATTGTCTGTGGAGCGATAAACACCGTATTGAAAAGTCCCGGCAAAAATATTATCACCGGAAATAGCAAGAGAATAAACAGCACGATTATTCAAAACAGTTTGAGTCCAGCTTTCTCCATTATTTGTAGATAGATAGATAGATACCATTATGAGTTCCGGCAAAAATCTTGTTCCCGGAAATGGAAATGGAACACACAGTTTGATTATTCAAAGTAGTTTGAACCCAGCTTTCTCCGTTATTTGTGGTTAGGTAGACACCATAAATACCTGTCCCAGCAAAAATAATATTTCCCGAATTCGCAAGAGAATAGATGGTTCGATTATCTAAGACAGTATGAACCCAGTTCACGCCGTTATTTGTGGATAGATATACACCATTTCCCCATGTCCCCGCAAAAATATTATTTCCGGAATTTATAAGGGAAAATATATTTTGATTAATAAGAGATGTTTGTGTCCAGCTTCCCCCGTTATTTGTGGAGAGATATACAGCATTAGTTCCTGCAAAAATATTATTTCCTGAATTGGAAAGGGAATAAATATCAATATTGCAAAATGAAGCCTCGGTCCAGCTTTCTCCATTATTTGAGGAGCGATAGATGCCATTTCCGTTTGTGCCTGCATAAATGTAATTCCCCGAGATGACTATGGCACTAACAGTTTGATTATTCAAAGCGTTATGGGACCAGTTTATCCCACTATTTGTAGAGAGATATACACCATTTATAGTCCCTGCAAAAATACTATTTCCGGTAATAGCGAGAGAATAAACGGCTATATTACTCAAATCAGTTTGAGTCCAGCTGTCTCCATTGTTTGTGGACAGATGAACCCCACTTGAATTCGATCCGGCAAAAATATTATTCCCTGATATGCAAATGGAACGAATAGTTTGGGTATTCAAAGTAGTTTGAACCCAGTTTTCTCCGTTGTTTGTAGAGCGAAAGACACCCATATATGTCCCGGCAAAAATATTATTTCCTGAAATGGCTATGGAACGTGCAGTTTGATTACTCAAAGAAGTTTGAGTCCAGTTTATCCCGTTATTTGTGGAGAGAAAAATACCAGAACTTCCTACTCCTGCGAAAATATTATTTCCTGAAACGGCAAATGAATATATAGAAATACTAGTTAAAGTAGTTTGAGTCCAGTTTACTCCGTCGTTTGTAGAAAGATAGACGCCATTATCAGTCCCGGCAAGAATGTTATTACCGGAATTTGTAATAGAATTTATACGTTGGTTAGTCAGGGCAGTTTGAACCCAGCTTCCTCCGCTATTTGAGGATTTATATACACCTCTCATTGATGTACCTGCGAAAATATTATTTCCTGAAACAGTAAGCGTATATATTACTCCTCCATACGGTCCGTTTGACTGCACCCATTGGCATTTACAATGTTCAATATTCAATGTATAATGTACAATTAAAAGAACTAACAGCAAAAATAAAAATTTCTTTTTCAAAATTTCATTATTTAATTTTACAAAAGAATTTATTTTATCAGTAACATCTTCTTTGTTTCAATTCTCTGCCCGTCTGTATACAACGAATAAAAATAAACGCCGCTCGGGTAAGATGACCCGTCCCAGGTTACCTCGTAAGTTCCTGGAGATTGTTTTTCATTAACTAAGGTCGATAATACTTTTCCCAGAATATTAAAAACAGATAACTTTATAACTTTATAACTTTTAACTTTATAACTTATTGTTGTAGTCGGATTAAACGGATTCGGATAATTCTGGGATAAAGAAAAAGTTGAAGGTACCTCCGTGTTGTTTGGATTTATCCCATTAATTAATTCCGAAAGCGGTCTTCTCCATAATGAATAAGAGTCGGTTCCCGCATAAATATAATTGTTCGCAATTAATAAAGTGTTAACTGTTGGCGTAGTCCCAAATCCTTGATTTATTTTTATCCAGTTTTGCCCGTTGTTTGTTGAAAGATATAATCCGCTGTCTTGTGTCCCTGCAATTACATTATCTCCGGTAGCTGCAATTGCTTTAATCGTTCGGTTATTTAATGATGTCAATGTCCAGCTAATACCGTTATTCGTAGATATGCAAAGTCCAAAATCTCCGCTTGCAATCGAGTATTTCCTTGTTCCTGCATATATATTATTTCCGCTTGCGGCAAGAGATATAACTAGTCCGTTTGGATATAGCGATGAACCCGTCCAGTTTACTCCATAATTAGATGTGATGTATACATAGCCGCCGGCAGAACTAGTTCCTAAAAATATATTATTTCCGTAAGATAAAAGTACAGGATTATTTCCGCTGAAACCCGTTGTGTCTATCCAGCTTTCACCGCTATTTGTTGATCTGTATAAACTAAACCAATCTAAATTTTCTTCAGTAGCAAAAACATAATTACCGTTAACGGCAGCTGAATATACTGGACCACCCCACGAAAAATGATTTAGCGTCCAGTTCACACCGTTATTTGTCGAGTGGTATAATCCTGAATCTGCACCTGCATAAATATAATTTCCATTTACTGCAAAAGAATAAACTGACCGATAATATATTGAAGTATGCGTCCAGCTTGCTCCATTGTTTGTTGAGATGTATGCACCATTATTTTCAGTACCTGCAAAGATGCTGCTTCCGTTTGAAGTCAAAGATTTAATTCTTGGAGTTTTTAAAATCCCAATTTGTTCCCAGTTTATTCCCGAATTTACGGAAAGAAAGAGACCGCCATTGTATGTTCCTGCTAAAATATTATTCCCGCTTACTGCGAATGAAAAAACACTGCCGCTGTTAAGGCGTGTTTGTGTCCAGTTTACTCCGTTATCTGTTGTGCGGTATATTTTCCCGTCATAAAAACCTGTTCCTGCAAAAAGAATATTTCCGTCAGAAAAAAGGGAATTAACATTTTGATTGTTTAAATATATTAATGACCAGTTGAGTCCGTTATTGGTGGATTTATATAAGCCCCCGGATGCTCCCGCAAATATATTATTCCCGATAATCGCTAAAGATAAAACACTTTGAAAATTAAATGAAGTTTGAGACCAGTTCGTTCCGTTATTTGATGAGAAATAAATAATTCCTGGATTTGGATAAGTTGATATCCCTGCAAAGACACTATTTTCGCTGACAGCAATGGAAGAAATTGGCTGGTTCAGAGGAGTCTGTACCCAATTAAGACCGCTATTTGCAGATACAAATACTCCATTATTTGTTCCGGCATATAAATAATTTCCGCTTTCAGCAAGATAGTTTGCAGTTTGATTATTCAGAGAAGTCTGAGCCCAGTTAATGCCGTAATTTGTAGAAAGATAAACTCCGCTATTCCAGGTACCTGCAAAGATGCTGCTTCCGCTTATAATTAATGAACGCACAGTTTTATTGTTCAAATCAGAATGTATCCAATTAACTCCGTTATTTGTGGAAATATATACACCGCTGTCAGGTATACCTGCTAAAATATTATTACCTGAGAAGGCTGTTGCATAAATTATCCCGCCAAAAGGTCCGTTGCACTGTACCCACTGCGCCGATAAATTATTCACTGAAAATAAAAAAAAAGCAAGAAATGAAAATACATTAAGAATGAATTTTTTTTTCATGACTTCCTCCGAAAAGTAAATGAATTAATTCATATAAAGATATAGCTCAAAATTTTAATTTGCAACTTAAAACAATTGGTATTAAAAAAAGATGGAATTATTCGGAATGGAAAACTAATCTCTTACCATATAACTTTTAACCTTCAACTTTCAACTGCCCTATCTCCGGTGGGGGACTTTTACTTTTCCCACCCCAACCCCCAAATCCTGTCCTAAAAAAATAATGAAAATAGCGAAAAAAACCATTTGACATTAAATTTAATTTTCTTATTTTTGTATAAGTGGGAGAAAGTGGGGAAAAGTGGCAGAACCTCCCAAAATTTGTACAAAAGTAAACCAAATTTTAACAAATGTTCCAAGGGCACTCAATTTGCAGTCTGGACGCTAAATCACGACTCGTGCTACCCTCGAAGTTTCGCAAATATATAAAAAGCGAAGCTAACAATAAACTCATTTTAACGAGGGGTATGGACGAGTGCATCCTGCTATATCCGCAGGACGAATGGGATAAGGTGAAAAACGTTCTTTCCAGCTATAATGTGTTTAATGCCGAGCAGAGATATTTTATGAGGGAATTTCTGTATTATGTGAACGAAGTCGAGCTCGATTCGCAGAACAGGATTCTCCTTCCTGCACAGCTCAATGAATTTGCACACATTAAAAAAGAGGTCGTTGTTCTTGGTATGCTTGATAAAATTGAAATCTGGGATCCGGAGACTAAAAAGCTTTACGACGAGAAGCGCTACGGAACTTACGAAGATATTGCCCAGAAGGTTTCTGAAACAATCCTTAATAAAAAGTTTGATATTCAAAGCTGAATGCCTTGAATACCGAATTTCACATCCCCGTTCTTTTAAATAAAGCGGTTGAACTTTTAATTAACCCGGAAATTAAAGAACCCGTCTTCGCAGACGGCACCACAGGCGGAGGTGGATACTCCAAAAAAATTTGTGAATCCTGTGAATCACTGAAACTTCTGGTTTGCTTCGATAAAGACCTGAACGCTCTTGAGTTCAGCAGGAAAAAACTTGAACAGTATTCCCAAAAAATAAAATTCGTGAACAGAAACTTTGCGGATTTGAAAATTGTCGCAGATGAACTGAAACTGGAAAAGCTCTCCGGGCTTGTACTTGACCTCGGACTTTCAAACTACCAGCTTACCGACGAAGAAGGCTTCAGTTACCTGAGGGAAACTAAACTCGATATGAGGGCAGATAAAAGCAAAATGCTTGCTGCGGCAGAAATCCTGAACTCATATGACAAGGAAAACCTCATCAGAATATTCCGGGATTTCGGAGAAATCGGAAACGAAGAAAGGCTTGCTAATGCAATAACGGGAAAAAGGAAGTCGGGAAAAATTGAAACAACATTCGACCTGAACGGCATAATCGAATCCGAATACAGAATAAATTCAACCGCACTTAACAAGTTTCTATCAAAGATATATCAGGCAATTAGAATCGAAGTCAACGGAGAACTGGAAGACCTGAAAAAAGTACTTGAAGATTCGTTTGAACTGATTGAAAACAAAGGAAGACTCGTGGTGGTCTCGTACCACTCACTTGAAGATAGAATTGTGAAGAATTTTATAAAAGAAAAAGCGTTCACTCCCTCGGTTTCAAAATACGGCAAAAAGGAAACAGGCGCAGTGAAAAAATTAAAAATAATAACAAAGAAGGCGCACTTGCCGGATTGGGAAGAAATTAAATCCAATCCGAAATCAAGAAGCGCAAAACTAAGAGCGGCGGAGATAAATGAATAATAACTCTGATAAATTAAAGGCGTCAAAAAGGAAAATCTCGATTTTTCAGCTTCTGATTTTTCTGTTTATTCTTTCCGGCGTTACGGTTTTTTATATTAATAATATAATTTTAGTTAACCAGCTTATCGGAAAGAATAATGAACTGAAAGAGGCTATAAATAAAGCCGTTCAGACTAATTATACTTACAGGATTGAAATTGAAAGGCTTTCGAGCTACGACAGGATTAAGCCGATAGCAGTTGAAAAGTTTAATCTTAAGCTTTCCGATACGGTTGTAAACAGCAATGAATATCTGATAATTAATAAATCTGAATTCTAAAAAAATGTACGAGTTTAACAACAAACCAAAAATTCCGGTAAATGTGAAAAGAAGGATGAATATCTTCCTGCTTTTTTTTGTCGTTGGCTTCCTGGTTATTGCAGGCAGACTCGTGCAAATTCAGATTCTCGATTCGGAAAAATATATTTATGTCGCCAAAAAACAATCGCAGTCAAGGGATATAATAATTCCTCCGAGAGGATTAATATTTGACAGGAATATGAATCCGCTTGTTTCAAACCAGTATAAAATTACGGTTTCTGCGGATCCGTTTAGAATAAAATCACCTGACAGCGTAGCGGCAATTCTATCATATATTTTTAAAAGAGACAAAAACGAATATCTTGCTTTACTCGATAATAAAAACAGTCCGAATGTGTTTCTCGAAAGAAAATCCGATCTTCAGGATTTAAATGGCCTGGATACGCTAAAGATTGACGGATTGAATATTATTAAAGAGCCGTCCCGTTACTATAATTACGGCTCTCTTGCCTCACAGATTATCGGATTTACCGATATGGAAAATAAGGGCGTCAGCGGTATTGAACTTGCCTTTAACAAAGAACTGACCGGCAAAGAAGGTTACCTGATAATGCAGAAGGACGGAAAAGGCAATAAGCGCCCCGACCTCAGCTATAAACAGAAAGAACCCGTGCAGGGCGATAATATTGTCCTGACGATTGATAAAAACATTCAGCAGTTCGTAGAAGAAGAACTTGAAAGCGGTGTGAAATATTTTAATGCAGACAAGGGGAAAGTAGTTGTTTTATCGGTTAAAACCGGAGAAATTCTTGCGATGTCATCATATCCGACTTTCAACCCGAATTCAATTAAGGCAGAAGATACAATTGGAATGAAAAATTCGGTTATTTCGGATATCTACGAGCCGGGCTCGACTTTTAAACTGATTACTGCCGCAGGAATCCTTGAAGAGAACCTTTTGAGTGAAAATGTAATCATTTCTACCGACAACGGTTCTTATACCGTTTATGGTATGAAGATTACAGATTCACATACTTCTCCTTCGATGACATTTCAGCAGGTGATTGAAAATTCCAGCAATGTCGGTGTTTCAAAACTTTCTCAGAAACTCGGAACGGAAAGGTTTTATAAATATGCCCGTGATTTCGGAATAGGGATATATTCGGGTGTTGAACTCAGAGGGGAAAATAAAGGATATCTGAAACGTCCTGTGGATTTCACTCCGGGTTCGCTCGAGTTTATGTCAATCGGATATCAAGTTGCGGTTAATTTGCTCCAGCTTTCTATGGCCTATGCTTCAGTCGCTAATTCAGGTATGCTGATGAAACCGATGATTGTGAGAAAAGAGTTGTCACCTGCCGGTCAGCTTGTTTCGGAAAACTATCCTTCGAATATCAGACAGGTAATCTCTCAGCAGACTTCAAAAAGGCTTACACAGATGTTTGCAGGTGTCGTTGACAGGGGAACAGGTACTGATGCAAGGGTCAAGGGTGTAAATGTGGCCGGAAAAACAGGAACTTCACAGCGCATCGTGCAGGGCGAATATTCGAGTTCTTCGCACAATTCCTCATTCATCGGGTATTTTCCTGTGGAGAATCCCGTGATTTTGATTGCTGTCGTGCTCGATGACCCCAAGTCAGGTGAGTTTTACGGTGGTAAGGTAGCAGCTCCTGTATTTCAGAAAATAGCAACTAAGATTCTTAACTATGCAGGTAATAATGTAAGCACTATGGATTTCCTTAATGTGACTTTTGATAAGAATTTGAATCAGCAGAATCCTGGAAATATGGACAACAACGGCGATTCAAAAATTGTACCTGTTTTAATTGATATGGATATTGATAATGCAATTGATATACTTAAAGAAAGAAAAATTAAATTCGAGATTGAAAATTATATTAAAAAAGACAGAAATGCAAAATATGTGATTGCAGAACAGTTTCCGAAACCCGATGAAAAAATTTCAGGAAGTGAATTCCCTGTCGTGAAGTTGAAAGTTAAGGAAGTATCGTTCAGCCAGTCGAAAACCCTGAAAGTACCCGATGTAAAAAGCATGAGCCTTCGAAAAGCAATTAATAAAATGGTTTCCGAAGGCTTTGTTGTGGAAATAGTCGGAAGCGGGGAAGTTGTTGACCAGATCCCGAAACCGGGAAATGAAGTTCTGAGCAAAAGCAAAGTAATTTTATTCTGTAAAAACGAATTGTAAAATGAAATTATCACAACTGTTAAAAATCGCCGGAATAAAAAACGAACCTGTAAGGGATTTCACGGTTTCGGGACTAGCTTATGACTCACGCAGGATAAATAGCGGGTTTATCTTCTTCGCAATTAAAGGATTTAAGGAAGATGGTAATAATTATATTAAGAAAGCTCTTGAAGATGGTGCAAATGCTGTGATTACCGATTCCGAATCGGCAAAAGGAATTAATATCGATAATGTGTTTGGAGTTGATGACGTAAGAAAGACGATGGCCCGGATGGCTTTTGAATTTTATGGAAGACCCACGGATAAATTAAATCTCATCGGCGTTACAGGTACAAACGGAAAAACCACGATTACTTATCTGCTCAGGCATATATTCGAAACTGCGGGATTTAAATGCGGACTGGTCGGTACCATCGATTATGTGACCGGTGCAAAAAAACAGGAATCGAAGCTGACCACCCCTGACTCGATTGAAATAAATGCAATGCTTAAGGAAATGGTAGACAACGGCATCGAATACTGCTTTATGGAAGTGTCTTCCATTGCACTTGTTCTGCACAGGGTTTACGGCCTTGAATATAAAGCAGGAGTCTTTACAAACCTGACTAGCGAACACCTGGACCTTCATAAAAATATGCAGAATTATTTCGAAGCAAAAAAGATTTTGTTCGACAATCTCGATAGCATTGCAGGAGCGGTTTCCAATATGGACGATATTTACGGAATAGGAATCGTAAAGAATACTAAGGCAAGAAAGATTTATTACTCTTTGAATTCCAAAGAAGCGGAATTCCGTGCTGTCAACGAAAAAATCACAATGGACGGGATTTCCTTTGATTTATTGCACAAAAATAAAATGTATGAATTTAAATCCGGGCTTACGGGAAGGTTTAATATCTATAATATACTGGCCGCAGTAGGATGTGCGAAATATCTTAAAGTTGATATCGAAACAATTCAGAAGGCAATTTTATCTTTCGGTGCGGTAAACGGAAGATTCAACAAGATAAAACTTCCGAATGATGCATATGCTGTCATCGATTATTCTCATACATCCGATTCGCTGAAAAATGCAGTCGAGTCAGCGGTGGAAATAAGAAACCTGAATCCGAGAAAGGGAAGGGTAATTACGATTTTCGGATGCGGCGGAAACAAAGACAGAACAAAACGACCGGCTATGGGTGAGATATCAACAACACTGTCGGATTATACCATAATAACTTCCGATAATCCCAGGTTCGAAGACCCCAATGATATTATTAATGAAATTCTTGCAGGTGTGAAAACAAAAGATAATTACGAAGTGAATGCAAACCGCGAAGAAGCAATTAAAAGGGGAATTGAAATTTCCCGTAAAGACGATATCGTACTTATCTGCGGTAAGGGACACGAAACATACCAGGAAGTCAAGGGTGTGAGGTCTCATTTCGACGATAAGGAAATTGTGGAAAAATATTTTCATCTGGCAAAATAAAATGATAAGTGTAAATAGCATATTGCGGCTCAAATGTAATCACGTGAACTTCGAAAAGGTTACCGTGAAAAACTTTTTCGGGGTTTCGATTGATTCGAGAAAAATCCGGAAGGGATTTTTATTCTTCGCTATTAAAGGCGAAAATGCAGACGGTCATGACTTCATTGCCGGAGTGTTTAAAAAAGGCGCAACAGCTGCTGTTGTAAACCAAAGCTGGTACTCGAAGAACAAAAATAAATTCAAAGGATATGCTTTTGCTGTGGTAAAAGATACATCAGTATCTCTCGGAGAACTTGCTAAAATACATCTTAAGAAATTTTCAATTCCTGTGCTCTTTGTCGGCGGCAGCAACGGAAAAACCACGACTAAAGATCTGATAGCCGCAGTCCTTTCCCGGGGATATAAAGTATTAAAAAACGACGGCAACCTTAATAATCATCTGGGACTTCCCCTTACTGTGCTCGAACTCGATTCGTATCACAATATATGCGTACTCGAAGCCGGCAGCAATCACTTTGGCGAAATTGAATATCTTTGCAAAATCGGTAATCCCGGTTTTGGTATTGTTACCAATATCGGCAGGGAACACCTTGAGTTCTTTAAAAATATTAACGGTGTCGCAAAAGAGGAATTTACCCTGTTTGATTATCTGAAAAAAACAGGAGGCAAATGTTTCTTAAATCTCGACGATGAATATATCAGGAAGTATAGTTCTGATAATAAACCGCTGAACAGCTTTTCATATTCCTACAATTTTAAATCTGATGTTAAAGCAAAGTTCATTAAATATTCTGATAAATTCGAACCCGTGATCGAAATCAGATATGGCTCGGATAAGATTTCTGCAGGAATAAAAACTTTCGGAAAGCATTCCGTGTTTAATGCCCTCGCTGCAGCCGCAGTAGGTTTGCATTTCGGAATCAGCCTGAAAGAAATAAAATATGCACTTGAAAATTTTAAACAGGCCAGTTCAAAAAGAATGGAAGCAGTTAAATATAGAGGAATTCTGATAATTAATGATTCCTATAACAGCAATCCTGATTCGGTTAAACTCGGCCTTGAGACACTAAAAGAATATAAGAGCAGCAATTCGGTTCATCTTGTGATAGCCGATATGCTCGAACTTGGCAGAAGCAGTAAGAAAGAACATTACGGAATAGGGAAGCTTATTAAAAATATGAAATTTGATAATCTTTACACCTTCGGGGGCGAATCAAAAAACATTTTTACGGGTGCAAAAGGAATAAAAAATAATTTTTATTTTGAAAATAAAGAAAATCTTTCTGAATTGCTGACTGCAAACGTAAAGGAAGGTGATGTGATTTATTTTAAAGGCTCTCGCGGTATGAAGCTCGAGGAGGTTATTGAAAAATTTACTAACGGCTTTATAATTTAAATAAACTGATTATTAAAAAATAATTACTGATTAAAAGTGTTATACTACTTAGCGGAATATATAAATTACCTTTGGAATCCTCCGGGATTCGATGTTTTCCGGTTTCTGACCTTCCGTTCTGCTATCTCGGCTATAACTGCATTGCTGTTCAGCTTCTTAATAGGTCCTAAAATTATTAAGCTGCTAAAGAAGCATCAGATTGGAGAAGCAAAAAAGGAAGACGGACCCGAATTTCACTGGTGCAAGGCAGGGACACCTACAATGGGCGGTCTGATAGTCCTTTTCTCCGTTCTGATACCTGTGTTTCTGTGGGGCGATTTGAAAAATATGTATATCATACTGATACTTTTTGTAACTATTGCTCTGGGAGCAGTTGGTTTTCTCGATGACTATCTTAAAGTAGTAAAGAAATACAAGAAGGGATTGCTTGCAAAGTATAAGCTGATGGGGCAGGTTACTGTCGGAATAATTGTAGGAGCAGTAATATATTTCCATCCTTTCTTCGACGGAATAAATACAATTACAACTATTCCGTTCCTGAAAAATTATGAATTTGATTTCTCCATCCTGTATATTCCGATTATTGTATTTATTATTACCGCTACATCGAATGCGGTAAATCTCACCGACGGTCTAGATGGTCTTGCTACTGGAACGGTAGGTATTGTAACATTTGCAATCGGTATTATTGCATATCTCTCCGGTAATATCGAAACTTCGAAGTATCTTAATATAATTTATCTTAAAGGAAACGGCGAACTCATAGTATATTGCGCGGCACTTACAGGTGCGGCACTCGGATTCCTGTGGTATAACTCTCATCCTGCGCAGGTTTTTATGGGAGATACAGGCTCGCTTGCTCTCGGCGGAGCAGTTGGTACTCTCTGCATACTTGTGAAAAAGGAATTCCTGCTCCCGCTTCTCGGAGGTATTTTCTTTGCCGAAACCGTTTCTGTGATTTTGCAGAGATACTATTTCAAATATACTAAAAAGAAATACGGCGAAGGCAGGAGAATTTTCAAAATGGCGCCGCTTCATCACCATTTTGAAATGTGCGGCATTCCCGAATCCAAGATTGTGGTTAGGTTTTATATAGTTGCAATTTTGCTTGCAATTATGACGCTGGCAACATTTAAAATCAGGTAAAAAATTGAAAAAATCAGAAGTAAATAAATACTCGTATGTTATTCTCGGAGCCGGCAGAAGCGGATTAGGCGCTGCCAAGCTGCTTAAGAAAAACGGCGCAAAAGTTTTCCTGAGCGATAATTCACCTCTCGGTAAGCTTATGTATTTCGATGATAAAACCCTGAAAAAATTCGGTATTCCCTTCGAAACTGGCGGGCATTCCGATAACATATTCGATTATGATTTTTTTGTTAAGAGCCCGGGAATTCCTTTGAACAGCCCGGTGATAGAAAAAGCACTCAGCCTGAATAAAAAAGTCATAAGCGAAGTCGAGGTTGCTTACTGGTTCTGCGAATGTCCAATAATTGCTATTACGGGAACCAACGGAAAAACCACTACAACTGTTCTGACCGGGGAAATTTTTAAAAACGCCGGCATGGATACAAAAGTTTGCGGTAATGTAGGCCTTGCTTTTTCGGAAGTTGCCGGAGAAACAAAAAATGATTCTGTGGTAGTGCTCGAAGTAAGCAGCTTCCAGCTTGAAAGCACCGAAAACTTCAGGCCTGCTGTATCTATGTTCCTGACTTTTACCGCCGACCATATCGACTGGCACGGCTCGATGGAAAACTATATGAACGCTAAACTCAAGATCAATAGAAACCAGTCAGATGATGATGTGATTGTTTTTAACTATGATGATGAAAAAATAAAAGAACAGATGGTAAACTTTAATGCGAATATCTGCGGATTCAGCACAAAAACTAATCTGGAAAAAACAAATCTGAATTGCGGATGCTATGTCCTTGATAATGAAATATTCTATTTCAATAAGATGAAAAGTGAGAACTCTGTAATAATGAATACGGAAGATATTTTCATAAGAGGTAATCATAATCTTCTTAATTCACTCGCTGCAATTTCGGCAGCTAAATCTTTCGGAGTCAGCAATGTTGTGATTGAAAATACTCTGAAGATTTTCAAGGGAGTTGAACACAGGATTGAACCTGTAAGGGATTTAAACGGTGTGAAATTTTATAATGATTCGAAAGCAACGAATTTTGATTCTCTCTATGTGGCACTTGAAAGCTTTTCCGGAAATATTATTCTCATCATGGGCGGCAAGAAAGGTGATAATAAATTCGGATTGGTGGAGGATTTTATAACAAAAAGAGTTAAGAAGATTTTCGCAATAGGTCAGAGCGGTGAAGCAATAAAAAAATATTTTGATGGAAAAACAGAAGTCGAACAGGCTGGAACGCTTGACGAAGCTGTAAAAATGGCTTATAAGTCTTCTGTAAACAGTGATGTCGTTCTGTTTTCTCCGGGATACAAGAGCTTTGATATGTTCGATAACTTTGAGCACCGCGGAAGTGAATTTAAAAAATCTGTAAATAAACTTAAACCGAAAAAATGAAAATCGGCGGATATAAAATAGATATTTGGATTTTAATACCTGTTCTGCTGCTGCTTATGTTCAGCATCGGTCTCGTATATTCCGCCAGCTCCGATTATTCGATTTCCAAGTTCAAGGACGCAAACTATATGTTCAAGCTTCACCTTATTAAAGTTCTGATGGCTCTCATTCTGATTTTCATTTTTGCAAAAATTGATTACAAGTACTACCAGAGATACAGCAAGTGGCTTATTCTGCTTTCAGTGCTTTTTCTTGCTCTTGTCTTTATTATTGGTGTCTCTGTCAAAAACGTAAACCGCTGGATTAATTTCGGACCAATCAGCTTCCAGCCGTCGGACCTTGCAAAGTATACCTTGATTCTTTTTGTCGCTAACCTGCTTGTAAAGAAAAAATTTAAGCTTACTAACCTGTATCAGGGATACCTTCCGGTAATTATTTCTATTCTTACCGTGTGCCTGCTGGTTGCTGCTCAGCCGAACTTCTCGACATCCCTGATAATATTCGGATCCTCCATCCTGATGCTGATGATTTCCGAAGTCAGGTTCAAGCATATCCTGATAACGGGAGTGTCACTGCTTCCCGCTGCAATTATGTTTGTGCTTACTAAATCATATATAAGAAACAGAATCGAAAACTATGCAGATTTTACTTCGAGCGGAACTGCCCAGCATCAGCTCAATCAGGCAATCATTGGTCTCGGAAACGGAGGAATCATCGGAGTGGGAAGCGGTAATTCACTGCAAAAGCAGTTCTTCCTTCCCGAAGCTCACGGAGATTTTATTTTCTCTATTATAGGAGAAGAATATGGATTTATCGGCACGCTTGCCGTGCTGTTCCTGTTTGCACTGCTATTAGTCAGAGGCTATAAGGTTGCTAAAAGTATTCAGGATGAATACGGTAAATATGTTGCTTTCGGTATCACTACCGTGATAAGTGCCTATGCAGTCGTGAATATGTCAGTCGCCTGCGGAATTATCCCGACGACAGGTGTCCCTATCCCGTTCATCAGCTACGGCGGTACAGCATTGATCTTTAATTCTATAGCCGTTGGAATATTACTGAATATTTCTTCTTTCAGAAATGAACCTTCTGAATCATTTGAAAATTCTGAATCAACTGGAATTAACGAAAATAAATTTGCGGGAATATGAGGATAATATTTACAGGCGGCGGAACGGGCGGACACATTTTTCCTGCGATTGCGGTGGCGGATGAATTGAGAAAAAGTTTTGAAGGCGTGAAAATATTATTCGTGGGAGCAAAAGGAAGAATTGAAGAGAAAATCGTACCTGAAAATAATTATAAATTAAGAACCATAGAAATTGTTGGCCTGACTAAAAAAAATATTATTAAGTTACCTTTTAAATTTTATAAGTCATTGAAAAACTGCAGGGAAATACTGAAAGAATTTAAACCTGATGTAGTGGTTGGAACCGGCGGATTTGCGAGCGGACCGATGGTCTATTCTGCAGTTAAGAAAAAAATCCCGACAATAGTCCAGGAAGGGAACTCTTTCCCGGGTAAAGTCACTCGCTTTCTGTCGGGTAAAGCAACAAAAGTAATTGTAAGCTTCGACGAAACAAGGGATTATCTTAAAAGAAAAGATAATGTTGAGAAAATCTCTTACCCCGTGAGAAATTCGCTTGTAAAAACAGATAAAATCGGTGCTCTGAATTACTTCGGACTTAATAACGGGTGCAGAACCCTTTTTGTCTTCGGAGGGAGCCAGGGAGCTAAAGGAATAAATGAGGCGGTGAAAAATAAACTGAAACATATTTACGATGAAAATATTAATCTGATTTGGCAGACCGGCAGTCAATCTTACAGCGGGATAAAAGAATTGTGCAGGATGTATGAAGATAAGTTCAAAGTGTTCGAATTTATCGGGAATATGAAATATGCATATTCCGCTTCTGATTTGGTAATCTGCCGTTCAGGTATGAGCAGCATAATGGAACTTTCCTTCCTGAAAATGCCCGCAGTTCTTGTTCCTTTTCCCGGCTCTGCGGATAACCATCAGGAAAAAAACGCAAGAACGCTTGAAAAAGCTAAAGCCTGTATTCTGATTTTGCAGGATGATTTGGAATCACAAATGATGAATGTAATTACTAATACTATATTCAATAATGAAACACTAAATATACTTGGCGAAAATATTTTTAAATTCGCGGACCCGGATTCTGCAAGAAAAATTGCAAATTTAATTTATCAGTTAACTTTAAATTAAAAAATTATGGACGGTAGAATATTTAAGTACAAGCTGGATTTTTATTACAAGTCCGTAATAGTGTATATGCTCTTCCTTATCGCGTATATGATGATGAATGGTGTATTCTTTGCAAAACAGTTCTCGGATTTATACCACGACCCGATAATTTATATCAGCATCCTTTTTGTTCTTTATACTCTTTTTATTCTTCTGAAAAATGCCGTAAAAGCAAAAGAGTTAATTTTCGAAAACGATAAATTTATTATTAAAAACAGGTTCGGGCAGAGGGAAATTCTTTTTACGGATGTAATAAATCTGAAGTTTTCAAGAGAAAGAAAATACGGAGGTAACAGAAAAGGAAGTATTCGCAGAGTCAGAATTAAGCTTAAAGACAGGAAAAGATATCTTAGAATAAGGTTGAGCGAATTTCAGGATGAAAAGAAATTGTTGAACGAATTTAAAAATCTTACTAAATCTGTTTTTGCAAAAGAAAAAAGTGAACAGCATTAATTCGAAAATATTGCAGAGTGTTAAAAAAATTCACTTCATCGGCATCGGCGGAGTGGGAATGAGCGGGATTGCTGAGTATCTCGTGAAAAACGGATATGAAGTGTCTGGCAGCGATTCCGCGCCGGGTGAAATAACCAATAGGCTATCCTCTTTCGGTGTAAGGATATTTGAAGGACACAACGCCTCAAATGTTAATAAAAATATTGACCTTGTCGTTTACTCAGCCGCGATAAAAGCTGATAATCCGGAACTTGCGAAAACGCTTGAACTTGGAATTCATAATGTAAAGCGGGCAAAGATGCTCGGCGAAATAGTTAATAATGATTTTCTTATTGCCGTAAGCGGTACTCACGGCAAAACAAGTACCACTGCAATGGTTGCTAAAGTGCTTATTGACTGCGGTCTCGACCCGACTGTCTTTGTCGGCGGTGCAATTGATTTTCTCGAAGACGGAAATTCGAGAATCGGAAAAGGAAAATATTCTGTGGTTGAAGCAGATGAATACGACAGAAGCTTTTTAACACTTAAACCTGATATTGTGATAATTACTAATGTTGACCTCGACCATACAGATATTTATAAGGACCTCGGTGATTTAAAAAATGCGTTTAAGGAATTTCTCAAAGGCGGAAAAGAAAATTGCCGCATTATCGGATTCGGAGACGATAGAAATGTTGCGGATTTATTGAACTCGGTAAATAATATTTGCTCTTTTACATACGGTTTCGGTAAACAGAATAAATACGTTATTGAGGAATCTTATCTGAAAGATTCTAAAATAAGATATGAAATGAACGGCGAATATATTGATTTAAGCGTTCCTGGAAAACATAATGTGCTGAATTCTGCAGCGTCCTTTATAGCTGGAAGTCTTCTTGAGCTTGATCCGGGAATGATTAAACTAAGTCTGAAAAGTTTTTTCGGAGTGAAAAGACGGCTTGAATTGAAATATGAAAATGATATCAGAGTTTATGATGATTATGCACATCATCCGACTGAAATTGAATATTCCTTGTTTGCTGTAAAGGAAATCTCAAAATCGCGAGTCATAACTGTTTTTCAACCCCATACTTATACCAGGACTCGCGACTTTTTCGGAGGATTTGCAAAAGCTCTTAAGGATAATGATATAACAATTCTTTTGGACCTGTATCCTGCGCGGGAAAAAGCCATTGAAGGTGTAAGCACGGAATTGATTTATGATAAAATGAAATCTGTGGGACTGGATAATGTTTACTACGAAAAGAGTTTTGATAATGCAATAAAAAAACTCGGTGAAATTGTAAAAAAAGACGATACAATAATTTTTCAGGGAGCAGGGGATGTGACGAACCTTTGCTCTGATTTTGTGAATAAATTGAAAAATACTGAAAATTGAGTAAACGAAAAGTCATATTGATACTGCTGGTGCTCTCATTTGTGATTGCAGGAACAGTGTATTTTGCAAATATATGGAGAGAGAATATGACTTATGATAAAATAACCGTTAAGGGCAATATTACACTTACTAAGGATGAAATTCTGCAGGCGGCAAATATAAAATCCGACAGCGTGAATATCGAAGAATTGAACCTTGTCTTTATTCAGGACAGGATTTCAAAACATCCCGAAATCAAGAAAGTATTTGTAAGCAAAAATCCTCCGAATGAACTTGTGATAGATGTTTATGAGAAAAGACCTCTTGCAATCGTGAATGTCGGAAATCAGCTGAATCTAGTGGATGAAGAATGCGAACTCTTCCCATTTAAAAATTTCGAAAAGCTGTATGACCTGCCGGTAATTACCGGAATAAAACAGTTCTCACAGCAGCAGATTGAGGATAAATCCTATATGAATGATCTGAAAACAGCAGTCTTTATTACAATTAACGCTTATAAAAAGAGCAAGTTTCTATATAACCAGATTTCCGAAATAAACGTGTCCGATACAGGCAGGATTGTTCTTTTTACAAATGATAAATCGGTTCCGGTATATTTCCCGCGCTCGGAAAATAATAATATTTCGGACCCGGTTTATCAGAGAGAAATAACTGACAAACTTGTTGTGCTGAAAAACTTTTTCGGAAAATCCTATGAATCACTGAAAGATAAAAAGCTTGACTATGTTGACCTCAGATACAATAACCAGGTAATTGTAAAAACAAATTAAAATTGGAAAATTTTAAGGAAAAAATTATGTCAAAAACAAAAAAAATAAAGACAACTGAAAGTGATGTAATAGTAGGCCTGGATGTAGGCACAACAAAAATATGTGTCATTGTAGCCCGACCGAAAGATGCCAACAATGTCGATATAATCGGAATCGGAAAAGCTCCGTCCGAAGGACTGCATAGGGGAATTGTCGTGAACCCCAGCAAAACCGTCGAATCCATTAAATCCGCAATCGCTGATGCGGAAATGAATTCGGGTGTAAAAATCAGGTCTGCTTCGGTCGGTATTGCCGGACACCACATCAGATGCATCCAGTCTTCCAGCATCATCGGCATAAATAATCCCGACAGGGTTATTACTGAAGATGATTTGCTCAGGCTTATCGAACAGGCTAAATCCATCAGAATCCCCAGCGATACCAGGATTATTGATGTAGTCCCCCAGGAGTATATCATAGACGGTAAGGACGGTATCTATGAAAGCCCGGTCGGCATGTTCGGCGTCAGGCTTGAAGCAAAAGTCAATATAATATCAGGTCTTGTATCCTCGATAGATGATCTGACTAAATGCGTGATGAGCTGCGATATTGATCTTGACGATATCGTGCTCGAACCGATTGCATCTTCATATTCCGTCCTGGACGAAACCGAAAAGAAAGTAGGCGTTGCAATGCTTGATATCGGCGGCGGCACGACAGATATTGCCGTCTTTAAAAAAGGTGTTCTGAAATATACCGCGGGAATAGGTATCGCAGGTAGCCTGGTGACAAATGACATTGTTGAAGCTCTCGGAATTTCCGATAAGGAGGCAGAAAGAATAAAAAGAGAATTCGGTTATGCATCCATTTCAGAAATACTTAACGATGATGAAATCACAGTTGAATCTATTAAAGGAAAAATTCCCAAGAAGACCAGAAAAAGCATTCTCGCAAGAATCATACAAGCAAGAATGCAGGATATATTCGAACTCTCGGCAATCGAAATTAAAAATTCGCAGATACATAACGAACTTCACGCCGGTGTGGTTATCACAGGCGGCGGCTCCCTGATAAAAGGAACCAAGGAACTTGCAGAGGAAATTCTTGGTACCGAAGTTAATCTCGGTATACCGACCGGCCTCTCCGGAGGACTGATTAAGGAAGTTGAAAGCCCGATATTTGCAACTGGTGTCGGTCTTATTTTGCACAGGATAAAGACAATGGAAGATGTGAATCACGTTAATTCTTTTGATAAAGGAAGACAGAGAAAGAAAATGACACCGAAAGACTTCATCCTCAAAATAAAAAGATGGTTCGACGAGCTTTAATATTTAATATAAACGTAAAAGAATTAAAATAAGAAAAATAATAACTAATTAAAAAGAAAGGGTCAAACAATGCCAATTCAATTAATTCCGGATAGTCTCGACGGTGCGAAAATCAGAGTGGTAGGTGTCGGAGGCGGTGGAGGAAATATTATAAACTCCATGGTGAATAAGGGAATAGAAGGTGTGGAATTCATAGCCGTAAACACCGACGCACAGGCGTTGGAAATCAGCAAGGCAAATGTAAAAATCCAGATAGGAAAAAACATCACTAAAGGCCTCGGTACCGGCATGAAAGACGAAATCGGTATGAAAGCCGTTGAGGAATCCCGTGATGCTCTTGAAAAAGCTCTCGCTGGCAGCGATATGGTTTTCATTACTGCCGGTATGGGCGGCGGAACCGGTACCGGCGGCTCCCCTGAGGTTGCCCATATTGCTAAAAGCCTTAACGCTCTTGTAGTTGCAATCGTCACTAAACCGTTCGATTTCGAAGGCAAACCCAGAATGGAAATGGCAAATCAGGGACTTGAAAGACTGAAAGATGAAGTCGACAGCCTGATTGTTATTCCAAACCAGAAAATTTTCGAACTTATCAGCATCGAAACCGATAAACGCTCTGCTTTCGAACTTGCTAATAAAGTTCTGTACAATGCAACAAAAGGCATTTCACAGATTATTACAAAAACCGGTGAAATCAATGTTGACTTTGCAGACGTCAGAACCATAATGAAAGATATGGGCGATGCAATGATTGGAACCGGAATAGCTGAAGGTGAAAACCGCGCCGAGAAAGCTGCACTTGATGCCCTTTCTAATCCGCTGCTTGACGATATCGACATCGCAGGCTCTAAGTCAGTTCTGGTAAATATCTCCAGCAACGGCTCTATCAAAATGTCTGAAATAGGAAGAATTAACCAGATAATTCAGGGTAAGGCAGGAGAAGATGCAAAATATATTCTCGGTATCGTGGATGATATGGATATGAAAGAAGATATTATGGTAACAGTCATAGCAACCGGCTTCCAGAAAGCCGCTGAATCTGCAAAAGCGGAAGAAACCGAAGAGCACGTTAATGTGCATAAACCGATAATTACAGAACTGCCGAAAGACCAGAAAGAATACAAGGAACTCGATGTGCCGGCGTGGAAAAGAAGATATGACCAGATTAATATAAACGATGACCTGAGCGAAGATACGCCTAAGAAAAAAGAGAAAACACTTGATGATCTGGGATTCGATATCAATATTGAAGAGAAATTTCTCAAAACACCGGGATTTTTAAGACGTCAAATGGACTAAATATATAGATTGTTCTATCACTAACTTTGCTGTTCAGCCATTCCTCTGCCGAGAATGGTTGAAACCTGCAAACTCCCACAACGGGGCCCCCCACGGCCCCGTTTCTTATTTTACCATTTTATTAGAATTGTATCCGAAAAATAAATGTAGTAATTTACATTTTGTTCTGTATATTTTAAAAACCTTAGATTTTATATGAAAAAATACAAGATTTTTCTGCTGTTACTAATATTTGCTTCTTCACTGAACCCATTCTTCTCCTATTCCCAAAATCTTTACAACGGTATTGATCTCGATACTGTTAAAGCCCGGAAATTCGATATGGGTAAAATGTGGACTTTCGATTATCCACCCGTGGACTATCTGACCGAAACTTATAATTTTACCCCGTCAAAAGAATGGCTGGATAATGTAAGAATGTCTGCTCTTAAATTTGCCGACTACTGCTCGGCTTCATTCATCTCCGAAGACGGACTCGTGATGACAAACCATCATTGCGGCAGGGAATCGGTTACTTCAGTTGAAAATCCCGGTGAAGAACTCCACAAAAACGGATTCTATGCAGAATCAATAGATAAAGAGCGGAAGGTAAAAGATTTGTTTGTCGAACAGCTTATAAAAATTACTGATGTAACTAAGGAAATTAATGATGCAATAGATGCCGGCTCGACACCGGAAGAAAAAATCGATAATAAAACCAAAAAAATAAAAGAACTCGAACAGAATGCATCTCAGGAATCAGGCTTGCGCTGCCAGGTAGTCACTCTCTTTAACGGCGGCCTTTATTCGCTTTATTATTATAAAAGATTCAACGATGTACGCCTCGTGTTCGCTCCTGAAGACCAGGCCGGGTTCTTCGGCGGAGACCCTGATAATTTTACTTATCCGAGATATAATCTCGACTGTACTTTCTTCAGGGTATATGATGAAAATGGTAAACCTCTTAAATCTCCAAATTATTTTAAATGGAGCGCCGGCGGCGCAACTCTGGGCGAACCTGTTTTCGTTGTCGGAAATCCCGCTTCCACTAACAGGCTTAATACAATCGCCCAGCTCGAATATAAACGCGATGTTGAATATCCGCAGGAGCTTGCATTGATAAATAAATATATAAACATACTCGAAGATTTCTGCAGCCAGAATCCCGAAATGGCAAAATTTTTCAACGACCAGATTTTCAGCCTTAAAAACTCACAGAAGGTGTATGTCGGAATGATTAAAGGGCTTAGCAATCCTTACCTTATGGCAAGAAAAAAAGATTTCGAAAAGAATTTTATGGAAGCTGTTGAGTCAAATCCGCTACTGAAAGATAAATACGGCAGCGTATGGAATGAAATCAATGATATAAGAAAAGAATTGAAAAGTATTAATCCTTTCTTAAATGCTTTTTCAGTCTCGATGAATTCATCTTCATATATGTACCTTGCCGATACACTCATAAAAGCTTCAAAAGTAAATGAAAAACTCAGCAAATCTTTTGTATCAGGGCTTTTCTCTAATGACATTTTCGGAGAAAATATTCTTAGAATCGAACTCGCTTACCTTATTGATAATATCGGCTATGAAAATAAATATGTGAACGATTTTATCGGTACCCGTACACTGGATGAAGCAGTAGATTACCTGAAGAAAAATTCGGCGCTTACAAGCGAGCAGGGTGCAAAGGATTTTATTAAAAAATCACCCGAAGAAATACTTGCTTCGGATGACCCGCTTATAAAATTCCTTCTGTCAACTGCAGATACACTGAAATCGCTTAAAGAGAGAAACGCAAAACTTCTGAAAGCGGAAGATCTTGCAAATCAAAAGCTCGGAAATGCTGTCTTTGAAGTATACGGGAATACTATACCGCCTGATGCCACTTTTACTTTGAGGATTTCCGACGGTGTAATCAAACCGTATGAGTATAACGGTACTATAGCCCCGCCGAAAACCACGTTTTACGGTATGTACGACAGATATTATTCTTTTGAAAAAAAGAATCCGTGGGACCTTGCAAAAATCTGGATTAATCCCCCGAAGGAATTCAGACTCGAAACTCCGTTTAATTTCATCTCCACCTGCGATATCAGCGGTGGAAACTCTGGCAGCCCGGTAATAAATAAAAATGCCGAAATAGTCGGTCTTGCTTTCGACGGAAATATCGAAAGCCTGCCGGGTGATTTTATCTATACCTCGGAAACTCCCACAACCGTATCAGTTGATTCTGAAGGACTGAAGGAAGCAATAAAGAATCTGTATAAAGCTCACAGGCTCAGCGAAGAAATTAGAACAGGGAAGTTAGTAAAATAATATTTAATATATTAAATCAAACTAATTAAATTAAACATATGACAAAAAAATTATCAACATTCTTTTTACTGGTGTTGTTTGTATTCTCGCTTGGAAATCTCGGTGCGCAGAATCTCGATACCGTAAAAGCAGGGAAGTTCGACAATGGAAAAATGTGGACTTTCGACTATCCGCCAGCGGATTACCTTTATGAAACATACGGCTTCCGCCCCTCCCAGGAATGGCTGGATAACGTAAGAATGGCAGCGCTCCGCTTTGCTACTTATTGCTCCGCTTCATTCGTTTCAGCCGACGGTCTCGTAATGACTAACCATCACTGCGGACGTGAATCAGTAACCGAAGTCGAACAGAAAGGCGAAGATCTGCATAAAAACGGATTCCTCGCAATTAAACTCGAGGACGAAAGAAAAGTGCCCGGCTTGTTCGTCGACCAGCTGGTGAAAATTACCGATGTCACAAAAGAAATTCAGGATGCAATCAACTCCGGCACAACCAACGAAGAAAAACTGAAAAACAAAGAAGCCAAAATAAAAGATATCGAAAAGCAGAATACACTGCCCGGAGTAAAGGCGCAGGTTGTTACCCTGTACAGCGGAGGTCTTTATTCGCTTTACATTTACAAAAGATACAATGACGTGCGCCTCGTGTTCGCTCCCGAAGACCAGGCAGGATTTTTCGGCGGAGATTATGACAATTTCACTTATCCCCGCTATAATCTCGACTGCACTTTCTTCAGAGTATATGACGAAGCAGGCAAGCCGCTTAAAACCGAACACTACTACAGATGGAGCCCGAAAGGCGCAGGACCCGGTGAACCGATTTTTGTGGTCGGAAATCCCGGCAGGACAAGCCGACTGAATACCGTTGCACAGCTTGAATACAAGCGTGATGTTTCTTATCCCGATATTTCGAAATTCCTGGATTTCATGGTCGATTATTACAAAGACGTAATAGCAAAAGACCCTTCGAAAGCAAAAGAACTTAACGACAGATTATTCTCTTATGCAAACTCTCAGAAAGTTTACAAGGGAATCACAAAAGGTCTTAACGATGCTGTTATCATGGCAAAGAAAAAAGACTTCGAAAGAAAATTCAAGGATGCCGTGATGTCAAATCCCACGCTTCAGGCAAAGTACTCAAAGGTTTGGGATAACATTGCAGAAGTGAATAAAGAAGTTGCAAAAGTATATCCTGAATATTACAGCTACCGTGTGAATCCGAATCTCAATCCTTCATTCTTCGTTGCCGCTGATAAGATAATTGCTGTTTTCAAATCAGGCGGAACGCCGGCTGATAAAGATTACAAAGTCTTAATCACAAATGCCGACAAGGATTATGATGTAAAAGTTCTTGAATTCCTCGTGTCGCAGTATATCAAAAAACTCGGCTCGGATAATCCGAACGTAAAAGCACTCACAAACGGACTCACTGGAACCGATGCTGTTAATTACATTCTGAACAACACAGTATTGACATCATACGAAAAGACAAAAGAGCTTGTCGAAAAAGGCGCCGATGCTTTTATTAATTCAGGCGATCCTGTTATAACCTGGGTTGCAAATACAAGAGCAAGATACGATGAAGTAAATAAGAAAATAACCGAGCTTCGCGATGTCGAAAAAGTAAATATCGAGCTCCTCGGTCAGGCAATATATGATGTATTCGGAACCACCATTCCGCCCGATGCCACTTTCACGCTCAGGATTTCAGACGGTGTTATCAAGACATACGATTACAACGGAACAATCGCTCCTCCGAAAACCACGTTCTACGGTATCTACGACAGGTACTATTCATTCGGCAAGGAATATCCGTTTACTCTGCCCGACAGGTGGATAAATCCTCCGAAGGAATTCAACCTTTCCGCACCGTTCGATTTCATTTCCACAAATGATATCATCGGCGGAAACTCAGGCAGCCCGGTTATAAATAAAAATGCCGAAATAGTAGGACTCGCATTCGACGGCAATATCGAAAGTCTTACGGATGAAATCATTTACCTCGACGATAAACCGCATACGGTCAGCGTTGACTCCGAAGGCCTTATCGAAACGGTAAAGAATCTCTATAAGATTGACCGCCTTGCGTACGAAATGCGCAACGGCAAAATGCCAAAGTAATTTGCAAATAGCAAATAACAGATAACAGATAACAAATAGCAAATAATAAATAGCAATAAGAATTTCAGCGTTCCCAATGTAAAAGTTGGGAACGTTTTTTTTTATGTGAAAGAAACCGTCACAGCAGATTAATTCAGATACCTTTCAGCACCCTTGTCACCCCTGCATGCATTAGGCAGGGGTCTCGCTATTCCGCTCTTCATTCAGAATTATTTAAATTTTTATTTATTTTATTTCTCGTGTCGGGGAGTATCCCGCATTAGCAGGGACTCCCGACACTAACTAAATATCACTCTTTCGGGGTTTTATTTTTCGATTACTTTCTTTTCTATAATACTCTCACCCCTTCGGGGTTTCCGTTCTTAAAATGAAAAAAGAAGTGGCAAAATGCTCTTGCTCATCTATTCCCGCTCTTTGCTCTTAGCCTTCAAAAAAATAATTGGAAATCCGTATAATCTGCGTTCAAAAGATTTTGCTCTTCTATTCACGATTGACTATTGACGATTCACGCTCTCCGCTATTTCTTAATAACCTTAAAAACTTTACAAACTTTATGAACTTTAATATTAATATTTATATTTATTTTAATAATTATCATTAATACTTTGCATTTATGAAAAACTTTCTGGAATATATAAAAGAAAAAATTATCGTCTTCGACGGAGCGACCGGATCGACTCTGCAGACATATAATCTTAATCCTGATGACTTCGGCGGAAAGGACCTCGAAGGGTGCAATGAATATCTCTGCAAAACCAAACCTGACGTGGTTAAGCGGCTTCATTCATATTTTCTCGAAGCGGGCGCGGATGTGATTGAAACAAATTCTTTCGGCTCGACCTCAATAGTGCTGAACGAATATAACATCGCAAATATGGATTATGAGCTTTCCAGGAAATCCGCGGAACTTGCTAAGCAGTGCGCGATGGAATTTTCGACAAATGCAAAGCCGAGATTCGTTGCCGGCTCCATTGGCCCGACTACAAAGCTACCTTCGCTGGGACACATCGGTTATGATGAAATGACGGAAAGTTTTTACCGCCAGATGATGGGGCTTTTCGATGGAGGCGCCGATATATTCTGCATAGAAACCTGCCAGGATATTCTGCAGACAAAATCAGCCCTATCCGCTGCTATGAGGATTTTCAGAGAGAAAAGAAAAAAGCTTCCGGTGATAACTTCAGTCACGGTGGAAACAATGGGCACGATGCTTATGGGCACTGAGATTTCAGCCGCGCTTACCACGCTGGAGCCCTATGATATAATAGATGTAATCGGAATGAACTGCGCAACAGGTCCGAAGGAAATGGAAGAGAATATCAGATACTTATGTCAGAATTCTCCGAAGCCGGTTTTTTGTATGCCGAATGCGGGCATTCCCGAAAATGTCGGCGGCAAGGCGCATTACCAACTGACTCCTGAAGAAATGGAAAAGTGGATGACGCTTTTTACTCACGAGCTTGGAGTGAATGTGGTGGGCGGTTGCTGCGGAACGAATGCAGAGCATATCAAAAGATTGTCTTCCGTTTCGGAAAGATTTACACCTAAGGAAAGAAAATTCGAATATTCACCGTCGCTGTCTTCGCTTTATTCGATAGCTCCGATGACGATAGAACCTCCTCCCGTGCTGATAGGGGAACGGTGCAATGCAAACGGCTCGAAGCAGTTCAAGGAACTTTTGGTAAAAGAGGATTACGATGCAATGGTGAATATGGGCAAGGAGCAGATTAAGGAAGGTGCGCACGTGCTGGATATATGCGTGGCATACGTAGGACGCGATGAAGCAAGGGATATGGCAGAAGTGGTGAAAAGGTTTAATACTGCCGTCAGCATTCCGCTTATGTTCGATTCTACGGAAGTGAATGTGATTGAAACCGCGCTTAAACTTTATGCGGGCAGGTCAATAATAAACTCTATTAACTTCGAAGAAGGCACCAAGAAAGCGGATAAGATTCTTGCTCTTGCAAAGGAATTTGGCGCCGCTGTTGTATGCTTATCGATAGATGAAGAAGGACAGGCATATTCGCTGGAGAAAAAAGTTTCTATCGCAAAGCGAATCCGCGACCACGCCGTGAATGTGCACGGGATGAGGGAAGAGGATTTGATATTCGATACGCTTACTTTTCCGCTGGGCTCGGGACAGGAAGACCTCCGCAACAGCGGTATGAACACTATCAACGCCATACGCGAAATAAAGAAAATAATGCCGAAGGCAAAAACCATTCTTGGAATAAGTAACTGCTCATTCGGACTAAACCTGAAAATCCGGCACGTACTGAATTCGGTGTTCCTGCATTATGCAATAGAAGCCGGACTCGATATGTGTATAGTGCACGCAGGGAAGATAATGCCGCTGTATAAAATTGACGGGCGCGGCAGGGAAATCTGCCGAGAACTAATTTTTGACGAGAGAAAGTTTCAGGAACTGTAAAAAGAATTAAGTAAAAAGTAGAAAGTATAAAGTAAAAAGTATAAAGTAAAAAGTAGAAAGTAGAAAGTAGAAAGAATGCTCTTATACTTCTTAACTTCTTTAACTTCTTAACCTCTGAATTAAAGAGGTATTTTTATAAAGAACTTCGTTCCGTCTTTTTCGTTTGTAGTGAATGAAACTTTTCCGCCAAGGTATTTTTCGCCGAGAAGTTTCATTGAATATGTTCCTAACCCGCGGTTGCTTCCCTTTGTAGAAAATGAACGCAGGAAAATCTGCATTTGAACTTCTTTTTTTATGAATGAAGGATTGCTTACCCAGATTGTAATGTAATAATCATCATTTGTACAGCCGACTTTTACTTTGCCGTGCTCGGGAGTGGCTTCCAGCGCATTTTTCAGCATGTTAAGTATTATTCTTCTCAGGAGTCTTATGTCAGTAGTGAAAGTCAGTTCGCTCGAATTCTTGTCTATTATAACCGAGCGGTCAACTGCAATAGGATGATACAGTATCTGTACAACGACATCACGAATAAGATCAATAGAAAATACAGGCACACGTTGGACTCTAAGTTCATTATTCTCTGCCGCAACCAGTTCTCTTTGGGAAAGTATTTCGTCGACAAGGTCTTTGCTGGTAGTATCTGCAATCGAAATAAATCTCCTTAGTTCTTTGTCATCGTCGATATCCTTCATCAGCTCGATAATACCTTTGAGCGTTCCTGCAGTGTTTATAACATCGTGGAAAAATATTCTTTCCAGAGCTTTTTTTCTTTTTTCGCTGCTTATATCAGTCAAAGTCAGTATAATGTACTGAATCCCTTTTATATAAAAAGGAGATGCAGTTACCAGCAGGTCAAAATTCATCTGCTCACCATTAACTTTAGAAGCTATCCTGCATTCATCCACAATTTTCTTATTTGTTTCCTGGCATTTCAGGATTGTATTTACAGCACCGCAGAATTTACAGCTTTCAGAAGTTCCGCATCCTCCACCGGTTTCATCGGAGTGAATGCAGTTTATTGCTTCACCGGGTCTGTATCCGAGTAGTTCTTCCACGGAACTGATATTCAGCATTTTCAGGAGACTCTCATTTGAATAAACTATTTGCCTTTGGTGATTTAAAATTGCCGCTATGTATGGCAGAGCGTTCAGGATTTCTTTTACATTGCTTAAATCTTTGAATAAATTATAATCATTCAAAAGACTTTCGGTGTCTGCTCTTTCAGAAGATGCATAATTTGTTTCAAGACTGTTTTCTCCGGATTTAGATTTCATAGAATAATCAATTGAATAATTTATAAGTATACAAAAAAATAATTTCTAAAACAGCATATAAAGTACCGGGAATCAGAAAATGTTTCGTATATTATTGCATGCATTATATGAACGAATTTCCTTAAATTAAACTGATAAATATGCGTCAAATTAAATCCGATAAAAAAAGTCGTATTTAAGGAACTATACAAGAATTGTGTCGGTTTTCAAAGTTGAAAACCAATAAAAATTTTATGAAAAATATAAATATATTAATATTAATCATTACTTTATTTGCATATAATGCATTTTCGCAACAGAAAGGTGAAGTAAACGGAAGAGTTACAGATAAATACACTCAGCAGCCGCTTCCCGGTGCTGTAATAGAAGTCACAGAACTGAAACTCAGGACCGGCTCAGATGACGACGGTTATTTTGTATTAACTGATATTCCTTCGGGAATATATTCGGTTAAATTCAGTTATATTGGATATATACCGCTTGTCAAGGATTTTGTCGCAGTTAATTCAGGAAGTTCGCTGAATCTTCTTGCTGAATTGGAACTCGCATCTACGGATGCTATAAATGTCGAGGCACAGAGATTTGATAAACCTTTGGACATATCAAATTCATTCAAGAATTTATCCTACGAAGAAATCAGAAGGAGTCCGGGCGGATTTGAAGATATCGGAAGAGTAATTCAGACTCTTCCCGGAGTCTCATTCGTAAATGACGGCAGAAATGATTTGATTGTAAGAGGCGGTTCACCTTCGGAAAATTTATTCCTTGTAGATGGTGCTCCGATTCCGAATATAAACCACTTTGGTTCACAGGGTGCAACAGGTGGCCCGGTAAGTCTTATTGACCTTAACTTCATAAGAGATGTAAATTTTATTACTGGTGGTTTTTCTCCAAGATATGGGGACAAGCTGTCTTCGGTGCTTGATATAAAACTAAGGGAAGGTAACAGAAAAAGCTTTATGGGTAATCTTAACCTTAGCGCTACAGGACTGGGAGGAATACTTGAAGGACCTCTAGGGAAATCCGGTGAAGGTTCATGGCTCTTCAGTCTTCGCAGAAGTTATCTTGACTTCATATTCAAAGCCGCAGGATTCGGTTTTGTGCCCGAATATAATTCGCTGCAATTTAAAGGTGTATATGATCTGGATGAACATAATATTTTAACTTATAATTTTATCGGAAATCTCGATAAAGTGATTTTTAATAATGACGATACGGAAAACAGGCAGGATAATGAAAATATTCTGAAAAATAACCAGTATGGATACACAAATTCTTTTGAACTTAAATCATTGCTTACAGATTTTTCATATTCCAGAATAGCTTTTTCAAGAAGCTTTACAAATTTCGATTATTCCGGGAGGGATGCGAACTTCGTGGAGAGATTTAAAAACGCTTCAGAAGAAAGCGAGAACATTTTAAAGGCTGAATATAATGTGCTTCCATCCAACAACACTGAAATTTCCGCAGGGGTTGAAGGCAAACTAATCAGATTTGCAAATGTAATTAAAACCGAACAGGATACGCTTTATACAATTGACCCGAATACAGGACAAAGATACATTTTACCGGCACTGGATTTCGATAAAAACACCCTCACATATAAAGCTGCGGCTTTTTTACAGGTGAGTCAGAAATTCCTGAACTTTATAAAGATTAATGCCGGTTTCAGGTATGATTATTTTGATTTTATTAATGTTAAGAATTATATATCCCCAAGAGCTTCTGTATCTGTTAGCTTACTGAATAATTTTAACCTGAATTTCAGCTACGGTATATTTTACCAGTCGCCATCATACGTTTGGCTGGTGTCAAATGACAGAAACCGTGACCTTAAAAACATTCGTGCAGATCATTACATTGCCGGTATCGAATATCTTCCAACAAAAGATACTAAGGCAACAGTTGAGGTATATTATAAAAAATACAGGAATTATCCCGTAAGCACGCTGAGGCCATATTTTATTCTTGCAAACAACGGAGGTAACTTTGAAAATACTACGAATTTCGGTTTAGAGCCGCTGATTACGGCAGGAACAGGATATGCACAGGGTATCGAATTCTTTTTCCAGAAGACTCTTTCTGAAAAATTTTATACTACTGTAAACCTTTCTCTTTTCAAAGCAAGGTACACATCGCTTGATGGTGTTGAAAGACAAAGCGATTTTGATAACAGAGTGCTCTTTGTCACAAACGGCGGATACATTGCAGGCAAAGGCTGGGAACTCTCTACAAAATTCAGATATCTCGGGGGAAGACCATACACCCCTATAAGCATTGTCGACGGGGTACAGTTCATTACACAGTACAATTCTGCCAGATTGCCGGATTACTACAGCCTGGATATTAGGGTTGATAAAAGATGGAATTTTGCAAAGTGGACACTTGTAACCTATATCGATATTCAGAATATAACAGGAAGGAAAAATATTACTGCATATAACTGGAATAAATATAAGAATATTATTGAAGAAAATAAGAGTCTTGGTGTATTTCCAACTATCGGAATAAATGCGATGTTTTAGATATAATCAAAGTTTCGCATAAATTATTAACTTTTAAAAGTGAGTTAAATTTTTTACGTTAAATGAATATAAAATAAAATATTATGAAACGGAATTTTATTATTGTAGGGGTCTTTCTACTGTTAATTTCAAATATATCAAATGCCCAATTTTTCAATAAATTCTCTCTTTTCGGCGGACCGATGGTTGGCTGGCAGGTGCCGAATGTAACTGATTTAAATACTGAGATTAAAAAGCTCGGAATACCCGAATTTTCAAACAGCGGCTACCTGACGCTCGGCGGAGGTGGCTATATTGACGTACCTCTGGTTGCCGGATTGAGAATAGGCGCCTTTGGAACCGGATTTACAGAAGACAGGGTTTATACTCCGACAACAAATACTTCGACATTCAAGACTGCAAAGTTTTCACTGCGCTATGCGGCTATTTCTGTAGAATTCAATAAGAAATTTTCAAAACATTTCGATTACACTATTGGCGGTAATATCGGAGTAGGTTCAACAAAACTTGCAGTATCACAGTTTAATCAGAATTCAGGAACCTGGAACCTCTCGAATGATACATTGCTGACAAGCAGTTTTACAAATTCTTTTACGGCTACAACTTATACTTTCAATCCTCAAATAGGTGTTGGATATAATGTGACAAAATTTATGTATCTGAAACTAAATGCAGGGTATATGTTCACTTTAAGGGGTGACTGGAAGCTTAATGATGTTCTGACAGTAACAAATGTCCCGTCCGGAATCAAGGCTGACGGATTTAATTTTAACCTCGGTTTAAATTTCGGTTTGTTTACCGATTAAATTTTATTAAATATTAAGAAATGAAAAATATACTTGTAACCGGTGGAGCCGGTTTTATAGGAAGTAATTTTGTAAAATATGTATTAAAGAAATATGATTATACTATTATTAATTATGACAAACTGACATACGCCGGAAACCTTGAAAACCTTACTGATATTGAGAGACACCCGAATTATAAATTCGTTAAAGGTGATATCTGCGATAAGGATATGGTTGAAAAAACCCTTAAAGATTATTCGATAGATACAATCGTAAACTTTGCTGCTGAATCGCACGTTGACAGGAGTATATTGGGTTCGAGAGAATTTATTGTTACCAATATTCTTGGAACTCAGACTTTGCTGGATGTTGCCAAATCAATCGGAATAGAAAAATACCTGCAGGTTTCCACTGATGAAGTTTACGGTTCATTGCCGGAAGATAAAAAAGAAATTTTATTCACCGAAAAAACTCCCATAACGACAAACAGCCCTTATTCTGCCAGCAAGGCGTCGGCTGATTTGCTTTGTAATTCTTATTATCATACTCATAAATTTCCCGTATTAATAACGAGATGCTCGAATAATTATGGCCCTTATCAGTTTCCCGAAAAGCTTATTCCGCTTATGATAGCCAAGGCACTTGACGGACAGAAACTTCCGGTATACGGAGACGGAAAAAATGTACGTGACTGGCTTTATGTAGAAGACCATTGCTCGGCGATTTGTGAGGTTCTGCACAAAGGAAAAATCGGAGAGGTATATAATATTGGAGGGAATAACGAGTGGTATAATATAGATATTGTAAAAATAATTTTGAAGCTACTAGGTAAAACAGAAGAGCAGATTACTTACGTAAAAGACAGACCAGGGCACGACAGAAGATATGCAATAGATTCGACTAAGATACAGACTGAGCTGGGCTGGAAGCCTGCTTATCAATTTGAAGGCGGTATTGAGGCCACGATAAAATGGTACGTTGAAAATGAGAATTGGTGGAGAAAGGTAATGAGCGGGGAGTATCAGAAATATTATGAAAAAAATTATTCCACCAAAATGGTTTGAAAATTTTAAAAATTCACATTAAATTTACAGTTATTCAAAAATAATATTATGTCAATAAAGATAGAAAATTTAACGAAATCTTACGGGAATTTTCTCGCAGTAAAGGATATTTCCTTTGAAGTAAAAACAGGTGAAATTGTCGGATTTCTGGGACCTAACGGAGCAGGAAAAACAACGACAATGAAGCTTATAACAACATATCTGACTCAAAACAGCGGCAAGATATTTGTAGATGGTATCGATACCGAAACAGATTCACTCGCAGTCAGAAAAAAAATCGGTTATCTGCCGGAACAAAATCCGCTTTATCCCGATATGAATGTGATTGATTATCTGAAGTATGCTGCAGAGCTTCAGTCTGTCGAAAAATCAAAAATCGACGAGTCGGTAAAGAAAATGGTCAGGGTTTGCGGACTCGAAGATGTAAAACATAAAGACATCGGTGAACTTTCTAAAGGTTACAGGCAGAGAGTGGGGCTTGCTCAGGCGATGATACACAATCCTGAAGTACTTTTGCTGGACGAGCCGACATCAGGTCTTGACCCGAACCAGATAATTGAAATCAGAAAACTTATCAGGGACCTCGGAAAGCAAAAGACGCTTATACTTTCGACGCACATCCTGCAGGAAGTTCAGGCTACCTGCGACAGGGTTATTATTATAAATAACGGGAAAATTGTTGCAGACGGAACGACAGATTCGCTACAGAAGAAATTCCAGGGGCAGCTTACTATCAGTCTTACGCTTAAAAAGGACCCGAAAGCAGGAAAAGAGAAAATTATGAGCATGTTTGATTCCGTAAACGGAGTAGAGAAAGTCAAGATTGTGTCAGATGACAATGATGTATGGAAAATTGATATTTCTGCAAATAAAGGAGAAGATGTCCGCGATGCAATATTTAAAAAAGTTGTTTCTAATGATATGGTACTCCTGAACCTTCACCAGGAAGAAACTTCACTGGAAGATATTTTCAGAAAATTAACAACGCATTAATAATACAAATATGAATAATATATTAACAATATTTAAAAAAGAATTAAAATCTTATTTCTATTCGCCGGTTGCTTACATAGTAATTGTCGTATTTCTTATTATTACAGGCTGGTTTTTTACCAGCAGCCTTTTTGTAGCGGGTGTGATAACAATGAGAAATGTGTTCGATATAATTCCTTTTATATTTCTTTTCTTCATTCCTGCTATTTCTATGAGGACTTTTTCTGAAGAGAAGAAAGCAGGCACTATTGAACTGCTGCTTACAAAACCTATTACGGATTTTGAAATCGTACTAGGGAAATTTTTCTCAACATTCGGACTTGCAGCACTTACTCTTGCACCGACTGTTATTTACGTATTCAGTCTCAGGATGCTGGGACCGGTTGATTTCGGATCAATATTCGGAGCATATATCGGGCTTCTTCTTATGAGCGGACTGTATATCGGAATCGGAATATTCGCTTCCTCAATGACTGAAAACCAGGTGATATCTTTCATCATAAGTTTTCTGATAATTTTTGCGCTGTTTATGATGAATAAAATTCTGATGTTCATTCCCGCTCCAATTGTTCCCATTGTTGAATATCTGAGTTCAGATTATCATTTCTCAAGCATTACAAGAGGTGTCATAGATTCAAAGGACCTTATTTATTATTTCAGCGGTATTTATATAATGCTTCTGCTTACCAAGACTTCACTTGAAGCAAGAAAATGGTAAATTAGTTTTTATTCTTTATTAAAAGAGCAAACAAAAAATTTTATGAATAAAAAAGATATAAAAAAAGATATTCTGATTAAATTAGTTATAATAATCGGAATCGTTATAGTGATAAACGTTATTTCCAAAAGGGTATTTACCAGATTGGACCTGACTAAAAATAAAAGCTATACTTTATCCAATATCAGCAAGGATGTAGTGAAAAACCTTAGCGATAACCTTGTAGTAAAGGCATATTTCAGTGATAACCTACCTGCACCTTATAATAACCTTAGGAGAAATATTCAGGACATATTGAATGACTACAGGTCTTATTCAAACGGAAACCTGAATTATGAATTCCTCAATCCAACGGGTGAAGGTGAGCAAGGTGAGCTTGAAAAAGAAGCCGCCAAGTACGGAATTCAGCCTGTTCAAATCCAGGTAGTGGATAATGACAAGCTTGAAGTAAAAAAAGCATTTCTCGGTCTTGTTTTCCTCTATCAGGGTAAACAGGAAGTAATTCCTGTGGTTCAGTCTGTCGGAAATATAGAGTATGAAATTACCTCAATGGTAAAAAGACTAACTACGGAGAAGAAGAAAAAAATAGGATTTCTACAGGGACATGGGGAATATGACTACTCAAAGTGGCAGCAAATTAATGCAATATTGTCGCCACAATATGATATTGTAAGGGTAGATGTAAGCAAATACCAGCCTGTTCCGGAAGATCTGAGTGTTCTAATAGTCATGGGACCAAGGTCAGACTTTCCCGAATCCCATAAATTCATTATTGATCAGTTTATAATGAAAGGCGGAAACGTTGCCTGGCTGATTAATAAAATTGTTCCTAACTTCCAGCAGCAGATGGTTATTGGTGATGAAATAAAAGCAAACCTCGATGATATGTTTGCAAATTACGGAATAGTATTGAATTCTGACCTTATCAGGGACCGTCAGTGTTCTGCTGTACAGGTTCAGTCACAGATTGGGATTCCGATTTCGATAAATTATCCTTTGTTCCCAAACGTTACTAATATTGACAGGGAAAATCCGGCTTTTAAAAACATACAGGCGGTTGTTCTTTCTTTTGTCAGTTCGCTTGACTTAAGCCAGGCAGCTACAAAAAATATTATAGCAAAACCGCTTCTGACTACTTCAGAGAAATCAGGCAGAATGGACGGAGGATTCTTTATTTTGAATCTCGAACAGTTCCAGAATCTGGATAAAAAAGCTATGGATACGCTTTTCAATCAAAAAGGATATATTGTCGGAGCTTCTTACACAGGAAAATTCAGCAGTTTGTATGCAGGCAGGGAAGTGCCCAAAGATACGGCAAAAGATGCCCCGATTTATACGGGTTCCAAGCTTGATATTGCAACTAAGGAATCAAAACAGATTGTTATCGGTGACGGAGATTTTGCAAACGAAGAGCAGAGACCTCCAAAAGACAATATTCTTTTCTTCATTAATATGATTGATTTTCTTGCCGATGATATGGGATTATCCGAAATCAGGGGTAAAGACACATCAGAAGCCCCGATTGAAGAAGTAACAGATACTACAAAGAAGTTCATTAAATATTTTAACCTGATAGTACCTCCGGCAGTAGTTCTTCTGGCGGGATTTTTTATCTGGAATAAACGAAAATTAAAAAAGAAAAATTTACAGTCTAAATAACTATGAAATCGAATAAAACATATTTACTTGCATTTATTTTTATAGCACTGGCTGTAATAGCATACTTTATTACTGCAGACAGGGGCGAAAAAACAGCAACATATAAAATAAAGGAAAAGCAGTTTTTTACAATTGACTCTGCGTCCGTTGATAAGTTTACTCTTGAAAGAAACGGAAAGAAAGTAACTTTGAGCAAGGTCGGTACAATATGGAGAGTGACGGAACCTGTTGATTATCCTGCTTTTTCACAGTTTATAATTCAGGTAATAGCCAATCTTAAAAGATATAAAATTGAAAGCCGGGTTTCCGATAATCCTTCGAATAAAGACAAGTTCGGATTCAACGATACAAATTATGTAAAGCTCACTGTTTTTCAGGGCGGAAACCAGCTCGGAGTTATGCTGATAGGCGGCATGTCTCCCGGTGCCGGGCAGACCTTTGTAAAGAAAACCGATTCTGATGAAATATTTCTTGCCGGTGAATTCGTAAGAAATGATTTTGTAAAGGAAGATTTTGTAAATGACTGGAGGGATAAAATAATAGTATCCATTCCGAGAAATAAAATGAAATCAATTGAATTCATTTCATCATCTGATAATTATAAAATCGAAATGGATTCATCAGGTAAATATATTTCAGGAAAAGATTCACTCAATACAGCAGTTCTCGACGGAGTCCTGAATATGTTCCAGAGTCTGAATACACAGAGCTATATAGATTCTGCAGTAAATTTGACAAAATTTGACAAAACAATCAGGATACAGGCTGAGAAGTTGTATGAATTCGGTTTCGCCAAAGCCGGTGAAGATCCGAATCCCAAATTTATCTTAAAGGTTTCCGATATTAAACAGGTTTTTCTTGTCGATGAGAATTTTGTAAAGATGGCATTTAAACAAAGGAAAGAAGTGATTGTCGCAAAATAGAGAATGTTGTTATTGACTTGAAATTCTTTATTAATTTTAGTTGTTTACAGGATAAACGGCATATTAAATGTTATATTTATTATCTTTAATAATAATCAGTTATCTTGTCGGTTCAATTCCTTTTGCTTATATAGTGGGCAAAGTTTTCAGGAATATCGACTTAAGGCGGCATGGAAGCGGTAATCTCGGCTCGACCAATGCATTCAGAGTGCTTGGTACACCGCTGGGAATATTCGTTCAGGTATTGGATATTGCTAAGGGGCTGATTGTTGTGCTGCTTCTTTCAACATTTTTGTATCATAATCTGCCGTTTACAAATCTGACTCCGTTTGACGATATTACTATTCTGAAAATTATTGCAGGAATATCTGCAGTTATCGGACATACATTTTCTGTTTTTATGGGTTTTAAAGGCGGCAAAGGCATTAATACTGCGCTTGGAATGCTGATTTCTTTATCTCCCGTTGACGTATCAATAAGTCTCGGATTTTTCCTTCTCGTGCTTATATCTTCCGGTTATGTATCTCTAGGATCAGTTGTGGCATCATTTGCATTTCCAATGACAATGTTTATAAGGGAAAATTTATTTGATGTGGATATAAACGGATACAACACATTAATCTTTTTCAGTATTGCTGTTTCAGTTTTGTTAATTTATAATCACAGGGCGAATATAAAAAGACTTTTAATAGGAACAGAAAACAGATTTGAGAATCTCTGGCTAATCAGGGTTTTCAAGATAAAAGCTCCTTTCGCAAAGAAATAAACTAAAAATTTATGAAAATTGCTGTACTTGGTGCCGGAGGCTGGGGCACTACGCTGGCTATTTTGCTTCACCGTAACGGTCACAACGTTACATTATGGGAATTTAACCCTGAATATGCCGCAACTCTAGAAGAATACCGCGAAAATTTTTATTATTTACCGAAAATCATTATCCCGAAAGACATTAAAATATCAAATGACCTGGAGGCTTCGATACACGATAAGAATATTATATTAATTACAACTCCAACTCAGTTCATCAGAAATAACCTGAAATCCTTAAAAAGCTATAAATTTAAAGACGAAATATTTGTCAGCGCCTCAAAAGGCATAGAAAACGAATCCCTTTTGATGGTATCAGATATGATAATGGATATTTTTGACCACGCAAAGAAAGATAAAATCGTATCGCTATCAGGACCATCACATGCTGAAGAAGTATCCAGAAGGGTACCTACTGCAGTTGTTTCAGCATCGAATAATCATAAAACTGCAGAGCATGTTCAGAAAATATTTTCAAACAGTTATTTCAGGGTTTATTCCAGTTCGGATTTAATCGGCACTGAAATCGGAGGAGCTCTGAAGAACGTGATTGCAATAGCGGCCGGTATATCGGACGGCGCTCAGTTCGGAGATAATACAAAAGCCGCACTGATGACAAGGGGAATAAACGAAATTATGAAACTCGGATTGAAGCTGAAAGCGAAAAAAGAAACCTTCTTCGGACTGTCGGGAATCGGCGACCTGATTGTAACCTGTGAATCAAGACATTCAAGGAATCGATTCGTCGGAGAGCAGATTGGGAGCGGAAAGAAGCTTAGTGTAATACTCAAGGAAATGAAGATGGTAGCAGAGGGAGTAGCCACAACAAAATCAGCATTCGAACTCTCGAAACGTCACAAAATAGATATGCCGATAGTTGAAGAAGTTTATGCAATTCTGTTTGAAGACAGAAGTCCCCACCAGGCGACTAAAAATCTCATGATGAGAAATCTGAAACCTGAGACTGATTAGAAGGCAGGTGTCCAGAAAAAAGGGCATTGATTATTGTTAAAAAATCATAAATTAAAGGTAAAGAATAATTAAAAAAAGTTGGAATATTTCTTTTATAATACATTGACTTTATAAAAGAAAACCTATATATTTGTAATTCCTAACGAAAAACGTTCTTTAAGATAAGCCAGAGTTTAGAAATAAACTAGAATTATAATTTTTCGTGTCAATGTGAATTGAGTAAAGACAAACAGGTTAAAACTCCCAAGTTTAAATTACTATGGAGAGTTTGATCCTGGCTCAGGACGAACGCTGGCGGCGTGCTTAATACATGCAAGTCTACTTGTCTTACAGTAGCAATATTGTAAGAAGAGTGGCGCACGGGTGAGTAACACGTAGGTAATCTACCTTTAAGACTGACATAATTCAGCGAAAGTTGGACTAATATCAGATAACACATCGGACTGGCATCAGTCTGTTGTCAAAGTTTCGACGCTTAAAGATGAGCCTGCGGTCCATTAGGCAGTTGGTGGGGTAACGGCCCACCAAACCAACGATGGATAGCTGGTCTGAGAGGATGATCAGCCACACTGGAACTGAGACACGGTCCAGACTCCTACGGGAGGCAGCAGTAAGGAATATTGCTCAATGGCCGAAAGGCTGAAGCAGCAACGCCGCGTGAAGGATGAAGGGATTTTTCTTGTAAACTTCTGTAAGAGGGGAAAAATATCTTGATTTATCAGGATTGATTGTACCTTCAGAGTAAGCCCCGGCTAACTACGTGCCAGCAGCCGCGGTAATACGTAGGGGGCAAGCGTTGTCCGGATTTACTGGGTGTAAAGGGTGCTCAGGCGGGTTTGTAAGTCAGAGGTGAAACTCCGAAGCTTAACTTCGGAACTGCCTTTGATACTGCATCCCTAGAGTTTGAGAGAGGCGAGTGGAATATCTGGTGTAGCAGTGAAATGCGTAGATATCAGATAGAACACCAATGGCGAAGGCAGCTCGCTGGCTCAATACTGACGCTAAAGCACGAAAGTGTGGGTAGCAAACAGGATTAGATACCCTGGTAGTCCACACCCTAAACGATGAATACTAGATGTTGGTCTCTTCGGGGATCAGTATCACAGCTAACGCATTAAGTATTCCACCTGGGAAGTACGATCGCAAGGTTGAAACTCAAAGGAATTGACGGGGGCCCGCACAAGCAGTGGAGCATGTGGTTTAATTCGATGCAACGCGAAGAACCTTACCTAGGCTTGAAAAGCAAGCTAAAGCGGATGAAAGTCCGTGTGCCGCAAGGCGAGCTTGTACAGGTGCTGCATGGCTGTCGTCAGCTCGTGCCGTGAGGTGTTGGGTTAAGTCCCGCAACGAGCGCAACCCCTGTCCTTAGTTGCCACCAGGTAATGCTGAGCACTCTAAGGAGACTGCCTACGCAAGTAGTGAGGAAGGTGGGGATGACGTCAAGTCCGCATGGCCCTTACGCTTAGGGCAACACACGTGCTACAATGGCTATTACAAAGGGCTGCAATACCGCGAGGTGGAGCCAATCCCTAAAAAATAGTCTCAGTTCGGATCGGAGTCTGCAACTCGACTCCGTGAAGCTGGAATTGCTAGTAATCGCGCATCAGCACGGCGCGGTGAATACGTTCCCGGGCCTTGTACACACCGCCCGTCAAGCCATGAAAGCTGGGGGTACCCGAAGTCGCCTTTAATAAGCGCCTAAGGTAAAACCAGTGATTGGGGCTAAGTCGTAACAAGGTAGCCGTACCGGAAGGTGCGGCTGGATTACCTCCTTTCTAGAGAAAAATATTATTAACCGTTGTTTTTCTCAGTTCACTTGGCACATTTTTAATTATAACCACTCGGGCCTATAGCTCAGTTGGTTAGAGCGCACGCCTGATAAGCGTGAGGTCAGTGGTTCAACTCCACTTAGGCCCACATTATCAGGAGTTTGTGTGATAATGTTATAAAAACCCAAACTCCATGAGCTTGGGGTTATAGCTCAATTGGTAGAGCACCAGCTTTGCAAGCTGGGGGTTAGCGGTTCGATTCCGCTTAACTCCACAAAATTCTAACATTCTAATACTGGTAAAAAAAAATCTTATAGAATGTCGTTCTTTCAAAACAAATGTCCAAATAACAAACAAGTTTATATTGATGTCATTATGCTATCTGTATCAATATAAGATTTTTGGTTAAGTTACAAAGGGCATATCGAGGATGCCTTGGCACTAATAGGCGATGAAGGACGTGGCTACCTGCGATAAGCCCCGGCAAGACGGTAACAGTCTTAGACCCGGGGATTTCCGAATCGGGCAACCGATCCAGAGTAATGTCTGGATATGTTCTGCTGAATCCATAGGCAGAAACAAGCCAACGAAGGGAACTGAAACATCTAAGTACCTTCAGGAAGAGAAAACAACCGTGATTTCCTTAGTAGCGGCGAGCGAAACGGAAAGAGCCTAAACCGTTCAGCGTGTCAAGCGTGATTGCGTTGCGCTGACGGAGTTGTGGGACTTTTGGGTGGAAAATCACTACACCAAAGAGTTACAAATCTTAATGTTAACTGAATGTTCTGGAAAGTTCAACCATAGAGGGTGAAAGTCCTGTAAGTGAAAACATTAAGACTCTTAAAAGTATCCCGAGTACCACGGAGCACGTGAAATTCTGTGGGAATCCGCCAGAACCATCTGGTAAGGCTAAATACTCATTAGTGACCGATAGTGAACAAGTACCGTGAGGGAAAGGTGAAAAGTACTCCTAACAGGAGGGTGAAATAGTACCTGAAACGATATGCCTACAAACGGTAGTAGTCTGGTAAGTCAGCTTGCTGATTTATCGGATGACTGCGTGCCTTTTGTTTAATGAGCCAACGAGTTACTCGTATGTTGCTGGCTAAATCTCTAAGAGATGTAACCAAAGCGAAAGCAAGTCCGAAACGGGCGATTTATAGTAACATGCGGTAGACGCGAAACTGTGTGATCTATCCTTGACCAGGATGAAGTATCGGTAAAACGGTATGGAGGTCCGAACCAGTGTGGGTTGAAAACCGCTTGGATGAGTTGAGGATAGGAGCGAAAGACCAATCAAACTCAGAGATAGCTCGTACTCCTCGAAATAGCTTTAGGGCTAGCCTCGAGTAAAAGTATGTTGGAGGTAGAGCACTAACTGGGCTAGGGCTGTCACAACGGTACCAAACCCAAATAAACTCCGAATTCCAATCATATGTTTCTCGGGAGTCAGGCAGTGGGGGATAAGCTTCATTGCCGAGAGGGGAATAACCCAGACCACCAATTAAGGTCCCCAAGTTTATGTTAACAGACTAAGGATGTTAGGTTGCTATGACAACTAGGATGTTGGCTTAGAAGCAGCCACTCATTTAAAGAGTGCGTAATAGCTCACTAGTCAAGCGACTTAGCGCCGATAATACACGGGACTTAAACATAACACCGAAATTGTGGTTCTTTTTTAAGAAGGTAGAGGAGCATTCTATTTGCGACTGAAGGTGTCCGGCGACGGGTGCTGGAGCGGATAGAAAAGAAAATGTTGGCATAAGTAACGATAAATACGATGAAAAATCGTATCACCGAAAATCTAAGGTTTCCTGAGCAATGTTAATCATCTCAGGGTTAGTCGGACCCTAAGCCGAGGCCGAAAGGCGTAGGTAATGGGAAACAGGTTAAATATTCCTGTACCATCGACATTTAACTTTAAGGGACACAGGAGTGAAAGGGAAGCCGCCTGCTGGAATAGGCGGTCTAAGGTCGTAGTTTGGGGCAACCCTTATGAAAGCCGAACGGGATGGCGCAAGCCTACAAACTTCCCCTAATCATACTGTCGAGAAAAGCTTAAAGGTATACTAAGATGTCCGTACCGCAAACCGACACAGGTAGATGAGGAGAGTATCCTAAGGTGCTCGAGTGAGCCGTGGTCAAGGAACTCGGCAAATTAACCCCGTAACTTCGGGATAAGGGGTGCTCCGATTAATCGGAGCCGCAGAGAAATGGGCCAAGCGACTGTTTAACAAAAACACATGTCTATGCTAAGCCTTTAAGGCGATGTATATGGACTGACACCTGCCCGGTGCTGGAAGGTTAAAAGGAGAGGTTAGCAGCAATGCGAAGCTTTGAATTGAAGCCCCAGTAAACGGCGGCCGTAACTATAACGGTCCTAAGGTAGCGAAATTCCTTGTCGGGTAAGTTCCGACCTGCACGAATGGTGTAACGATTTGG